>JBIIEI010000118.1:0-11837 GCA_044237915.1 Silvanigrellaceae bacterium | reverse complement strand
TAAGGGCTACAAGGGTATCTTCGACTGATGATGGGCTCGCCATAAAATTCCTCCGATTGATTTTTACCTATCGAAGAATCTCAAACTAAAAATGAACTGTCCCACGTCTCAGATTGTGCAGTTACGATTATCACGCCACAGCAAGCGTACTCCTGACCTCAAATTTGAAAAAGCCTATTGAAATGGGAGCGCTTAGTAAAAATCAATTTGCCTCACTCCGCGCTGCGCTCGAAGTTGCAAAGCGCATGGGCTTTTTTCATGCTGACCTCGAATTTTCAAGCATCATGAAAAATGGCTTTAGTGCGATATTGGGGAATCCGCCCTGGAAGGTGGTAGGTGCGAAAGACAAAGGGGTATTTCCAGCCTTTGACCCAGACTTTATGTCAACTGCAAAAAGTCAAAAGAAATCCAGGCGACAGGAGCTCATCAATCTGACTCCCGAGATGGAAAGCGCGTGGTGGAATGCAAACCACTCGATGAAGTCTGTGGGAAATTTTTGGTCAAATCTCAAGGACAATCGCACTTCCCCGCTTTTGGCCTATGAATATGGCGAAGGCCAACTCGATTTATGTACGCTGTTCCTATTACGTGCCGAAGGGTTACTTAAAGAAAATGGTTCGGTTGGATATATAGTAAGCCACTCTGCAACCTTTATTACCAAAAATACGAAGCCACTGCGGCAAAGGTTTTTTAAAGAATGGAATTTACGCGAAGCTACCGTATTTGAAAACCGAGCGAAAATTTTCGAGATTGACTCACGTGTAACCTTCGCAACCCTAATTGGTTCGCCAAATAGAAAAGCTAAATCTGCGAACCCAGCCTTCATCCAAGGGGTCACTGCTATGGGTGATCTTGATGGCTGTAGCGCGTCTTTTGATGGGGTTAAGCAAATTCATGCCAATCATCACCGCATTGAAATTGGAAAATCGCTCATCGAACGCATCTTTAGCCCAGAAATTTTCGCCATCCCACTTATCACCGACCCACGTGAAATTCGTCTCGCTGAAGAGCTCTTAAAACCAAGGCCTGGGCTTGTGAGAGTGGGGGATGTTGTTGACGTTCTACGCGGTATTGAAAGCACTGCCGGTTCAAAATCAGGTGTAGCCCTATATCGCGAAGATCTTGCCAAAAAAGGTTACAAGGTTCCCACATTTGAACAAATGTTTGATCCTGACTCCGAGCTTATCCCGCTTTATAAAGGCTCATTTTTTAGTCACTTCGACCCATTTTATTTGGGACATGGAAATGAACAACACTACGGAAATCTAGAGGCTAAAAAACGAGCTTGGGCAGCCCAGATTGAGCAATTTGGAGTCCGAAAAAAGCTTTATGAGAATGAGAATAATCGAAGGTTTATTGAGAGTCAAAAGATGGCTTGGAGGAAAATTTCAAGTTCAACGAATCAGAGAACACTAATCCCAACGATAATTGAAACTGGACATTTTTCAGATGACAGTGCTTATCTTGCTATTGTAAAGACTAAGTCAAATCAAGGAAAAATTCTCGCTAATATGAGTTCTTTAGTAATAGACTTATTCTCTCGATATCAAGTCACATCAAATGTAACATCTGGAATTGTGCTTTCACTCAGTATTCTCAAATCTGATTCTTCGCATCTTACAGCCGCTTCCAAGTTGGTCACTGATTTGTGCACCGCCGCTAGACTCGATTTAAGAGTCAAGTTTGAAGGCGAAATGATACTACACTTTTGCCAGGCAAGTAACGTATTGTTGCCCGATGACATCGTTTCTGTATTTACCAATCGTTTTGCAGCGCTCAACAGAGCCGAGCCAGAATTTTTTCCACAACTTTTGCAGTACCTCAGGCAAAATTGGAAAGGGAAGCGGGTGGCGGCGTGAGTAGAAATAACTGTCGCAGTCGGCATGTTACTCGGAAGATAGGTGGATTTAAATCAATCGTTTTTTTGACGGGCAGTGGATCAGTAAGGCTCACTAAGGCTGGAAAAGAAAAATATAATGCAAAAAATGATTCTACTTGGTATCCATATTTAGAAGCTTGGAACAGGCTGCCCGAATTTGAGGCTCAATTTACACCTTTATTGACAAATTGGCTTGATAATTTGCAAGCAAGGCAGTTACTGATCGGAAATATGTACGTAAAGTTTAAAATAATTCTTGATTCATGCATATTAAATTTAAGTAAAGGAAAACTGCTTGATGGAAAAAGACTTGAATATTTAGTAGATTTTTTTAAAATTAGAAGACACATATCTAAAGAATTTAAATTATGTGATGAACAAAAGTACATTGAGCTTAGAATAGAAACGTTTAGAATTCTGTTAAATATGCTTGAACATGCTTCGCAATATGGATACGCTTTCGTCACAACAAATTGGGATAAAGCATTTATTCAGTTTGTTCATGATGAATTGCCTGGATATCCGTTAAATGAGATCCCGTATTTTCAGATTCATGGAAGTTTCGATAAAATAGATGAATTGTATTTGCCTTTAGATGAAACAGGAGAGGATTTAAGGCGGAGAATTATTTTAAATTCAATTATGAGTGGTAGTAATGTCGATGATAGAGAAGTTTTTTTGCAATGCAATGAAATACTAAAGGCGCTGAGAAGCGAAGAAACTATTAATGGAATGCTCAGTGAACGTGGCCGCCTCATTAGACTTCTGGAAAAAGCTGAAGCTTTGGTTATTTGGGGTCTTGGATTTAGTCCAGAAGATTTTGAACTTCAGGCAATTGTAAGTGTCGTCGCGAGAGATTATATAAACGCAAAAAAGTGGCCAAAAACGATTATAATTGATCCTTCTCTGCATACACGCAATAGGATTGCAACGCTTTTAAGTTTACCACCAGCCTATCGATTCGATCTCGATCCATTTCAACCCGACTTTTTAGAAATATTTGATGAGAGGAATCTCTAATGCACCCACTTCTCGCGCTTGAGTACCTCAAAGAAAATTTCAAAGAATTTATCCTCAGCAAGTACCCTTATGGTTCTGGTTCGACAGAACAAAAGCGCTTGAGTGAAATCTGCGAACAACAGGGGGAAGTTTTTCAAGAGCCGGTGCTGCAGTTGGATAGGCCTCGCGTCACGCGAGTGCTTGCACATGGCGAGCCCTCGTTTTTTCATTCGCAAATGCAGAAGTGCTTAGAAAAGGGCTTTGGAACCAAGCAAGGTAAATTCGACACGCCCTATACCCATCAATACGATGCATGGAAGCGCTTATCTCAAAAGCTTCCGACGGTTATTTCCACTGGAACAGGTTCGGGGAAATCGGAGTCTTTTATTTTGCCACTCCTCGATCTGGTTTTAAAGGCAAAAGAAAAAAATGCAGGCAAAAGAAAAGTGCGGGCAATTGTCATTTATCCAATGAACGCATTGCTTGAAGACCAGCATATTCGGTTTTGCCGATTTGCCTATAAGTTAGGTCTTAAAATCGGTGTGTACAATGGGAGTTTCAGGGAGTTAAAATCGGCCCAGTCTCAAACACAAGATTACAAAAAACCCTGGAAAGATAAAATTTTTGGAGAAGTGGTCGAAGATTCCGTTTTATTTAACCTCACAGAGGTTGTTGATCCACAAAATGCAGGTACCATCCCCGATGTGCTTTTAACAAATTATTCGATGCTACAGTATATGCTTTTGCGCAGCGACGATCATTTGATTTTAAATGGCGCAGAGCTTGAAGCCCTTGCACTGGATGAAGCGCATTTATACTCCGGTACCTTGGGCCTTGAAATGGCAGCCCTCATAGCACGCTTGCGAGAGCATATCGAACGCAGTGGCGGAAATACAGCGCAATTTGTTCCCATGGCAACATCAGCAACCTTGGTTCGTGGCGGCGATGAACGCGATACTGTTGCCATGAGTGAATTCTTTTGCGGCCTTTTTAGTGCTGCATTTCCCAAAGATGAGAGCTGGCTAATTAAAGATCATTTTGAAGATCCTATAGCCCCACAATCCACATTGTGGTCGCAATTCAAACCTAATAAAACGCTCCTTCGTAGTGTTGTTGAAACGGCAAAATCGGATGTTCCTGCTGCCATGAATATTTTGCAAAGCACGTTGCGAGAGTATTTGCCTCTTGCCAAAGACCTTTCGGAGCAACTGCCGTGGGCATTGCTGCGCAACGACGATGCCACCTTTAATCCTGTGGTAGGTCTTGCCGAGGCAGCTGAACGTTATGCAAAGGCATGCAAAAAGATAGCCATTGAAAATGAAGCCACAAAAGTGGACATGCAGACAGAGCTTTTTTGTTTGCTCAGTTGGCTCTCATTACCTCGAAATGCCGCCGACGAAAAGTCGAAACCTCTGCTCGGGCTGCGCGTACATGCCTTTACCAAAAGCGAGCCTCGCATTTTTAGGGAAATTGTACTCAAAGAGGGCAAGGTAACAGCCGGCGATTTGATGTCTGAAACAGAAGTTCAAACCAAAAATCAAATTGTTGCACTTCCCGTTGCGCATTGCAGAAGCTGCGCACACGAAGCATATCTTGCATTTGGCGTTGATAGGGGGGACAGAACTTATGACTTGCTTCCCGTCGATCGTGAACCCGATGCCAAAGATTCCGTATTTGCTTTGAGCCTTCCTCACTCCTTTGATGAAACCGAATTGACTACAGGGTGGAAGTTCCAAGAAATAGAAATAGGCATTGATGTGGGTGGTCTATTGGGGCAGCCTGTGTCGAACAACGCTTCTCCAAAAGCCGGCGCAAAAAATGCCAAACAAAAGGGTGCTGGCCTTGAACGATTTGTAGAGGATGTTTCAAATAAAAAGAGGCAAAGTATTGCTCTGTGGCGTGTGACTCGCAAAGAAAGCAAAACGAATCTTGAAGCCTCAGACCTTTCTCACTGCCCAAGCTGTTTGCGCTCCGGAGCGCGAGAACAAATGGTGCTCAATCGTGGTTCTCCTGCTTCCGATTTAAGTGTGCATGCTCAAAATATTTTGGCCTCTGCAGAAGAAGCCAAAGAAAGACGTTTACTTATTTTCTGCGATAACCGCCAGGATTCAAGCTTTCTTGCGGGCTTTATGACCGATAGGCACCGCAGATTCAGATTGCGTCGAGCGATTTGTCAGGCACTTGCGCATTCCCCTGCCGGACTCGATTTTATGAGCGAGAACGAGGCAAATGTCAGGCCCTTCGCGGCACAAGTTCTTGCAGATCTTAAAAAAGCAGGAAATGACCCAAGTCCCAAGGGGCAATTTTTGTTGAGAACCTTGCGCACCGCTTTGACTTCAGACCTTTTTGATTTCAACTCGTACGCTGTGGGAGATTTTGAAGGCTGGATGGTTGACCTCATTGAAAAGGTAAATCCTGCCAGTGCTGTGGAGTCTGCGGCAGAAGAAGTGGGAGAAGAGCGGCCGGTCGAAATGAATAGCAAGGAAGGGCGTTTTTTAATCAAAATGCTCTCAGAAGCGATCTTTCGAGATGTCGCACTTGGGGCTGAGCGACAAGGGGCCTTGCGCACCTTGGGTCTTGTAGCTTGTTGGCATAAGGCACTCCATGCAGCCACCCTCCCCACAAAAAACTTTGCCATTTTTCTTTTTTTAGATCTTCTTGAAGCTCAGGCTTGGGATGAAAAGCCCAAGGGACTTGAAGGGCAAACCAAGCAATATGCAAAGCCCACGACGATTGCGAGCCTCGTACATGATATTTCAAGTCGTAGGAGCCATTTTGGAAAGGCCTTTCGAGAAAATGAAGCACGTTTGGCAGAAGAGCTTGGCCTCATTGAAGACGGTGTCGCAAAAGATGGTGATAAAATCAAAGTCGAGGCGTGGGTCAAAAAAATTCTTGCCGAATATGAACGCTTAGGCTTGTTACGTCTGCATGCAGGTAGAAAAGAACATACTGTCGAACTCAAAGCAGAAGGCTTACTGCTGGTAAGAGATGTTGATGAATTTAAAAGCTCTGTTAAAAATGTAAAGTGCGTTGTTCCTAAAGGGAGCGCGCATTTATGTGGGCTCACGACGGGTATGCACAAGTCCGATTTTTTCGAAGGCCCCACTGAGCCCCAGGTTCCAAAAGCGTGGGTAAAAGTTTATCTCGAAGAGTTTGAGCTGGGCAAGGATCCTTTTGTACGTGCCCATGAACATAACGGAATGCTCAAACCCGTACAGGCCATGAAAGCCATCCAAAAATTTGGAACCCTCGAACTCAATACTCTGGTGGCAACGCCCACTCTGGAAATGGGAATCGACTTGCCCGACCTTCCGGTGGTTGCCCACCGCTCTGTTCCTCCCGATCCCAGCAACTATGCGCAACGTGCAGGCCGCGCGGGTCGCGATAAGCGCAGAGCGTTGCTGTTTACTCACTGCGGCCGTGGTGCTCACGATATGGGTTACTTTCAAGAGCCCGCCGCAATGGTTTCTGGTCAAATTGCACCACCAGGAGTTCCACGAGAAAACACTTGGCTTTTGCGCAGGCATGTCAATGCCATCGTGCTTCAATTGATGGCGGCTAAAGGTCTCAATTTAAAGGATTGGGACGCCCTGCTTGAAAGAGAGAGTTACTTTAAAGCCGTTTACGAAAATGATTCTTCGCAAAAAATAAAGCGACATCAGAGCACGACTTCAAAACAGAACTGGCGCGGAATTTTTGAAGAATGTAAACCCCAAGCAAAAGAGGCGCTGGACGCCTTTGCAACTTTTTTAACTCAGGGGTTGTGGGCAAAAAGTGTGCTTTTTGAAAGCTCTAAATCGAACGCGGAATTGAAGAGAGATTTGGAAGGTGCTTTTTCAATGTTTTTAACCACCTTTCAAGAGGGTATCAACGAATACAAAAATTTGCTGGAACTGCGTGCAAGTAAACTAGAATTTCTCAAGAAAGATGTCGCCGAAAATAAAGCCGCAGGACTGCGCAGACGCATCGTTGCCGAGCTGTACAGTAACCTTAAAAACTTGCTCCCTATTCCTTTTTTGCAGGGAGCAGGCATCCTTCCAAATTTTGACTTTCCGATGGAAGCCGTACGCTTTTCGGGTTTTAAGCGCAACACCGCTGGAAGCAAAAAAAATGCACCAGAAGCAACCGTTGAATACACAAGAGCGCTTGCTTCAGCCATGAAGGAATTTGCACCCGGACAGCGGCACTACGCTGCAGGACATGTTTTTAACGTCGACAGGTACACGGTTGTCGGACAAAGCAAAGACAAATCCCTGTGCAACTACGGGGTCTGTTCTGCCGGATGCAGCAACCTCACAAAACTCACAGAACATACTTTCAAGTGTTCAGTGTGCAATTCAAAGCTCATTGGCTCTACGGAAGGGCAAACCACCGCACTGCCCCCCATTTTAAGGCTCTATTCTGTGCAAGGTAAAACCTTCGAATATATCGGTGATCGAAAAGACGAAAAAGACGGCAGTAAGTTAACAAGTGAATCCTTGGTTATTGGCGACGGAAATTCTGTTCCAAAACGGTGGCACCACAAAAAGCATAAGGGGCTGATGCTTTCGGTTTATGAATCGGCACTGGGTTCAGACTTTGGCCTGGATATCATGACGGTTGTGGGCAGCAAAGCACAGAATGCTGATGACGGCAGCTCACGCAAAATGGCTCCCCTGTATCGTAACAGCCCCGATGCCGATGACTTTAGTGTGAGCGCACACCCTGCAGATACGGAGAGTAAATCCAATGACAATGCAGCGGAAGGTCTGTGTATTCATCCCTTTTTATTGGGACATAAGTTTAATGCTGATGCCCTCAAAATTGAAGTGAAAATGGATGAAATTGCGCTCGTCAAAACACAAAGTGCATCCCCTGAACTTCAATTTTTTGAAACCCTTCGTGCAGTGCTCGTCAAGGCAATACGCAGAGAGCTGTTTCTCAGTTCACGCTCCAATCAGCTCAGTTCCTTTGTCTTTAAAAAAGTGGTGGAATGTGGAACGGAGCAGCGTACCTTTGCGAGCGCACTTTATCTCTATGATTCTGTCCCTGGCGGCAGCGGGATTTTGCCACTTATACGCAGCTATTGGCCGCGCATTTTGAAACGTGCAAATAACATTGTTTTAAGCCAAGAGCACCCTTACAAATGTTGCGAAAGAGCTTGCAAGCGCTGCATTTCGACTTACGAAAATCAGTTTGTAGATAAATTTCTTGACAAAAGGTGTTTGCGTGCAGAATCCGGTGGCACTCAAGGAAACACCACTGTGTTTGAACTATTTCAAGGTATTTTTGAAAACGCTGAAAGCAGTGCAGACTGGGATTTTGAAAAAGAACGCCTCACCACGCTCGATCCCGATGAACCCGATTTTGCAGTGGCTGAAACTGCATTTCGAAAGTTTTTAAGCGAAGATTTCCCTGTGATACAATACTGTGAACAGATTTCACTGCGAAACGAGCTCGATCTTGAAGTCACACGGCCCGATTTCGTTTTGAAGAACGGCGATCGTACATTTCACGTTTTTGTCGATGGCTACAAGTATCATGGCAAGGCGAGCCACTTTTTTGGAGATTTAAGAAAGCGAAATTTTATTGAGTTTAACAGTTTAGGAACGACTCTCACTGTTCCCGCGAGCCGCATCATTGGCAAAGAATCGAATTTTGAAGAACTACGAAAAAAACTTACAGAAGTCATGAAAACGTATTCGGCACTTCCTCCCCTAGAATTCGAAAAGCGAGAGCGTTTCAATCCAAATCTTCCCGAGTACGATATCCCGCAATACGACGAATACGATGTGTTTACCTCACAGGTATGGAAACAGCCTGTGGCCGGCAACGTTTTTTCTGTGTTCAAAACGATTCAAGTCGCTGGAGTTCTCGAATCCACTTGCCAGGCTGTGTGCTTATTGGATCCTCCTATTCTTGAATCTGGCTTTATTGAAAAAACTTGGTGGCACCTGTTTTGGAAAGAAGCGTTGGATTTACAGCGAATGGGTGTTCGACCAGTCTTTATTGTGACGAAATTGGCGAAGCAGAAGGCGGCTTAAATATTGAGTTCATTGATGTAAAGCTCTCATGATTATGGTGCTAGGCCCCAACCTTTGTTAGAACTCAGTGCCTTTCAAAGGAATTTCCTCCTTTTTAATCACCAATTCTGAAAGGGTGATTAAAATGAATTTAAGGAGGTGAGATCTCGTCATGGGTTTTGGCAAGTAAGACTGTGCACCAAGGTCCATGGCACGTTTGAAATCAGAGGGTAAGCAACGATTGGAATGAATGCAAATAGCCCCGGTATAGCCACGACTCTTAAACTCTGTGATAAGTTCAAAGCCATTCATCGAACTTTGGCCGAGATCAATATCTAAAATATAAAAATCAGCAGGTCCAAAGTCCTGCACATTTTTGAGCGCAATTTCGGCGCTGTTGGACTTGCAAATGTGCACAAATGAGGCGATTGTCTTTGATTTTTCAATTTGGGCTGTCAGCGCATTTCGATAAACGGGTTCATCGTCTACAAAATGAATCCTCACTGAACGACCAAGCCTTTCGAGAAGAGAAGAAATTTCTCTCTCGAACTGGTCTTCGGAGGCATCATAAATCTGAGATTGAAAACGTGCAGCCTCTTTGAGCGCTCTAAATGCCGCTATCACTTCTGAACTGTGTTGAGGAAGTTGTGATTTGGTATCGTTTGATGCACATTCTGAAGCTGGCAACGTGAACCAAAACTCAACTCTGCCGGGCGGAGAGTTTGAATCAGCGTGCGATGTACACCAGATTTTTCCAGAGTGTGCATTCACAACTTTTTGAGCTATTGCAAGTCCAAGTCCTGTTCCACCTTTTTTTCCGCTTGTGTAAAAGGCATTAAAAAGCATAGGAATGCACTCTTCAGGGATAAAGGACCCATTATTGCCAATACAAAACTCAACAAAAACTATTTCATTTTCGATGACTTCACGGGTTCTAAACCAAAGTGAACCTTTAAGCTTCATTGCCTGAATAGCATTACCTAAAATGTTTGAAAAAACACGATGAATCTTAATAGAATCAACGTTTACTTTGTGAGAATGTCTGAAATCGAATGAAATCTGAATATCAGCATTAAAATCAAGTCGAAATACTTCGTTTAGAACTGATTCAATGAGTACTTCTGGACTTACAGGCTCAACAATGGGAGCAGAGTTTCCACCAATTTCCATGACATCTTGAATAAGCCCATTAACAGAACTAATTGCATGCTCAACTTCTGGAATAATCTCACCCGTTACTTCCTTTACTTCTTCGTATGATTGGGCGTCGGCAAGCATGTCAAGGCCCATTCGAAGCATAGAAAATGGTTTGCGAACATCGTGAGCAAGCATTTGTGTTGTTTTCGCAATTGCAGCATTTTTCTGATTCTCAAAAGCAGCTATTTCGGACTTCTTCAACGCTTCAATTAAATATTCAAGTCTTTCTTTAAGGGAATAGATTTCATATACATCAGTTTCAAATATTGATTTGCCTTTGTTAATTTCATTGTCCTCAAATAATGAAGGAACAAACTTCGAAAATTTTTCGAGTGGATCTACTACAGTTTTTGAGAAACTATGAAAAGATTTAATAGCTAAAATCCGTATATATGATGCAAATAAAATCACTACACCAAATGCAAACAAAATCTCATTAGTCGGAAGTAATATTCCCAGCCATAGGTAGAATTTAGATCCGTTTCCATGGCTTGTCACTCCCTGAGTTCGAATAAAAATTATAGGTTTAAATTTTGACAAATTAAACATAAATGCAGAATTAAGTGGCATGGAATATGAACTGCAACTTTCGACTGGATGCGAAACAAAATAAATGTCAGCAGAGTTTACAATTGCACAATCAGCAACTCCACCTTCTATAATAGAGTCGAGAATTCTCTTAATTTGAAACGTATCACCTAAAGTGATTGACTCAGAGAGAATAGGAATGGTTGTATTAATAGTTTGAGTAACGCCCTTTTTTACATACATTAAAGCTGATATAATCAAAAGTGGCACAACAATTATTGAAAGAAGTATTAAAAGATTTTTTACTAACTTCTTTGATTCTATTTCAGCAATTTTTGAAATTGGTTTCATTTTCAGAATCCTTGTTTACCAACTGAAGTTCCTGAAAATGAGGCGAAAATCCGTGCAGCAAAGGGTGAGGGCAACAGATTTTTTTCGGATCATACCAAAAGTTTACAGGCTGACTAAATAAAGGGATTGCAATAATATTTTGCCTAAAAAATTCTTCAATGTCAGCAAAATTTTCTGGTACTTCAGAGCTTTTTAAATCTGATATTTTGGATAGTCTCTTCGCGTATTCATTCGAAAATTGTGCTTGACCCTGTAACCATGGGCCGTCTGACGCAAAAAGCCTGTAGACGTCGAGTGGGCTTGCCACATCTGGAATAAAACCGGCCAAATAGAATGGAAATTCATCATCGCCATTTTTAAATATTCCATTTTCGGGCTGCTTAAATTCCACTTCGAGTCCCGCTTTTTCGAGTTGAGATGCAAGGTTCTTTGCCCAGCCTGCTGGTTCATTTTCGCCAGACATCCCAAAAAAGGGGATGACGAGTTTTTTTCTGTTCTCTGAGGGAAGTAACTCTATTTGTTCTGATTCGTGCTCGAATTCAGTACTAAAAACACCTGTGTTAAACATCGAAGCAGGAATGAAGGACGTGGCGATTTTGCATCCAGGTGCATATTTTACAAGTTCAGCTTTGTCAATTGCATCAAGGATAAATTTTCTGAAGGACAGCGATCGACCCCGTTCAGTTTGATAGTTAAAATAGATGCCAGCAATTGAAAATATGCTTTCGCAGCTCCAGTTTAATAATTCTGTAGGAAACACCCCTTCCTGACTCCATGTGAAGCAGGAATTTTGGTGCTCTAATTTTAAGCAATTTGTAAAAAAATATATTAAACTGGGGGCGGGGAACTCATTGGGTTTACTGTCTGCGGACAGGTTTCCT
>JBIIEI010000043.1:0-42028 GCA_044237915.1 Silvanigrellaceae bacterium | reverse complement strand
TTCCAATAAAGAATTACCGACGTGGTTTCCTCAAAAGAAGTGGATTAAGTTGAAATGAAGAGCCGTGTGCGGACCCGCAAGCACGGTTCTGTGAGCAGTCGGGGGCGAAAGCCCCCTCTGACTCGATTTCCAGGCGACACAAAGGCTGATGCCGTGCCTGTTGCAGCTGCAGTATTTGCACATGTATTATTTGTAAAAAGACTGACAGTGCCGCCTGCTTCTGCGCTCCCATACAATAAAGGGGTTCCATTTGCGCTTGCTGAACCTGGTGTTGATCCCGAAAAAGTAGGTGTCGAGGGTGCAGTTGAATCTTCAATAAAAGTGATTCCAACTGTTGAGCAAGCTGAAGTATTTCCTGCTACATCGGTTGCCTTAGCCCAGTAGGTTGTTGATGTATTATCGCTCACAAACGCCAACAGGCCTGGAGTAAGAAATTCACTCGCTGGTCCCGTTGCCGCAGCAGTTCCTGTGCAGAGGCCATTGGTGTAAAGATTAATGGTTGAATTGGCTTCGGCAGTGCCTAAAATGCGGATAGAGTTTAAATTTGCAGGCGAAACCGGAGAAACCGATTGCACGGTTGGCGCAGATGGAGCAGTGAGATCGATGGTGATTGCAAGTGATCCACTAGACGACCAATTCCCTGCTGTATCGCTTTCTTGCACATACAATGTGTGGCTGCCTGCAGCAAGATCTGTTCCGGGAGTGTAGGAAGTTGAACTCGTGCTTGTTGTTCCACTGGAAAAATCCGAGTTGTTCAGTTTGTAACGATAAGCGCCGCTTCCATTTCCCCCGGAAGCCCAATTCCAAGTGGGTCTGGCTCCAGTGAGTGTGGTGGCCGAAAGCGCCGGAGAATTTGGCGGAGTGGTGTCAATGACAATGGAAAAGGCACCCGAAACAGACCAATTCCCTACATTGTCGTCTTCTCGCACATAAAGGATATGGGTGCCTTCCGTCAGATTGCTTGCCGGAGTATAGGTGGCTGAAGTTGTGCTGGTATAGCCCGTAGAAAGATTGGAGTCGTTGAGTTTGTAGCGGAAATTTCCGCCTCCTCCGCCCCCCGGAGTCCAGGTCCAAGTCGGTTTGAGGGAGTTTGAAGTGGCAACTCCCGTGAATACAGGGGATGCGGCGGGCGTAAAATCGAGATTGGTCACTTGATACCCTATTTCCGACCAATTGCCTGCAGCATCCCTTTCTTGAACATTGAGCCTATGGAGGCCTTCTGTCAGTGCAGTGCTTGGCTGAAAAGAGGTTGCAGTTGTTAAGGTCGAACCGGTTTCCATAGTGGTGTCGTCAAGCTTGTAACGATAAGTTCCATTGCCGCCGCCTCGAGATGTCCAGGTCCACGTGGGTCTGTTTGAGCTTGTGTTCGCACTTCCCGAGACAGTAGGCGATAAGGGAGCCGAAAGGTCTATTGCGATTGCAAGTGACCCACTTGTCGACCAATTTCCCGCACTGTCTTTTTCTTGCACATAAAGGGTATGGCTGCCTTCAGAAAGGTCCACTCCTGGGGAAAAAGTTGTCGCTGTTGTCGTGATTGCACCTGTTGAAAAATCGGAGCTGTCGAGCTTGTAACGATAAGTGCCGTTTCCGGCTCCGCCCGAACTCCAAGTCCAAGTGGGACGCGCAGTGATTTCTAAACTCGTTCCGGAAAGGATGGGCTCAGGAGGTGATGTGTTATCTACGACAATGGAAAGGAGACCTGAAGCAGACCAGTTTCCTGCAGAGTCTTGCTCTTGCACATAAAGCACAAAGGTGCCTTCTGTGAGATCGCTTGTAGGAGAATATGATGTATTTGTTGTTGCAGTGGAACCTGAAGTCAGATTTGAATCATTCAATTTGTAACGATAATTTCCATTGCCTGTTCCACCGGAAACCCAATTCCAGCTGGGACGAAGGGAATTCGTAATGGTACTTCCAGAAACCGTTGGGGCGAGAGGTGCAGTGGCATCAATTGTGACCACCAAAGAGCCTGCGTTAGACCAATTTCCAGCCGCATCTCTTTCTTGCACATAAAGTTGATTTGCGCCTTCTGAGAGATTTGTACTTGGTGAAAAGGTTGTAGACGTTGTTAATGTTGCACCTGTTGAAAGGTCGGCACTGCCAAGCTTGTAACGATAATTTCCGCTTCCTCCGCCTCCGGAAACCCAAGTCCACGTGGGTTGGAGAGAGTTTGAGTATGCGCTTCCAGAAACTGAAGGAGCTGTGGGGGCCGTGAGGTCTATTGTGATTGCCAGTGATCCACTTGCCGACCAATTTCCCACACTGTCTTTTTCTTGAGCATAAAGTACGTGGCTGCCCTCAGAAAAATCAACTCCCGGCGTGTAAGACGTTGCAGTTGTCGTTGTCGCGCCCGTTGAAAAATCTGAGTTGTTAAGTTTGTAACGATAATTCCCGCTTCCGGCTCCGCCCGAACTCCAAGACCAAGTGGGCCTTGTGGTACTTACCAAAGTGCTCCCCGAAAGCTCTGGGGCAGAAGGAGGTGTGGCATCAATAAGCACCGAATGGGATCCAAGGGCAGACCAGTTTCCTGCAGCGTCTTGCTCTTGCACATATAGAATGTGCGTTCCTTCTGCAAGATCGGTTGTAGGAGTATATGACGTATTTGTTGTTGCAGTAGAACCTGAATTCAGATTTGAATTATTAAGTTTGTAACGATAAGTTTCATTGCCCGTTCCTCCCGAAACCCAATTCCAAGTGGGACGCAGTGAATTTGTAGTGCTGCTTCCAGAAACTGTTGGGGCAATGGGAGCAGTGGCATCAATGGTTATTAAAAAGGATCCTGAATTCGACCAATTTCCTGCCGTATCTTTTTCTTGCACGTAAAGTCGATGCTCGCCTTCTGAAAGATTCGTGCTTGGCGAATAAAAAGTTGACGTTGTGAGAGTGGCCCCTGTTGAAAGATCTACGCTGTCGAACTTAAAGCGATAATTTCCGCTTCCAGATCCACCGCCCGAAGTCCAAGACCAAGTGGGCCGCAGTGAATTTGTTTGCGCACTTCCCGAAAATGATGGGGCCAAAGGAGCCGTAACATCAATAATAATGGCGAGGGAATTTGCAGCCGACCAGTTTCCCACACTGTCTTTTTCTTGAACATAGAGGGTATGGCTTCCCTCAGAAAGTTCAACTCCAGGTGTAAAAGTTGTTGCAGTTGTGGTGATGGCACCAACTGAAAAATCTGAGCTATCGAGCTTGTAACGATAATTGCCGCTTCCGGCTCCGCCCGAACTCCAGGTCCAAGTGGGCCTTGTGATACTTACCAAAGTGGTTCCCGAAAATTCTGGGGCAGAAGGAGGAGTGGCATCAATAACCACAGTGTGAGAGCCCAGTGCCGACCAATTTCCAGCGCTGTCTTGCTCTTGAACATAAAGCACAAAGGTACCTTCTGTGAGATCGCTTGCAGGGGAATAAGTCGTATTTGTTGTTGCCGTGGAAGATAAAGTTAAATTTGAATCATTCAGTTTGTAACGATAATTTCCATTGCCCGTTCCTCCGGAAACCCAATTCCAAGTGGGGCGAAGGGAGTTGGTCATGCTGCTCCCAGAAACCGTTGGAGACAGGGGTGCAGTGGCATCAATGGTCAGTACAAAGGAGCCTGAGTTCGACCAATTTCCAGCAGCATCTCTTTCTTGCACAGAAAGTCTGTGTGTTCCTTCACTCAAATCAGTGCTTGGCGTATAGGAAGTTGACGTTGAGAGCGTTGCACCCGTTGAAAGATCTGTATTGTCGAGTTTATAGCGATAATTTCCGCTTCCAGATCCACCACCGGAACTCCAAGACCAAGTCGGCCTCAGGGAATTTGTTTGCGCAATTCCTGAAACCGTTGGGGCTAGAGGAGCTGTGACATCAATAACAATGGCGAGTGAATTGAGGGCCGACCAATTTCCGGCGGAGTCTTTTTCTTGCACATAAAGGGTATGACTGCCTTCCGAAAGATCAACTCCCGGTGTAAATGTCGCTGTAATTGTGCTTACAGTCCCCGTCGAAAGATCAGCATCACCCAGCTTGTAACGATAATTGCCGCTGCCGGCGCCTCCCGAAATCCACGTCCACGTGGGCCGCAAGGTGTTTGCAATCTGTTGGGCTGCCGACAATTGGGGAGTGCCAGGTGGCGTCCGATCAATTGTAATGGCAAGCGATGCGGTGGCCGACCACGATTCGGAAAGGGATTTTTCTTGTACAAATAGGGTGTGACTTCCTTCCGTTAAATCGACCTTCGGAGAAAAGGAAGCAGACCCCGTTTCAGTGGAGTCGGCAGAAAAATCTGAGTTGTCGAGCTTAAAACGAAACAGTCCTGTCCCTCCTCCTCCTGATGTCCAATTCCAAACGGGGCGTAACGAAGATGTCACGACTTCCGCAGAAAGCGTAGGAGGGTTGACATCTTGAACTGTGAGTCCAGGAATGGGAACAATAAGATTTGCCACAATGGGCTTTAAAGAAACAGTTCCCGAGCGATCGCGCACCCACATTGAGATCGCAATCTGTTTTCCGCCATCCCAGGGTAATTCCAACACGACGGCTTGGGTTTTTGAGTCCTTACAGACGAGAGTAAATTGATCTTCAGTGGGGGTTTCCATGCCTTTCACAAGTGCAATTTTGCTAAATGTTTGGCACCGTTCAAGATTCTCGCCGGTATGAATTTGTGCAGCAATTGTAAGTGACTTTTTTGCAATCGATAATTTGGAGACTTCGGCAGTGAAGGGCGGCGCTTCAGCGATAAATTTATTATCCACTTCAAAGGTTCTGGAAAGTTTTGTTGTCGCTTTTTCGTCAATAGCACCTGTTACGCTATCTTTTTTTCCAACCCTCAGTGTGACTTCGTGTTTTCCTTGATCGTTCATTCCAGGAAGGTATTCAAGAACCCTCGATGTCGAAAGGATTTTTCCATCGACTTGCCATTCAAAACCAAGCCTAGCTGCGCTCCAGTCAAGTACATCCCCTGTAAAATATGCGGGCTCGCCTTCTGCAACCTGGGATGGTCCGGTGAGGCGAAATATTTCAGGACTTGCACTTTCCATGGTTTCAACGCTGCTACCCAACTTTTTTTGGAGAAGTGCACGAATCGTGTCGTTTTCTGAGAAAATACGTTGAACATCTTCTGGAACTTCTGAGGCAGGAATCGAATCAGCGAGCTGTTTAATATCAGCCTGGCTGAGATTTGTAATTTTTCCAGACTGCCGAATCCACCTTGCAAGTGCTGTTGTAGAAAGGTCCAGATTTTGATCGCTTGAACCACTGACAAAGCGTTCCCGCATTTCACCAAAACAGAATCGAGCCTTAATTGTGAGTTTTTCAGTGGGTGAGCTTTTGCGCGCAGCTAAGCGTTCCTTAGAGAAAAAATATTCTCCTCCCGGAGCACTGTCTACGGACGATACCATTACTTCTTTATTGCCATCGATAGCATATAAACCGACCTTGGCATCCATGCAGTCTTCATTGGCAGCTTGGCTCTCAGCGAGGCTGAGTCCGGTCTTTTTTGCAAATAGATTTGCTTTTTCAGGAAGTTTTCCCGAAACACTCCCTGAAAAGGAACCGCCCTTGCGAACTTCAAGATTTGATGCTTCACAAGCAGCAAATAGCAAGACTAGGATGGCTGCGGCAATTATTTTCATTTCAGGTGTCTCCACTCACTTCCAACGAATCTATCTTCGGGAATGTCGGGAAAAAACTTGACTTTGATCCCTCCTTCTCAGAAAGGACTCATTCAAACGACAACTTCCTAGACTTTCTCTTTGAAATTCACCCAGGGCCCATTGGGCGTCCAAGGAACTCCTCGTTCATCCGCGACAAGCTTGATGATTCCCCTTTGGATGTCGGGGAAGTTTACTTTTTGCGCTGCCGCAGGTGTACCATTCGCATTTTTGAGTGCTTGGCCTGCCCAGTCTGCGTTTCCGAGCTTTTTTTGAGTCTGCATTTCTAAGGATTTATTATTGATTACAAATAAATCTCTTTTGCAGATAATTTAAAGGTTCACTGAGCAAATGCCGAAAGGATGGAATGGAGGTCTCGTTGTCTTATGAGGTCAAAAATAGCCGCTACCAATAGAAATACTGCAGTTGTGATCATGCTGGCATTTGCGAGTGTGTCGAACTGCGCAAAAAAGGTGAACAACGCCTGTGGCGGCTCTGATGTTCAAAGCATTATTTGGACGGGGGATGACAAAAAAGGGCAACAATACAGTCGATTTTCGGGGGCAGGAGGTTTTGTAACCTTCTTTGAGAAATCGGAGACCAATGAGGAGGAAGTGGGGCGGTGCACATCGTTTTTTGAGTTTTCAAAGGTTGGTGATGTGCGCAAAGCTCAAGTCTGGACAGCGAATCACTGTTTTAATTCTTACTATTCTGCGAATTATGCTCGATTGGCGCTCTTCGTTGACGGTGGGTATGTGGTCAATGTTCCCTATACGGACAACCGCAGTGTGCGTGTTAACGAAATGTTTGCAGCTGCAAAGCGCATCAATGTGAATGATTCTGAACATGAAGTTTTGAATATGCCTTTTAAGACGCAATATCGTGCCTCCGGCGCAGGCAGCCAAGACACTCCCGAGTTCCGAGACAACATGTGTGGAGCTTCGCCCGATGAAGATTCTCCACCTGCGAAGTCCGAGGCGGGACAGATTTCTGCAACTCAAGAGACAAATTTGTGTGCAATGCTTTCTGATACACGAATTTTCGAGATCGTTTTTACTTCTGATCTCTCTATTGAAAACAAAGCGCTCTTTGATCGACTTCTTGAACATCAACAAGCTCAAAAGAAACTCATGCAACGCGCTCTTCCAGCTGATATTTCGGCGGCTGTGCAGAAAAATTTTGAGGATTGGGCTGCTGCTTTTCGGCGAGTTTCACAGTTGCGCGACGAAGTCAAAGCTGCAAAATTCCTGGATTTCCTGAACGCTTGTGATGCGCCCCAAAAACCTGGTGGTTCGGAAAATTTTTGTCCCCGGAAAAATGAACTGCTTTCAATTTCGAGGCGAAATGTTTTGCCTGTCCAATATGTAAACGGGGACTGGCAAAAAAGAGATATTGTGAGTGAGGCAGCCCTCAAGGGAGTGACTTCTTATGCTAAAAAATATGCTCCTTTGGTCGAGCAAGAATTCAAAGACGCTTATGCCGATCTGTTGAGAATTTGGGCATTGATTCGGAAAGACTATGACAAGCGCCCGTACGCTGTGCATGTCCATAGCAATTTTTCGGTGCTCGCAGGCAAGGGAACGTCCACTGCAACTCAGACCGTTGCGACAGGTACAAATGCAGACACTGCGTACCTTGCGATGCCTTTGGGGCAGTTGACAGTGACGGGCAACGCTCCAGCGGTCAGTTTTGTTGATGGGGGGCTTACAGTCTCCTTTCAAAAGTCAGAAGCAAAGACAGATTTTCAACCGGGAGACAGTGGATCGATTTTTAGTTTGTACGGAGTTGTTCCCTTAGCGGTTTTGACGGCCGTGAACGGATCTGACACCTCAGGGGGAGCTGTGTTGCGCCCTTTACCAAAGCCTATGCCTGCTGAAGAGGTTCGCCCAGAAGCGGCTTCTGCCGGCAGAGAACCCCAGGCAAATGAGTCTGCAGAAGTGGAAGCGACGACAGGTTCAGCCAATTCCGGACAATCTCCTCGTTCTGGAAAGTCGTCTCCCAAAAAAGCAACCACCCGCACTGCTCTCTGCGACCGCTAAACTCGATGTGTTGAACTTAATTCGAGTTCGCTGAAACAGAAAAAAATTCTAAAAATTCAATACAGACATTCAGTTAAAAAAAGGCGGTTAAGGGTTAAAGCCCTTGTCCGACAGAGGTAAGAAGAAACAAGATTAGGCAATTTTATAGGCAAGTTCGATTGACAGAACATCCAGCACTCTTTCTGAGGGGGCGAACATGCCTGAATTGTTTGGGACCAGAACTTATTGGGCGAAAAAAAGAACACACACAGAGCTTCAATTTGCACAATTGGCCGAAAAATGGCGTCATGCAACGTCCAAGCGGGCGGATCAATTTCTTAAAGAATATGCGGGAAATATTGAGCCTTTTACGCGCGTGCTTTTGGAAGAAGAAGCAAGCCTTGCCCATCAAATTCCACCTGGGCTCCTTGGAGGCTGGGGAATCGGTGCGCAAAGTTTGGATCCCGATGTCATGCTCATTGGTCAAAATGCATTTTTGATGAAACTGTTTGCCAATTCAACTGGCGGATTTGGCGAATTAAATCCATCCGATCAGCGCTTCCTGTGGCTTCTTCAGAATTGCTTGTCGGTGACAGAGCAAAAGCAGCGCACGGAGTTTCACGATTGGAAAGAGGAAATAGGCGCTCGCATTGAGACCGCTGCACTTCCACTTTTGCAACAATGCGCAAACGGAAGAATTCTGAATGCCTGCCCTTTGCGCTATTATTCTTTTTCAGAAGGAATGCTGCGTGTAGAGCCCGAAAGAAAAAAAGGCATCCTCGAACAAGGTAACACTGAATTGCAGGATCTGGGATTAGAGATGATGCTTTCACTCATGAATCCAAACAAGCGTCAGGTGGTTGTTGTGATGGGAAAACCACCTGCAAAAGCAATTGAGCCACTCGTTACTGCAGCATCACCAAACCAAAATGGACACATTTTGATGATTGAAACCTTTCATCCGGCAGCATTAGGAGCCTATGCACGAGAAAGGGGCCATGTGTATCGCTCCATTCCTGAAGTGATTCAAAAAGAATTATTTTTCCGAGATAAACGTCATAAAGGCGCTGCATGAAAAGCTGTTGTCGCATTCTTTTTCATGATTTCTTGCATCACTTCGTTCCAAAAATTAAAATGCTTTTGGACACTGTTCGGGTTGTCTCCGTTTATGAGCTTATTTCCTTCAAAGGTTACAGACATTCCAAATTCATTCGCAGGGAGGTCACGAGTGTACGTCGTATAAAAATAATCTTTTGAGGTTCCCTTGGCAGTGTAGTCCAGCATTTCAGAGGTTGAACCGAGTTCAACTTCACCAAAGGCATCAAAGGCTATTTTTTCCAACATCATGAGTGAGCCTTTTCGGGCGACATCTCGGGTGTGATTGTCAGAAGAGGGAATAAGCATCTGCCCAGCAGAAAGTGGGTGAGCAGATTTTTCTGAATGTGCGCAGCAATGATAATCTACAGTAAAATGCAAGCGAGCTTGGTCGCGTCGAACAACTTTCTGGATCTGTTCAATCAACAGTTTTGTTTCTATTTGCGTTGGTACTTTATTTGGATCGTTTTCCACTGGAAAATCGCGATTGAGGTCGATGTTATTCGCATTTTTTCTGGTTTTTTTATTGTATCCCCAAGGATTTACAACGGGAACAATATAGATAATTCCACCCGAAGAGATAAATTTTCCAACGGCGGTTTCGAGTCGAGTTGAATTTAAAACAAATTGTTCCTGAAGCTTATCTACAAGTCCTGTGTACTCGTTGCCATGTGTTAGATCGGAAAGATAGAGGGCAGGGCGATTGACAGCAGCAGGGGATGCGGGTCTCCCGATGCGGACCATAAACAGTGGAAAATCATTTTCAGAAATGGCTCCAAATTGCTCAACCGTAACAAGTGCAGGATTTTTAGAGGCGAAATTGTGAGCTGAAACGAATTGGCGATGCACGCCAGGCCCAGGAATTCCACTGGCGCTCTCTATTTTGCTCGGTTTTTTTGTGCTTCTTCCACATGAGGAAAGGATAAATCCACAAAGTAAGAGTCCAAAAATTGTCTTTTTTCCATTTAGCTTCATACAGAACTCCGCACTGGAAAGGAATAAATTAACAAAGCAATTCCTATGCCATGTTTCTTTATTCTTTTCTCAAATTGGATTGAGGATCAAAGTATAAGATAATTTTAGATAAATTTTGAAAGAAACGGCAACTGCAAGATGATTTGCGAGGGATGAAAACAAAAGTGACCTGTTTAAGGATTGGTCACCTTTTAAAGCCCATCATACTGAATTTGGAAACTCACTTCATTATCTGTTTCGATACTTTCTTGGACGGGGCCTGGGCCTGGGTACATCGAAGAATAGTCGACAACAATCTTCACAGTATGGATTCCTGGTGAAGGGTTTACAAAGATCTCGATCATGTACCAATTCTGACTTCTCGGAAAGATCTGCGAGGTCGGAGAAGAATAATTCAAGACTCCATCGACAAATATGGCAAAGGCGTGAGAGGCCGTTTTTTCTCCGACATTCATCATATTGAGATTTAAACCCAATGCATGGCTTCCACGATTATCCCCAAAGGTATTTCGCAAATCAGGAAGTTTAAGCACCATCGGTGAATTGTCGGAAGGCAAATGCATATTTGCGTGCCCTATTCCGTAACTTGCTAAAGGACCTGGTACCAAATTAGGCTGGCCTAGTCCTTCAACAGCAAACTGAATTCTGCTGTAAATCCAGTATTCTTCTCCTGACGTCAGCACTTTTGCGTTGGCCAATTCGAATTTAAAGCTTCCGATCACGGCAGGCAGTGGATACAGTGAGGTTGGCATGGGAAGATCGAAGTAATATCTGTTATTTACATAGTCCCAGGAATCCACAGGAACTGTGACGATCTGAAAATTTGAGGATTGTATTGAGCCAGGCTGCATGCCCGGTGAATGAATTCTCCAAGAAAATTCTGAAAGCTTGACATCAGAGCTGACCTTGATCACTGGAACTTCGCTCGGTATGTAACCTTGTTTGGGGATTGAAAGGGCGATTGCTGGCTTTCCAACGGGATTATTCCCTTTGACCACAAATGGCCGTTCTTGGCAATCCGACTGGGTATTGTCTGAAAATGCAATACAAACTCTCAATGAATAATAGCCATCGGGCATGGTTTTGTCGGGCACGCCAATAGAATGTTGAATCGCGCGGTTGCCTGATGGAGCTGTCGTTATAGATGTCTGCAAAATGTTACTCGAAATATCATAAAAGTTTCCATCTTGCTTTCTTAAATTTAGAATTAATCGCGACGGTGTTTTAGGTGCAGAAGCAACAAATTCAGTTAAAAATGCGATTTCTTCACCCATCGCATATGTCTGTTTCGAAAATGCAATATTAGCGACTCTAGCAGCTATGGTTTCGTTTTTGGTCTCAGGTGGAGGAGTTCCTGTGGGGCTGTTAGGCTCTGTTGTGCCAACCGTTGTGTTGGGAGCTGATTGAGGAATAATGAATTCGACTCTTGCAGGAAGTGTTCTAAATCCTCGATTTTGCTCTCCCACAACGATGAGCGCGTAATCCCCAGCACCCATTTCCATAGGGACATCAAAAGTTCCGCCACACCCAAAGCGGGGTGAAGTCTGGGGTGAATAAGTCTCACCTTTTCTAATCACGCTGCAAGAAAGACGATAAATGCCCGGACGACTTTCCAGTGAAAATCGAGGGCGTCCATCTCCTGAAGTGATGGCAGTAATTACAACGGGTCGAGAGTCTGAACTGGGGTCTAAAAACGATGCGAGTTCATTGTTGTTGGCAATGCCATCTCCATCGAAATCGAGCGAAGCCGCATCTGGACTGACTACTTTTTTCGAAATGGCATCAACCACAGTAAAGGTTACAGAATCTGCGCGTAACGGAATACCAACAATCCGTTCAAAGGTGTCGTTTGTGCGAACCAGTGCGACAGAAGCGTCGAGCATTCCAGGGAAGATGGGATACTTTTCAAACTCAGACACCCCTCCGGGTTTAAAAGAATCGTAGATATAGGGCTTAGAAATATGAGGAATTGAATTGGGCTCTGCTTCACGCGCTGGGCACGGATCGCGCATCGGTTCATCACTGAGTGGCCCTAAAAAGGCATAGCCGAGGTATTCGGAACTTAAATTGTCAGTTTTGACATAAGCGTTCCCCATCTGGGTAGGCTTGAGTTCTGGCAGACTTAAATTGAGAGCCTCGGTTGCCGCATCAATATTTTGAGCCGAAGTCGTTTCCGAGTAGACAAACTTCCAAGCATCTTTGTAGTAAATGCCTTTGCTACGCAGTGTTTCCTCATACTTCTTGCGTTCTTCATTGCCGCAAGCCCACGCCAGACTGACGTCCACATAAGCGGCTAAAACTGCAACTTTAAAGCGCACTCCGCCAGTTGGCAGTTCAAGGGATTCGCCTTCGGCAAGGAGGGTTTTTTTGAGACGAAAACCAGAGTCTGATTCTGCTAAAAACCCAATGTGCAAAGGAATAAGGACTTTTGGAAGCTCCGAGCCATCCTGTAGAAGTGCAGACTGAGGTCCCTCTTGGAAGGAAATCTGCAGATCGACGGCTTTTGCATTCCGAGATTTCTGAGAATACGAGCACCCCGCTAAGGCAAGGGTGCAGGCTGCTCCAGAAATTGATGCACGCGCGAGGGAAGCATTGATTTTCATTTGCGTTTTCAAAAAGGAAAACATAGCCTTTCCTTTCTCGGAAGCTTTCGGCAAAACGGAAAAAGTTTCAGGTTCTTCCTGCCTTTTAAGTGTATCGGCTCGGTGCCTATTCACTTTAAATAAGTTCAAAGGAAGCTTGGGAATTGATGCAATTAGACCTTAGGATGCGGCAGTCGTTCCTTTAATTTCAGACTTTGGAGAGGTTCGGATGCGTACTTTTGCCCCCTCACTTTACGCCTGTGCATTTGCGTGGTCTCTAGTTACCTTAAGTGATGTGTCGTTCGCGGCTTCTCGTGAGCCCGTGCGCGCAAAACATGCCATGGTTTCAACTTCGAGCGAACTTGCTTCGAAAGTCGGAGTCGAAATTCTGCAAAAAGGTGGAAATGCCGTGGATGCCGCAGTCGCTGTGAGTCTTGCACTTGCAGTCACGTTACCGAATGCGGGAAATCTGGGAGGCGGTGGGTTTCTCTTGGTGCGCAAGGCAGATGGCAAAGCCGAAGTGATTGACTATCGAGAAACGGCCCCGCTGGCGGCAACGCGCGACATGTACCTCGATTCCAAGGGTGAGGTTATTCCCAATGCTTCAACGCTCGGGCACAAGGCGGTGGGGGTTCCTGGCACTGTTGCGGGGCTTGCACTTGCACTCGACCGGCATGGAAAAATGAAATGGGCTGATCTGGTTGCACCGGCGCAAAAGCTTGCACACAACGGTTACGCGTTAACGAGTTCCAATGCGCGTGCGTGGAAAAAGCAGAAAGATGTTTTAGAAGCATCTGCAGAAACGAAGCGCATTTTTCTCCCTTCGGGAAGTCCACTTGAAGAAGGAGCGACCTTTAAGCAGCCTGATTTGGCACGCACCTTTCAACGTCTTGCAAAAAATGGTCCCCGCGAATTTTACGAAGGAGAAACGGCGCGCCTCATTGCAGAAGACATGAAGGCCCATGGAGGTCTTGTCACGGCTCAAGATCTCAAAGAATATAAGCCTGTGATACGCAAGCCTTTGATAGGACAATATCGTGGCTACGAAATCATCACAATGCCCCCTCCTTCTTCGGGTGGTGCCATTTTATTAGAGATGCTCAATGTCCTCGAGAATATCAAATTAAAGGAACAAGGGCGGCATTCGAGTGCTGCTCTGCATTCGATTGTAGAAACCATGAAGCGAGCCTATGCCGACCGCGCAGAGTTGATGGCTGACGCTGATTTTGTCAAAGTCCCTGTAACTGGCATGATTTCAAAAAAATATGCGCAAGAGATGTTTAAAGGGCTCAATCTTACGAAAGCAATTCCAAGTACTGAAGTGCGCTTTGGAGAACCTGGAAAATATGAGTCCCCTGAAACAACGCATTTTACAATCGTTGATAAAGAAGGAAATGTTGTCAGTAACACCTACACTCTCAATGGGAATTTCGGCTCTGGTATTGTCGCCAAAGGAACGGGTGTCTTGCTCAATAATGAAATGGATGATTTTACGGCAAAGCCCGGAGTGCCAAACCTTTATAAGCTCATTCAAAATGAACGTAACGCAATTGTGCCTAAAAAGCGCCCTCTTTCATCGATGTCGCCTACCATTCTCACGAAAGATGGAAAAGCATTTCTCGCCTTGGGAAGTCCTGGGGGATCTACGATTCCAAATAGTGTTCTGCAAGTTGTCTTGAATATGGTGGACTTTGGTTTAAATGTGCAAGAGGCTGTAGATTCGCCGCGTTTTCATCATCAATGGATGCCTGATTTAATTCGCTGGGAACCCCACGGAATCAACGCTGATACCAGAGATATTCTTGAGAAAAAAGGTCACAAATTTAACGAAAATCCTTCTTCAATGGGTGACGTGCAGGCGATTTATGTTGATCCCGTGAATGGAGATCGTTTTGGAGCTTCAGATCCTCGTGAAACAGGCGTTTCAGTAGGGTACTAAAAATTTTTCCTCCTGTAAGCGCTCTTGTCGCACTTATTTCCAGGAACAAAGTCCTTCTGCGCCTAGCTTGTCTCGGTGTTGAAGTGTGATCTGAGAAATTTGATTCAAGAGTGGTTCTGCTGTTTTTTTCCAATTTGCGAGCACAATCAATTTGAGTTCTTGCTCAGTTGTCGCTGTTTCTGTTGCCTGGGCCAGGCCAATTGTTCGCGCAGCATCCATGAGATCTGTCGTTGTTAAAGTTTCATCAAATCCAAAAGCGTTGGGATCGCCCAGTGCCTTGGCAATGGCCACGAGGCACGAATTTGGACTGGCGCGGCATTTTGCACTGGATGATTTGGAACGAACGGAGGTTAAAAAATCTTCGGGGGGCTGATTGAGCTCGGCCCACAAGGTGTGCAGCGAGCCCGTTTCGGTCAGTTTTCCAGAGGGCTGCTCAATCAAAGGAACAGAACCTTGGGATTTTTGCTGCAATGAATTCACAAGGCTTGAAACAAACGACAGTCTGTCGCCAATTCCAACGACAAAGTCGGCAATCCCTTTTCCTTTTAACGAGCTGACATGTGTAAAACTTTTCCACGGCCGCAGTGTGGATTTATTCGTGTCTATGATTTGAATGTTTTGACGCGTCAGATCAAGAAAACGAGCATCACGGACCACCACGTTTTTTCCGCAATTCCACCCTGAAAAGGGGTAACGAATTGCTGCGACTTCGGTCTGCACAAGCTTTTTCAAGATGGCGTCATTGAAATCAAATTGTTTTGGGGAGTAGTCGACCAATTCCTGATTGGAGCGTGCAGAAATGATGAGCAGGACATCGCCGTATCCGGCAAAGGAAGCGGGGTCTTCTGAGAAATAGATGCCTCCGCCCATTTCGGCACTTGAGGAAGGGGCGCGAGATTTGTTACTTTTTGAACTTTGTGCAAGTTTTCGGGTGAGGTAACCAACGGGGTCATCTTTGACCTTTATTGCGATGCTTTTTCCATTTTCTTCGCCATACCAAATATCGCGGGTCCAGTGAAACAGGGGCGTCGGTTTCGATCCTGTTCGGGCGGCCTGAATGGTCTCGCTCAAGGCGAGTGCATCTTCGATGCCTTTCCCTTTTTCAAGTTCCCCAGAAGGGGATTTGGGCTTGCAACTCACTAAAAAAAGAAACAAAGGCACTGCACTAAGCTTTGCGACCATGCATCCTCCGCATGTATTTGCCTGCGTACCTTTTCATTCTATTTCAAAGCCGTGCCCCGTTGTTAAAAAGAAGCGTGACTTTTCGAGGAGGGGTGAAATCCAGTATTTGTTTTCGTCTGGAGAATCGTATCGAGAGAGGAGCGAGTGATTCACTTTGGCCGAAACAGGGTAGACGGCGTCCCAAGCCTGACCATGAGTGGCGGCTGCGATATTTTTGATGGCCTTGTGCATGTCGCCAGAATTGGCAGCTTTGTCTTCGGCAACTCGCACCATTTGAGTGGGAATCTTAAGTTTGCGGGACGCGTTTAAAGCGCGTTCACCGATACTTTCAATGGCCATTCCGTGTGTGACTAAAAAGTCACAAATTCCTGCTCTTCCGCCGTTGCGTTCGCGAACTTGGCAGCCTTTACCCCAGCCCACAAATTGATTGCGGAGCGGTGCTAATGCCGGGGATAAAATCGGATTTCCGAGGGTGTTCTTAAAAATACCGTACATTGCGCGGCCCTTGAAGTCGGCTCCGCTAAAATAAGGACTGAGAAGGAGCATTCGAGAATACGTACCTTCTTTTGCTTGAGCAGCCGCAACAACGGCAATGGCAGCTCCCATGCTCAGGCCCCCAATCATCTTCACACCAGGAAGTTCTTCCATGATTTTATTCATGCGCAAGCCTAACGCATCGTAATCGTGCGAACGTTCAAAGGTTGGAAGCTGGGAAATGTCATCTTGGTTGGCATTGTTCCACATGCGTCCATGTCCCGGATTTAAGGGGAGGTAGACGTCAAAGCCCTCTTTATTCATGATCTCAGCCAGTTCGAAGTATTGCTGCGGGCAAGGAGTAAACCCGTGATAAAGAACGATGGCACCCTGATAGGGAACAGTCGGGCTGTGTTTTTTCAAAACAGGTTCGCATTGAGGCTGTAAGTGGCTTCCATTTTTCTTAACGTCCAACACATAACTTTCCCAAAGCATTTCGGCGTCGAGAGTATCGGCAACTTCAGGGGTTTGCGCAAAAGCAGAATTTCGATTTTTAAGACAAGACATCAGTGCAGTTGCAAAACAGAGCGATATAATTACTGAAGTTTTTGAACTCAACTTTGGTTTCATTTTTAAGCCTCGTACGGTGCTGACAATTGAACTCGACAGTGTAGGAAAAGGAGGCGGTAAACCAAATTTTTTGTTTTGTCTATCAGGAAAGGTAAAATATGTGCGAAGTGAACACTTCACTCTCAGGCATTAAACTTTGGAAATTTTTTTAGAAAAGCGCTGCATTTTATCCAAATAGAGTATGGATTTTATGCAAATGAAAGAAGGTCGTTGATAACCTTAGATAATTGGCTGTGCTGAAAAGGTTTCGGAAGGAAAGAAGAGGCGCCTAAGGCAAGTATATTTTCTGCTTCGACCTGAGACCCCGTCATTAATATGATGGGAACTTTATGGCCCTTAGCGCGGAGCTTAGAAATTAAATCAATCCCATCGCCACCTTCCATTTGTAGATCTGTCAGAACAAGATCGCAGGGACTCGCTTCAAAAAAGTCGAATGCTTGAGATCCGTCGGGGACAGAAAAGACAGAAAACCCCAGTTTTTTCTCAAGAAATCGACAGAGCGAATTCCGGAGTGGGGAAGAGTCTTCTGCGATAAGAATGGAAGGCATTTTTCTTTTTCCTCTAAATAGTGCCTTAAAGAAATACAAGGAATGTGCGAAGTCGAGTTTTTGCAGCATTTTTTATAAAGTACAAGTAATTTTCGCCGGTGGCGATAGTAAGGTGCAAAATGTCCTCTCGAATGCCAAGTCCGGGTGTCTTTTTCAGCCGAAATGGTTTTTCTGTTAGGACAAAATGGGACTTTTGCGCAGACTTTGGTGAATTTAGAAAATCAGACATATTTATTTAGCCCTGCTCTGAAAATTCGTATTGTAAAACAAACAGCAAATGCCGCAATGGGCTGGCACTTTTTATGGATATTTATAGTAAAAAACATTGTACGGTATACCAATTTCAGCTAGTCCTATTTTTGTTACGTTTATTTTATGCGCTGCTCGAAAGATTTTTCGTATACTTTTGATATATGCATGTGGAGACTTCATGAAAATAAAAGCAATTTGTTATTTTATCTTACCCGTGCTGGGGCTGGGTTTGTCCATGGGGTGCGGGCATGACACCACATCGGAGTCGACTGCCACTCCAAAAAAACTTGAACCCGAAGTTGACCCCACAAATGCGCGCTATGGCATTTGTAGAAACCCAACATTAACTGGAGTGAAGTTGACCTGGAGAAACAGAATAACAGACGCTTACCTCAGAAATGATTTATTGGCTGTGAAGTCAATCATGCAAGAGGGTGCGAATGCTTACGGCCTCGCGGGTCATGGCAATGCAGGTAAATTTCTGACAAACTTTTTAGAAAAAAAAGGCGACATCAAAATTCACTACACAGGTCAACATCTTTTGCTCGATAAATCTGCGTGGATCTCTCAGGCGCCCGCAACAAAAGCAGCAGTCGAATCGCTGAGCCTCAAAGCAGCTGCGCAATCCTTAGAGCAAATTGCAAATGGGAAGCTCTCTGGATCGGTGGTGGAATCAGCATGGGTGGTAACCGATGGCGACCGTGATGGAGACCTCTACTATTCCATGGGAAAATTTAAGTTAACACTCAATGCCCAGTTTTCCGCAGATGCATACGGTGAAAATCCGCGTATCGAGAGAACCTTTGTCGCTACGGACAGGTATGACTGGGATCCTCCCCGCCGTTGTGGAATTCTCGATCACATTATTCCAAAAACACTGGTAGACGTTGGTTTAGCTGCCGATTTTAATGTCGAGATCTCTTGGAAAGACAAAGCGCTTTAAAGAGAACACTTAGAACGCATCGCTCAAACTCGCCTCAAAACTCTTCAATGCAAAGAAGCTTCCAAGTTTTTGAAGTTCTGCAAAACTGTAATTCAATGCCCAAATCGTTAAATTTGACTCGCGCTCTTTGCACAACTTTTCCGAGTCTTGTCACAAAGGAATGGCGCAGAGTGGGGGAAGCGGTCTTGTAGTTGGGATAGAACTGCTCAAGCAATTCTTCGCGGCTGATGCCTTCGGGAGAGGCTCCTAGCAAGTACACGAGGCGACCTGTCTCTTTTTCAAACAGGTGCGGCTGTGTGCGAGCGATTCCGCTAAGCCGAGCGGCCACGTTGGAAATTTGGTGAAATGAGCGTTCCTTGCTCAAAAAAGAACGGATATTGAGTTCTTTCTTTGTCACGATAAGTGGGTAAGAAACTTCAAGAGATGCAAGTGAGAGCGCGGTTGCTGTTGACATAAATGTCCCTTTCTTGCCGAATTTCGGTAAAAAATTAATTTTTATTCTTAAGAGCAGAGTCGTTTTGTTTTGTCAGAAACGTCTCGTAAAACTCCTGTAGCAAATGCTGTGCCAAGTTGAATTTGAAATTGTAACTGCTGTGATGGCTTAGGATTTTTACAGAGCCCACCGAGCAAATTCGTCGGAATAAAATGTCCGCACAGTTATTTATGATTTGATGGCCAAGGAGTTGGTTCGATGTTGACCAGAAACTGGCATGTTGGGGAGGCATTCGGTTCATTTCCGACCAGAGAAGACTTTTGCCAGTCATTCAAGGTGTGTTAGAGAGATGTAAATCTCACAGACAGGAGGGAAATAGATGAACTCCACGCCCGCTGATCCCGAAAGTGCATGTCAGAAAGAATCTGGTGCCACGAGAGGCCCTGTTTTACTTGGCATCTTTTTCGGTGCGGCGTTGCTTGCAGCTGTTGCCCTCTCTTTAAAGGATCCAGTGCCTGCGAATCAGTTTCCCTCTGCAAGCATAGAAGAAGAGAGTTTGGCATCTCCAGAGCAGCCTGGGCCCACCTCTGCCAAGCTAAAGTTTGACCTCCAACCTGGAAGTCGATTGCGCTACGAGTATGAGTGGAAAACAAATTCCAACGGGCAGCTGTCCTTGAGTAAAGAAAAGGATGAGCAAAAAATTCATGTGGAAGTCAGTGCGTCTGGAGATCTCTATATAGATGTTGTGAAAGAATTGAAGTCTGTCGATGGGGGGTCCAATCTGTTGTTTCGCGTGACCTTTCCACAGTCGCGCGTCAATTTAGCTGTCGATGGAAAGCGCCACACAAACGGCATCCTTGAGGGAATTTCGAAGGGATCTTTTCTCGTGTTGGGATCGGATGCTGGAGAGTTTCAAGGATGGCGGCATGAGAATTTCAATGACATTAAAATTGATACCAAGACCGAGAATCTTGCAAAATCGATCTTGCTGGCTTTTCAAACGAGTTTACCTCGTGAGGGGCTGAGTTTTCCTGAGCATTTGCCTCTTTGGACGGTCGAGCAGAATGTGGATACTGGCAAAGCGACGGCACACTATAAACTGACGAGCTTCGATAAAAACGAAATTCAGATCGAAAAAAGCTTTCCCAGGCAACAGGTGATTTTGCCTGCAGGCAAGGTGCTTTCCTCCACCCTGGAGGGAATTTCGCAAGTCTGGCTCAAAAAGGGTGTGCCCTTTGTATGGAAGATAGAAGGGTCTGAAAAGTGGATTCAAAATTGGATAGGCCGGGAGATCTCCGTGACGCAAGCCGGCTTCCGCTTCCGTTTTGTAGGTCAGGAAACACTGTTAAATTCAAGTGCGGTCATTTCATCGGTATCGCGCGAATCCTTTGGCGCTCTGCAGCTTTCTGAAGGCGAAAAAGATCTCCAAAAACAGATCCAGGAACAGGAGTTGGGAGTTCAAACCTCCGAGCAGCTGCTTGCACAACTTGATGCTTTACAAAGTGTGGGAGGTAAAGTTGATCAATCGGCACTCACACAACTTTATTTAAAATTCAAAGCGCTTTTTGCGCTCAAGCCGGATTCGGCAAAGGAAGCACTCAACATCCTCAAATCAGAGGAAGCAGGAAGCGTAAAAATGCAGGTGCTCGTCGGGGCGCTTTCTGCATCGGGTTCCCGCGAGGCACAACGGGTTCTTGTTGAACTTGCTGAAGCGCGGCAAGCAGAAAGAAAGTTTTTTTCGCAAGTCATTCCAATGTTGGGGATGGCAGAAAATCCGGGTACGGAAGTTGAGAATTTCTTGAGAAAAACAGCACACGACGAAAGTCGGCCCGAAATGGCTCGAGGTGCGCAGCTTTCACTTGGGATTCTTGCCAGTAAGGCACAAAAGGATTCTCCGGAAATCACGCGCAGAATTGTGCAAGAAAATCTTGAAAATTTGAAAAAAGCAACCACAACTGAAAAGAAAAAACTCTACCTAAGTGCTTTAGGTAACACAGGAGATGTCAGCGTTGTACCAGCTCTTCTCGAAATGATGCAAGATTCAAATCCGACGTTGAGAAGCAAAGCTGTAGATGCTGCCAGGCGTATTCCATTTTCTGCAAGCAAAGACATCTATGTTCGTGCCTTTCGCGATTCGATCAGTGCTGTGCGCGAAAGTGCAGCAACATCACTGCAAATGCAAGTGCCCACAGAAGAGCTCATTAAATTCCAAATGGACATTTTTGGACAAGAGAATTCTGAAGAGGTTGCGATCGTTTTGTTACGCAACGTTTGGCGTGGAAGGCAAATCTTCCCCTTAGTGATTTCGTTTGTTACGGAAATTGCGCAAAAAAATCGATCTGAAAAAATTAGGCTGGTTGCCCAATCGCTATTTGATGAAGAGCGTGTTAGATAGAAAACGAAGTTCCCTTGTTTCTGATTTATCGAATGCGCGGTTCAATGTTTTTTTGAATTCTAAGTAACAGCGTTCGATCTCAGGGGCATGTGGGGATTTTTGCGTCACTCACGGAGTCTTCAGAAGGAGAGATTTATGCTATTGCAACGGATTGTAAAGCACGCTCCCGTTATTTCTGTTGGATGCTTTGTTACTCTAGTTCCCTTTGTTACTGCATTTGCAGACACCACTGAAAATGCCGCGCGTTCTGAGCTTCCCAAAACAGTGAAAGAAGCTTTGGAACTTCCCGGCTTGTGGGAATCTGCTCCCGCCTCGAAATGCTTTCCTTCGCGTTGGTCGGGAGGAACAAAAGGCGGATTCGCTTTAGAGGTTGAATCAGAATTTTGCCTGAGTTCTACGCTGGGACAGCAGATTCCTATTCAAGAAATGAATACACAAGTTAAAGGTAAGAGTTCTGCTAATGGCGAACTCATGGGAAGACCTGTCAGCTTTGTGCGTGTTCAAGGAAGCGCCGTTGCACCTGTATCAGGAACGCCGCGTGCCGAAGCTGCCGTGATGGTGCTTGGTTACGAAGTGTGGAGCGATTCTATCGAAGCTCCCGAAATTCGCTGGGACCGCAATTTTACCATGCTCAATTTCGATGAAAGTGTTTCGTTACCTTTTAACATTGGTCCCATTCCCGCAACAGTGGGCGCGGGGGTTCGTGCAAATCTCGATGCCAATATCACTGCAGCACTGGCAATTGCCAACGCACGTGCGTCCTTCGCCCCTGAAATCAAAAGTTCAGGTTATGCGCAGGTTGCCGTTGATGTTCGCGTCGCGAAGGGTGGAGTTGAAGCCGAGCTTGAATTTTTAAATGATGCTCTGCGCATTGAGGGTGCTGCCGGGCTTGGGCTCGACACCACAGCGTTTCCACCCACTGTGGTTTATGTCGCAGAAGCTAAGGGACACAACGATATGTCGGCACTCAACGGACATATTAATGTGTTTGCTGAGTTCTTGAATGGTGGCAATCGCTTTGAAAGAGAACTTTTTTCTTGGCCTGGATATGAACAATCCAAAGTTCTGTTTAGTCAGTCCATTCGCCCCACTCCTGTGTTTCGACACTTTCCAGAAATTAACTAAACTTGCCTCAGAGCTACAGTCTGCTTAAAGTCAGAAATTGATTTTTGGCGGAGGTAACAGACTTGACTGGTTTGACGGTTAGTGGACGTTGGTTTGAAGATGCACACGGTTGCAAAGTCCTTTTGCGAGGCATCAATCTTGGGGGCAGCAGCAAACTCCCTTACGGTGTGGTGCCACCGCATCTTCATGAGTCTGAAGGAAGCTTTGTCGGACGTCCCTTTCCGCTTGAAGAAGCAGACGAGCACTTTGCGCGTTTGCAGGCTTGGGGTTTCAACTGTGTCCGACTTCTCACCACCTGGGAAGCCATCGAAAGAGAGGCTCCCGGCAAATACGATGTTGAATATCTCGATTATTTTGAAAAACTTGTAGAACGAGCAGGCGCATATGGGCTGTGGGTTTTTATTGATCCGCACCAAGATGTTTGGAGCCGTTGGACGGGTGGAGATGGTGCACCCCGTTGGACGCTTGAGCGTGTTGGATTTAATGTCGAAAACCTCGATCGCTCGGATGCCGCCCTCACAATGGGTGAGCGGTTTCCACACTACGAAATCATGTCCTGGCCTAACAACTGGGCCAGGCTTGCCTGCAGTACGATGTTTACCTTATTTTTTGCAGGAGATCGCTTTGCACCTCAAGTGCAAGTATCAGGATATTCTGTTCAAGAATTCTTGCAGAGTCATTTTATAGGGGCATTAGAACAAGTTGCAAAGCGCCTCGCAAAATACTCACATGTGCTTGGCTACGGCACAATGAACGAGCCCAGTAAAGGTTACATCGGCATTGACAAACTTTCTGATTCCCTGACTGTTTACAATACTGCGGCCCGATTGACGGGCTTTGAGTCGCTTTATGTTCCGGCAGGATTTTCTTGTGAAGTTCCTTTTGTAACTCGCGTCGGGCTTCAACAAGTCAACACCGGCACCGTGGTCTTGAATTCTAAAAAGCACAACGCTTGGCAGCAGGCAGATGCAGACATCTGGCGTCAAAATGGCGTCTGGGACATTGATGGGTCTGGAAATCCCAGGCTTTTGCGAGATTCTTACTTTGCGGGAGTTTCCTTTTTTGCCGAATGTGTGCGCCCATTTGCTTTGCGTTACGCGCATGCGTTGCACAAAATTCATCCTCATTCCATCGTATTTATTGAAGGCGAGCCTGGTGCACGTGAGCCTTTAAATTGGAGTAGCGGTATTCCCGTCGTCAATGCATCCCACTGGTATGATTTACTCACCTTGCTGACGAAAAAATACGATCCCGAAGCAGCCCTGATTTGGGGTGAAGAGGGGACCGTTTCTGGGAAGGAAGCTGTTAAAGATTCGTTTGCGCAGCAGATTGCAGCCTTGGTTGCTGATTCAGAACAGAATCTTTCCGGAGCACCCACCCTGGTAGGAGAATTCGGTTTACCTTTTGATATGCACAACGGTGCGGGGTATGCTTCCGGTGATTTTTCAGCGCAAGAGCAAGCCATGACCTGTTACTTTGATGCCCTCGATTCCAATCTTGTTCACAGTGCATTATGGAACTACACCGCAGACAATTCAAACGAATGGGGAGATGGCTGGAACGGCGAAGATCTTTCTATTTTTAGTCGAGATCAACAAGAAAACAAAGCAGATCTCAACAGCGGTGGGCGAGGTGTGCGAGGTTTTTGCAGGCCGACCATGCGTGCTGTTGCAGGTATTCCTAAAAAGCAGTTTTTCGAAATGCAATCGGGGCTCTTTGAGTTTGAAATGGACGCCTTTCCCACCGAAAATAAGAAGAGTGAGTTTTTTGTTCCCCACCTGCAGTATCCAGATGGTTTTACGGCTGCTGTTACGTCGGGAGTGTGTGAGTACAACGCTCAGTCACAGATTCTGACTTGGAAAAATGCAAATTCAGGCAAGCAAAAATTGACCTTGGAAAGAAAAGGCGCATGTGGAAAACTTTGATCGATCGAAGCTTTAAGTCTTTAAAAGAGAGTTTTGTTCATACTCCAAGGAGTTTGGCGCTGGCCTGGAAGGCATCTCCCGGCTTGGGTTTGGTGATTTCTATCCTCACACTTTGTTCAGCTTTGCTGCCTTTAGGGGTGGCTTACGCAGGAAAAAAAATCATCGATTCCGTTGTTGAGCGTTCTGTAGAGGAAGCCCTTCGTTGGGTCCTTTTTGAGCTCGGGCTCATCGCATTTCAGTCGCTCATTCAAAGGGGTCTTTTTCTGATGCGTTCCGTCTTGGGAGCAAGGCTCGGAACCGACGTCAATATCATGATCCTCGAAAAGGCATTGCAGCTCGACCTCACTCATTTTGAAGATCCCAAATTTTACGACATGCTGAGCCGCGCCCGCCGCGAAGCTTCGTCAAGGCCTGTGACGATGGTCACGGATTCCTTACAGCTCTTGCAAAATCTGATGACATTAGCTGCTTACGCTGTTCTTCTCTTTTCGTTTAGTGTGTGGGCCGTCGCGGGTTTGTTACTTTCGGCGTTGCCTGCCACCATTGCCGAAATGAAATTCTCAAATGCCGCTTTTCGGTTGCGAAACTGGCGCTCTCCCGATACCCGGCGCCTCAATTATGTCGAATATGTGCTTGCAAATGATGAACATGTCAAAGAAGTGAAAGTTTATGGCCTGGGCCCGATGCTAATGAGCCGCTATCGAGACATGGCCGAACGCTTTTTTCGCGAAGATACCCGCATGGCACTGAGTCGTTCGTTCTGGGCTTTTTTTCTGTCGCTCCTCGCAGTCGCAGCATTTTATGCCTGTTACTTTGTGATGGCAAAGAATGCGGCATTGGGCCTTATGACGCTGGGTAACCTCACGCTCTATATCGTCGCCTTTCGCCAAGGCCAACAAGCCTTTCAGTCGTGTTTGACAGCCATTGGCAGCATGTACGAGAGCAATCTTTATATGTCTAACCTGTTCGAATTTTTAGGCTTGCCCATTTCGCATTCTCAAACTCACCTCTCGGATTCTATTCCCGTAGAATTGCAAACGGGATTGAATTTTGAAAACGTGGGTTTTCATTACCCCGGTAGCGAAAACTGGGCACTGCGCAACATCAACCTTGCCATTCCCACCGGACAAAGTCTGGCCCTTGTGGGGCACAATGGGGCAGGAAAAACGACGTTTATTAAACTCTTGTGTGGTTTGTATCAACCCACCGAGGGAAGAATTCTGTTGGACGGCAAAGATTTGCGCGCCTGGAAACAAGATGAGCTTTTAAAACGCATCGGAGTTGTGTTTCAAGATTTTAATCACTACCAGTTTACCTTAGGTGAGAATGTGGGTGTGGGAAGCGTCGATCACATCGATGAAACACCCCGGCTCTACAGCTCACTGGCAAAAGCAGGGGCTGAGCACTTGCATGAAAGCTATTCGAAGGGCCTTGCAACGCCACTCGGACGGTGGTTTCAAGATGGTGTCGAACTCTCCGGTGGGCAGTGGCAAAAAATAGCCTTGGCACGTGCCTTTATGCGTGAAGAAGCCGACATCTTGATTTTGGATGAACCCACGGCAGCGCTTGATGCGGAGGCCGAACAGGCCATTTTTGAGAGGTTTCGCATGCTGACGAAGGGGCGTACAACCATCCTTATTTCGCATCGTTTTCCAACCGTTCGAACAGCCGATCGCATCGTTGTCATTGAAGGTGGGAAAATTGTGGAAGAAGGCTCTCACGAGACCCTGGTGGCAAAAAAAGGGAGATACGCGCATCTGTTTTCATTACAGGCGCAAGGTTATCTGTGAAAGAAAAGAAAGTACGTGACCGTGAGCAGTTGTAAGATTTTGGCATCGATTTTTTGTTACGTTTCTTTATTCGGTTGTTACGAGCAAGCAGGTCTTGCTCTTGAAACTTTGCAAGGTCACAAAACCTTGCAATGGCAGCAGTTAAAGTCTCTCTACAGGGATCGCTTTCAAAAGCGATCTCCCAATGAAACCCTGATGCAGCAAGCAGAACTGCGATACGAACTCGAACCTGTTTCGAGGTTTGATCCGCTGTTGGATGCTCAATGGAGCGTCGTTCAAAAAGCAGGGAATGAGAGTCAGGCTTATTCTGCGAAATTGTCGCAACAGATCTTTCGCGGTACAAGCCTGGAAATGGGGTACGAGCATTCAAATTCTGATATTCCTGGAAGCATTGAAACTCCGCTTGAGCGCGCCACAGCAGAACGTGCTTACGTTGGAGCGAGGCAAAAGCTTCTCAAGGAAGGGCCCTTTTGGGGCAACCCCGAAGCACAGCTCGCATCTCTTTCGAGGGAATTAAATCGCCTCGAAGCACAGCGCCTCGTTTCAGATGGATTGCTGAAGGCTGCAAAAGAATTTTTGAGTGTTGTGCTGGTTCGCGACCGCGTGCGGGCGATGGAACGCGCACTTGCAAGGGCGCAAACCAATCGGGAAGTCGTTGCATCGCTGGTGCGTGATGGATTTAAAGCTAAAGCCGATCTTTTTGTAGTTGAGGCCGGTGAGGTCAATGCAAAACTTCTACTGGAAGAAAAAAAAGCCGAACTGCGCCATGGAAAAAGAAGACTCTCTGAGGCCCTCTTTCAAGAATCCGAAGATGAAGAAATAGAAATCGCCGAAGATGTTGGAACTGCAGAAATCCTTGCACGACTTGCCGCGGTTGCTCAAACCGAGGTCTCTTGGGAATCAAAAAAAGCAGAGATTGAAAGCTCAATTGCCCAAGCCCGGCAAGAAAAAGCCAAGCGCGATGTCTTGCCTCAGCTCGATGTGGGGGCACGGCTTGATGTTCCTTTAAGCGGCAATTCCGAAGCCCGTGAGCCGACGAAAACCTACGATGTTTCCTTATCTATTCCGCTTGTCTCAACCTTTTCACGTGAAAACGTAACACTTGCAGAACTCGAAGCCCTTTCAGCATCGAGACGCCTTGCCCAAATTCGTAGCAATGCGCGTCGTGCGCGACTTGAAAAGCTCGACATTTTAAAGTTGGGAGAAACGCGCGTGCGTTTCACCAAAGAACTTTTGACCTTTGCAAAACAGACTGCGGAACTTGAAAAGCAAAAATACTCCGATGGAAAATCGACCATTCAAGAGCTTCGCCGTGTTCAGGAAGAGGTGGAGGTGAGTGAAGCGCGTGCTGCAGAAACGCAAGCAGAGGTGTTGCGCATCTCCCTAGAACTCGCCTCAGAATCTGGAAAACTCTGGGAGGTTTTATGAGTACAGACCCTCTCATCTTATGCTCAAAAATTTCCAAAATATACGGGCGTGGTGAAGGCTCAGTGCAGGCATTGCGGGAAGTTTCACTTGAAATTTTTGCAGGTGAAAGCGTCGCGATTGTGGGACCTTCGGGCTCAGGAAAGAGCACTTTATTGCAGGTTTTAGGTTGCCTCGATAAGCCAACGCAGGGGCAATATGTTTTGGATGGCAAGGATGTTTTGAATCTCGATGACGACCACTTGAGTGAAATTCGGGGACGATTTCTCGGATTTGTTTTTCAAGCTTTTCATTTGTTACCAAGATTAACGTTGCAAGAAAATGTTGCACTTCCCCTCCTCTATCAGGGAATTAAAAAGAAGGAACGGCTTGCTCAAGCGGTGCTTGCCCTTGAAAAAGTCGGTCTAACACACCGCATGACTCATCGCCCCCATGAACTTTCGGGGGGAGAGCGACAGAGAGGTGCCATTGCACGCGCCATTGTGCACAACCCCCGTGTGCTCTTTGCAGATGAGCCGACAGGCAATCTGGATTCTGCTGTCAAACACGAAATTCTTGATCATCTTTGCGCGCTCAATCAGAATTTGGGACTCACACTTATTCTGATTACCCATGATTCAGAGACAGCAGAGCGGGCACAGCGCATCCTCTATTTTCGTGATGGCAGCATCGCTCGGGAGGAACGAAGGTGAATTGTTTTTTAGCAATCCTCACAGGCAGCGTAGTTTTCGGCGTCTTTAGTCTTGTTTCTTTAAAATCTGAAGCTGAGGCTTTAAAAGCGGAGTCTGATGTCAAGAAAAGCATCCCACCCACAAATTCGCCACAGGAGCTTACACTGGTTGGTTTCCTGCGCTCGGAAAAGACTTTACCCGTGAGTTCTGCGGGATCCGACTATAGTTACGTGATAAAATCACTGGCAGAAGATGGTGCAAAAATTCAAACCGGAAATGTGGTTGCAGTCTTGGAACCTAAGAATCAAGGCAAGGCTCGTCGCGAGGGTGCAGATGCACTCTTGCAATTGCGCTTACGTGCATCTGATCAGATTGAAAAACTCAAAGTTGAAATTCGAGAACTCGAAGAAGAGCTGTCTCAGACAAAGCGAGAAACTGAAGTGCTCGAAATCGGAAACGTTGAAAAGAGTAAAAGCTCAGAATGGCTGATGTCGAGTCGAGAGGTTCTCTTAGAGCAACTCAAACTTCAATCTGCGCAACTGAAGGCTCAACAGACTCTTGAAAAAAGAAATCGAAAAAAACGCCTACTCGAAGCCACTTCGCGCAGTTATGCCAAGCAAATTTCGCTCGCAGAATTAAGGTTACAAGAGATTTCGGGCGTTTCTGAAAAAGGGACCATTCGGGCGAAGTTTCCGGGCGTGGTGGTGCACCAGTTGAACTGGAAACGCGAAAGGCCCCAAGTGGGTGGAGAAACTTTTTTGGGCGAAAGCGTAGCCTGGGTTGTGGATGACACTTCGCTTTTTGTCGAAGCTTACGTTCGTGAAGAAGATTCTTTGTTTGTGCGTTTAGATCAAGAGGTCAGGGTGAGGATTTTGGGCAAACGAGAGGTGGATATTGCAGGAAAAATTATGCAAATAAGTCAAGTGGTGTTACCTCTGGGCGATTGGGAACGCACTCTGCCTAAAGGACATCCTCTCTATAAGTCTCCCTGTTTTCGACTTAAAGTCACACTTCCCCTTCTCCCACCTGAGGCCAGACCTGGAGGCAACGTTCAAGTGATGCTGCAACGGGACAGAGGATAAGATGGAATTTATCTTTTTACTTTCTGAAAGCCTTCAATCGTTGCGTACAAACCCACTGCGCTCCGGACTCAGTGTTTTGGGAGTTGTGATTGGCGTGGCGTCAGTTGTGGCCGTGATGTCCATTGGCCTCGGTGCAGAGGCCCAAGTTCAAAAGATCCTCACCTCGCTCGGTGCTCAGAACCTCCATATCGTTGCCCGTGAACTCAGTACCGATGAATGGAAGCAAATGAGTAAACAAACTCTAGGGCTTTCATACCGCGATGTTGCCATAGCGACAGAACTTTTTCCCGATGCAAAAATCACGCCTTTATCGAAGTGGAAAATTCAAGATGTCAACATGCCTACCACAGGACAGCCACTCGAATTGATGGGAGTTGAAAGTCAATTTTTTGATGTCCTCACACCCCCCATAAAAGCAGGCCGCAGGCTGACATCTTTCGAAATGAGTCAAGGTTTTCCGTTGATTCTCGTGGGGGAAAAGTCGGCACAGCAATGGTTTGGCAAAGATCTTTCGAACGCTCTTCATCAAGAAATTCGTATCGATCGGATGTGGTTCCGCATCATCGGTGTTTTAGGCAGCACAGAGGAAATGGGCACCGATGCCTCTGGAAAAGGCACTCCAACTGAAGCGCGCCAGGACGACACAGCAGCAACGAAAATCGATGCCAGTGCTTCGCCCTTTCTCGATTTTGGGAATTTATTGGTGACATCGAAAAATGCTGCTGAATTGCGTTTAAAGCCCCTTGCGCTCATCGCCCCCGTTCAGCGCATCATTGTAAGACTTCCTGCCGAAAAAGATGCTCTTCAAAGCAAAGAAATTCTTGCGCGAAACTTAGAGAAACTCCACCGAAAGAAAGAGATTCTCGATGTCTTTGCAGCAGAAGATGTCATTCGGCAGCGACGGAACACCTCTCGAATATTTTCGTATTTTCTCATTGCTATTGCGACGATTTCGCTCATTGTGGGTGGCATCGGAATTGCGAATGTCATGCTTGCTTCCATCGTCGAACGCATCCGTGAAGTGGGTTTACGACGTGCTCTCGGTGCAAAAAGAAAGCACATCATGGCACAGTTTTTGGCAGAATCGCTGTGTGTTTCAGGACTCGGGGGGATTTTGGGTGGGTTCTTAGGGCTCACTGCAAGCGTTGTGACGGCACGTATCACAGGCTGGGAAATCGTGTTTCCTTGGTGGATTTTGGGAGTTGCGGTGTTGATCTCTATGGTTGTTGGTGTGTTGGCTGGGCTTTATCCCGCAACAAGCGCCTCGCGTATCAGCCCCGTGGAAGCTTTGCAGGGGCGAGCATAAAGACAAAGGACCCTTGAAGTGTTTAAAGGAAAAATAAGGTGACAATTCTGTTTCGTCTCTTTAAAATGCAGAGTTTATTGCTTTTGTTTATTTTTATAAACTGTACGCAGTTGAGCAATAAAAATAAGATAGAAACGACGCAAAATGGTGCAACGGTTTATAAAGTTGAACCGGGCCCTCTGCAAAAACGCATCGTCGTGGATGGAAAACTCGTCTCGCCCACCAGCAAACCTGTTTCTGCGCAGCGGGTGGGTTGGGCTTGGAGTTACACTGTCAGTTGGGTCGCCCCCGAAGGAAGTTTTGTGAAAGAAGGAGATCTGCTCCTCAAAATGGAATCTTCAAGTCTTGCAAAGGAATTGATCGATCTTAAAGACAAGGTCGAAACCACAACGCTTGAGCTTGAAGAGGCAAAAATCCGAGCCGAAGATGAAATTTCAGCGGTGGAGGCAGATATTAAATACCGTGACTTTGAGCTTAAAAAAGCAAAGCTGCTCGTTTCTAACAATGACTCCGTTCCGCTCGTCGAACGCCGCAAACAGCTTTTAGACGTCTCTTCTGCGGAGGCTAATCTGCGCCGCAGCAAAGAGAAACTTCAGAATGTGCGCGAAGCTGTGAAGCGTTCCTTGCAAGGCAAACAGGCGAATCTTTCGACAGTCCTGAGTAAGGTGAGCGAAGCAGAAAGCAATTTGCAAAAGCTCGAGGTCAGAGCGCCCCAAGAAGGACTCTTTCTCTTAAAGTCATACCAAACTGAATCGACGTGGCAGAAGGCGGTGGCAGGAGCCTCTATCGGTGCCGGCGCAACACTCGGAGAGGTCGCTCATCCCAAAGATTTGATTGCACGCCTCCTGGTCCCAGAAATCGATGCCGAAGGGATCGTGATAGGGAGCCCCGTTGTACTTTCCTTGACGCGCGGAGTGGGCAAATCTCTAGAGGGAGTGGTTGAAAAAGTAGGAGTCTTGCCGGCGACGGTTTTGGAGCGGGAGGGCGGATCGCCAGGCGCAGCTTCCGATGAAGTCAGGCTCTTCGATATTGATGTGCGTGTGTCCGAACTTCCCAAAGATGTTTTACCGGGGATGACCTTAAAAGCTGAAATCATTCCCTTCGACAAGCATGTTGGGATGCGCATCCCCATCGAAGTGATCTCCGACAATGGGCCTCCGGCTGCAAAAAATAACGTTACAGAGATAGAGGCGAAAAATAAATTAACAGGCACAAAGGCACAGATACAAAAAAAAGCCTGGGTTTACTGTAAAAAGAAAGGATCTGAGGCCTGGAAATGGCAAGAGATCCAATGGGGGGAAATGTCATTTGCATTTGCTGAAGTCATAGAAGGATTAGAAGTTGGCGACTTGGTCGTGAGAAAAGATGATTGAAATCTGTTTTTACTTCATATTCGCGAACTGTCGTCTTATTATTGCGTAACTGTAATTTTTTCTATAAACAAAAATCAATCAAAAATATTTCTAAAATGAATGCTTTTCTCTGTGTTACCTGCGAAGAAAGCAGAATTCATTCATCCAAGAAAGAGTAAATTTATTTTTATATAGTTCAGTTGTTTCTACATTAATTTCGACGCATCCACGTTGTGTCAGAATTAGTGTAGCAAAATGGCGAAGCTCTTCAGTTCATCGAACTTGTTATCCATGGACACAGGAGTGATCTTTCCCGGATTTAGAGGCGGGAGGTCCAGGCCGCGGAATCGGTTTTTCGACGAGCTCAGTCTTCCCAGGTTCGGCAAATACTAAAGCCTTCATCTTACGTTCTCGCATACTTGTTCTTTCTATTTAAGGAGGAGTCGACGCGCGCACAACGAGTATTGAGTACGGTTTCCGCACGGCTAGGTCTAAGGAGACGCTTCCGAGTGTCAACCGTTCAACAAACCCGTGGCCTTGTGCCCCGAGCACTAACAGGTCAGCGCCTTCGTCTTTCATTACACGCTCAAGTGTATCGACTACGGCTCCAGATTCGACTAGCGAGCGCCGCTCGATTCCGAGAGAACCGAGACGACGAATGACCTCTTGATTCGATCGCTCCAGCTCGGCTCGGACCCAGCCAGCGGCGTCAGCTTTGAAGTTTTCGATCACTGAAGTCATAAGCTTCACGAGTTGCTCAGGGAAGACAGTAAGTACGGTCATTTTGCCGATGCCCTGGGGTGCCCATCGAATAAACTCATCGATGCACTTGTTCGCATATACCGAGTGATCGGTTGCAAGAACGACATTCAATGCTCGGCCACTCACTACTGGGCGTTTTGAGATAAGGATACTACAGCGAGCGGAGATAACGGCTTTGCGGGTCACGCTGCCAATGAGGACACCCTCTACGGACCCCTTATCTGATGAAGCTAAAGCCAAGACGTCGGCACCGGTTTCGGTGCAGTAGTCAAGAAGCTTATTGCTCATGAGCCCATGTATTAGATGCGAGCTAACATTGGCGAAATCACGCGCTTTCATATCTGACCATGTGCTTGCGAGCAGCTCTTTGGCATTGTCTTCCTGCATCTTCAAGTAGAACGAGATTGCGTCCGGTCGATGCAGCTCGACCGGATAGAAGGATTCGTTGCGGCCATCAAGGACATGAACTAGCTCCACGGTTGCGCTTTGAAAACGCAATGCTTGCATCAGATCGGCCGTTTGCTTTACACGAGTCGCGTCATCGACGCCGAGTACAATTTTCACGAGGCACTCCTTTTGTAAAATGCTTAGCGGCCCAAAAAGGTCGCATGCTCAGTCTTCTAAGTTCTTCGAGAATAAGCACGCTCGAAGCAACAAGCGTACACAAGCCCCATTCCGGCAACGTCATTGGTACCGTACCGAAGAGGGATCCAAGTGGTGACCAGTGGACCATGAGCACTTGCAGGGCGATGACTGTCGCGAGGGCAGCCCAGAGTCGGGGATTCGAGAAAAAGTTGTTCCCGAACGCTGTGGCCGTTTCGCTGCGAGCATTGAAAATGTTAAAGAATTGAAAGAGCACAAAGGTCGAGAAGGCCATCGTCAAGGCTTTTTCGGTCGACTTGTCAGAAACACCGAACGCCAATACACCGAGGGTGCCCGCAGCCATGATGGATCCATAGAAGAGAAGGACTCGGAGCCTGCTCCAAGTGAGAATCCTAGCGTTGGTCCTCCGGGGGAGTTCGGCCATGATGCCTTTTCGCGCTTGCTCAAGGCCAAGAGCGATCGCAGGCGGCCCGTCCATGATCATACCAACCCAAAGTATCTGAATCGGCTGCAGGGGAAATGGCAATTCGAAAAGAGGACCCACAGACACCGTCAGAAGTGCGCCCATGTTTGTCGATAACTGGTAGCGAACGAACTTGACGATATTGTCGTAGATCGTTCGTCCCTCTTCGACTGCTTTCACGATCGTCGCGAAGTTGTCATCGGTAAGAATCATTGTGGCTGCTTCTTTTGCCACTTCGGTGCCGGTTCCCATCGCCACACCAATATCGGCTGCCTTTAGTGCAGGAGCATCGTTGACGCCGTCGCCGGTCATGGCTACGACTGCACTTTTGGCTTGCAGGGCTTTCACAATGCGAATCTTGTGTTTTGGTGAAAGCCGGGCGAAGATCCCGGTTCCTGCGAGACACTCCGCCAACTCGCCATCATCCATTTTGTCGAGGTCAGAGCCAGTAAGAGCATGCCCTTCGATGCCGAGGTCGCGGGCGATCGCCGAAGCTGTCGCGGCATGATCCCCTGTGATCATCTTGACCGCGATGCCAGCCCTCAAACATTTGTTGATAGCCGCCTTTGCCTCAGACCGCGGAGGATCCATAATCCCAACGAGGCCTTGGAAGTCCAGATCTCGAATCTGAACAAGCAGATCCCCGGCGCGGATCAACGCAGGCGCGTCACGGCTTGCAATTGCCACAACTCGCAGACCTTGCCCGCCGAAGCTTGCATTCTGAGAAAGTACAAGACTCCGGAGCTCATTCGTCATGGCGACGGGTCCATGTTCAGTCTCAAATCTCGTGCACAATTCAAGGAGTACTTCCGGTGCCCCTTTGGCGAAGATTGTCTGCCGGCCACCTTCGTCATGAAGAGTGGCCATGAATTTGTGCCTAGAATCGAAAGGAACCTCGGCAATCCGCAGATACCTCGACTTTGCAATGCGAATATCGACCCCATCCTTCTCAGCGAGCACGAGAAGGGCGCCTTCGGTCGGATCGCCTATGAGCTTGCCATCGCTGACTTGGCTGTCATTGCAGAGTGCTGCAGGTATAAGGACACGCGATAGGTCAGTAGCACTGGATGCGCCGAGCCTTTCTACGATGCCGTTTCGCTCGTAACCTTCTCCCGAGACCGTGAAGAGGCGTTGCCGATGCCAAATTGACTTTGCCGTCATCTGGTTCATCGTCAGAGTCCCAGTCTTGTCCGAGCAAATGACAGTTGTGCATCCGAGTGTCTCGACAGCTACGAGGCGTTTGACTATTACATGTCGCTTGGACATGCGGCGCAGGCCGAGCGCCAGCGTCACTGTTACCAAGGCTGGAAGACCTTCCGGCACGGCTGCGACGCCGAGTGCAACGGCTTCCATCATCATCTGGCGGAAAGATTCACCGCGAAGGTATTCGAAGACGGCAAGCACAATAACAACGGCCAAAACGATCAAGGCAAGGAATTTTCCCAGGTGCCCAAGCTGAATTTGGAGTGGGGTCAGTTTCACTTTGACCTCTCCGAGCTGGCTGGCGATTTTTCCTATCTCGGCCAAGCCGCCAATTGCCGTAACGAGCAACTCACCACGTCCACGTGTCACGACTGTTCCCATGTATGCCATGTTAAATCGATCCGCCAAGGGAGCGTCAGCCCTATCGAACTCCGCATCCCGCTTCGCGGTCGATACGGACTCCCCGGTGAGCGAAGACTCGTCAATCTCTAGTGCATGCGCCACGACGATTCGTCCATCTGCAGGAACGCGATCACCGGCTTCAAGCAGAATTGTGTCTCCAGGAACAACCTCCGCCGCTGGCACTTTGATGACCACCCCTTGACGACGAACTTGCGCGTTGGGCGCGACCATAGACTTGAGTGCTTCGAGTGTCTTCTCGGCGCGGAATTCCTGGAAAAATCCGAGAATAGTGTTGAAGATGACGACCGCGGAAATCATGGCGGCGTCTTTGAGGTCTCCAGCGATAACCCCGAAGAGCACGGCCGCCATCAAGATGTAGTTTAGAAATCCCTTGAGCTGGGCGAACAGGATTGAAAATGCGGAGCGGGGTGGCGTTCCTGCAAGTTGATTGGTGCCAAATCTCTTTGAGCGGTCTGCGGCCTCATGAGCTGTTAGACCGGAGGAGGTTGCTCTTGATTCCGCGTAAGACTCCGCGACTGATAGGCACCATGCCGGCTTAGAAATGCTATTTGCACTAGGAGATTCAAGGGTAAGGTCGCTTTTCAGCTCAGACTTTTGCTTTGTTGCATCTCTGATCGATTGCGTTAGCTTAGCCATTCAATCTACCCCGTACTACTCGGCCTGTTCGGTTAATCGATGTCTGAGCGATGTGCTGGGTATGCCGCTAGGCATTTTGGCCTGTGCGCAACTAGTGGTACGCAAGTAACGGAGGTGATTTTTCCCTCCATAAGGCACCTTCTTTTCTTTACTACATACTGTCAACTCGTTTTAGAAGTTTTTTATGGTTGAAATTCCTATTACACCCGTCAAGCAACCCTCTCACATGATGAACACATTTGCGGGTAAAATCAGGTGAGCGTTTCCTATGCCGGTCGCGGATTGTTATTTAGGAGCAAGCTTGCTGTGGAAATAAATTCGCCGATTTCACGGCCTGTCATGAGCTTATTAGAAGGTCGGAATTGTTTTCGCGAAAAAAGCAAGCTGCACGGGTTGGAAAACAGAGAAACGCTTGCCGAAAAGACTTGCTCAGTCTTCAATTCGAATCACGCACAGAGCTGTGTCGGAGCAATTCAATCAGGCCTTGGATATTATTTTCTGATAAAGAACGAGCAATATCTTGGCATCTGCGGTTGCTCATAAACTGAAAAATCAGCATCACAATCAAAATTTAATTGTGATGCCGAATGAAGTAACAAAGAAATAAGAACTAGTTAACTTTGCCATTTAGAACAGACAACTGAAACTTATTTTCAGTTACAACCGCTGCCTTTGCGGCCTTCGGATTTTCCGAATGAATACCAATGGTGCCAGGCGCTATTGATGCTGCCAATTTCTATTAATGCGGCAACTTCTTTGTTTGCAGGTTCTTTCATGTAGGCTTCAGGCGTAAAACATGCCTCTTGTGGTGGCACACCCGCAGCAACGGGCTTTGCCATCTGTTGAGGTTGTTCCATCTGGCCGCCTGCCGCAGCAGGTTTCTCCATTTGCTCTGCAGGTTTCTCCATTTGTTCTGCAGGTTTCTCCACAGCAGTCTCAGGAGCTTGCGCTTCAGTTGGCTGTTGCTCGCTAGATGCCATCATGGCTGCGCCGGAACTTATTTCTTTACGCAGGTCAGCTGCTCCTGGGCAAGCAGGTCCTGCTTCAACCATTTTCGAAGCTTTGTCTAAGCTTTTAATTAAAAAATCGCGAGTTTTTGTATCGATTTTTACGACGGCAAAAGGATCTTGCGCAATTTTTTCAATCCCAGCTTTCGTTTTATCGTAATGTTCAGCCGCCTCTGCTGCTTTCTTTTCGGCCTTTTTCTTACCGCCATTAAATAAGCCGCCGAGAAGTCCACTTACGATACTCGTAACGGGAGCAGCAGCTGGAAAAAAAGTGCCTGCAAGTTCGCCCGCGACTTTGAGATAATCACCAGCTCCGCCACATGCCGCAGCTACGGGTTGAAGCGCCTCAGCTCCTTGAGCAACTTTGGCCCCCAACTCTCCAGATTTAGGAGCAATAATGGGAAGCAATTTGGAGGCGATGCCGCTGATGGTGCCTAAAAAGCCTCCCATTTTTCCACTGCAAGCTTTCTTGTCTTTACCGATCACTGCTTGCATTCCAGCGGCAAGTTCTTCAAGGCTCATGTAACGCGCATGCATGGGGTGCACGCTCGGATGTTCCATCAATAAGGCTTTATCGCCTTCTGAGGTGTAATCAGAATCCTTTACTTGGCCTTTGGGACGTTCCATATGATACCAGCAAACCTGAGGAGTCCCACCGATGTTTTTCATGTTCATCCACATGCGGTATTCGTTTTTCTTGTCCATGGCGACCAGTGAGTTTTCATCCGATTCAGAATCAGGTGGAACTGCTTTGGGGTTACATGAAGTTCCCAACACAAGTAGAGCTGAAAACAAGAATAACGACTTATTAAATGCGATCATTTGGTTTCCCTTTCAAGGCGAAATCAATAACAAACTCCTGAGAGAGGAGTGTAAGTGTGAACATTAGATTTCTTATCGGAGAATCTAGGCAAAAAAGTGAGCCCTTTGTGTAAAAAAAACTTAGTTTGCTGAATTTGTAACCTTAGTTTGTCTTGATACAGTTTTTATGTGCTTGTGGTTTGTTCCCTTATTTATATGTGCACATTATTTTTTGATTCACTCTTCCCTCGATTTACGCAAAACTGCATATTCAATGAATTTATTCCCCAACCTCATGCCCGGCTGTGAAGTCTCCGATAGCCTTGAAAGCCCAAGAAGTGCTCTTGTTTCTGAAAAGAGGGATATGATCGATGATTCCTGCCAAGTCTGTTCAAAAATTGTGTTCAGTGCTTTCATTAAGCACTGTTTTTGTAGCCCTCGGTTGCTCAGGTGCAGTGCAGCTTGCAGGCGATCATGACTTGCCTGCAGAAAAGAAATCGGGCACTCGAGCCGCAGAAAACTTGCCATCAGAGGCGGGCAGTCGGCCAGATCAGGTCAAGTCCTCAAGCGGCAATGCGACAAATGCTGAAGATGACTTTCAGCCTGCGGGCATCCCTGTAAACGTGGCTGGAGCAAACCTGACATTTGCATGCTTAGAAGATAAGGTGACAGAGCAGCAGGGGCGGTCGGAATTCACGAAGTTCGCTTGTCAGTACAATGATGCTGATGGAAAACCCATCGCAGGTTATATTCCTGTGAGTAAAATTGAGACGGTTTTTGTGAACGGGGCCCGTGCGATGCCGCAGTTTGCTGTTGCGCCTCCAAGCAAGGAGCGCGACTGGACCCTGGTGAGTGTTTGGGTCGCAAATTCCGTGCTTCCTAAGCTCGAACAAATTATTTCGATCACAGGTGTAGAAGGTCAATCCGTAGAGTCTATTTTTAGGCCCAAAAAAGCCCCGGCTGCAGAAGGTGTGAGTCCGAATGGGCTATCTCCCAATCAGCTCGTTGTGGGAGGCGGAGAGCCTGCTGGGCAGCGTTTGGGAGTGGATTATGGCCGGTGCAATTTTCTGGCCAATGCAGGGACCATTCCCTTTAGTGTCCATGCTCCCGCAAGTTGTTCCACAGGATCTGTTGTGACTTTAATTGAAAGTGAAGAAAGGCAGCAAATGACGTGTTGCCCTCTCAAGACTCCGGCCGTGTTAACAGGAGAAGTCACAACACGCGTGCGAGAATGTGGAGAAAGTGAAGTTCTTATCGGATTTGAAAATTTGAATTCTGGAAAATTGTTTTGTGCTGCGTGGGATCCTGTGCGCGTAAAATCAGCAACTCCAACGCCAGCTCAGTTTGTTCGTGTTCCACTTCCGGGTGAATTGCCCGATCTCAAATCAGCAGGCATCCTCGCTGCAATGAAATTTGATTTTTACTTTTTACTGAGAAAATATGAAGGACACGATGCTGCGATTTGTCCACGGCATAGCTTATTTCAGATGGTCAAAAATGTATCGAGAAAAGAAGGCGAGGCCCGGTGTGTGGTGCTGAGCCAGTAAGGATGTACAGGTCATGATGGTAAGACTTCTTAAGGGACTTAAGAAAGTTGTGAGCACGGTTGCTCCATTTGAATTAGTAAACAGAATTGCGGCACTGCGTATTGCATTGTTTTCGTGCGCAATTTTTTTGACCATTTTTTACACGCCATTTGGTCATCTTCTCGAAGAAAAAATTTCATCCCATCTTAATTTTATAGTTAGAAACAGATTGGGCCTCGACCCCATTTTACATCCAAATATTAAAATATTTTCAATGGATGACAGAACCTATGAGAAAGTAGGGTCTGGCGATCTCTCATTGGAAGACTGGAGTTTACTCATTCATTCCATTGCTCAAATGGGACCCCGTAGAATATTAATTGATAAACTCTTTGGTGAATCGCGATCCGACCCGGTGGCAGTCAGTCGCTTGGTAGATGCAATGAAGTTGGGAACGCCCGTCGTGGTGGGATCATTTCAGTCTAATTCTCAAATCGCAAGCCGTCCACAACTCAATTTTTGGAGAAATTCACATCAACTTTCTATTCTGACAGATGGTTTTTCTGAGCGCGCTGCATGGATACCAATGCTCGGAGGATATGCCTATGGGCCACACTCTAAGCTGGAATCTGTGTTTACGGAAATCGGTCATGTGAACTATGAAGGGAATGGAGTGGTGTCACCGTTTCAGAGATTAAATTCAGAATGGGTCTTGCCGCAGCTTGCTTTTTATGGAGCAGATCAGATTAAAACCACAGAGAGTTCTGTTCTTTTGAATGGAAAAAAAATCCCTTTGAATGGAGACTTTCGCCTTCCTGTCAACTTTTCTCATCCGGAAATCTACCAAAAAAGGCATTTAAGTTTATTTCCACGCTTGCGCTGGGCTCGTGAAGGTCAAGCGGTGCAAGGAGTGAGTAAAGATGACTATGTTGTTATTTTGCCCGACATGTTTACAGGAAATACCGATTTTAAGGCCACTCCATTTGGAGATATGCCTGGTGGATTTGTGCATGTTGCCATTTTAAACAGTCTACTCACCGACAACTGGTTGCGCCCCGTGGGCGGTGGGGGAATCGCAGTTCTGGTGCTGATCTGCTTGGGAATGTTTGTGGCGCTTGTGTTGCAAACGCGGATGGCTGTGTTTGTGTTAATGCTCGGACTTTGTGGTTTCATGGTCACAGGCCTTTTGCTTTTTGCATGGAAGGGGCTTGTCATTCCTTGGTTTGTTCCGTCGGTGAGCTTTGCGGTTTCTGGTTTTCTTGTCATTGCAGAAAAAAGCAGGTCTTTGGAATCAAAGGCGAAGAAGATCGATCACGCATTACAGGGATTGGTGCCTCCCTCAATGCTCCGTGTTTTGTTACAAAATCCCCAGTCGTTGCAAACAGAACCTGCCGAAAAGATGGTTTCGGTGATGTTTGTCGACATCGTAGGATTTTCTGTGATGGCAGAAACAAGACTTCCCAGTGATGTTTTTAAGGAACTGCGTGGTGTTTTGAATGAAATTATCGCAGTTGTGCATCGGTATGGCGGTGTGGTTGATAAAACTCTGGGCGATGGATTGATGTGTTTTTTTGGTTATAAATATGATGGAAGCACTGATGATAAAAATCATGCGGAACTAGGTCTTGAGTGCGCCGAAGAAATTCAGCGTGAAATGGCTCGTATTTGCGTAGAAAACATGTCTAAAAATATGGCCATGTTTCATTTGAGAATCGGGCTCAATTCTGGAAATGTTGTGATAGGAAATCTAGGAGACGAAGATCGCATCGATTTTACCCTTGTTGGGCATGCTGTGAATTTTACGAAACGTCTCGAAGAATCCTGCGAGAGTTTTCGAGTTTTGATCGGAAAGACAACCAAAAGCCTGCTCAGTAACAGCGAAGAATTGGGTTTGAACAAAAGATACATTCAGATGAAACATCATCAAGATTTGACAGAATCGTTTGAAGCCAATCCCTTTCGAAACTGTCCAGAGTTGTTACGTGCAGCCATGTCTTCGAGTCGCGATACTTTGGAAATCTTTCGAGATGAAACAAGGTGGGATATTGCACCTGAGTGCGTGGTGAAAGTATTTGTGGGGGATATTTGCGTTGGGCACCTTTTAGACTTTTCCATTTCGGGAATTTCGTTTTTTGCACCCAAGTACCTTGCAAAAAAAGTTCAGGTTTCTCTAGTTCTTGACAGTTCCGATGGTTCCCTGCGTACTTATTTGGCACAAAAGGAAATGCTTCCCATTGTTGGGGAAGTTCGCTGGGGTGTTCCCTTTCGGGAGGGGTTCCGCCATGGCCTGCTCATTGGAAACTTGAACAAGTTTCAAAAAGATGCTCTGTGCGATAAACTTCTTTCGTTTACGCAAAAAAAGTGGGTGTCGTAGGATCGAAATATCCTTTGTACACCACAGCTTTCGGTGCGGTTCGCATCATCAATACACACTTCGATTTTTTCTGCACGAGCTTGCCACAAACTCCCCTAGGAGTTAAAAATCTTGGCAATGAGTCATTGACTTGTTGATTGAGATTGCTTTTTCGAGTAATCAAAAAAGTGAACAAATTGGGTTGGGCAATGATCAAACTTAGTCAAAAACAAGCAGCTCTTGCGATACTTCTCCTTTTGGGTACGGGATTTCTTTTCATTGCAATTGCACGAATTTTGATTAAAAAAGATTTCAATTCCGGAACCTATGTTTGCCTTTTAACTGCATTTGCCTTTGAAGTGCGACCAGCATGATCATGAACTAATGGGGAATCCCATCACGGCCCCGGAAGGAGGGAATGTGTAGGCAACAAAGCAAGGGTGTCCGAAGAAACTTCTGAATGAAGTGGAGAGCAGAGCAAA
>JBIIEI010000042.1:0-42094 GCA_044237915.1 Silvanigrellaceae bacterium | reverse complement strand
GAAGAAAAGAAAAAAATCGTGCGGCTGCTTGTCGAAGAAGTGCAGATTGACACCGTCTCTGAGAAAATTAACGTCAAGCACATTATTCCACTTGTTCCTAAAAAGTGTCAATTGCGTTCAGGGAGTCTGTCTACCACTTCGATGGGTCGCCGATCACATTTGAACTCGAGACGACGATGGAAGAGAGTTTGATGCACCTGGAATTGCGTTGCGAGTCGCAGTGAGCATGGCCTCTTAGCGCATTGCTCGGCGCGCGTGCGCTCGGGGCATCCTATGACAGGGCCGGGGCGCGGATTTACGAAAAATGACTCAAAGAAATACAATTGTGATGATACTTATAAAAAATACATAGCGAATCAATTCACTACTGGAAACCACAAAGCGGTTGTTCAAAACAGACTTTAATTCGCTTTACTCTTCTCTATTGTGAAATTTCTTTATTTATCCCGACGCGCCTTTGTCTATTTTTTTAATAAATGATTCAACTTTTTCCAAAAACAATAGGGGTTTCTCTAAATAAATCATATGGCCAGCATCTTCGAAAGTTGCTATTGTCACGTTATTCAGAGAATCCGTATAGCGTTCAAGATCCTCCTTCGAAAGCAAAGTTCCAAAAGAAGTCTTTCTGTTTCCGCGCAAAACAAGCACAGGGCACTTTATATTCCGCAGGCTTTGCCACAGGCTCTCTTGTTTCGACTCTCGTTCAATTCCCTCTAATGCCTCTTCTCTGATGTTTTGAAGGACGCTTTGTCCCTGAATCACAGTATTTTTGAATTCATGAGCCCATCCGGCAGGTAATTTGGGGTAAAATGCGGGATAGTCTCCAATAATGATTCCCTTTACTTTGTCCAAATTCTTCAAAGAAAAAACGATCGAATACACAGCGCCCACAGAGAAACCAAAGATGTAAAATTTATTTAATTCAGCTGCATTCACAACGGCTTCAATATCTGAGGCATGATCTTGCAGCGAATATCCTGCGTGGGGGGTATCACTTTGTCCGCGCCCTCTAAGGCTCATTGCAATCACTTTTCGAGTTTTCAAATTCTCGAAAATCGAAAGGCCTCCCTTAGCGGTGCCTGAGGTGCCCGGAACATAAATTAACGGGAGCGGTGGATTTTCTAGAGGAGGTAAACATGGTCTTTCGAGGTAGTGCAACCTGACATCGGAATTATAAGCATACATGTTTCTTTGAAACCTCTGCAAATTGAGAGCATGGCAGAGAAGAATTTAAGCTCATCCCCAGGTCTGCCATGTTTTTGCAAAAAAGAATGTGATTATTTTCCCAGGCAGGAGCCCTAAAAAAGTACCCCAGAAGAAGTCTCGAAATCGAATATTAAAGGTGCCACAGGCGAGATTAAAGACGGTATAAGGACCGAGCGGAATGAGACGGAGGGTTGCGACGGCTAGAACGCCTTTGCTCTTCACAAAATATTTATTCTTTAAGATCTCTGTGCGCCGCCTGAGCTTCAAAGGCAAAAGTCCTTGCCCCCCTTTTTTTGCCACATAGAAGGCGATGGTTGCAGCGAGCATGGCTCCAATATATGTGGTGATGACAGCGGGCCAAGGAGGAAGAACGAGTGCAATGGCGACGGTGAGAAGATTGACCGGAAGCATCAAGCACAAACCCAGTGCAATTCCTAAGCTCAATGCAACGGGGCCCAGGGGAGCGTTCCAAAGCACGAGCCCTAATGCGCCCAGTTTTTCTTTGTTGATCCAAAGACTCAGGGAAGTGAATTGAAACAGTGCATATCCAGCCAAAATGAAGAGGGCGAGGAGAAGCACTTTTTTGAAAACTCCGAAACTTGCTTCATTTTGCACTTCTCCTCCTTATGATCTTTGGAGAATCAACAACCGATGCAAGCGTGTTTTAACATAGAGAACAAGGGTACGTTTTTCTACTGTGATATTGACATAAACGTCGCCAGTATCATGATATGTTTGAGCAAAAAATTGAGGTCTGCGTATCAACGCAAGCATTTTTCTACTTTGCCGTAGACGTGAGGTGCGCTTGTGCCGACTCATGATCTGCTGGCTTGCGCGTGGATAAAATTTATAGGGATAAGCGGTTTTCCGCAGTTTTATAGGGGCTATCAAGCGTCGGCTCTTAAATAGAAAGCCAAAAATGCTGAACTCTCGCATCATCTGCTCCTCCATCAAAGCACAATTTGTTCTTAACATGATTCGAACGAAGACTTCAATTCAAGAAAGTGAGTCCGCCCGTGATTCCCATTCTTTCAATGACAGGAGATCAGCCGGGGTGTCGATATCAAATTCACCTTCTGGGAATGGAACTGTCTTGAGCTTATCACAGTGTGCTGTAAATAGAGATTTTGCTCCATGCTCGCAAGGGAGTGAGCATAATTCTGTCGCATAACTGCTAGAAAAAAGGGCAGGGACTCCGGGACGTGCGCCATAGAGGCTTGCAATCAGGGGCTCATCGACAGTGTGGGCCAAAGCGATAAGTTGGTTGAGATGTTCTGTCGTCAATAAGGGTTGATCACACAATAAAAACAGGAGAGCAAAGGGGTGTCTTGATATTCGAGGAAGTATTCCTTGCACACCCGCACGAATGGAGCTTGAAAGACCCTCTTGGTGCCTTTCATTTTGAAAGAGGGCAACTTCTGAAAAAGACTTCAGTTCGCTGCCCATGAGAGAGGCATGCGGGCCAACAACAACCGAGACACTTGAGATGTTTGCGGCAAGCGCGGTTTGAACAGCTCTGCCAAGCAGTGTTTCGCCTTTAAAAACCACCAACTGTTTGGGTTGGCCCAGACGAACAGAGCTTCCTCCTGCAAGGACAATGGCATGAACATCAAGGAAGTGCATTGTTACCTTTCGTGGATGGGTGAAGATCGCAGTTTCAAAGAGCCGCCCGTTCTTTTTTGAGTAACAGCTAATATTTCTGCGACGATCGACAATGCGATGGCTTCGGGGCCATCTCCTCCCAGATCGAGGCCCGTAGGACTGAAGATTTTGTCCAAAATAAAATCGGGGATATTCCGCTCTTCCTGTGACATCTCTTGCAGTATTTTTTCGCCGCGAGCCTTGGGGCCTAAAAGACCAAGGTAACTTGTTTTGACTTCTTCTTTGCAGCACTGTGTAAGAATTTCTTTGTCCCGCAAATAATCGTGAGTCATCAAAACCACGGCATCAAATGCTTTTTTCTGGAGTAAATTTTGAACAACTTCAGTTGAAAAAGGAACAAAGGAGCAACCCCCTGGAAATCTTTCGTTAGAAAGCAGGTTTGCACGGTGATCGACGAGGGTGACTTCCCATCCCATTTCAAGGCAAAAGCGTGTGAGTGGAATCACATCGGCTCCCGCTCCAAAGATCAGGAGCGAGAGGCGCTTTGGAATTTTCTCAAAGAGGAAATCGATTTGATCCGCCTGGTGCTCATAGGTTGCGGTAAAGTTTTTTTCGAATTTAAGTAGTTTTGTGAGCTGTTGCTGAAGCCAATTTTGCAATGGAAAAGAAAGGCTCGTGGGGCCTGCAAAGTCGCTTCCAAAGGACAAGAAATTCTGGCCCGTGCGGATTGGTGTTCCTTTACTATCCACTTGGAAAGCGGTGGCGAGAAATGCGTTGTTACTTTCGGATCCTGTGTACTTCTTTAGAATGGAAATGACATTGCAATCGCTCGCAGGTGAAGTTGCTGAGTAAACAGCTTCTAAAAGAATTTGCAGCTTTCCGTTGCATCCCAAACCTAACCCAAACACAATATCGGCATCAGAAGTCAGATCATAGGTGAGGAGTTTAGGACATCCCGTTGCAAGGACTTCAGGGACATAGGTCGCAATGTCACCCTCAAGGCAACCCCCACTCAACAGGCCAATCACTTCTCCGTGTTCTGAAATAAGGGAACGGGCTCCGGGCCTTTTGTAGGTGGAACCCGAAGTCGTAACAAGAGTCGCCAGTGCAAAATGGGTACCATTCATCTGCCACAGATGTGCATATTCAAGTAATGTAAGGACTTCTTTCAAGTTCTTTGTCTCCCGGAACTCAGGCTCCAGGCATTAAATCCACCTTCTAAGCTCCAGATACGTCGAAATCCTTGACCGAGGAGGGCCTGGGCTGCTGAAAGGCTGCGGTGACCACCTTGGCAGTACAGAACAACGTCGCGCTCGGGAGTCAGCGTATGCGAGCCTTTCACGATTTGATTGAGTGGGATATGCAGGGCTTGAGGTAACATCCCCTTCGCTAATTCATGTGGCTCACGCACGTCGACGACATTCCAACTGCGGCCACATAAAAATCCTGAGTCAACCTCTTGAACCGTGATGCGACCAATATTGCTTTCGAATCGGCACACCGCATCTTCTTCAGCGCGCAAAGAAACAATTTGCGGATGATCGCCGCATAGGGGGCAGTTGGGATCTTTTGAAATTGAAAATTCCGACCATGTCCCCTCCAAGGCATCATAAGTCATCAGCCTTCCAAGCAGGGATCTGCCTTTTTGAAGAATCAACTTCAAGGCTTCTGTGGCTTGTAAGGTTCCAATTGTACCGGGTACCACGCCTAAAACGCCTCCCTCGGTGCAAGAAGGCAACTCGCCCGCCTGGGGTGGTTTAGGGAACAGGCAGCGGTAACACGCTCCCTGGTGGCCGTGAAAGACGCTTGCTTGGCCCGAAAAACGCATGACACTGCCATACACGTAAGGCTTGCCTAAAAAGTAACAAGCGTCGTGCACAAGGTAACGGGTTAGGAAATTATCGGAGCCGTCGATGACGACGTCGTATTCGCGCAGGGTCGCAAGAGCGTTGGTTGCCGTGAGGTTGTAGGGGTGGCATTCGAGCAACACATCGGGGTTTAACCTTGAGAGTTGTTGCGCTGCCTGTTGAACTTTAGAAAGCCCTACATCTTTTGTTTGATAAAGGATTTGCCGCTGCAAATTCGACAGCTCAATGGTATCTCCATCCATCAGTCCGAGGGTTCCAACCCCTGCTGCTGCAAGATAAAATGCGGCCGGAGAACCGAGACCACCCACGCCCACGATCAGGACTCTCGCATTCTTGAGGCTTATTTGTCCCTGAGTTCCGAGCTGCGGAAGGCTTATTTGACGGGCATAGCGCTGTTTCCACAGGGCCTCTTCCGCATTTTTAAGGTGAGTATTTGGCATGGAGTCCTCAATGAAAGTCACTTATAAAGCGGCCAGTGAAAGTGGAAGTTTACGCAGTCTCTTTCCCGTTGCTGCGAAAATAGCGTTGGCCACAGCAGGCGCAACCGGAGGAGTTCCGGGTTCGCCCACCCCTGTGGGAGCTTCTTTACTGGGGAGAATATGAACTTCAATTTTTGGAATCTCGTTCATGCGCAATAATTCGTAATTGTGAAAATTTGTCTGCTGAACTCTGCCTTTTTCAAAGGTAATTTGTCCTTTGAGGGCAGCAGTTAAGCCAAATATAATTCCACTTTCGATTTGAGAAACAACGATGTCAGGATTTATCACCATCCCGCAATCGATGACACACACGATGCGGTGAACCTTGATTTGATTGTCTGTTACCGACACTTCGGCAACTTGTGCCGCAAAACTTCCAAAACAAGAATGCTGTGCAATTCCCCTAAAAACGCCTTTCGGAAGAGGATTTCCCCATCCTGCTTTTTCGGCAACCAAGTCGAGAACCGCTTTGTTACGGGGTGCTTTTGTCAGCAATTTCTGCCGGAATTCGAGTGGGTTCTTGCTGCCCAGATGTGCAAGTTCATCGACGAACCCTTCGACCAAAAATGCATTGTAGGAATGTCCCACAGATCTCCAAAATGCAATTGGAACGGTCGTTTCATGAAAGGCCCATTCCATCCGAAAGTGCGGCACGGCATAGCTGATTTCCAACGCTCCCTCAAGGGCAATTTTATCAACCACTGTTCCTTTAAAAAGTTTCGCAGCGTTATTTCCTGCAAACTGACTCACACTCTGCGGGAACCAATTGGGTGTCATATTTGCAGCAAAACTCGGGAGAGATTGAGCCAAAATGGATTGACTGACGGCTCTGTGAAACCAAGCTTCTAAATTACCATCTTTATCGAGACCACCCTTCATGCGATTGAGACTCGTGGGACGATAGAAATCGTTTGCCATGTCATCTTCACGCGACCACTGAATTTTTACGGGTGCCTTGATCATTTTGGAAAGGTGTACAGCTTCTGTCACATAGTCGATTTCAATTCTTCGGCCAAATCCACCACCCAAAAAGGTCTGATGAATTTTTACATTTTCGCGCGGAAGCCCCGTTATTTGACTTGCAATATGTTGCGAGGCGCCTGGACTCTGCGTGGGTGCCCACACATCGCATGTTTTTTCGGTCACATGGGCGGTACAGTTTTGCGGCTCCATGGTGGCATGAGCAAGATAAGGGACTTCATAAACCGCTTCGAGAGTTTTTGCACAACCCGGAAACGCCTTTTCAAAGTCTCCATGACTCTCGGCTTTTTTGCCTTCCTTTTGAGAAAGTTCTTCGTATTTTTTACTGATTTCTTTGCTGTCAACTTTAGCGAATTCGCCTTCATCCCAATCGATAACAACAGCATTTGCGGCTTGTCTAGCTTCCCAATAATTTGTAGCCACCACGGCAATACCCGAGGGAATTGTTACGATATGCTTAACTCCGCGCATGGCCTTTGCCGCGTCATCTTTGATGCTCTTGGGCTTGCCTCCTCGCACGGGGCATCGAAGCACAACGGCCACAAGCATATTGGGCACCATCACATCAATTCCGTACTGTGCTTTGCCTGTTACTTTTAAAGCGGCATCCAATCGGGTGCGAGATTTACCGATAATTTTAAAATCTTTGGGGTCTTTTAAAACCGGCTTGGGAACTTTAAGTTGAGATGCTGCAGAGGCAAGCTTACCATAAGTGGCTGTTTTGCCTGTTCCTTTATGCGAAACGGATCCCATTTCGGCGATACAGTCAGAAGCTTTGACCGACCACATTTTAGCAGCCGCCTCGACCAGCATCATGCGGGCCGTGGCACCTGCATTCCGCAAAGGAAGATAAGACGTCGCAACGCTGGTGCTTCCACCCGTCAACTGGAAACCCATCATTGGATTTGCATACACCCGTTCAGCAGGTGCAAATTGAACTTCAATTTTTTCTGGATCGACTTCGAGTTCTTCGGCGAGCATCATGGGATGGGAGGTCATCACTCCTTGGCCCATTTCCACTTTATCAAGAATAAAGATGATGCGGTTATCGGGCGTAATGCGAAGCCAAGCGTTGGGAGCAAATTCGCCCGCTGGACCTGCAGCCTGAGAGACTTCTTCCCATTCAAAACCAAGTGCGAGGCCCGCGCCTAGCGTGGTTGATACTTTAATAAATGCTCTGCGATTGATGTCATGGCTCATGATTTGCAACCCTACTTCCTTGTTAACGCAATTTATTACTTCATCACCGCAGCGGCTTCGTGAATGGCCTTGCGGATGCGTTCGTAGGTACCGCAGCGACAAATATTTCCCGCCATGGCGGTATCGATGTCGGCGTCAGAAGGTTTTTTATTTTGATTTAAAAGTGCTGCTGCAGACATGAGCTGTCCGGATTGGCAGTAACCGCACTGGGGAACGTTGTTCTTCACCCAGGCAAGCTGCAAGGGGTGGTCTCCTTGGGGACTTAGCCCTTCAATGGTTGTTACGTTTTTACCAGCAACTAAGGAAACAGGCGTTACGCACGATCGGATTGCAGTTCCGTCGAAATGGACGGTGCAAGCCCCGCACAAGCCCATTCCACACCCAAACTTCGTCCCTGTCATGTTTAAATAATCTCGAACGACCCACAGCAACGGGGTCTCGGGCGACGCATCAACCGTCTTGGTAACACCATTGACCTTAAATGAGATCATGAACACTCCACATAATGAAACAACAAAGTTATTTTTAGTCGACGCATCTCAGTATAGGACATCTGCTTGGGGTTTGAAATCAAGCCAAAATGCGGTGCTGATGTGCAGGCTTTTGACAACCTTCGCAGTTCACCCAAGAGGTTTCGTCATTGAGATAATGTTCTTTTTTCCAGATGGGAAGTCTCAGTTTGAGATTGTCTATCACATACTGGCATGCTTTAAAGGCATTTTCGCGGTGTACGCTCACAACTCCGATCCAAACTGCGATGTCTGCAATGCTGAGCTGTCCGACGCGATGGACCGACAAAATCGATTTGCATTCAAACAGAGCGACGGCTTCCAGAAGAATTTTCTGGCTTTCGGTGGCAACAAGTTCGGGATAGGCTTCGTAGTCGAGGCGCACGACGTGTTTGCCTTCATTAAAATTCCGCACCCAGCCTTCAAAGGTTACGAGTGCTCCACAGCTTTCGTCTCGTAACAAGGCCGAAAGTTGCGCGGGAACTAAAGTTTGTTCGGAAAGTGCAAAGCTTAACATTCTTTATCCGCCTGCAACGGGGGGAATAAAGGCAATGCGATCGCCATCGCGAAGTGCGGCTTGCCAGGGTGCAAAGGCATCGTTTACTGCAACGCGCAGAATCTCTTGACGCGCCGTAAATTGATGGCGGCCTGCGAGTTCACAATACAACGCTTCCGGTGTCAGCGCGGGGGTTTCAAGGGACTCCTCATGGAGTCCTCGTTGTTCCCGCAGAATAGCAAAATATTTAACGTTGAGTGTAATCATTCGAAGGAACCTCTCTCATGTGTGAATGATTGAGCAAATAATACTTTTTCGCAGCGTCGCGCTCTGCGGGAAGATTTGCATTGATGAGACTCTGTGTTTCAAGAGGGTCGATGAGTTTCACATCCGCATTGATGAGAAACTTACGCGGGCAGAAAAAGCCTTTTTCGAAAAATTCTTTCGCAACAGGGTAACTGCTCGGTTCCCAGAGGGCAACCAGGGGTTCGGGGAGTTGATCAGTGGGACTTCTAAATGCGGTTGCTACTTTTTGAGGATCACGCTCAGAAAGAAGATGATCGATTTCAGGGGTGTCGATGTAGGGAAGGTCACATGCGAGCACAAGCCAGGCAACCTGGGAATGCTTTTCAAAAGCCGTTAAAATTGCCGCCAGTGGACCTTTACTTTCGCCCTCATCAATTAAAATATTTTCTTGAGAGACACCCGAAAAAGTCTGACCCAAACGGCCCGAAAAAAAGACCCGCTCGCACACCGTTGAAAGAATATTGTAACAAAGATCTCTTTGGGCTTGGTTGTTACGATAAACAATAGAGCCTTTGTCCTCGTTCATGCGGGTGCTGAGTCCGCCAGCAAGAACCAGTCCATAGACCGCTGGGGATGACTGCCTCATCATCTTTTCATGCTCGCTCAAAATCATTTTTTCCACCTTGTTTCGAAATGAGCATCGTTTCTCGGATGATAATTCCATGAGAGAGTGCCTTGCACATATCATAAACAGTGAGCGCTGCAATGCTTGCTCCCATCAGAGCCTCCATTTCTACGCCCGTTTTGCCGGTAGTTATCACGATACAATTGATGGCAATAGTGGTGTTAGAGAGGGGTTCGATACTCAAGCGACAATCTTCGATGAAGAGGGGATGGCAAAGCGGAATGAGATCGCCCGTTTTTTTTACGGCCATGGTCCCTGCAATGATCGCAGTTTGAAAAACAGGCCCTTTTTTCGATCGCAGATCTCCTTCTGTCAGCAGCGAAAGAATAGACTCTCCAAGTTCTACCAACGTTCGTGCGTGGGCTCTGCGCGTCGTTTCTTTTTTTTCGGTGATGTTGACCATGCGAGGCATTTGTTGCTCATCAAGGTGCGAAAATGTTTCGGTGGGCGTTTTAATGTGCATCCTTATCCGCCAATTTCATGCATAGGTTGAGCAATTTTTGTGATCCGACCCGTGGGTTTCATACTCAAGACATTTGCTAAAATCTGAGGATAATTTTCCGGGGGGACGTTTCTCAGGTTTAATCCCTGTTCTGACATCAGGCAAGCGCGCAAGCTCCCCTTGGCAGTGAGCCTCAAGCGGGAACAGCTTCCACAAAAGGGCTTCGTTTCAGATGCGATAAATCCGATGCGCCCGCCCTGCGGTGTTTTAAAATTGAACGACGTGGAATCGACCGCAACTTTCACTGGAAGCAATTCTTTTTCTTTCCAGATGCGGGCCATGGCATCATCGGCAGAGAGAAACAACTTGGATGTTTGCTCATACTGTGGACCAATATTCATGTACTCCAAGAAGCGGACTTCAATTCCAGTTTGCTCTGAAAAGGTTACAAAATCGAGAATTTCGTCGTCATTCATTCCTCGAAAAAGGATCGTATTGACTTTGACCTGGAATCCCATTTCTGCCGACTTCAAAATGGAACGCTTCACTTCCTGAAACCGGGGAGAGCGGGTCATGCGTTTGAATTTATCTTCATGCAAACTGTCGAGGCTGATGTTGATGTTACGCAGCCTGGTGCCTTGAAGAAATTTAAGGTGTCCTTCGAGCAAAAAACCGTTGGTTGTTAGCCCTAATTTTTGAACGGGAAGATCCGATAGCCGCATCATAATATCGCGAAATTCTTTGCGAACCGTGGGCTCGCCTCCCGTCACGCGCACCTCATCGATTCCTAAATCCACAAGTGCTGAAGTGATGGAAATGATTTCGTCTACGCTGAGAAGCTCTGAATGCTGCATAAATTGGGCATCCGGGGGCATGCAGTAAAAACAGCGAAAGTTGCACGCGTCGGTTAAGGAAACACGAAGCTTGTGAATCCAGCGACTGTGCCCGTCGATAAGTTTTGGAAGTATCATGAAATCCCCTGCGCCAAAGTGCCTCTGATGGAATGGAATGCATACAGGTTTTCAAGAGAAAAAGTATTTGAACCTTCGGGAATTTCGATAAATCCATCGGCTTCAATCAGGTTTGCAAAATCCCCCGACCCATTTCCTTGCAAGGGCAGCGCAACGAGGCGAGCTTCGGAGTCTTGCCGAAGCCGTGCGGGAATAAAGTGACAAAGTTCTTTGAGCGCAGGTGTGTTCTGGGCAATGCGCACTTTCATTTTTTGTGTTGAGGGCAAACCCATGGAACGAGAGAGCCAAGGTAAAACGTAGCGATACAAACACAAGGTTGTTGAAACGGGATTTCCAGGCAATCCAAACACAGCACAGTTTGATTTTTTTCCAAACCAAAAAGGCTTTCCGGGCTTTTGCTGGACGCGGTGAAAGATTTTCTGAACGGAAAGCTCTTGCAGAGCAGCAGGAATAAAGTCGAATTTTCCCATAGAAACGCCGCCACTTAGAATAATGGCATCGTTGACTTCAAGGAGTGCCCCAAGGGTTTGGACAATTTGCTTTTTATCGTCGGAAAGGTGCACGAGGGATGCCTCGATGCCCATGGCCTGCAGAGCGGCTTGCATCATGTAGCCATTTGACATGCGAATTTGATGGGGAAGTGGAACGGCATCCACCGAAACGACTTCATTTCCTGTGGCAACCAATGTGATGCGCGGATTTTCTGTTACTAAAATGTCTGTCATTCCAATCGTTGCAGCGATAGCTATTTCTGCAGGAGAAAGAATGCGAAAGCCGGGGATAAGAAGGTCGCCTTTTTTTCGATCGACTCCTTGGGCATGAACCCATTGCTGTGGCTTTTCTGGAAGTTTTTTCAAAACAGCATAACGCAATTCTGACGTTGGATCGTTCTCAAACTGGACGTCTTCAACGGGTACGATGGTGACAATCTCGCCTTTAGGAAGGACAGCTCCTGTCATGATTTCGATGCAGCTTTGGGGGGCAGAAAGGTGCATGGCAGGCTCGCCCGCACTTTGAACGCCGCCCACGAGAAGACGCACTTCCGTTGTAGATGTGCCTGGCAAAAGCCCTGCGGCATCAAACGCAATGCCGTCCATCGTGACGCGATGAAAGGGTGGAAAATCTCGATCGGCACGAAGATCTTGCCGCAAGACTCTGCCACAGGCGCGCACTAAAGGAACAGACACTTGAGGTAGCGAAAGAGCGCATTCTTCAAGAAGTCTGTCGGCCTCTGAAACGGAAATCATCATTTTGCTCCCTTGCCAGTTTTAAAATTCCGTGCCTTTGAAATGTCATTTTGCTTACAGAATATAGAAACAAATCATAACGATTATAGAATATGAAAGAGATAAAAGAAAGAGGTAAAGCGGATAAATACGTTGCGTTTCATCAGCAAGTCAATTGAGGGTGGTACCTCGAAGGCGCGCAGCGAGGCGATGGGAAACTTCAATGATGTGCCCTTTCGCTCGTCAGCTCAATCTAAATTTTGCATTTCCATGGGAAGTGAGCTTCACTCTCGGCTTTGAATAGCATATGAATTCTTAGAAATCGAACTTCTCGGAGTTAAGAAAAAAAAGTCCCCCAGATTTTCGTTCTCATATTGTAACAAAGTAGAAAAGAAAGGAGGAACGCATGAGTTGGATGAATTTGCAACGCCTCTTGAACAGGTCTTCTGATTGCGTAAATGGGAGTTTCGCTTTCTTGTGTTTCTTTATTGCAGTGCCCTTGATGAGTGAACTGAAGACAGCAAATGCTCAAGAAGAAGGGCCTGGTGTTTTCGATAGCTTTGAAGGAAGTGGATTTAGTCAGCCTTACTGGCTCCCCCTGGGCACCCCAAGTCGTTCCGCAGACCCCGACATTCCCAATGTGGAATTTTGGATGAACTATAAATCCACAAGCCGTGGTGATTGTCCTGTGCTTGTTCAAGCCACAGAATATGCTCCTGAAGGCAGGGAACGCATCTCAACAAATGAGGCCATTTCTTGGGACTGGTTTGCAGAAGATTTTATACTGAAATCGTTTTCTCCACACGAAGCGGTGTGGCAGGCGAAACTCAGTTCCGAAAGTGTCAACTGCACCGGTTCGGGAAGAGGATTTAATGAAGACTCTGATTCCCTTTCTTACATCCATGGGGCGAAACTGGAGCTTGAATTTCAAAAAGGAAAAGTCACATTTCGCGTTTTGGCACCCAAAGATCAAGCGCTTATCTTGAAACATGTGGGAGTGACTTTAATCGGAACTCCCCTGTGGAGTTACGAGAAGAAACAGCGATAAGTTGCAAAATTGACGTCCAAGAAAAAGCGCACTTAAATATGCTCACTGCTCTGTTTCCTTTTCGCCGAATTCCTTTTTACTGAGAAGATGCATCTGCAATTCGGGAGCGGAAGGAAAGAGGATGGAATTAGGGCATCAGAAAAAAATCTTAAAAAAAGTTCAAAAGCCTGTCATTTTCGCACTGTGCCTCGTTCCATTTTTGTTACTTGCAGTCGGATGGGTAACAGACTCCCTTGGTACAAACCCTGTCGAAACCCTCACCCATGCCACAGGCGAATGGGCCCTTCGCTTTCTCCTGATCGGACTGGCGTTAACTCCGCTACGTAAACTATTTTCTTGGCACTGGACGTCGTTATATCGAAGAATGTTTGGTCTTTTCGCATTCTTTTACGCCTTTTTACATTTTTCTTGTTACCTTGTCGTTGATCAGTTTTTCGACTGGAACGAAATATGGGGCGACATCGCCAAACGTAAGTACATCACTGTGGGATTTGCGAGTTTTGTGATGCTCATTCCCCTCGCCCTCACTTCCACAAGAGGCATGATGCGTCGATTGGGAAAACGGTGGTTTCAGTTGCATAAGCTTGTTTACTTCATAGCGCTTGGAGGCATTGTTCATTTTCTGTGGCTTGTGAAGGCTGACCTGTTAGAACCACTTCTCTATTTGGCTCTCTTCATTTTCCTGATGGGAGTGCGTGTCTGGTTCTCTTATCAGGGCAAGTTCAAGTCACCGTGAAGTCGACCGATAGTGATTGAGTTGATGAAAATGTGGCCCAATCCCTTCAGGGGTTCACAGGCTTAACATCCTTCAATAAAAGGAAACAAGCGGTGTGTTAGTTTCAAAAGGGGCATTAAAAATTCTGTTGATGAGATTTCTTTTCGTTCTCATCGCATCCTTTGGACTTTCGGCAATCTGCGAGGCTTCTGAAAACAGTCCTGTTTCTTTAAATCGCGGTCAGGATTTTCACCCGTTGGGTCCGGTACTGGAATACTTTGAAGATACAGAAGACGCTTACGACATTGCAAGCATTTTAAGGGAACAAAGCAGGCTTCCTTGGAAACAAGAGAAAACTGAAATTCTGCAATTGGGCTTTTCTCCCCACCGCGTGTGGTTTCGCTTCCGCGTCAACAATCTTGCTCCCGAAATTCCATGGCTTGCGGAGGTGGGGCCCTTTAATTTGCAACATATTGAGTTTTTCTCAGAAGGGGAGTCGGCTGATACGCGTCTGTTACCCCAAGCTCCTCTTTTTACAAATCACTACTTTTCCCATCTTATTCCACGCGTTGCGGGCGAAAGAACATTCTTTTTCTCTGTTCGCTCCGAAGGTGCCCTCATTGTGCGCGCGGCATTGCGTTCGTTACCTTCATTTCACGCAAAAGTAACATCGGAAAACCTTTTTTATGGGCTTTTCTATGGTGCAATTCTTCTGTTGGTTATCTTTAATTTGGTTTCTTTTGTATTGAGAAAAGACGGACTACCGTTCCTTTATACTTTGTATCTGGTGTGCGTCGGTCTGACTCTGTTCTCAATTCATGGACTTTCTAATCGCTATTTATGGCCTGAATCTCCTTGGTGGAACATTCGTGCAATCAATGTTTTAGCTTGTCTTTCAAATATGACTCTCCTTGCATTCGTGAGAAAATTTTTCAAGCTTTCACGTTCTCACCGCTTTTCTGATCTCTGTTTGACAGGGCTCATCGCGCTTTTCGGCATCGCAATTCCTGCAAATCTTTTGTTTCGTTCCCAAGGAGTTGTCATCATCACCAATGTTTTGGTTTTAACAGCGTGTGTGTCGGTCCTTGCTTGTTGTGCTATCTTTGCGCGTTCTCATGCTCATTCCCGTTTTCTAATCTTTGGATTTGGATTTATCAGTTTTGGAGCACTGGTTTACGTCCTCAGAAATTTAGGAATTGTGGAGTCAAATATTCTCACAGATAACAGCTTGAGTGTTGGTGTCATTGCAAAAGCTATTTGCGTAACTGTGGGTATCGGTGTTCATGAATTGACCCTCGAACGCGAGAGAAAGCACGCTGTGCATTTGGCGCAAATTTCAGAGAGGTTACGCCTGGAAGAGCATGCGATGGCAAAACTTCGTACCGAAAAGGCGAGGCTTGAAGAGCTTGGACATGTCGCTGTAAAACTCGGAGATGCACTGAACAATCCGCTCAATGCCATTGTCCTTGCCGTAGAAGAAATTCAAGATCTCGATCTTGAAAAAGATCAGTCCATTTCAGGACAAGACCGCACAAATCTCCTCGGAACGATTTCTAGGAAAGCTCATCTTATTCACAAAGAATTGCTTGTGCTCGAACGCTTTAAGCATTTTGCTCCCCCGGATTCTGTGGAGCAAGCTTTGCACGGAGAAGAGGAATTGGAACGTGAACGCTTGCCACGTACCGGAACCGAGGGGTGAGCCTTGAGTACGAAGTTGCTTTTCTTCGTTTGTCTTTTAGGTTTTTCGAATACAAAGTGTGCAACGACAACAATGAATTAAAATCACATGCGTAATTAATTTAGTGCGAGTTGAGGAAGTAAATCGCAAGGTCACGTTCCTTACCATCTTCTTGAATCTGTATTCCCGCGACCCACAACATTCCATTTGAATCTACCGCAAGCTTCTTGGGAAAGAAGCCTTTTTTGTTTACTTTTTCCGACCACAAAACTTGGCCCTCTGCGTTATAGGCAGAAACAAATGAAGTGTTGTCGCTAAAATTTTCATGCAGTTCGAACAAAGTACCATCCTTGTCAGTGGCAAGAGATTTTGTAACACCGCTTGAAGTCCTTAATTTTTGAACCGCTTTAGTGCTTGTATTTACCGCATAAGTGTCCATGGTGTTTGACACCCAGACGACGCTTGCGTCTGAAGATGCTTTCACTTTCAATGCAGCTGGAATGCCTTCAGTTTGAGTCTCAATTTCAAAAGAGTTTTTGACTTCACCCCCTGATGTGAATTGATGGACCTGTAAGCCTTGTGTATTGAGGCTCAAAAGTGAAAAGTGGGGACTTGTTTTCATCGCAACAAAAATATCTCCCGAGGCACTCACGGAAAGTTCGGGATCTGTAGAGAGCGGAAACTCACTTTGGTAATCATGTCGCCAGAGCAATTTCCCGTTTTTATCCACTTTTGAAACGAATATTCCATCAATTTTACCGGCTTTAAAAACTCTTCCCGTTGCGATGACATTTCCCGCGAGATCGGAGGTAACAGCAGTCAATCTATTGGAAGTGGTCAGACCTGGTACTTTAATGGGATTGCAGAACCGATAGAAACATCCCCGAGATTTCGAGAGCTTGGGATCAGAAGAATAATCAACCGAGTATGTGCCAATACGCCCTAATACGTCTGAAGTCCCTACAATCAATGTATTTGCATCTGAATCGCCAGTCACTTCATGGCTCACATTTGAATACTCTTCCCATTCAGATCCCACGCGAAGCACTTTTTCAACTCCTGGCAAATGGGCGGGAGAGGCATAGGGAGTCAATTGTGCATAAAATCGAGGTTTTGAAGTTGTTACTGTCGATTCTGGAGCAAAGGTCACGAGGGAAAGACCACTCACAACAGCGGTTCCGTTCTTCAAAATGCGAATGTCTTCAAATTGCTGCTCACCGGGCGCAAAGAGGACTTTAAACCCCGAAAAACGTGAAGATAAATTTGAATTTTCAGGTGTGACAGTGTCTGCTTTTGAGGTATGAGCTGTTAAACAAAAGACAGAGAGAACTGAAAACATAAGGTTACGCATATTGATGACTCCACGACAGATATTGTTTACTTAATATTCTGTGCTCGAATGCGTACTCAAAAGTATGCTGGGCATGCAAGTGAAAAATGCTAAAAAAGGGACTTCCAAACAGACTATCATCCCATTTTTCAGTCTCCGGAAATTGGGGAACCGCCGAGTTGTACGCCGATCCCCAACCGCCCAGACCATGGGTTCGTTTCGAGGGGGCTCACTGGAGCCTTCCAGCCAAGTAGCACCTGAATGAGCACTCCAATTCCAGGCGCCAAGTGCCACGTCTGTCCGAAGCCAGTCGCAAGAGCGAAACAATCGTTCGATGCTTTTTCCTGTCTTTTCGTCACACACATCTCCACAAGGTCGCGCGTCGTGCACACAGACCGCGTCCCTTCTTCTTGGACATAGGACGTCTCTATCAGCAGTCCTGAGAAGGCGTTCTGAGAATAAAAACTGCCCTGTAATCCGAACTCCAAGGAATACAGGCCACCGTCAACGAGAGCAATCGGACACTTTAGTTTTTTGATTTTTTTAGTTGTGCTTGAGGTTTCTGCAGAGTTTCATCTTTAAAGAACGAGTGTAACGCACTCGTTCGATTCCCTTTTGCCAATTGCTGTTCGTTTGTGGGGTGTGTATCCTCTATTTTTCTCGTAAAGATAAAGGGCACCGCGAACATGGACTTTAAACTTGAGCTTGAAAGAGCCCTGCATTCTCAGCAAACTTCAGTTTCGTTGGAAGGGAAGCGTATCCTTCTCACGGGCGCCACGGCCGGCATTGGCCTCGCTCTCGCTTGTCACCTTGCTCCTCTTAAACCGCACCTTTTGCTGGTCGGAAGGCGCGCAGAGCGCTTAAAACAACTTGCAGATGCTCTCACAGAGCGAACGCCTGGAATAAATGTCGAAGTCTTTTGCATGGATTTAAATGCTCCAAAGGCTGTGGATTCACTTCCATTGGATATTGACGTGTTGATTAATAACGCAGGTTTGGCTCTTGGAAAAGATCCCATTCAAACTGCGCAGTGGTCCGACTGGCAGACGGTGATGGAAACCAATATCATGTCTCTCATGCGCCTTACGCATCGCGTGGTTCCACATATGGTCGCAAAAAAATCCGGGCACATTGTGAGCCTGTGCAGTATTGCTGGGCATCAGGCCTATGCGGGAGGCAGTGTTTATTGTGCATCTAAGGCCGCACTGCGCATCTTTCACCAAGCCCTGCGACAAGAGCTTTGTGCTTACGATATTCGCCTTTCGCTTGTTTCTCCTGGAATGGTGGAAACGGAATTTAGCGTCGTGCGTTTTAAAGGAGACACAAACACTGCAAAGTCTGTTTACGCGGGAATCGATCCACTTTTGCCAGAAGATATCGCCCACGAAATTGTGCACATTTTAAAGAGTCCTTTGCATGTAAACGTGGATGAAGTCATTCTCATGCCGACGTGCCAGGGCGCAGCAACGGTCGTGCATCGTCGGCATAGCTAAAGCATTTCTCTTCTATTTTTTTGATTTCTTTTTTTGAGCGGGACTCTTTACGGATGCGTTTTGAGAAATCTCTAACACAATATTGAGAAGATCTGTGCGTGTTTTATCTGAGAGGCGAGAGTCATTTAAAAGGGTTTCAAGGGCTGCGATATGTTCATGAGAAGGCAAAGGAGCTTCAGAAAAAATCTCTGGATAGTGAATGAGACTTTTTTTCTGAACTTCACGATCGAGTGTAAGCAGTTCGGCCTTTTCCCTGAGGGCGAGCGCAACATAGATGGAATCGTAAGCGCGAAGCATGGTTTTTTCTACCACTTCTAAAGCAAGTGAGATAAGGCCTGAATCTAAGGCAAAATAACAAAATTTAGCTGTCTGAAGTGTGCTTTTAACTGTCGCAAGCGCGTCTGTATTTCCTCGGCGTGCAAACGCTGAAATCACTTCGATTTGAAAGATCTCTGGGACTAAAAAGGCCTGATTTTCTGGAACTCTTTTCAAGAGATCAACTGCTTTGTTGTGTTCTGTTTCAGATGGAGAGAGCGCAGAAACCAAAGTGGAGGCATCGAGAACGAACAAATTCATCGTCTCCCGTCGTTGATCAGTTCAACTGCACTGAATGGTGAATGATTTTTCATTTCCTTCTGAATGGCATGAACGAGGGATTTGTAGATTGTGACATCTGAAGCAGAAAGGGGGGCGGGCAGCGCACGAACTGGCTGTAGCTCAGCAGCAGGGACCCCATCTACAGTGATGATAATACTGTGCTTTTCATCGCGGACTTGTTTAACAAGCTGCGACAACTGTGCTTGGGCCTTGTATATGGGAACGCCCATGGCTCCTCCTATCGATAGGGCCTACATTAGTCTATATAGACATATATCTAAGATTGAGTGAAAGTGCAAGTGCAAAATTGAAAGACAAATCTGAGCGCATCCAATAGAATAGAATGAGACCATCAAAACACTTTCTGAGGTCAAACGCATGTATCGTCTGAGTCTTCAAGCCATCACCATGAAGAACCGCGCAGAAGTTTCCTGGGATTTAAAGGAAGCGTTACGCCTTGGAGGTGCTTGGATCTTAAATTTTCAAATCTTTTCCAATAAGGCCACAGGCATACAGTTTGAGCTTTATTTTGAAACTATTTCAATTCTTGCAGAGCTACTTTCTCAACTCGATATTGGTTTTCAAGACAATTGGCGAACTCAGTTTGATACGCTTATTGGCCTCTATGAGTATGAACCTGAGGTTTATCGCGAAAAAGAAATCTTTGGCTTGCTGAATGTGACATTTGAGCATGATGAGCCAGAACTCATTATTCCAGTGCCTATGGTGCCAGGGTAGCGAGCAATGTATTTAGTGATTCACTTTCTTGATCTTTCTTCAGTTTTTATTGAGCACACTTTTCAAGCTATCCCAAAGTGCAGGTTGCAAAAACCCTTCTCTTTGCGGCTGTGAAGTCAATGGATATCCATGTGCTTCCGAGTAGCGCACGGCATTAAAGATGCGAAAACAGGGTTGGTGATATTGATGAGAATATTCCCCTTCCGGGATCCACTGTGTGCGGCCTTCTTTATCCTTAAATAGATTTGAACCGTAAAGCTTTTGGCATTCTGGGATGGAAAGTGTGGGAAAGATGGTGTTTGGAGAATTCGGATTTTGAAGCGTGATCTTCCAGGTATTAAATAGAAATTTACTAAAAAGAGAAGTATTATTTAAGACTGAATGCACCATGTCGAGAGCAAATTCATCGGCTTCTTGTTCAAAGCTATACATGGAGACACGCTTGGCATGAGCTTCCGACAAGACACTCAGAAAGTGCTTTTCTGCTTCAGGGTTCGTTCGATTGCTTGCCCAATTTCTTCGAGCGTCCATGAGTTTTTGCACGAAAGGAGCAAGGCTCATGTCAGGAACGGGCTTACTCTTTTGTGGAAGGTCGGGCAGAATATAAAAAAATCCATAATTTGTTGAGGGCGCAACAAGATGTGCCTTGTAATAATGCGCCAGCTCATGGGCTAAAAGAGCAACGAAATCTGCTTCAGAAAATTGCTTCAGGAGTTCGGAATGAAAGACGACCCAATTTTGTTGAAAGGGAACTTGAATTTGATGGGCGCGTGAACTTTTGAGGGTATTTTTTCCAAAGCAGCCCTGTGCAAGTTCAAGAATGTCGTTTTTCCACTGAGGTATACACTGTGGCAGTTTACTTAAGGCCTTCGAAATAATTTCTTTCTTGTGGATATTGAGTTCTGGGCGGAAATGACACGGAACCCTGCCTCCACGGCTCATATTTGGATTTGCGCTCATGGTAATGAAGGACTCTTCGAGAGATCCTGAATTAAAGTCAAAGGCAAGAGCCGTGCTTTCGTCTGGAGAGTTATTTTCAGGACGGCTTCCGGGGAGCTGAATGGGAAGATCGAAACAGAGCGTCGCCAAAGTTGACTCCGCGTTTAAATCATTCTTGATTGAAATTGCAACCCGTGGCTTTGGAAGCGAATGTGCAATCAATTGCTTTTTTCTGAGTGCGGTATCTATTTTATCGGCCCAGAATTGCATTTGCTTTAAAAGCGGATCTTGCAACGACACAATTAAGTTGGTGGGAAGAATAATTTTTCCTTGATTGAGTGTTGCGCGACCCGCCAGAAATTGATCTTCGTTAGATTCTAGGTGTGCCTCCAGGGGAAGTATTTCGCTTGGCACTTGCGTCGACTTGATACGCACATCTCCAAAATTTCGCTGCTTGCACGTCTGTGAAATAAGTAAACAAAATAAAGGAACAAGTTTTAAGTGTTTCACAGGATCTCCTCGGGTTTGTTACTTCGTTTAGCGGCTTGCAGGTACCGGAAATGCTTCGCGTAGAACCGTGCGGTAACCTAAGTTGCGGGCAGTTTCTAATATCTTTTCGAATTCGAGCGATATTTTTGCACCGGCTTTCAGTGTGACTTCATCATCGGTTGGAAGGTCAAAATCGTTGGCACCAAAGCGCAGGCCCAAAAGTGCATCTTCATTCTTCGTGAGCACCGAAGTGCGGATGTGTTCAAAATTGTGCAAGTAAATGCGGCTGATGGCTAACCAGCGTAAATATTCGCGCGTTGAAATCTCTGCACCACCCAGTTTGTTATTGTAGGGTTTGTATGTCCAACACAAAAAGCTTGTCAGAGGCCTTGGGGCTTTATCTTGAAATTCCCGCAGGCTTTCGAGGTGATTTAAGCGCTCTTCAAGTGTTTCATCAAAGCCAATGACCATGGTTGCTGTTGAGCCAAGGCCTGCTTCAAGCAATGCACCTTGGGCTTTATAGTATTCTTCAGCGGTATATTTTCTGGGGCTGTGGCGCTTGCGAAAATCATTGTCGAGGATTTCGGCTCCTCCGCCGGTGACCCACCGAGAACCTTTATTCACAAGCATTTGTGCGGCTTCGGCGTAGGGCATTTTTGCAACTTTGGATGCAAAAATAAACTCTGCAACGGTCATTCCGTAAAACTCAAGGTCGTTTCCGTAACGATTTCGGATCTGAGAAAACAATTCTGCATAATGCGGAATTCCTAATTTTGGATGGAATCCGCCATTAAATCCAACAAAATTCCCCCCTAAATTGCGGAGGTCTTCGATTTTCTCAAAGATCTGTTCGGCAGAAAGGGTGTAAGTTCCTGACTGGTGAGGCAGGCGATAAAAGGAACAATAGTCGCACATCGCAACGCAAACATTTGTATAATTAATGATGGCCATAATAAGGTAAGTCGCGACATCAGCGGAGTGATAACGTAACTTCACATCTGTGGCAAGCTGTGAAAGTGTTTCGTCGCTTGCTTCCAGAAAAAGAAAGGAGGCTTCCTGACGAGTGATGGGCAGGCGCTCCGCCACTTTCTGTTTTATTTCTTCAAGCATACAGGCATCCTTCCCCGTGGGTTTCGCAAATTCTTTTTGGGCTCAAAAGACATCGAGTCCTGCCACTTCATGTACATTTTCGATCGGCATCAGCTGAATTTTGAGTTCAAATCTGCGCATTAAATCTTCGAGATCGGCGCGTTCGCGCAGGTAATTGGCCTTGGGTAAATAAACTTTATCAAATCCCATTTTTAAGGCTTCCTGCACCCTCGAAACCGCAAAGCTTGCCATTCTTACTTCCCCTGAAAGGCCCACCTCTCCAAAATAGGCGGCACGTCCCGACAGAGGCTTTCCAAAAAAGCTAGAGGTCACTGCCGCTGCTAAGGCGAGGTCCATGGCAGGTTCGACAAGGCGCAACCCGCCCGCCACGTTGGCATAGATATCGTATGAGGAAACCATGAGTCCCGCTCGTTTTTCAATGACGGCAAGCAGGATGGTGAAGCGATTGGGATCAAGCCCTGTTACGGTGCGCCGTGGTGTTGAAAACGTCGATTTACCAACCAAAGTTTGCACTTCTACGAGCAGGGGGCGCGTGCCTTCCATGCTGATGGCGACGGCAGAACCTTCAAGCCCTGCTTTGTGTCCTTCCAAAAAAAGTGCGCTTGGATTGGGAACATCTTTAAGCCCTGAGCCCTGCATGGCGAAAACGCCAATTTCTCCCGTCGATCCAAAGCGGTTTTTGACAGCGCGCAAAATACGAAATCCACTCGATGGTTCGCCTTCCAGGTACAAACAAGTGTCGACCAAATGTTCGAGAACTTTCGGTCCGGCAATGTTACCTTCTTTGGTCACGTGCCCCACAATAAGTGTGGTGATCCCCTCTCCCTTTGCGAATTCAAGCAAGGAATTTGTGCATTCTCGAATTTGCGTCACACTTCCGGGGCTACTGGGAACGGAGGGGTGGCTCATGGTTTGTATGGAGTCAATCACCAACACATTGGGCTTTGCGCTGCGTGCAGAGGAAAGCACCATTTCCAGATCTGTTTCGTTGGTGATGAGGATATTTTGATGCAAGGTTCCAAGGCGTTCAGCGCGCAGTTTGATTTGTTGTGCGCTTTCTTCTCCGCTGGCATAGAGAACGGTGTAGCCCCTTGAGGCAAGGCCGAACAGAGCTTGCAAGAGAAGCGTTGATTTGCCGATTCCTGGGTCGCCTGAAAGTAACACCAGGCTTCCTTGCACCAGGCCGCCGCCCAAAACCCGATCCATTTCAGGTACTCCACAAAACACGCGCTGTTCTGTTTTGTATTGTACTTCGGTGATGGGTGTGAATTTTCCTCGCGAAGCCATACCGGGCGCGTTATTTCCGCGCGAAAATCCTTCCTTGGCGATCTCTTCTACTAAAGTGTTCCAGGCAGTGCAGTCGGGGCACTGACCACGCCATTTCGGCTGCTCACACCCGCACTTGGAACAGACAAAAACGATCTTTTTTGGTTTCATAACGTGGGGTCCTTGCTAAAGGTCGCTATGGTTTCAAAATGAACGGTTTGTGCAAACATGTCGAAAACGCACAGGGAAGACAGCTGATATCCGGCTTGCAGAATCAGTGCGCTATCCCTGGCCAAGCTCGCGGCATCGCAAGCGACATAGACAATGAGCGTGGGATCCTGTTGATGGGAAAGAACATCGAGGATCTTTTCGATCGTCTGCAGGCCAGCACCTGTGCGGGGCGGATCGAGGATCACAATGTGAGGAAGGGGCATGGAATTGATTTTTGCTTGCTGCGAAGAAACAAAGTTGTCGACGTCTTTTGCGAGACCTTTGACGTTCCAATGTTGGTAATTTTTTTGCAAACTGGCGATGGCAGGACCCACGCCTTCAACGCCCAGACTTTCAAATGGAAGCCCGCAGGATTTGCCTTCATTTTCTGAAATTCCAGTAAAAACCCCTGATCCCGCATAGAGATCCCATGAAATAAGCTTACGAGATTTTTGTAAAGCAGACTTATGTTTGAGTAAAAATAACTTCACAGAGCGCGAAATTTCGTCACAATACTCTTTCATGCCATCCACATGGGGTTGCAAAAAACTTTGCCTGTGCAAATGGATGTGTTGCAAAAAGGGATGTGGTTTTGTGAATTCGGGACCTGTAAAAGCAAAGGGAAGGGCCGCTAATTTGCTGCGCAGATCAGCCAAAGCTCCTTTGGAAACGTGGGATCTTTCATTGAGGATCAGTTCGAAAGCAATCTGGCCGTTCTCGACGTCGGTTGCTTCAACCTCTAAAAAGACCTTTGCTTTGTCTTGATTTTTGCTCTGCCACAGCTCAAGTGTTGCGTGAATTTGGCGCCAATGTTCCCACAGTGTGGAAGAGGGCAGCAGGCATTGCGTTGCAGAAACAACGTCGTGACTGCCTTCTTGCATAAATCCAATGCCGCTCGGGCGCACGTGCAGCCGAACACGCTGTCGATAACGTAACGACTTGCCTTCCACCAGAGTGCAGGTTTTTTCCGCAACTTCTAATGAACTCTGTGGCCATTTGCCAACGCGTGTCAGGGTTTCGAACAGCCATTTCTTTTTTAAAGAACCATGTTCATTTGGTTTAAGATGCTGCAGTTGGCAACCGCCACACACTCCAAATACAGGGCAGGGGGGCATTGTTCGCATCGGAGACGAAACGTGAAGATCGCTCATGTCTCCTTGGGCAAAGGACTTCTTATTTTGAGTGATTTTAACGCTGACTTCTTCTTGGGGCAAAGCCCCTTTGACAAAGAGCACTTTTCCGTCGGGGAGTTTAGCCACTCCGCGACCATCATTTGAAAGGCCCGTGATTTGAACACGCACTTCACTGACGGGAGTTGCACTTGTTTCAATAGGCGTTCGGGTGGATGAACCCTTTGAGCGGGGTGAGGAGGCAAATCTTGATGTCAAGCCAGATGCTCCAATTTTGGATGTACCACAGATCGCATTCAATGCGCTTTTCGAGTGAGGTGTTGCCTCTCCATCCATTGATTTGCGCCCATCCCGTAATTCCGCACTTCGTTTTGTGGCGAAGCATGTAGCCGGGAATGTGATCGCGAAAGCTTTGGACAAAGACAGGGCGTTCAGGCCTTGGACCTACAACACTCATTTCTCCCTTCAGGACATTGATGAACTGAGGGATTTCGTCAAGGCTTGTTTTGCGGAGCCAGCGACCAACGGGGGTTGTGCGGTCGTCGTTTGCTTTTGCCCAAACGGGACCGGTTTTCGATTCCGCATCCACATACATACCTCGGAACTTCAAGCACTGAAAGGTTTTTCCATCCAAACCCATCCGTTCTTGCCGGTACAGAATGGGGCCGGGGCTGCTGGCCTTCACGAGCAAGGCGACCAGAAAATAAACAGGAGAAAAGACGATGAGAAACATCAATGCGAAGGAAAAATCGTAGCAACGTTTGACAACATTCCCGACGCTGTTGAGGGCAGAGGTGTTGAGAGCCACGGCCGGAAACCGATCGACGACGATGAGTTTAGGCTCTAAGTACACATTGGTACCTAAATCAGGAAATAAAAGCAGCTCTGCCACGGTGTTTCCAACGCTTTTGAGCAGCTCCGACACATGGATCGACTCCTGCGAATTTGCAGCCACGAAAGCCACATTGACTGAATCTTCCGTAAGGTAACGCCTAATGGTTGCAACTTCTTCAACGGGCACAATATCAACCAGCTCGGTGTCCCATTCCTTGCGTTCGCGAATGAGCACCGCCAATTCTTTTGCGCGTTCGCTGCTTCCAATGACTAAGGCCCGGTAAGTCGCTTTGCGCCCGCGTAAATAAGCACGGCTTGCTTTGCGGATCAGACTTCTTCCCAGCGGAAGGAGGATAGGAGTGAGGATGAAAAAAATGGCGAGGGTGATGCGGCTGTAGCGATGTTCGTAGACAAAATATGCGAGTGTGACAAAAACAAAAAAGGCCAGGGTGTGCGCCCGTAAAAGCTCAAAATGTTCTTCCCAAATGCGCCTTTTTTCCAGGGCTCTTTTGTACACATTGATGTTGAGAAAAGTAAAAGAATAGCTCAAAAGCAGCAGTGGAGCTAAAATAAGGTAACGATCGAGGGTGTCGGTCCCTTTTTCGAGAGGGATGAGTTCGGCATGAAAACGCAAAAAATAGGAGAGCAGCCACGCGCATGCAATGGCAATGAGATCCATGAGCATGCGAAAGATATTTAGAGTTTGTGCATGTTTGTAAATGATCACGAGCAATCCTCTTCAAGTACCCGAAGGATGACTTCTGCAAGCTCATTTCGAAATCTTTGAGGTGCAAAACCTTCGACATGACGTCGAATTTCTTGGAACTCTTCCGCACAAAGTTCCTTATTCAAGGCTTGTTTAACCGCATTCAGCATCGAAGGAATGTGGCCTTCCTGAAAATGAAGCCCGGTTTTTCCGTGCACGACGGTTTCGCCCGTGCCTCCTTCGTGAGGAGCTACGACCCACTTTCCCGATGCCATGGCTTCAAGCGGAACGATTCCAAAATCTTCGATGGCTGGAAAAAGCAGAATTTTACTTTGTTGAAAGATCTTTACGACCTCGGCGTCACTGGGTTCAATAAAAAACTCAGCATTGGGAAAATCAGAGAATTTTTTTGCAGCTTCTTTCAAGAGAGGACCTTGGCCTGCAGCAATCACAGAAATTCCTTCTTTGAGCAAAGCCTCTAAGGCTTCACCCATTTTTTTATAAGGAACCCAGGCCCCAAACAGAAGAACTTTTTGACTTATCGAAGGAAGGACTTTACTGGGAAACCTTTCCAACTCTACAGGTGGGTAAACGACATCAGCTTTGCGGCGATAGTAACGTCCAATGCGTTGTGCAACGAATTTGCTATTTGCAATGAAGGCGTCGCACCGGGCCGCAGAACTCACATCCCAGCACCTCAAGCGAGACAAGAAGATCCGACGCAATATTTCGAGCGGTTTTGAAAAAGAAGGCATCTTTGGAAAGTAACGGTGTTCCTGATCCCACGCATAGCGCATGGGGCTGTGAACGTAACAGACGTGTTTTGCATGTGGGGCAGGGATGATGCCTTTTGCCACGCAACTGCTGCTTGAAATCACCAAATCGTAACCCGAAAGGTCAAAGCTTTCGATAGCCACTGGAAAAAGCGGCAAGAGCACTTTGTACAGCCGTTCTACAAACGGAAATTTTGCCAAGAACGAGGTGAACATCCGGTGTTGGGACTTGAGCCGCAACACTTCACCAGGTTTTCCGAACAGGCAATAGAGATCGGCTCCAGGAGCGAGTTCCAAGATCTGTTCTAAAACGCGCTCTCCACCTCGACGGACAAACATCCAATCGTGAACGACGGCCACTTTCTTGCTTTTCAATTTTTCGATCAAACGGCTTTCGTCACTCATGATTTGTTGACTTTGTTCGGTTTTAAGGAGGAGGTCAAGTTGCAGGACGTTTTTGAGGGGTCAGAGCCCCGTCGCAATGATACCGTCGAGCTCTTTGACGTCAAAACGAATCAGAAGGGTGTCGCATCTTCGTACGATCACCTTACCGATGGCGAGGTCTTTTCGCTTTTCAATATCGGATCTTCTTGCCACGCGCACTTCGCCTTCACGGCCTCGGCTGAGCTTTGAATAGTGAATGGCCAAGATAGAAGCTTCGCGAATCGCTGCCACGCTCGGTTTTTCTTTCTTGGGTTTTTCAAGCCACACATGGCTTCCTTCGCCGGTTAAAACGTGAATCCACATATGATGTGCGGGCATGAGGCGCAACATGGAGTCGCCGTCACTGGCAGATTTTGCAACGCGGATAAACTCTCCCGTGCTTGCGCGAAAGCTTCGAAAAGGGTTCCGCTTGAGAATATCTTCTTCAGCTTCGTTTCTTTTCTGCGCACTTTCGGTCCATGAAATTTCAAGCATATTACAAATTTGTTTAGCTGAAGTGGGAATCATGCGGGTTTGAATGAGCCGCAATTTTTCTGCGGGACTAATGTTCTCATTGAGAGTATGGCTCATCGCTTCAAAATTTGCTTTAACCTCTGCCCCGGTTTCAAGCAAAAGACTCCGAAAATTCTCGGCTGCCTTTTCACTCTCAGCAATACGCACTTTGAGTTCGGTGCGTCGTCTTTCAAGTTTTTCGATTTCACTGAAGGCATTGTTCAAAAGTTCGCCAGGTTTTTCGTGGGACTTGAGTTCATACATGGCAGGCAACATGAACTCTTCAATCAGTTCCCGAGGTACAAACCAAGTCCTTGCATCCTTGGGCCAGCGATAGATGTTTGCACGAAAACCTTCGGCACGTTTTTTAAGTAACGTGAGATCGGATTCGGAGGGCAGGTCACCTTTTTGCTTTAAAACACGGCGCTCGAAAAATTGAAGGCGCGTTTTAGCTGCGCGTCGCACATGAGTGGGAATGAAATTGTAGGCTTGCTGCAAGGTGATGCCATCGTCGTCGGTTTTTTCCAGGGACGCTTTGTGTGGTGCAACTGGCTTTTGGAGTTGCAGCTCAGGGAGGGGAGTCTGCAACGCCGAGTCATCATCAACAGCTTCTAAGGTAACTGATTCTAAATTAGGCGAAATGCTTGGGATTTCTGCATCGAGAAATCCGTAAAAGACAGGGCCTTGTTCAAACAAGGCTCTGCGCTTTGTTTTGGTTGAGTCCGTCGACCATTCGCAAAAGCTTTCAAAAAAGGTAACGGGCTGTGAGTATCCTTCTGCAACATTTTTATAGCGTGCGGGAACATGATCCGATTTTTTTGCAATGGAAAGCCGGGCAGGGCGCGCTTCGATATCTAAAATAAGGCAATCGGGTCCATCAACAAGGGCTTCGTCTTCCATTTTTTGTTGAGGAAGGGGCCCAAATTCAATCACAAGGCTCACGGGAGAGAGGCCGGCATAAACCTGCAAAATCTTGCGCCCCACAAGATACTTGCGCACCACCTGCACAAAGGCATTGGGCTTAGGTTGCGTGGTGGGTTTGATGGTGCTGAGATGGATTCCTGCATCGTTTTTTCGAATGCTTGCCAGCACCACGCTGCGGTCGTCCCCAGGTTTATACACATGAAGAATAAGGTAACCTTCGTCGGATGCAGAGACTTTTTGCAGAGTTGTATTCCGTAAACGCGTCGCAACTGGCGCAAATTTTTTATTCCAAATAATCAACCGAGCAAACGTCGGAGCGAGGTCTTGAAAGAATTTAGGAGTTTCTTTGAGCATGCAGGTTTTCCTTCCCGTGGGAGGCGCTCCCTTCCTCCGAAAGGCCTCATTCAGGTATCCTCTGTAAATGGAAACGTGGTGCAAAACAAGACGATGCCGTGCACCTTTCTCAAAAGGCGGGACAACTCGTGCAAGAACTGCTCGATATTCACAGACTCCAAGCATTCGTGACAGTCATCGAAGAAGGATCTTTGTCTGCCGCAGTCGGAAAATTGCATATCACACAACCGGCACTTTCAGCCAGGCTCAAACTGTTAGAAGAAAGCTTAGGATGCGCACTTTTGGAGCGCAGTGGGCGGGGAGTCTGCCCCACAGCAATGGGAAAACTTGTTTACTCCATTGCCCTCGATATTCTTGCCCGCATGCATGAGCTCCATACAGCCGTCAGAAATCGTCTCGAACTGAGGGATGGCTTTGTGCATTTGGGAGGGGGAGCAACCGCTGTGACAGGAGTCTTTCCCGACGTCATCCATCATTTTTGCCAAAAGCATCCAGGCGTGCAGTTTACTCTGCAAGAAAAAGATTCTAAGGGCGTTGAACAAGCCATCATCGATGGTGCCGTCGATATTGGAATTATCACCAGAAATCCTTTGACCTCAAAAGAAGATATTCATCATCAAGGCCTCACAGTGCATGCGGAGTTTCACGATGAGCTTGTTGTGATCGCTTCCCTCGAAAATTGCCTTTCGCGCGGAATTGTTGAAAATGAGAGTGCCGAAAAGAGCATTCAACCCCAACAGCTGAATAATCAACCCATGATTTTATTCGAAGAAGGATCTGCCATTCGTACCCTCATCGATTTAGAGTTTAGACGTCTTAAAATTCAGCCGCAGATTGTGATGACCCTTCGATCGACTCAAAGCATGGTGAGAATGGTCGAGAAAAATATTGGTCTGAGTATTGTGAGCAAACTCGCCATGTCGCAATCAAAAGCGGAAGTTAAAATTGTTCTGATTGAAGGCTTGCAGATGAGTCGAAGGTTGGCTGTTGTCTCGAGTGCGGAAAGAACCTTGCCCCCTGCGGCCCAAGAATTTTTGCAAGTGTTGCTTGCGAGCCGGCAGGGCAATTTTTAATTGACAGGCGCATTTGCGCTTGCGATGAGGAGTTTCCAGTTCTCGATAGGCGTTCCCTGGGTATTTAATCGGCTTGTGATGTAGTAAAGGCGTTGAGTTGCAGGGCCATTTGCTCCTGTAAATCGGTCTTTGAGGTAGGACGGAGGAATGCTCTGGTAGTAAAGCTGTGCACTCACAGTGAGTCCTGCCGTCGCTCCACCTGGGATATTCATATTGTATGTGATGGTGTCGCTTCCTGAGCCATCGACAAAATCAGGATCTTGATTTTCGCCCAATGTGGGTTGCGTCGCCTTGACTTGTTCTGCGTCAAATCCAGGTGCGCCAGCCTTGTTCCATCCCTGTGGTAACAGCCGATTGTCTTTTTCGTGATGAGCAAGATTTAAAAAGCTCGTCGTGAATTTTCCATCAAGTCCTTTGACAACTTCTTCATAAATTTGAACTTGCGATTCATTGTTAATCACTTGATGGTGCGGTTGATATTTACCGGTATCTTGGCGGAATTCTGTGGGGAGAACATTTCCCGCGCGATCCACGATAACACCTGCCGGATTTGTGATTCCAGAAGCCCACACCAATTGTCCAGAGGAATTTGTTACTTTAACCTCAAGAAAGGCACGCCGGAAACCCACACCACTTGGAAAGCGGTGCCCCGCTCTGTTGATGACTTTAATTCTCGTTTGGATGCCAGTTGCTGTGGCTGTGGGAGCACTTGCAAATACGACTTGTGCTGTTTCGGTTTTTGCCATGTGATTATTGTTACGAATTGCCGATTGGAGTCCATCATTAATTCCCGACATGTAACTTGTTTTGCGGATCCCTAAGATGTCATCGAACTGATCGAACATCATCAGCGCAAACACGTTGATGCCGTTCAGCGAATGCCTGCGCACGTTTTCTCGGACCTTCACATTGATCTTTTCTACAGGTGCGAAAATACCCTTGAGATGACTTTGAAAATCAGGCCTATAGTCTGGAAAATCTTGATCTTCGACGTTTGCAATTTTTCCATTGATCTGCTTGCCGCGATACTGAGTAGGCATATGGCAATCTTGGCAAGACTTTTGCGTGGGTTGGCCATCACGGAATGCGCTATTGTCCCACTCCAAATAGGTAGACTGCTCATACCCGCTTTTGATGATTTTTCCGCTTGGATCCACAACGGGGAGGTGCACATTGTGGCAAGTTGCACATACACGCGATTTTTGGATAAAAGTGCTATGCACAGGCTTCATCCCAAGGGATTCTGTCATAATATGCTCAACAGGTTTTTCCCGAGGTCCATAGATCTGATTTTGATTGTTGACAATTTCGGCAACTTCAAATTTTCCGGTGGCGATATCAATCAATTTTTTATTTGAATTGTCCTTCATTTGGTGACAAATCATGCACGAAATTCCATCGCGTGCCAAGGCGCCATATTTCGCCATAGGGTCGTTAAAATTATTGTCCTTGTGAACCATTTGGAGGTCAAAATTCTTTCCAGGATGATCAAGAGTAAACTGTTTTTGCCCCATGGCTCCATGACAATTTAAACAGGTGTGTTCCAAAACCTTTGGAGTGATTCCACTTGTGGCGTTGGCGAGTCGGGTTGTTTCGGATTCAAGCTGTGCAAAAAAGATAGGGTCGCGTCCCGCCAGTCCCATCATTGACCAGCGCCATTCGCCATAAGGTGACACATTTTTCAGTCCATTCGTGTCGGGGTCTTGTGTGACAAGGTTGGGACCGAAGGGCGACATGTCTGCATCGTGACACGACAAGCACTGGTCCGAGGTGGCATACTGTTGCGGAATTTTGCCATTGGCAACCACGCGGTCGTGGGTCATGCCCGGCAGTTTAAATTGATTTGTATTGAGATTATTCAAATTTCCAAATGGGAAAGTTGTCACAAAGGCTGTCTGTTGATTGCGGTTTGCATGGCTCGTTGCATCGTGTTCATTCAAGGCAAAACCAGTCACCCCTTCTGGGCCAGGACGCGGCCCATGTATGGGAAGTTCTTGTCCATCATCAGTAAGTCGCAAACCATTTCTGGCTTGAATAGGAACTGCATTGTAGTTGAGTGGAGTTCCAGGAAAGCCTTGAATGTTTGCTTCATGGACAAATGTTAACTCTTTATTCGCCGATGCATGGCAACGGACGCAATACTGTCCAAATCCATTTTCAGGATAATGGAAGGGAAAGGCATGGGAATCAACGGGCTGTGGAGTGCCTTTTCCGCCGGGATTGGCATCGTAGTAGCCCCAATACCAACCATCGCGGGAACCCTCTCCATCCTTAATCATGTAAGTCCACAACGTCGCGGGGGGAAGCTGCTTTCCTGCATAAAGGGCCGCAGGGGGCGTGTACATCTCTTTGATAATCATCGATCCATCAGGAATGCATTTGCTGCGGCCATCCTTCATCCACTGCAGAATTCCGGGTGAATACCAGATTTTTACTGCAGGGTGTGTTCCCTTATAGGTTTGACCCGAAATTCCAGGACCCGTATCACGAACAGCTTTATCCGGCAGCCATCCTTTGATTTTTTGATACTCATGTCTCGACAGAAACTGAAAAACTTTTTGCTGAAATTCGGTTGGTTGCATGCTGCTTGGTTTCGGAAGTTTTGAGCTTCCATCGGGGGGCAGCGTACATTTTTGTAAGAGAGTCGCTCCACCTACAGATTTAGACTGAGATGTTTGCTTTTTCTTGCAAGCCTGTGCAGAAGCTAAAATTTGAAGGAGAATAAAACAAAAAAGAACATGTTTCGTCATATTGACGTCCTTTGCTTTCTAGGTACCAAATACCAAATTTTAAAAAACTTTTTCAAAAAGGAGAATGGGCGATTTCGTAGGAATGCCAAATGCTCAACATGGAAAGTAAGTTCACATGCCTTGAGTTAAAATAATTCGATAACGTAACTGATGTTACTTCTTCGTTTTCTTCAGAAGATATTCGTGTTGCCAAGAGCTTTGCGCATCTGCAATCATTTCAAGCATCGTTAAACGATGCCGCCACAGGCGATAGACGGCCTGGGCCTCCAAGTAAGCCAAAATCCAATCCGTCTTTTGAGGCAGAGTTGCGTTTTCTGAAAATGTAAGGTGAACCGCTTCGGCGAACTCTCGAACTTCTTCAACAATGGGGCGTAAACGGCTTGTAATTTGCCTCCAGTGTGCAACGTGTTGGATGCAATCCGTAACCAACGTGTGGAGTTCTTGGCGACCTAAATCGCACAAAAGACGATGGATGTCGGACTTGTCGAAGGGTTTTGGTTTGGCACGCGCCATTTCATGTGTAGAGAGTGTTACAAGAGGAACGAGGTCTGGTCGGAATTTTCGATTGGCTTGTGGACTGCCAGGCCTGGTATGTCGAAATGAGATGCCCCGAATTCGCCTGCGCTGAAAGGTCGTCATGTTACCTTAGCCTGCTTTCCAAGTATTTGAGAAGCGGCGAATCAGCACTTTCTCCCTGCGCACGCAAGCGCGAGATTTCTTCCAAAATCTTTTTACGCCAACCCACATCGAGTTGTCCTTGAGCTGCCATGACATCCATCGATGAGCGGTAGGCCTGTTCCTCGGAATCACGCTGTCCATCTTTTTCCATCTCTTCCTCGTCTTGAAGAGAAGAGAGTGCTTTGACGATCTCATCTTGCGCAGCGCTTGCATTCTGCTCCTGCTGACCTGGACCTTCGCGCATTGCTTTACCCGTTCGGGATTTTGCATTGTTGAGGTGTTCGTTGAATTCTTTTCCAAGGCGTGGAGTCGATTCAAGGTCTTTCTGTGCAGAACGCAAACTTTCGTCCGCTTTAGGATCTTGTTTTTGCGCCAGACTGTTCTTGGCGTCTTCCAGTTTTTTGTCGGCTTCCGTGAGCTTTTCGCGCGCTTCTTTCATCGCTCTTTGCCTTGCAGCCATGAGCATCTGCATTGCTGCACCCATATGCTGTTGGGCTTCATCGTTTGCCTGAGTTGCTGTGCTTTCAGCGCGGTTTTTATCACCTGATTCCAGCTGAGCCATAATATCTTCTAATTTTTTATCTGTCTTGTCGAAATTTAAAAGACGCTGCGCTTCTTGTTTTTCTTCGAGTGTCAATCCCGAAGCAGAATTTTCCACCGCATCGTGCAATCCCTGCTTCAATGTCTGCACATCTTTAGAAAGGTTTTGAGCATCTTCCTTGAGTTTGGGAAGCTCTTGTTTCGAGGCTTTAGCAATGGTTGATTTAAGATTCTGAAGGCGCGCAAAAACGCTTGCCAAGCGATCTTTATTTTGTTCTCGCTGCAGCGACTCCATCGCAGTCTGTATTTTTTTCTGCGCTGTTTTGGAGTGATCATCTTGCGAGGCTTGCATGCGCTCGATTTCTTTTTGAGCCTCATCGAGGAGCTTGCGCATCGGACTTCGGCGTCCTAATTGCGTCGAGAGTTGTTGAGCTTTACTCAGATTTTTTTGAACAGAGTTTTTTTGCTCCTCTGTAGTGCCTTTTGCATTTTTTAGAGTTTCGAGCGCTTCTTCAAGCTCTTTTACCAATTCTTGACGAATTTCTTGCCTGCTCTTCACATGAATTTCGATTTCCCGCGACTCTCCAACAATGTCTGGAGCTACGGTTTTTGCAACCGCTTTTATGTAAAGGATATCCTTCTCGGAAAAGGGGATACCCATGGTACTGAGCTCCGACCTTTGCGAAGTAAAATTGAGCTCCGACGCGTTGGCAAACTCTCCCAAAGTCTTTGAAAAGCGATAACCCGACTTTGTACGCACTGCAAGTTCCACCAAAGAAAGTGGGATGCGAGAGTTGGCTTCAACATTGAAATAAAGCTTTCCAATATCAGCAGGACTCAATTCACCTTCAGGAAGCGCAGTGGGGTCGAGCTGCACTATTGGGATAGGAACGGGTGAAGTTTCCACCCGAATTTTTGCAGGCGTCCCTTTGTTTTCGAAGAGCTGAAATTCAAAGGCCGTGGGTTGTTTAGGAACTCCAAATCGAGCATATAGCGAAGCCACAGAAGAACTCCACCTGCCTGATTCGCTGAGGTCGTGTTTTTCTTCGCGGGCTTTGGCTTCGGCAGATGCTTCTGGCTGATTGATAATTAAATTCCATTTCGAAGACTTCTTTTTGTTTCTGACAAAAACCTGAACAAATGAACCCGTATCGACTTGCACAACAAAAGAATTTCCTCGGTCTAGCTCTTTTTCGATGGGAGGCGTGTTTGCATATCCTGGATATTCAATGCGGACATAGGCAACTTCAGGCTCTAATATACTAACGATTTCTCCGAGGGCCGTTTGGAAGTCGCTTTTTAATGTGAGTCCAAATCCGCTGATGACGCCCACAAAAACAAAGATAAGTCTGGTCTGATAAGGCCACAATTTTCTCGGAGCAATGTGAGCGGCATTGAGATTGAGTTTAAAGCGGGTTTCACCAAGGCTTCGCCGTGCGGTATAGGCTGCATAAAATGCAAGTTGCAAATATTCGAAAAGAACGTAACTCAACAGGCAGCCAAACCACCACAGTTCTTCTCCAAGGATGCGCGCAGACATGACGCAAAGCGGAGGAGTGAGAAGCGAAAGAAGCAGGAGGCGTTTCCAAGAAAGAAGACTTTTCATTTTCAAGAAGTCCCTTGCTGTCCTGAGGCAATATCAGATCTCAACCATGACTTCCTGATAGGGTCTCAGATCTTTGATTGTCGCAAGCGACGGGTTTTCATCCAGTATATGCCAGAGGACTTCCGCTGTCACTAAAATATCTCCAATGGAACGGTGCCTTGACTCAAATGTCAAATTGTAGTGAGCGGCAAGAGCATCAAGGTTTTTGCGTTCCGACGCCACAAGCGCCCGCGCCATTTTAAGGGTGCAAACGACATGATAGTCGCACTGAAATCCCAAGCGTGCAGATTCATGGACAAGGATGCCGCAGTCGAATTCTGCATTGTGGGCAACACCCAAACATCCACGCAAAAAGTCGTGAAAGGCGGGAAGCACTTCGTCGATGGTGGGCTGCCCGACAAGCATTTCGTCGTCGATTCCGGTGATGGAAACGATTTCAGGGCGCAATTTCTCGCCTGGGCTTACCAACGCAGAAAAGCGGTCTGTTTCTTGACGGTTTACATACTTGATGGCACCGATTTCGATGATGCGTGCTGTGCGGGTGTCGAGTCCGGTGGTTTCGAAGTCGAAGATCACATAGGGAAGATCGCTGAGGTTTTCAGGATCGGAAAACGTGGAACCTGAGATCCCGCCCATGATCGCCATGGGGCCGAAATTTTGGTTCCTTTTGCGCGTAATGAGCTCAAAAAAGACGCTATTTTGGAATGGTGAAACCATGATGTCCCTTTATCTGGAGATGCTGAAGAAAGGTATGGTCTGGGGATAGCTACCGTCAAGGGAGTTATGGCTTCGACTGGGAAAAAACAGCGACGATCCCAAGAATAAGAATGGGCAACACGAAAAATATCAGAAGGCTGAGGATGATTTCGTTCGTTTCATAAGTGATCACCATACAAAATCCTCCCGCAATCAATTCCTATCTTCAAGAGATCCATACTCCTCCTGACTACCCAGTCAAATATACAATCACATCAGAAAGAATCTTTTGCTTCCCTTCCTTTCTTAAATTTGTCTATGAGACGGATGTCTGAGAGTTGTTTAACCTACCCGTCAAGGCGAACGTGATGAAAAAACTGGTCAAGAATAGGCGTTCTTTGAAGATCTTCGGACTTCTATTGGATTCCGAGCTTGTCTTTTTAAGCCATGAGGCCGCAGAATCTTTTGTCGTGCGCAGGCTTGCGATTCCGTATTTTGTGGTTGAAGAAGCTGTGCGGGATTTTAGAAAAGAATTTCCTCATCTTATTCGAGAACGAGATGCGCGAAAGCGTTCATTTGGTTAAATAGACAGAAAGAATATCAATGCGAAATTCATTTAAAATAACGAGTGTTACCTTAGCATCTCTGTTTTTTTCATCAGCTGCAGACGCTGAAAATGCCGCATCCCCTGGTTTTGTAGGCTGTGCAGCAATGCTCACCTTTTTCGGCTCAGAAGCGAATTGTGTGGGTCTTTACAGCACATCCGAACACATTGCATTGGGAGTCCGAGCAACGAAGGGTGGGGTTGTGAAGGACGAAGCAACGGCAGTCCTCGGTGTCCTGTCGGTAAGGCCGCTGGCAGGATCCTATTGGATTGATGTTGGAGCGGGGCTCTCCAAATCGTACAATTACAATTACATCGATGGCAAAGAACGCACTGGATTAGGTGCTGAGTTTCGGATGGGGAACAGATGGACTCTTCCCTTTGGAATGACAGTCGGTATGACCTACGCGGGAATTCAGTACTTTGGGGATGAGTTTGTCAATTTTCTACTCATTGGGCCAGAACTTGGCTGGCGCTTCTGACTCCTTTTTAATTTGGGGGAATCAGATTAAGGAGTGTGAAGTGGGGAAAGTGCGTGGTTACTGGTCGTTGGTTTTTAAAACAGGCGTTTATGACAGATTTATGCCACTCAACTACAACTTAGCTCTAAAAGAAGCTTTTTTTCTGTTAACTCCCGCACCCCAAGATCATGTGCTTGATGCAGGTTGTGGGAGCGGAAGCTTGTTCCTGCACGCAGTTTCCTGGTTGCGCAACGGAGGAAGAATGACTGCGATAGATATTGATGCTGAGGGCATACAGGCTGCAGCATTTAGAGCGCGTGAACTCGATATTGCTGTAAGCGTAAGCCTACGGACGGCAGATCTCACCGTCTGCGCCGAAAGTGAAAGGCAAATGTACGATGGAGTTCTGTCGCTCTTTTCGCTCTACGTTATCCCTGGAAATGAAAAGCGTCTCAATGCATTAAAAAATATCGTCTCGTGGCTCAAGCCTCAAGGACGTTTGGTTCTGACCGTCCCCAGTGAAAATTATAATGCAAAAATGATCATCAAAAATACCATCAAAATCGAGTCCGAGCAGCGACTCGGAAACCCCTTATATCGCGCGTTTCGTCGCCTCGTGATCCTTCCGATCGTGAAAAAATGGCTGGCTAAGATTCAACAAAATCTTGAGAATGACACATTTCACAAGTTCACGAAGGAAGAACTCCTTGCTCTTTTAATTTCTGTGGGTTTAAAGCCGGAACAAATCATCGAGACCTACGGCGGTTCGGCATATCACGTTGTTGCAAAAAAATAAATAATGTAACAATTTGTATTCAAAGAATATAGTTACTTTGACGCTCATCTGCACGGAGATTCATTTGCGTCAAGCCAAGGAACCTCAAACTTCATTGCCGCTCGTTTTGGAAGGTGAAACTGCTTGGAACCCATTTGTAGGTTTCCCTGTCATCCAAAAGCCATTTTTTCAGTCTAGATTTTCGGTTTCTTCCCAAGAGGTCAGAATTTGCATTTTTAAATAACACAAAGTTATTAATATTTTCCATAAATTACAGCAATTTTGCAACTTGTCCCTCATGTTTTTACGAGAAGCTCCGTAAAGTAAACCAGTGTTTCCATCTAACCCACTCTGGAGATTGATTTTTGATGCTTCAAAAATTAAGGGACCTGACTCGGAAAGCCATTGCTCTCACGATTTCATCTTCCGTTCTTTTTTCTTGCGGGCCGCAATTCCCGCAATCTTCAAACTCCCAGTCTACTTTGACACCAGTTCAAAGGCAGATTGAACAAAGCTCACAAAAAATAAACTTGATTTTTGGTCAAGATGATCGAATTTCGGTGGCGAAAGAAAGAATAGAAAATACGAAAGTCGGCCAGCTTCGTATTCTGCGTTTAGACGAAAAAGGGCGGCTTCGTCCCACAAACACTGTTTGTACGGCGTTTGCTTCGGGAAGAAATCAAATAACAACCGCCGGACATTGTTGGCAAGGTGAAGAGAATAAATTCTATATTTTCATGGATGGCAACAAAAATGTCCATCGTGTCGTGGGAAAAGTGCCGGAACTTTCGAATGGAAATACCCTTGTCCTCTATACTCCTGATATTTCTCAGTGGATTGATGCTGGATCTCTCGATGCGACAAAACCCGTTTCCATGATTTCATACTCCAAAGACAGAGACGCACTGACAGAAGTTTTAAATGATAAGCCTCTGCAACTTGATCCTTCTGGAAATTTTTTGCTAAGCGAAATGGATTCGTTGCCTGGAGCTTCAGGTTCCCCAATATTGCAAGATGGCAAAGTTGTGGCTGTGCACCAAGGTTGGGTCAAGCTTGACACCAAACCCCGCACAAAGAAAAATTTTGCGGCGTTAGTTGGAATCGTGGATGAAAGCCGGGAGAGAATTAAAGCTCTAAAAATTCGGCTTGAAAGTGATTTTGCAGATATTCCATGTGTAGATTTAATAGTTTCAGACCCCACTGAGTATAAACGTTGTTTCTATTTTTGGAATGTTGAGAATATCAACAAGCAAGTCGACAACTACATTGCTGAAGCACGACTTGACAATGAAAGTTCATTAGAAATTGCAAGACGTGATTGCCGAGTAAATAATATTCCGGAATCCGTTCCAGAATGTTTGAATGATCTTGAATTGCATAGGGCAGTGGAACTTGCTGAAAGAATAAAACACCTTGAAGATATGCGCACTGAAATGCTTAAAAGGGCGTACATAGAGTATACGGGAAGTGAACCTCCTCCTGAGGGCGATGAGGATAAAATCGACAATAGTCCCAATGAAAACCTGCAAAAAGCACGCGAAAAAAGACAGAAGGCAAATGAGCTAAAAAGAAGAACGAGAGCAGAAGCAAGGGCGGCAGCAGCTCAAGACATCGCGAAGCTTGTCAAAAAAGCTTTGCCACACACTGAAAAAGTGGGCGGAGGTTCTGGTGATGGAAGCAAAAGCGTCCTGAAGGAATATGCTGCTGAGTATAATAAGCTGCAGGATATTGCTGATAAATGGAACAATGGCAAGCTTCCAGTGGATGTTGATTGGTCAGCAGTGGTGGTCGCAGAATCGATAGCCGTTCTAACGACAGAAGGTCCAGCTGCATATAAGGCCGCGCTACAAAAGGCCATTGCGGTTCTTATAGAAAAAGGGGAAAAAGCCGCACTCAAAAACCTTCTTCGGAGTGCAGTCGTAGCAGGTAACACAACAGCTGTGGCTGCTGCCGCTTATGTGGGTTTTGAAGTGGGCAAAAAGCTCGAAAAGTTTATCCCAAATTGGGATTACCCCCAAGAGGCATACGATACCTATAATAGGGCCTCCGAAATATTTGACGATGTTAATTCTTGGGTAAAGAATGTATTGCAAAGTCAGACAAGTGCGGATTTTGGTGAAGAAGAGTATGATGATTCGGAAAAATTGCAAAATGAATCCGATAAAAAATCTAAAAAAGCAAAAAAACTAAAGGAAGCTGCCAAAGATGCAGCTGAAGATGTCGCCAATGGTGAAGACAAACCGAATAACCCCACATTTGAAGGAGCTAAACTAATTGAAAAGAAAAATGGACTAACGAGGGGGGAATTGCACACTATAAAAGATGAGATATTTCAGGAGAATAGAGATATTTTAGCTAAACATGGAATCACTAATCCAGATATTGGATATGATTCAAAGGGAAGGTTGACATTTAGAGATCGCACCAAGCCAAATGCGCCGGCGGTTTTGGGGAAAGGCCTTTATACAGACTGGTTGCCTGGAGGGGTTAAATAATGATTTCTGGAATATATTGTACCTGCAGGTTAGACTTTTCAAGTTCCTCTTTGAATAAAATAGACAGTCTCGATAATTTAACCTACCCATTATGTTATAAATATTTCCTTGATGGGCAAAATAGAGCGAGCTATATTTTAAAAAAGAAATATTTGAATGAGGGAATGATCGGTATTGATGCTGGCTATAATTATGTTGAAGAGCATTATTCTCCAGACCAATGGCTGGTTGATTTTGTTTTTGAGAATTACCAGAAACTGAAATTGCTGAATCTAGAAAGTATGGGATTTACTTTTACATATGATTGGCTGGATGAATTTAAAATTAAATTACCTCCTGATACTATGCGAAAAATTGCACAAATGAATGCGTATTTATGCGTTTCATGTTGAAGTTATATTGCACTTAATTATGGCTAATTTTTAATTGCTGATACCATTAAATCAATATATTTTGTGGTATCAGTGTTTTTTTTAATTTTTAGAAAATGGTGATTAATGATTTTAGAAATGAACTGTAACTGCCTGTTGGTCTTTTCAGATCAAAGTTTAAATGTGGAAGATTCATTAAATTCTCTTGAATACCCGAGCGATAAAAATTATCTTATTGATGGAAAATGTCAACCGACGTATTCATTAGATTTTTGTGAAAAAGAGAAAAATAAAGTTCATGTAAAAGCAGACTTTGTTTGCTATAATGAAAATTATCTCCCAGACATTTGGATCGTTGACCTGATTTACTTAAATTTCGAAAAAATTCGTAACCTTAATCCTATCGAGATTATTTTTACATTTTCTTATATTTGGGAAGCTCAATGTAACACGGATTTTAAGGTCGAAACAGTGCAGAAAATTGCCGCGATGAACGCTTCGTTGTGTATTTTGCGCGACGAAATGAGCACTGATTTAGACGAAGATTAGTAAGGTTTCTTTTTTATTGATTTTCGTGATAAAAGCTATCTCTTCTAAAAAATCGTTTGAGTGCAGGCGAGAATTTTGCTTAACAAAATCGAATTTATCGATGGGCGGCTTTTTGGATACGAAGTGTCTTTCGAATGTTTGAATTCAGTGTCACCGCAAATCATATTTCTTCATGATCTCAATCAAGGTATACTTCACGCGGCCAGAAGTTGTGATTCTTTGAAAGTCTGAAAATTTAGCGTGAGCAAAGTCGAAAGTTCCGCCCTAACCTCAATGCTGACGTTTGTTTTTCGTAAGCAGTCTACTACCGAACTC
>JBIIEI010000002.1:0-154269 GCA_044237915.1 Silvanigrellaceae bacterium | reverse complement strand
CTCTCAAGAAATCAGACGAGAGCGAGGCTGAGTGCCCCTGCCGACTTTTTGCAATGGACGCATTGGTCCATGAAAAAAGCGGTGGGGGCCGAAAACGAAGCTGTCGGCGATTTCTTGAAGCAGCCCAGAAAATAAAAAATCCTGAGAGTAGTTCTTTCCAATGTCCCAAGAGGAGGATTCGATGGTTTTGTTCAAGTTCTCACGTTCTGTTGCTGTCGTTGGTTCAAGTCTGATTCTTCTTGCCGGTTGCGGCTCTAAATTGTCGAAAGACAAAGATACCAAAAATGATGCCTCAACTGAGACCATTGATGTCAAAGTGGGTCTTCAGTTCACTGGCTCCGCAGTTGCAAATTTAAATGGATTTGACCTTGCAGATAACATCACAGACTACGTGATTGACGTTGCAGGCTGCAAGTCTGGATACACGAAGAACGTGGTGAGTTCTGCGGCAACCCCCGTGTCGACCGTGGCACTGTACGCGTTTGACGTCGATTGTTTGGCTGCGCTCAAGTCCTTTTCATACGGTGGAAGCTCGTACGCCAGAGCCGATGGCTCGGGGCTATCTGCAGGTTCAGCGGTCTTTCAAAATGCGGGAAATACCAAACAGCTCACTGTGAGTGTGTTTGAACAACTTCCGAGCCCCCTGGTGAATGGTGCCAAAGCAAGCTTTGCCTTCCAAGAAATCTTGCTGGGCAGTGACTATACTATTTCGAACTACTCCACTTACGAAAGCTTAGGCATTTCCGGAACACTCGCTCCAGCGATCAAGATCCCCGTCGGCGGAGTCGCGCTGAAGAGCATTTCGGCTGCCAATGGTGCCGCAACATTTGACGTGAAAGTTGAGTGCGAGTCCCTCTTGGCGAACACCAATGAATGCCCAACATCGAACGGCAACCAATCGATGCTCAACATGAAGGCTAAGTTGGTAACAGACACCTACAGTGGTGTTGTGAGCCTTGCGCAAGCAGGAACCATCATGGCTTCTGGAGCTTCATCGGTAGTCGCCGGTGATGTGCAAGCACCCGTGGGAGCATACAACGGAGGCTTCAAGCTTGACCTCGCGGGCTCGGGTGCCTTGGCGTCAAACAAAAACATGCTCCTGGTTATTGAATGGACAGATCCTGCCGATGCAGCGAAGAAGTCTTACCGTTACTTTAATGTTGACATCGGCGACCCTCAATAAGGAATCCGCATGAGACTTGAGACGATTCCAATGAAGCTGCGCTACAAAAGGTTTTTAACGACACTTTGTTCCGTTGTTTCCTTGATCGTCGCAACGGGGGCGGGCTGCGGCTCGCCCTCTTCAACCACCTACAATGCAAGTCCCATCTCCGATTTCGATAAAGCAGCCGAACCTTTCTCATTGAAAAAACCCTGCGACGTTCCGGGAAGTACGGGATGCGCAGATGTTTTCACGTCGGGTTCGCTCGTGGGCGATTCCTTTGTGTTTCGCAATCTGAAAACAAAATGTGAGAAAGATGCGGACGGATTTAAAATTCTCATCACCAATTCCGATAAACCCGAAGATTCAAGCTTTGAGATGGAGATTAGCCTTTACAAGGTTGAAACTCCCGCAAGCCAAGTCATCTGTCGAGGTATCGAATACACAGGCACCATCGGAAATGTTGAGTACAAGAAGGGCTACTGCACTTTGTCTTTAAGGTACCATGATAGAATTCTCGCTGCAGGACGTAACACGGCCTGCATATTGTTGTTTAATGATGTTCAGAATCCAAGGGGATTCTTTTTGTGCAGCAAACTTGAAAAGGGTGAGGACTACGTAATTATCGATGGAAGCAGTCAGTTTTCGTGTCCGAAAACCTGAAAGGTCTTCGCAAAAGGCACCGGCACCCGGCGTCCGAAACGCTCTTGTCTTTCGCTGGGCGATATTCCTGTTCACACTTTTTTTACATCAATGTGGGAGCAAAGAATCCAGTGCTAAAGTTACGGGCAGGGCTGCTCTCGTCAAAATGGATGTCCAGCTCGCGGGTCTCCCGCCCGTCAAAAAAGCAGCCATCAAGCTGACGAGTTATTCCTTTTCTATCAATGGCTGCCGCTTTTATAAAAATGACAAAGAAATTAAAGTGACGAGCGTTGCCAAAGAGCACAATTTTAATCTCTACGAGGGCGACGAAGGCTGTGAAGTATTTCTCGGCTCATTCGAATACGATGCAGGTGCGGGAGTTGAACTCTTTACCCCCGAATCAGTGTCGTCCTTTTCGGGCCAAGGAGACAACAGGGCCGCTTTTATAGGGAAGACCACAGGAATTCGCATTTTTGCGACCCTGGGTGTGCGCCTTTCGAAAACGCTTGCACATCAAGAATCTATTGTCTTTCAATTGACTCCTGAAGTGGGAGCCATCGCAAAGTTTCCTTTTTTGAGTCAAACAGATTTTGTTTCCATGGGCGAAGCTGCTCCCGCAGTGCAGATTACCCTCCTCGTCGACAGGGGACATGCCTCCGCAGGGACGCAGTTGGTCGAGTTTTGGGCTGAATGCGAAGAAACGTTAAAATTTGGAATGTGCCTTTCTCAAAACATCTTAGAGTATCAGATTAAAACCGTTCCAAAACTTCCCCCCGGACAAACCGTCGTTTCAATCGCGGCACACATGGGAGATTCGGGCATACTCACCCTTTTTCCCTCGAACTTTGCTAATAATGGCCTGCGCGTCTCTGCCACGGTTCCGACAACCTTTGAGCAGGGGATTGAAAAGCAGTTTGGCATCATCATTCAATACAAAAACTCTTTTCGTTACTTCGTTCTTTCCTCGCTCAATGCGGCAAACATCAAAGCTCGGTGACATCAAAAAGACTCTTCCAGTGACAAATTCGCCACATCTCATGTTTTAATTCACAAAATCGCCCTCAATATGGCGAAATATGCGCTTATTTTAACAGTTATCTCCAAAATTACCTTAAAATTGCAAAGAATTCGTGTACCCATTGACGCGGACGTTTTGATCGCAGTATTTGATACACAGTAAGAACTGATTCTCGTATTTCTTCCGTTTCGCATTTTAATATCGGGAGTTTCTCTATGAAAAAATCTGCAGTTTCACTTGCAATTTTAGCTACACTTTCTTCGTCTGCATTTGCGGATACGCAAAAGATTGAAGGCTCAGACACCCTTTCTGGAGTGATGACCAGTGCCATTACTTCGGCAGGTCTTCAGAATGAAGTCAGTTACGTTGGTGGAGGCTCAGGCAATGGAGAAAAAGCAATCCTTGCAAAATCTCAGGCCATTGCACCCATGTCTCGCGCATTTAAGCCTGAAGCATTGGCTAAAGCCAAGGCTGCGGGCATCGAGGTGATTGAGCACAAAGTCGCCCTTGATGCCCTGGGCGTGTTTGTCAATAAGTCTAACCCTGTGAATTCCGCTTCCATCAGCTTGCTCAAAAAGATCTTCGCCTGCGAAGTAACAACCTGGGAAGCTGCATTTCCGAGTTCTGCAAAAAAAGGCCCCCTCAAAGTCTACCGCCGCAACGACAACTCAGGCACAACGGATACGTTTAAGAGCCTCGTGATGGGCAGCGCAAGCTTTGGCGCTTGTGCAACAGCTGTAGAAGAAACTTTGGACATCGCAAAGCTCACATCCAGCGACGCCAATGCCATTGGCTTTGCAGGCCTTTCGGGCGCAACCGATGGGAACCGCGCACTGATGGTTTCTAAAGATGGCTCAAACAAGCCTGCCATTCCTCCCCAAGTCAAGTACATCCGCACCATGGATTACCCCCTTTCCCGTTACCTTTACGTTTACGAAGCAAAGGGATCTGTCACTCCGACAACAGCAGAAGCTGAACTCTTGAGCAACGTTCTCGAAAGAGGCTTTTTCGATACCATCCTTCAAGAACACGGCTTCATCACTCTGGACTAAATATGAAAACAAACGCATTCGCGCTTATCTCAGTTGTCTTTATCCTTGAGATCTTCTTGGCGGGATGCGGAAACAGCAAAAAAAATAACCAAAACGGCCAGAGTTCGACGACTCCGGCCGTTGCTGTTTCCCCAACCGCTTCTCCCTTGTCAGACGACACGCGCAAGTCCCTTGCTCCCATCCCTTCGCGTGCTTCTCTTTGTCTCCCTTTGGATGCTGTTGCAAAAATTCCGGGCAGAAAGATTGCCGACAAAGCCGCTTTGCCACAAATGACCTTTGAGGCCTTAAAAAATAAGTTGGCCGAAAACTGTGCAAACTGTCATGCAGCGCCGGAATCGGCAAACAAAGTCGCCTTTCTGTTTGAGCACAGTGGAAAGAAAATCATTCACGAAGGCGTCGAAAAGACCTTTGTGGGCCTTTCCGATGAGGATCTCGCCCTGCGCATCAGAGCTTCGCTGTTACGTTTACCGGGTGTTACTCCCATGCCGCCTGGCGACCTTTCTGCCGAGCGCATGCAGAGCATGCAAGAACTGGGATCTCAGGTGGAATCGTGGCTCGAAGCAGGGAGGCCAAATGGGATTTTTAACTTACAAACCTCAGGCGCTGAGAGCGAAAGTCAAACCTATACGACTCTTCCTGAGGACATGACGGAACTGGGCGACTGTCTTCCCGTCCCTGAAGTTTTAGGGCATGATTTTGAACTCGATCAAAGCGTTGAGGCTTGGACGACGTTACCTTCTTCTCTCAAAGAAACCGATCTTTTTTCTTTCGACCCCCTTGCCTTGGCAAAACGCGGCACCTTTTCTTACAATGTCGAATACCCCTTGTGGGCTGATGACGCGCAAAAAACACGCCATATTCATGTCCCCAGTGGCAAGAATGCAGAGGGCAAACTCGTTCGCCAGAGCATTGCGTTCGATAAAGAAACAAAGCAATTTTTAATTCCCAACAATACCCGCTTCTACAAAACTTTTTTTAAGGCCGTAAAACAAACCGACGGTGCAACCCGCTACCGGCGCATCGAAACTCGGGTTATTGTTTCGCGTCAAGCGCCTCTAAAGCCTCTTTTTGGCGTGTATAAGTGGAATGAAAAAGAAGACTCTGCGATTCTACTCACTGCTCCCTACCGCGACGGCACGCCCTGGAAAGACGAAACACTGCGCATCGTCATCGATGAAACCTCAGGTCATGAGCGCACCTATCCGCTCCCGGGCCGCGAACGCTGCGTGCAATGCCATCAAGGTGACAAAAGCTTTAACTTGGGTTTTTCAGCGCTGCAAATCAATCGCAGAAACGTCGGCGAAAGCGGACGCAATTTGCCGGTTGGCAAAGATGAACTTTCGCAGGTGAATCGCCTTGTGCAGTATGGAATTCTGGCTCCTGATATTGTGGCTTCCGAGCTTCCAAAATTGGAAGAATCAGGCACCGAAAAGCCACGCAACGCACATGAAATCCGCGCACAAGGTTACATGATTGGCAATTGCGCCCACTGTCATTCACCAGAGGGCTATGCCATCAAAGAAGGCAAAGTCACGCTTGAACTTGATGCCGGAAAAATCTTTGGATTTGACGTTAAGCGCGGCCCAGCCTCTTTGCCACGGGAACGCTTTGTCGATAAGGATGGGGATCTGAGTTTCAGTTACCTTTACAAGAGGATTTCTGATACGGGCGCAAACAATGCCTTGATGCCCATGCATGTTGCAGGATCTCCTGATTGTCGCATGCTCGAACTCACGGCAAAATGGATTAAAAGCATCAAAGATCCCGATGCCGCAGAAGGATTACCCTTTGAATGCAAGAAACAAGAGGATGTCAAATGGGTGCCATACGACCCCACTGTGTCACTTTCGTTTCTGCCTCGGCGCATCGATTGGAATGAACCCAGTGGCATGAGTGCGCTCTACCGTGACCTTGAATTCAAAGAGGGCTTAAAGCTCATTTCAGAGACCGTATTCCCCGTGGGATGGTGGCGTAAAAAACCTGAATGCCGCTTCGAAGGTGGCACTCCCCCTGCAACGCCTCCCAAGTGGTTTACGGATGCGAGCTCTACTAAACCCTGGGCACTTGTTTACAGCGCCACACCGGGTCAAATGCTCTACACCGCAACCTGTATGCAATGCCATGGTGAAAAAGGCGATGGCAAAGGCCCCATTGGTCAAAAAATCTTCAATCTGTCGGCCGGAAAAGTCGAAGTTGCAGATTTTATGAAGGGACTCTTCGGAAAACGAAACGACAATTTAAAGCTGTTCGATTCCACAAAATCCAATGGGACATCCGCAAATCTCGCAGGCAATTACTTGATTTGGATGGCCATGGAAGGCACCAAAGTGACCTTTCCTGATGATCCCGAAATTAGGAACTTCCTAGGGCCCCACAAAGCGCAGATGCTCAAAACCATCCGCGATCGTTGCTCGTGGTTGTTACCTCATTCATCAAAAGTGATTCGAGAAACAGATTTTGAGTATCAAGCAACGCGCAGCATCTGCCTGTTTGAAAATGAATTGCCTACAGATCCTAGCAGTCAGGCGTATTTGGATTTGAGCTTTTTGGAAGATGGAACCACTCCCGCAAATCCCGCCGTGCAGAACGCCTGGCTCGACAAAGCAGCCTTTAATGCAGGCTGGGTCATTTTCGACTTTTTACGCAGAGTTTCGGATACTGAAACGTGGCCACCCTTGAAGAATGAGTGTGAAAAAGTGCCTGCACTGACAAGGTAACGAAGAGCTTAATTTAGGGCGGCTTCAAGAAGTTGCTAAAAGCTTCGATTGGGCAAAATTGCAAAAAATAAAAACTGTACGCTCTTCAATATTTTGTCAGGACAAGGCGCGCGAGGTGAGAGCTGACGCAATGGACGCTTTGGTCCATGAGGAAGCCGAGTCCGATGCGCAACGAAGCCATGGCCCCTGGCGGGATATTTAAAGCGGGCGCTCGACAAAAGATGGCAACCGCTCAGCGCCCACATAGGCAGGCCCGTACCAGACTGTAACTTCCAAGGTTTGCGGTGCCTCAACCCCTAGGCGCACTTTAACCGCTCCTTTGCGGAGGCTTGGCACATCAAATCTTCGACCGAGCTTTACAACTTCAATTGCGACTTTATTTTCGAGTTCGCGTTCTAAGGTGCGGCGCAGAGGGCGAGCCCCGTAAAGGGGATCAAATCCATTGGCGAGCAAAAACTCGCAAGAGGCACTGTCGATGTCGAGAGCAAGGCCCAAAGTGCTCAGACGGACGCGAAGATCTTCGAGTCGCAGATCCAGAATACCGCGACATTCTTGCAGCGAGAGTTTCTTAAAAATCACCGTTTCGTCGAGGCGATTCAAAAATTCAGGACGAAAAAATTTCTTCAGTTCTTCGCGCACACGGAGTTCAGCTCTGTCGATTTCTTCCTGTTCGGAAAATGACATCCCGATGACACCCGAACCTTTTCCCGTCAAAAATTCGCTGCCAATGTTGCTGGTAAAGATCACAATGGCATTTTCAAAACTCACCGTTCTTCCTTCGGAATCGGTGAGTCTGCCGTCGTCCAAAACTTGCATCAAAAGGTTAAAGATGTCTGGATGCGCCTTTTCGACCTCATCAAATAAAACCACGCTGTAGGGATGCCTGCGGATGCGTTCTGTGAGCTGCCCACCTTCACCATGACCCACATATCCAGGTGGGCTTCCAATAAGCTTTGCAACCTCGTGGCGCTCCATAAATTCGGTCATGTCAACACGGATGATTTTAGATTCATCATCCAAAACAAAGGCTGCTAAAGCTTTTGCGAGTTCTGTTTTTCCGACGCCTGTGGGCCCCAAAAACAAAAAAGATCCCACGGGTGCTTTTCGACGCCGTAGGCCAATGCGGTTTCGCCGCAAAGCATTTGCAACCGTTTCGATGGCAGCCGACTGGCCTCTCACTCTTTTTCCGAGTTCCGCTTCTGCCGTGGCAAGTTTTTCGAAATCCTCGGCTTTGAGTTTCCCCACTGGAATCCCAGTTGCCCTCGCCACAACTTCAGCAATATCTTCAGAACTCACGGTGGATTCCGAGTTCTTAACCTGTTTTTCCAGAGATTGATCAAGGAACACGCGTTTTGCGGCTCCGGCCTCGTCTAGCAAATCGATTGCCTTATCGGGAAGGCTCCGGCCTTGAATATAGCGGTGGCTTAAAGTAACGGAAGACTGCACGCTTTCTTCTGAATAAAGAATTCTATGATGTCTTTCGTACTGCGGTGCAAGAGCTTTTAGAATCTTAATAGAATCTGCGATACTTGGCTCTTCAACGACAATGCTTTGAAAGCGCCGTTCGAGCGCACGATCGGCTTCGATAAACTTTTTAAACTCAACAAATGTTGTGGCGCCAATGCATTGAAGTGTGCCATCTGCAAGGCCTGCCTTTAAAATATTAGCGGCATCCAATGCCCCCGTCGTGCGCCCAGCACCCACAATGGTGTGAATTTCGTCGATAAACAAGATGACGTTCCCTTGAAAAGAAATCACCTCTTCTTTTAACATTTTGAGTCGCTCTTCAAATTCACCATGCAGTTTTGAGCCTGCAATGAGATCTCCGACATCAAGGCTTAGCACGCGCTTTTTGAGGAGATGAAAAGGCACATTTCCAGCGATAATGCGCTGGGCTAAGCCCTCGACGATCACGGTTTTTCCGACTCCTGGCTCACCCAGCAGCAACGGATTATTTTTTTTGCGCCTTGAGAGAATTTCGATCAGCCGTTGGGTTTCTTTTTCACGACCCGCAACAGGATCTAGCTTTTCTTCCCTTGCGAGCGCAGTGAGGTCTTTTGTTACTTTTTTGAGAAAAGCACCCCGTTCGTCGTCGCCACGGGCATGCAAGCGTCGACCGCTGCGCGAATTTTTAATTCCTTCTTTGACCTTTTCGTACACAAATCCCGAAGCGAGCAATGCATTTCTTGCAGGTCCAATTTTTTTATCAAAAAAAGCAAGAATGAGGGCTTCGATACCGATATAAGTGTCGCCAATTTCGCGTCTTTCAACGTCGGCGCGTTCAAACAAAGAAAAACACTCTTCGGAAATATAAATGCCTTGTGGATCTCGAAAAAAGACTTCGTAAGAACGCAACTTGTCGCTCTTTAATTTTCCGTTGCGAAGAACTTGTTCTTCGTTTGCAAGCATGGCGCAGCTTCGGACTTCTGCATAGCTAATGCCAAATCCTTTTGAAAGCTCTTGAAGGATTTCATCATTTGTCTCCACCAGGCATTCTAAAATATGTTCGGGTGTTAAGACATTCATGCCTTGTCTTGCCACTTCTCCAACAGCAGCATGAAAGAGATGAGCAACGCGATCTGTGGCATTCACGAGGTATTTTTGAATCATCTCAGTTCCCTTGCAGTTTCACGAAAGAAAAAATTTTCTTCCAGAGGAAAGAGCACAGGCACGAGTCTCTGCCCTGTTTGACTCTAGCGGAGAGCAGCATTTTAGAGCCACATTGACTTGGGTTGTTTTCCCACGAAATGATCCCGAAATTCAGGTTTTTGCGCTGCGGTGGGATATGTTCAAGAGTGCATTCTGCGCAACAATAGACGTTTAAATCAGCCCCCTTTAATAATAAATTCAAGTTTTGAAATGCAGATGCCGATATCGCAGGGGCTATGAAGCGATCCTTGTTCAAGTGGGAGTGCATGATGAAAAGAGCTGAAGTCCTTGCGATGCTGATATTGACCTGTACCACCGCTTGTGAAGAAGAAGTCAAAGAAACTCCGCGTGTTAAGCCCAAACCACCCGTGGTGGTTTCGCCCGCAGCCGCGCCTAGCCCCGCTCCCGGAGTGAATCCCAATCCCGTGGCAGGACAGCCGACGACAAATTGCAATCCAGCAGTGACGCCCGATCTGTGCAATGCGCTTTTAGATCCGCGCATTAAGGCAAAAGTAGATGCCTGCAAGCAGGCAGCCCAAGGAGCAGCAAGCACTGCAATTCCATCCAATGGAATCAATCCTCAGACGGGTCAAGCCAATCCTCCTGTGATCAATCCGCAAACGGGGCAACCGTATCCTCCTGGAATCAATCCGCAAACGGGGCAACCGTATCCTCCTGGAATCAATCCACAAACAGGACAGCCTTATGCGCAAACGGGCGTTCAACCCAACCCCAATGCCCTGGCAGCCTGTGAATCGAGCGAGTATATCGCACGCGTGCGGGCTGAAGTGGCCCTTGCGACGGGTACACTGCCTAACACTTCTGCTCCCGGAGGAGCCGTTCAAAATCCGGCAAATCCGAACCCCACGAATCCTGCCAATCCCAACCCCTTGGTACCTGCTTCTTCAGCCAACGGTCCGCAGTGTGCGCAGGCTTATACGACGGGTAAGGAAATCCGCATTCGTTCGACAAAAAGCGCAAGCAGCAGTGCGAATATTCTGTTTGATGATATTCAACCGGGGCGAATTATACTTGTTCTTACTCCTGCCGCTGACTGGACTCAGGTGGAATTTGAAGGAAAAAAGGGCTTCATTACCAGTCAAAATACATCATGTCTCGAGCCTGCAGATTCTGCTTTTGCAAATCTCGATCGCCCCAAATGTTACATTAATCCAGCTGCAGTCTTTAAAGATTGCAGATTCAACACAGTGACCCAGGTAATTTTTAATGCCTGGACAGAGATTAAAATTGTAAGCTTTAATCATGTGTTTAGCAGCGATCCAAAATACAAATATGCAAAAGTTCAACTCGACACTGGAGGCATTTGCTACATAGATCAACACTACTTGCAACTTAAATGCATGAAACAATAGTTAAGACTTCTTGGTCAATTGCCCGCAGTGATATTCTTCCGTGTGAATAATCTCACCTTCACTTTGCGCTCCAATAGACATCGCTACAGACTGTGATGCAAAACTCGCGGAACTAAAAGCAGAGGCTACAAACAATCCAAGTGAGTAAATCGCAATTTTTGAACGCATCATTTCATCCTTTTGAAAAATTCATCGTATTAAATTTAACATCAATTCTGTTCCAGAAACTTCCTCTAGCGCTTATCCTAGTTTTCACCATAATGCAATAGATAGACTACACATTTATCTGCTTAGTCAATTTTAATACGTTGGGAAAGTTCTTGATAATTTCAGAAGCATGCTCAGCTGTGTCTCTAATTACGGGCGCACACTTTATCTTTGGCGGGGATTCCAAAGCCCGGCGTTGCAGAAAACGTCTCTGCTTTGCCGAGTCGGCGCTGTTCCGCGCGCACATTAACCTGAACTTGTTTGAGCAAATCTTGAACCTTTTTTGTTTGATCGAGACGCACAAAGCTGTATGCTTTGCTCCCCACACAGCGATTCCCTTTGATTTTTTGAATGAGTCCCTCTTTTCCAAGCACCATCTCCATAGTGTAATGTTGATTTGCATATTTACCTGCCGTGGGTATCAGATCATGCAATAACACCGTCGAACCCTGTTTATTGCGCGCTCGAATGGCCTGCCAATACGATTCTGCGCACTGTTTTGGAGTTTTGTCTGCGGGACCCCAACACTGAAAATCAACGAGTCCCCCACCCTGAGGAACATCCCACGACACATTGCCCACATAATATTTAAAGAAAGTGATGGGGTTTAATTGCGCTGCTGTTGCGCTATTCCAGTTATTTGCTGGAGAACGAAACAAAAAGACATTTCCAAATATCTTGTCTTTGATAAGATTATGCACATCTTGCACCTGCGAAACCTTGTCTTGGAAATCAAGCTCCGTAAATGCTGTTACCTTGACAAAGCGGGGGTCCCGCTTTGAAACCCCTGCGGCACTCAATTCTTGTTGCTTTGCAGCGTTGGCAATAGGATGAGAAAAGGTATGGTTGGCAATCAAATGTCCGTAGCGGCGCATCTCATCAAGATGACCTTCTCCCAGTCTTTTGATGGGCTCACCCGTCACAAAAAAAGTGGCCGAGATGTCGTGTTCACACCGCAGCTTGCGCGCAAGTTCAGATGTGAGCCGGCTGGGGCCATCATCAAAGGTCAGGGCAATTTGACACTCGCCCGGTAATGACGCCAATCGGTCACTTGCAAGGCTCTGCAAATCGGTGTTCTCAGTTTCCTCGGCAGGTTGTTTTATACAAGCCACATTCACCAAGCCTATGAAAATACAGAACCAACCAGGAGTTAAACGCAGAGTGTGAGCCATCGAGTGTTACCTTTCACCATCACAAAGCGGAGCATTGGATAGAGCTTCGGCAATACAGCAGCAAAACATGAAGTCAAAAAATCTTACTTGAGTGCGTTTCGATAAGCATTCTCAACTTCCTCAATTCCAAGCACTCACAAGATTCCACATCGCTTCTCTCTACGCTGAACGTTGGGCAGTCCGTACGAGAATCACTTCTCCGAAAAATCAAGTCTGTTATTTTAAAGGAAGCGTCTGGCACGTCTTGCAGACAGCAAATGAGCTTAGCTCTTCATAGGAGATCTTCACAATGACATCCTTAAATTCTAAAAATACCCTCCGTTGGATGCCACTCGCAGCTGTCCTTTTTGTTACACCTCTGAGCACTGTATTTGCACAAACTGCTGCTGATGTCCCCATGGTGGATAGCCCCGCAACAACCGACAACCGCAACACCACAGGAGAAACCAGAAGAGGCTTTGACTGGGGATGGTTGGGCCTCTTAGGGCTCGTTGGCCTTGCAGGCATGAGCCGTAAGCACGAACAAACAGTGCGTTACCCCGAAACCGACACTTCTCCACGCCGAGTGTAAATATCGCTCTGCCTTTTGTTTCACTTCCCATGCCTCGCACCTCAGGCGCGAGGCTTCTTTTTTGGCCCAATTTTGTGTTTGACAAAAGGCGTTTTCGGATCAAAAAATTCAAGCAGAAAGTTTTCTGATGTAAACAACTGAATCAAATGTTGAGGCAACTTCCGATGCGCAAAAGGATTTCATCTCTTTTAGCAAGTATTTTAGCTCTGAACAGCGTGGCTTGCTCTGAGGACCCCCACACTCCGATAAAGAGTTCGGATCTTCACTCTCAACAGTTGTTACCTTCCTTTGCCGTCGGCTTTGGAAAACAGGACATCACCACCACAAAAATCTTGCCCTTAGGGGGCTACGGTACATTTTTTGATCCCTTTAAAGATAAATCCCGCAAAAATACCTTGGGAACCCATGATCCCCTGTTTGCCACAGCCATCGCATTCAAAAGCCCAAACGAGGGGCTAGCGCTTACCTTGGTTTCTGTGGATTCCGTGGGCCTGGGCGAACATTCTGTGAAGCGTATTCGCGAGCAAGTCAAAGCGGCACTTCCCCACCACAATTTTGTCTTACATGTGAGTGCCACACATGCACATCAAACACCCGACACCATGGGTCTGTGGGGAAATCTTGCTTGGGGAACGGGTCGAAACTCAGAATATATGAACTTGATGGAAAAAGGTGTGAGCAAGGCAGCAATTCAGGCATTGCAATCAATGACCAGCGCGACTTTATCTTACGCAAAATCCTCTAAATCCAATAACCTCACAGCAGAACCCCATTTAAGTCGAGACGATCGTGTGACCCTCATTGCTGCGCACGACATGCAGGGCAAATTGATAGGCACACTCACGCAGTGGTCGGCGCATCCCACAGTGCTCAACGAAAAAAACAATACCCTCTCGGCTGATTATGTGGGCACGTTTCGTTACTATATGGAAACAAAATATAAGGGAACACACGTTTACTTTAACGGCACACTCGGTGCCACCTATGCCCTTCCCTCCAAAAAAATGCCCGATCCCTTTGTGACTGGAGCGAAAGATCCTGACGTCTTGGATGGATACGAATACACCGCTGGACTTGGCTTTGAACTTTTTGAAACCGTCGAAAAAGCACTCGCGACCTTAAAACCCGTCAGTCAAGGGACGCTTTTTGCGATGACATCCGCAGTAAATCTGCCCATCGACAACCGCCTTTTTCAAATGGCATCCAATCTGGGAATTGTTGAAAAAAAGATCCCCAACGGTAAAACGGTTACAGAAACATCGTGGTTTCGCATTGGAGACCTCCAAGGAGCCCTGGTTCCAGGCGAGATGTTCGCCTCAGGCACCAATGCCATTCGTTCTAGGATGGAAAACCAAGGAGCCTCTGCAACCCTCATCATTGGAATGGCAAATGACTGGTTGGGCTATTTGATGTCTGAACAAGAATTTAAAGGCAGCCGCTATTCTTATCAAAAAACTCTGTGCCCTCATCCCAAGGCAAGCGAACAAATCGTGGAAAAAGTGCCTGTTCAGAAAAAAATGAGTGAAAACTTATTTTGAAAAAAGTTTGAGAGGAGGAATGCATGTTCACCAAAGGTCGGCTCATCATTGCAGCGCTCATCGCCCTGATTTCTTCGGTGTCTTACTTCATGAAGCGTGAAGTCAATCCTGTCACTCAAGAAGTTCAACATGTGAGCATTTCTCCAGAGCAAGAAGTCGCGCTCGGACTGCAAGCCACTCCCGAAATGATGCAACAGTTTGGTGGAAGATCACAAAATGCTCAAAGTCGAAATTTGGTTTTAAATGTGGGGAAAAAGCTTGTCCAAAGCAGCGTTGCCCGCCAGTCTCCCTATTCGTTTGACTTCCATCTTTTGGCCGACGCAATAACAATCAATGCTTTTGCGCTCCCAGGTGGGCAGATCTTTGTTACGGAAGCCATGCTTGCAAAGTTAACAACGGAAGGTCAACTCGCCGGAGTGCTTGGGCACGAAATTGGACATGTTATTGCCCGCCATGGCGCAGAGCACATCGCTAAACAAAAGCTCACACAAGGACTCACAGGTGCAGCGATTATTGCTTCCTATGATCCGAGCAATCCCAACACACGAAATACGGCGGCGGTGGCACTGCTTTTGGGCCAACTTGTCAATATGAAATTTGGTCGAAACGATGAACTGGAGTCCGACAAATGGGGCGTAAAGCTCATGTCGAGCGCAGGCTATGATCCCAATGCCATGCTGGCCGTAATGAATGTCTTGCAAGATGCGGCCAAAGGGCCTCGGCCACCCGAATTTTTTAGCACACACCCCAACCCTGACAATCGGCTTGAGCGTATCCAGGAGGTCATTCAAGAAGAATTCCCGGGAGGCGCGCCCATTGCATTAATAGATTAAAAAATTAAGGTTCACTCCGAAAGGGCACGCGATCTCGGGGGTGATTGTAAACAATTTCGGGATTATCCAACCCAATATTCCACGTCTGAAAGATAGAAACCAGACTGGGATCTCCGAAATAAAATCCAACACCGTCGACATTTCTGATGATGTTTTCCCAGGTCACCGTCAGCGGAGAGTGCGGGCCTTTGGGAAGGTAACGCCAATTTTGCGGCCACTCGGGCGCTTGCGAAGGCACCTTGAATTCGAATTTCATCCATCCTTTTGAAGGCATGGGAACATCCTCACCGCCAACGACATAGGCAACCCAATCGTCGGAAGCATCCTGGGGCGTTCCGTTTTCACTCCAGAGTAAAAGCGACAGGGGCCTGCCCTCGAGGCTTTCTTCAAAATCAACTGAAAAAATTCGTAAATTTGCCATTATTGTGCTGACATTTTTAGCTTTAAAATCGCCGGTAAAACAATTCTCTTTGTGACGCGTATAGGCTTGAGGGGCATAGGTAACAAGGGATTCATCCAATAGAAAATGCCCTGGAGATCCTCCCCACTTCGAAATGCGTGTGGCGTTACTGCCAAAGGTCCAACCTGCATAGTTTGAACCAAATAAAAAAGATTCCTTGCACCTTATCTGTGAAGCCTCTGCAGAGCTACTTATGAAATACCCAGACAAAGCTACGAGTAAGGCATACAATGAAATTCGCATTCCCTCATTCTCCTCTAAAATTCTCTGCTTTGCCATCGTCGTTTCTGCCTATCGCCTTTAGCAGAACTTAAACAATAAATGCGACTGGTGGGCTAAATCACCAGAAACAGTCAAGTTGAGTATGAGGAATGTGCACCTGATTTTTTAGAATGAAAAGGAGAACAGCAAAGAAAAGGGGAAAAATGAGGCCAAAGTGCCGTTAAACCCGTCCCGCAGAGGAAATGCTCTTGGGATCGAAGGCAAGACGAAGGGCTTCTCCGATAAAATTGAGAGAGGCGACAACAGAGAACATAGAAAGGGCAGGAAAAAATGCCAAAAAGGGCGCTTCGACGAGATAGGAACGTGCATCATTGAGCATGCCTCCCCAACTCACATGGGACTGGCTAACCCCCAACCCTAAAAAGCTTAAACCGGCCTCTGCAATGATCACTCCCGCCAGCGAAAAGGTTGCCTGCACCGCAATAGGTGACAAGGTGTTTGGAAAAATATGTCGAAACATCAAGCGCGAGTCTGCTGCCCCTAGTGAACGCGCAGCCGTCACAAATTCTCGTTCCTTGACAGAAAGGAACTGCCCGCGCACCAGACGAGCGTAACTGACCCAACCCGTGGCGCTCAAAGCAAAGACCACATTAAAGAATCCACCGCCAAAAAATGCGGTCATGGCAATGGGAAGAATCATAGGTGGAAATGCAAGCAAAATGTCGATAATTCGAGAGATAAAGGCATCCACCCATCCCCCAAAGTAACCCGCCGCTGCACCCAAGGGAATGCCGATAAAAAGGCTTGTGATGACGGTAAAGAAGCTCACAATAAGGGACGTCCTGGCGCCATTCATGATGAGTAATGCAACGCTATTGCCGTTACTGTCCATGCCCATCCAATGCTCGGCTGCGGGTGGCTTTAATCGCTGCGATAAAACCGTTGGAACCTCTTGCAAACTCTGCACAAGCTGCGGAGCAATAGCAACCACAAGCCAAAACATCAAAACAAAGAGCGAGAGAAGTGCCCATTTGTCTTTAACAAGTATTTGAAAAAACCTTGACATCACTTTCATCGCAAACGCACCCTTGGGTCGAGAACCCGGTAAAGTATATCCACAAGCAAATTTGAGAGCACATACATCAATGCCATCACCAACACGCACGCTGAGAGCAAATTGTATTCCCTCGACTGCACAGCTTCGACGGTAAGCGAACCCAAACCGGGCCATGCAAAGATCTGTTCGGTAATGATGGTTCCGCTTAAAAGCACTCCCAACTGCATGCCCAAGATGGTGAGCGTTGGTAAAAAAGCGTTGCGCAGGGCATGTTTTGCAATCACTTTATGAGGAGCAAGCCCTTTGCTTCGCGCGGTGCGGATGTAGTCTTCCGAAAGGACATCCACGAGGCCGCTGCGGATCATGCGGCTCGAAAATGCCGCAAGTGCCGAGCCCAGCGTAACCGTAGGAAGCACAAACGATAAAAATCCTTGGTTTCCGATGAGTGGAAACCAGTCTAATTTGACCGAAAATATCCAAGCCAGAATGGGGCCAATGATAAACGTGGGCGCAGAGACCGCCAATAAGGAAACAACTGCGGCAACTTTATCTAGCGTTTTTCCTGCATATGCCGCAGATATTAAACCGACTATGACCGCTATAAAAAGTGAAAATCCAAATGCGGACAAAGCCAGTTGCACCGTTTGCCACAAGCGCGGGCGAATGAGTTCAAACACCGGCTGGTAGTTTGCAAAGCTGTTTCCAAAATCTCCTTGCAGCAAATTTCCCAGGTACCGAAAATATTGCTCCGATAAGGGCTTCTCAAATCCATATTTGGCGAGCCATTCCGTTTTCGCAGCAAGATCAACATCGGCGCCCAGGACCGCATCGGCGGGGCTCCCCGGAATGAGCCGTTGCAGAAAAAAAACGATGGTCGAAATTCCCCACAACACCGGAATGAGGTGAGCAATTCTTTTGATTAAAATCGATAAAGAAAGGGCTCGCTGCATATGTTACTTCTTTTCTATATTGACAAGAAACGTGTAACGTCCGTCTGCATAGAGCTGGTAGCCTTCCACATTTTTACCCACAACGGCATGACTGAGCTTGTGCCATAAGTAAACATAGGGTTGGTCTGCGGCCAGCAACTTTTGTGCCTCGAGGTAAAAAGGAAGGCGTTTTTTAATTTCGAGTTCGGATTCCCCTTTATCAAGCAGTTCATCCACTTTGGCATTGGAATAAAAGCCACGGTTGGCACCCTGCGGGGGCATTTTTTTCGAATGAAAGCAAAAAGCCAGATGCTCGGGATCTTTATAACCCGTCCAAGGAGCAACCCATGCTGCAGACATCCCTTTGGCAAGCCGGTCTGAAAAAGTCGCAGTTTCCAACGTCTCCACATCGACACCCAAACCAACGGCTTTGAGTTGTGAAGCGATGGCTTTGGCTACCGCAACGCGTTCTTTATTTGTCGTGACAGAAATTTTGAAACTAAAACGAGTTTGGGGGCCTTTGCCATCGGGGTCTTTAAATCCGGCTTCGTCGAGGAGTTTTTTGGCTCCTTCGGGATCATAGCTCGAACCCGCCAGTGAAGGATCATGATAGGCAAAGGCAGGTGGAAACATGCCTGTTGCACGAATGCCCATGCCTTGCATGCTGAACTGAAGAATTTCATCGATATGAATAGCCTTGGCAATGGCTTGTCTCACGGCCAATTTTTCGAAGTTTCGATTTTTAAAATTAAATGCAAGGTAGGTGGTGTTGAAGCCAGGCTTTGTCACAACCTTAAATTTATTCTTCATGTCCTTTTGAATCTGCACGACTTTATCGGTGTCGATAGTGTTTTGAACAATATCGAGGTCGCCCCTCAAAAGGGCAGCATAGCGCGTTCCGTTGTCGGAAATAATCTTAAAAATAGCCCGAGAAATCCTTGGAACTCCACCAAAAACGGTCGAATTAAAACTCTCATTTTTCTTAAAAATCCACTCGTCACTTCCCGCTTTTTCAAGCACAAAGGGACCGCTTTCAAAACCTTGGCCCATCAACTTCTCGGGGGGAGCCTTCAAGGCCTCTTGCGGAAGAATGCCAATGGTAAGATTTGCGACAAAAGGGGCATCAGGTTCTTTCATGGTAAAAAGAACTTCGGCGCTCCCTATTTTTTTAACATCCAAAAGCTTTTCAAAGGCGTTGCGACGCGCAAAAGGAGGATTGGAATCGGCAGCGAGAATGTATTTGTACATGGCCACCACGTCATCGGCATTGAGTTCTCGCCCATTGGCAAAGCGAAGTCCCGAGCGGATGCGCGCTTTCCAAGCCTTGTTTCCTTCGGGAACCACAGACTCCGCAACAACGTAACGTATCGCAGAATTTTCATCAAAACTAATCAATGGCAAGAAGCTCAATTCTTCGAGGTATTGTGAATTTGCATCCCCCCCGATGAGGCGGGGGTCGCCGGATTTGGGAATGGATTCAAACCCCACAATCACGGTGTCGCGGGGCGTTTCAGCCTTCGCTTCAAGGCCCCAGGCCGCTGCAAGAAAGATCCATGCGGTCAAACAATGTGTCGCAGAATTCCATTTCATAAAAATGTGTCTCCGAATCCGTTCAAGGGCTTTTCCATTCAAACTTTGTAGGACAAAATATAGTACGAAAATTTATCAAAGGAATACAAGCCTTGCGCAATCCCCCCAAGCTTTTTACATGCTGTCTGTGCTTGTCAAAACTCAGCGGTTGACGCGGGGTTTGCCACTTGGTAAGGTCCAAACTTTGCTGGTGAGCACCTCTGTGAAACCACTCCCTCCTCTCTTTGCTCTTTACGGAGAATAAGTATGGCGCGCATTTCCATCCAGGATTGCCTCGACAGAATTCCTAACCGCTTTGCAGTGGTGATGTTGGCAGCTCGCCGCATGCGCCAACTTCAAAAGGGAAGCGATCCCTTGGTTGAGTGCCGAAACAAGGAAGCCGTTACTGCCCTGCGCGAAATCGCAGCAGGCATGGTTGGCATCAAGGATCCCGGTCGCGTCGAAGGTTTGCAAGAACTCATCGACCATCTCTCCTTAAAGGCTCAAAAAGCTTAAAGCTGATGAAAACGCTGGGGCCGCTTTTGTCCTCACCTCGCGCCCTTGCGGCTCTTCTGGGTCTCATGGGCGTTGGATCCTATTTTTTTAAAGCCGGCCTCGATTTCTTTTTTCCAAGTTCTCAAAATCAAAAGTTTTGGTTTCAGTCGGAACCCCTCTCAGGCAGCAGAAGCGTTCTCGCTCTTGAAGATCTTTTTGAGTCTTGGCAAAAACATGCACCCGATGCGAACTTTTCCAAGTTGGGCTTACTTCCGCTCCTCCACGACATCCCTCAAAAATCCGCATCTGGCGTGGGTTGGCGTTTGCAAAGCGAAGGTGCTCTTGTTGATGAGATGAGATTTCTCAATTTCGGACCGCGCGGTTTTTTGCTCGCACACCTTTCTACGCGCGCGAAATCAAGTTCCGCCAACTTGAAACCGTCCTTTGAATGGCTCCGCATTCATGCTTCGCAGCCTCCTTTGCCTTCCCTCAGTGCGGTGCCCGACAATCCCTTTCCTCTACAGAGCACTGCGCTACAAAACGAACTCGTGGCTTTGCAAAAGCAGGACGGAGTAAACGCTGAGGTGAGTGCGGTCGATTCCCTTGATGCTTTGGCACTTTTTTGGATCGGCGGCATGAATTGTCTTGCGCATCACCAACAACGCAAGGCGCGCACGGTGCGTTTTCCATGCGATATCAGTCCTCCACCCTATTTCAACAGAACAAAGTCTGATTCAGTAAGAAACAAGGACTCTGATTTTACTCTTACTGAACGCGATCTCTTTGGGCCTCTGCAAAAAGAATCTTATTGTTACGCAGCCCCCCAGCGTGCTCCACAAACTTTAGAACTTATCGGCACCCCCGAAGGACCTTTTTGTCTCCATTATTTGGGACGCACAGACGACAGATATGTCAGTCACCCCGTGAACTCAAGCCTGGCCTGCATTCATCCCAACAATAAAAATATTTTGTTTCCAAGCAGCGAACGCGCTCAAATTGTGCTTCCGTCGCAAAAAAAATCACAGTATTTTGTGCTCGATTCCTACTTCACGCCTCCAAAATTCAGTGTACTCAATCTCGAAGATCTTACATTTTCGAACTCTGATGAACAGGCGATGTCTTTGGGAGAGAAAAAGCAAAGCAAAATACCGCAGCTTCCTCAACATGTGCGTCTCTATGCCTGTCGAGACGGCATCAGCACGGCTCCTCAATGGTACGCCCTCGATCACGACATCAGCATTGGCACTTCAGCGGCAGACACCACAACCGATCGCGTTGTCCGATTTCAAGAAAAAGAACCCGGAAAGCTTGAAGCAGGAACACCGAGTTGGCAAAAAATCATTGCTGAAAATTCTCCGCTTGCTCTCTATCCGCCAATTTCCTGCGCCTTTTTAACTTCCACCACGGATTTTCGCTGCGGCTTGCGCATCGTTCAACATACAGGCCAGCTCGCCCTCGAAGCGCTGTGGGGAGACCTCCAAGAAACCATTTCACCTCAAACACGCGCCATGCTTTATACGATCTCCCTGCGCGCGCTTGAAAATATTCAAAAAGAACTTCCGCTCTGGCAGCTTGCAAAAGAAGTGCAGCTCTTACAAAACTTCTTTAAAAATGCAAAAGAAAATTCCAATAAATTGCCAAAACTGCGCCCTGCAGAAAAAAAAGAAACTCCCAAGGGAACTGAAGAAGTCATCACTCCCCACCTCAATGAACGCCTGTTGTTACCTCCCGCTCTTTGGGATCAATTGCCGCTCGTGAAGTGGGATTAAAAAGTTTCTTGAAACCACTTTTTAAAAATGAAAATGTGAACTAAGCGCGTTAAAAAACTGAAAAAAGGAATGCATCCATGAAACATCATATCGTGATTTGGGAAGGGCGATTTCAACCCTTCCATCTGGGTCATCTTGCCTATATTCGCGAATTACTTGTGCATGCCGAACGCTTGTGGGTTTTTGTCGTAGATAATGAGGTTTCAAAAGATCTTCCAGGCTTTGTCTCGCCCGTTCCTTTTTTCACCGAAGAAGTTGATACGCACCACCGCTGTGAAAAAAATCCACTCCCCTTTTGGTTAAGGTACCAAATCGTCGTTGAAACCTTAAAATACGAGCTCGGATCTGACGCTCCGTTCTTTGTGTGGGGTGGGCGACGGCTCGATCTGAATTGGGAATACTACAAAAAAGCACTCCCCCATGATCGGGTGTTCTTAACTCCCCAACGTGACAGTTTTGAAGATATTAAAGCGCGGGCCTGGGCTGAACTTGGTGAAACTGTTCAGCGCATCGATGTCAGTCATCTTCCCAAAATCTCAGCAACGATGGTTCGTGAAAGAATTCGAAATGGCCAGGCGGTAGCTGATCTTCTCAGTGTAAAAACCATCGAGATTTTGAAGCAATATGACTACTTTGACAAAGTCTAAAGGTCACACAAAAATTTTGCCCAACTTAAGCAGAAGCGACCTGTGTTCGAGCTGGCAAAGCCTCATCACAGATCTCGAGATCGCGGCAATGCCAGACCTCGCATCTGCATTATCTTTTCATTTAAGCTCAAACCCTCAAGAAAAATGGCTTGAAAAAGCCTATATTTTCCAGTCTGCAGGAGCAACGGGGGAACTGCTCTACGTTCTTTATGATGAAAAGATGTGGCGTTCTTTTGCCGATGGATATGAGAAGGCTCTGCTCAGTCTGTGCCCCAAGTACAAGGATTTAAAAAAGGCATTTGTGGGTTCAAAAGACAAACGCCATACCTTGCCTCGCGTTGCCCAGGCCCTAGGATTTGCGGAAGCCATTATTGGCCTCCAAGACGATACCCCAATCGTGCTGGAACAACTTCGTTTTCTCGAACCAGAACTCATTATTTGCTATGGCGGATTTTTGGAAATGCTCGTTGAGTTTTCCAAAAAAGGCAGTCTGAATTTTATTCCACGCTCTATTTTAGTAACAACCGAGGGTGCCAGTGAAGAAATTATTCAGGAAATAAAAAATACTTTCGGTTGTGACGTTGTGACCCTTCTTTCATCCACTGAAGTCGGCGTCATTGGACACACCTGCAAGAATGGCAATTATCATCTCAATGCGGGTATCTCTGTGCAAATAGATACAGAAGGCCAAGCCTTCTTTACAAATAATGTAAATGAATTACACCTTTTTAAAAACTGTTACCTTCCTCTTCAATTTTTGGAAGTTCCTACCTGCTCTTGCGGAGTGCCCTCTTCAGCCTTTAAAATTTTGGGAGGACGAATCACGCGCCTTTTTAGGTTCTCAAAGGCTGATGGGACAGAGACTTTTATGCATCCCATTTCACTGCGAAGCGTCTTGGATCTTATCGACGGATTCCCAGGTGCGAGAGTTCGTCAGGATGGCAATACAATTATTGTCGAACTTTTGGCCCCTTGGGACAAAATTGCAGAGCTTGAAATCATTGTAAAAGCGCATTTTCAAAAGATGGGGCTTTCCCCCATGGTAAAGATTGTTGAAAAGGAGTGAAATTTAGGGCTGAGGTAATTAGAAACTTGTCCGGTGAGTGTATTTTTTGGAAGATTTGAAAACCACGTGATTTGGGAGTTCCGTAAAAATTTCCATTACATTTTGACAAGAATTTACCAAGTTGATATTGAGAGATCAATAACGCCATCCCCGCCGTAAGGTGCTAAGGGATGGATTTTTTTGCCTGAAATTTGAGATACTTTATCTATTTATGCAGTTTAAGAAGTTATTTTTCACAATTGATGCGCAGGTTAAGCTTCTCTTGAAACGTGGTTTGAGCCTCTTTTTGAAGACATTTTTTCTTGTCGTTTAAGCTCCACCTTGATAAAAAATTAAGGTAAAGAATTTGAACTTACTGCAGTCGACAAAAAATCATCACAAAAACTTGAACTCCACATTCCGAAACGGCTTCACCTTACTTTTCATCCCGTTGGTAGTATGCCGAATTAAAGACGAACTCATCGAGCATTTTCTTATGCTCCACAGAATATACTTCAAACAAAAACCGATTCTCAACATACACTTCAACGAGTGGCAAATCCGGACCACGAAATGCATCTTGGCTCAACCAACCAGCTTCCCCAGCAAATTGTTGTATTTCTTTCGGACTTAAAGGGGAAGTTAAAGCGATGTGAAAGCTTGTTTCGTGGCTCACTTTTCCACCAGACTGAAAAAGGTCTGGGGATGGACGAATCACCGTATTTCGAGGCACCAACTCCAAAGATGTTCCATTGGGATGTGTCAAGTTCATTCCATCAAGGTAGAACTCTCGGATGTTTAAATCTAACATTTTTGCTAAAGTTAGACCCGTTTTTTGAACGTCGTTTACATCCATCGAGACATGTATAATTTGCATTTTGACACCTGATTTTTGATATTTGTTTCACTATTCTATGACCGAGTAGATCGAAATTCAAGAGCGAGTCAAAATAAGTACACAAAAAAAAAGCACGGATTGTTAGATGAAGTGATGTGTTTTCTCAAGTATCGCCTATACCAATCACGGTTTATGGAAGAAATAAAGACGCGAATTTGAATTTTCATATCTCTAAAATGGAGAAAGTCAGAGAAGCTTGTTAAGAGTTGTTTTCTAAGCTAAATCTTCTTTCCCTACCTGAATTTCTATTACAGATTTACACTTTTTCAGAGAGCAGGATTGAAATCCATCTTGAGTTAGACCCCATTTTTTTCTCCAAGCTTTGAGCACACTCGGCTGCACAATGCGATGGAGATCGCGGTAAAGGCAGTTCTATTGATTAATCTCCGAAGGACGAGCTACTTGTCCTTCGGGTTTTTTCTGCTGGCTGTGAGCTCCCTTTCGAGAGATGTCGCTACCTGAATCGTCGCCAGGGTTTGAATACAAACCTTCAACTTCATAGGTGTGCACGACCCCTCCACTGGCTAACTGTCGACGAGGTTGACACTCGGAAAATGTATAGCCATTCTTCCAACCTCTAAGTTCAGCTTCCTGGCTGAGCGCAATTTCAACACTTTCTGCAATTTCTTCAGGAGTTCTAGGAAAGTCGACTTGAAATTCGAGTGTGTAGAGTTTCATAGCTGAGTTCTCCTAAGGTGGTAAGATTTAACCTTGCAAACAGCGTGCCAACCGGAGGCATAAACCATGATTCAGAGACTGTCTATTCAAAACAGACAAGACGTTCTTGGATTACGTGAAGACTTGTCTCCATACCTGGTCCATTTAACGCGAAATGGGCCGCTCAAGGTCATCGCGCATGATGAAGCTACTTGTGGTACCTCCAACGGCGCAGAACGATGGTGCGAGCTGAATGCCAAACAAAATTTGATCAGCATCTTAAATTCAAAAATGCTTGAAGCCCGAAGCCCGTTTTCCTATTTCAATTTCAAAGTACCAATGCAACGAGCAAACGGTTCCGTGGCAAATCCAAATTCGTTTGTGAAGCGCCAATGGCTTCATTCTGTTTGCTTTACCGAAACGCCCCTGAGCCAAATCTTAGTTCAGTGCCAACCCATTCCAGGGCGCAAGCTGCACTTCCAGCCCTACGGATTAGCTTTTAAAGAAAAGGCCGTGCGAAAATGCGGCGGAAATCCAGTATTTTATTTTGAGTCCTCTTCCGGAATTCGCTCTTCTTTGGACGAACTTGCAGTCTCACCCAACTGTGAAAAGTGGAAGGCGACGCTTCCGCTCTTTGAAGCCTTTGGGAAACCTCTGTTCTCAAAAAATGGAGTGTCTGAAATTGACTTTCGATGGGAACGTGAATGGCGCATTGTTGGGAATTTTAGCTTCGCATTTGAGGATGTTGCGTATGGACTGTGCCCAAAAGATGAAGCAGCTGAATTTGAAGCACTTTGTGGAGGACAAATAACGTTTGTCGATCCAGGTATTTTAAGCAAGAAGTAAAGTAAATAGTGTATTTTTAAAATGTAATTTACTCCTTTGACTATGTTAGTTTAGTCTTTCAAAGTAGCAAAACATTTTGGGAGAAATGAGATATCCATTTGAGTCACATCAAGTATTTGTTGCCCCAATCACCAAGGCACCAAAGGAGATCGAAAATTTCACATGGCATTGAGGAAAACTCTTGGTCGAAGAAGTCGCAAGCATGAAGAAATACATCGCCTTCATGCGTTCAATAAATGTCACAGGCCGCTTTGTTAAAATGGAAGACCTCCGAACCGCGTTCAAGGCGGCGGGACATCCCAATGCCACAACACTCATGACAAGCGGCAATGTCATCTTTCGTGCTCAAACTCCTCCGGAACCTGCAGAAGTAACAGCACTTGAGTGCCGACTTTCTGAGTTGCTGGGCTTTGAGACAGAGCTTTTCGTGAGGGCTCCCAGCGAAATCGAAGCCGTCATCAAGTTTGCCGAAAGTCGAGTGGAAGAAAATATCTCGGGCGGTGTCATCCAGGTCGCGTTCATTGCCGCTCCTCTTAGCCAAGTTCAACTTTCGGCGCTCACTCATCTTCAATCCCAAGCGGATAAACTCGTCAGCCAGGGCTCTGAAGTCTATTGGCACAAGAAAGAAGAAGGATTGCCATCCCGCTTTTCCGGAACGGCGATGGAGCGGGCCCTTTCCGTAAGGGCGACGTTTCGACGCCTGTCGATGCTTAAGAAACTGGTGACATCGCTTCGGCAAATTGATCAGCAAGCGGGCGATTAAACTTTTGGGTTGATTTTCTATTTCAAGGCCCTTGTGAGTGGACTCCCCAATAGCAAAAGCCCACGATCAATAACGTAACAAATCCAAAGATAGCCGCGCGCTTTTCCCTTCTTGAGCTTTCACGCAGAGCGCGTTTAAGGGAACACACTTCGTTGGATTCTAAAGGATCATCTTGATCGATGTAAGCTCGAAAAGCCATCCAAAATTTACGCGAGGCGAGGGGGAGCATTTTCCCATGGGAGGGAGCATTTGGAAATTGGGCACGCTGATGGATCGGCAATGAATCAAAAAGCTTTGCCTGAGAGACGAGCTGAAAAATAACTTCGCGGGCATAGGGAAGATGGGCGAGCAAGAGAAGTATGGCCCAAAAACCGATGGAAGACATGCAGTTTCCTCGAAAAAAGTGGACAGTTCACAACTCAATACGTACGGTGCAACACCACGGCCACAATGCATTTGTAATTGATTTTTGTTTCAATCATGCGGCGCAGTGCAAGGCGCAATTCATCTGCGAATTTGGCATCACTGCCTTTTTTACGCGACAAAAACGATTGCATCGTCTGCTCGTAGATGTGTCCAATTTGCGGAAGTAAAGTATCTTCCTCGATGGGAACACCCTTGTTGAGCACGACGGGCTTTGCGGCCCAATCATAAGTTCCTTCAAACAGAACAAAAGAAATGACGAGAAGCCCATTGCGCATGATGCCAAGCCGTGCGCGAAAGATCTCGCTCTTGGAATGAAACACTCCCCCTTGAAAAACATACTGGCGTCCGGTTTTGACGCGCTCGACGATGCCGAGCACCTTGGGCCCCATCACAAGGCTGTCGCCATTCTCAATAAGGAAACAGTTTTCACGAGGAATTCCGCACGAAGTTGCCAGCTCGATGTGCTTGCGCAGCTGCCGATATTCACCATGGGCAGGCACAAAATACTCGGGGCTCACGGTTTGAATGCAGATGCGCAGGTCTTCTTGAAAACCGTGGCCGCTCACATGCACTTTTTTATCGCGCGGGGTAATCACATCTGCGCCCAGGCGTTCGAACTGATTCACGAGTGTGCCGATGGATTTTTCGTTACCTGGAATGGGGCGTGAAGAAAAAACCACGCAGTCTTTTTCGGTCAGGCTAAAATTTCCAAAGGTTCCAAAAGCGAGGCGACTGGCTCCTGAGTAGGGTTCACCTTGGCTTCCCGTACACAAAATACACAGCTGGGATTTGGGCACGCCGGGCAAGTCATCATCTTCGACCAAAACGCCTTCGGGAATCTTGAGCACTCCTACTTTGAGTGCCACTTCCAGATTGCGCTTCATCGATCTGCCAATGAGATAAACCCTGCGGCCTGCTTCAACGGCAGCATCCACCACATTCTGAAATCGCCAGATGTTGCTTGCAAAGGTTGTTACGATAACAGCTCCTTCACAGGCCATGCAGATTTCAACAAAGCTTTGCTTCAAGCTTTTTTCATTTTCATCGCTGCCTGCAACCAATGAATTGGTGCTGTCTGCAAACATAAACTTCACGGGCTTGTTGCCGATGACTTCTCGGTAAAACTCGGGCGTCTGTTTACCTTCAAAGGGCTGGCGGTCGATGCGGTAGTCTCCGGTGTGGACGATATTTCCGTAGGGAGTTTCGAAAAACAGCGAGCACGCATGGGGAATGCTGTGGTTAACGGAAATGGGCGTGACCTTCAGATTGTGCAGCGCAACGGTTTGTCCGTGGCCCCAAACTTTGATATCCGCTCCGTTGATGTGTGCTTCCAAAAATTTTCCGCGAATGAGTTCGACGGTAAAGGCCGACGAATAAATGGGGGCCGGAAAATGCCGATAGAGATAGGGAAGCGCACCAATGTGATCTTCATGGCCGTGGGTAATGAGCCAGGCCGTGGGCTTAATGCCTTGCTCAAGAAGGTAACTGACGTCAGGGAGAATGAGGTCCACGCCCGGCAAAGTGTCATCGGGAAAAAGGGCTCCAGCGTCTACAAAATAATAGCGATCATCCAACTGGTAGATTGTAAAGTTCATTCCGACTTCACCGCATCCACCAAAAGGGATCATGCGCAAATTCTTATCCATTCACAAACACTCACTTAAAATAAATACACATTTAACTAAACTGCTGACTTTAAAAAACAGGATCAATAAATTAACAGGACAAATAAATTAACACGTTACTTAAATAAAGATGGAGACTCTAAATTAACCACGAATCTTAAAGGGTACGTGACTGTCACTGCACCATTTCGAGGTCGTGGAAAACGCCATGCTTCTATCCGGGTGCGCAGACAAAACAGAAAGTCACGATCCTTGATTTCCGTTCCCGTGATAACCGCTTTGCGCGCTTTTCCAAAGAGATCGATGGTCCATTTCCAGCGCACTACCCCTGTCAGCGAAGGGGTTCTCCGGAGCGCCGATTCGTAGCATGCCTTAAGCTCTTCTCTTTTTCCATAAATAAACAGGTCGAGATCCGTTGAATTCAGAGACGGTTTTGGAGTCGGCGCAGGAGGAATTGCCAGAAGGCCGTTCGAGTATCTTGCATTGGTTAAAATGGCTTCGCGGTCGTTTATCCCAGGCTTTAAGAAGTGCTCCATGATATGTGGAACAAGAGGCGTGCGTCCCCCCAGCCAAACCACACTGGGAACAGAGCGGGAGGATTGCGAAAGGTTCTGTAGCAGCTCGCGAAACCGGCCAAACGACTGCGCAGAATCCACAAACTCCTGGGCGGTTTCATAGTTTTCACGCTCTTTGTCTAACGCACGCGAAAAAGGCACATCAGCCTCAAATCCTTCGCGCCTTCCTCCCGAAAGTGTCACTTCGAGGGAGCCATAATGCTCGCGCAAATATGAATCTTTTGACTCAACCATTTCTTTCAAAACACTTTGCATGCTTTGAAGCATCTCGATCCGCCGCTTTTGCCGAAGCCAAAGCGAGCCCTGCGTTCCGCCGCTCACTTCGGTCACAAGGCGGGGGTACGCTTTCAACATTTTAAAGTAACGCGGCGACTTGGGATCCGTGCGCTGCTTTTCAAGATTTGCATAAAATTCATCGAGCCTGACCTTCCAACGCTCAACCACTTTGCTGGGCAATTGCTCTTCTTGGGTGAAAGAACCCAGGAACGGCAAAGTCGAAACATAATGCTTTCCGACTTCTTGCGCTTTCCAGCGCCGTTGAAGCTCTGAGACATAAAAAATAGCCTGATTAATCAAATCCTCATTGGCAAATTCATCTTCAAAGACCAGGGGTAGAAATTGAAAATGTGAAGGGTGCAAAAGCTCAATGGCATCTTTCGCGGGCAGATCTGTGATTTCGCGGATTTCAAAGCGCGGCGCTTTCAAAAGCCAAAGTAACAAAGGGATTCCCACTAAAAGTGCAGAAGCCATCGCCGAGGGGAGGGCCCATTTTTCAAGTGGAGAATCCATTGCGGGCAGTGCAAAAAAACCGCGCGGCGCACCAACGACAAGCCCACCTTTTCGCTTGTGCAACGGAACATGAACTTTAAAGATGATCTCGAATCCATAGAGCTCCAGGCTGCCATAGGCTCCTTTGCGGAGCGGAACCTCTAGGGGCTCTTCGATGCTCGAAAGCTCTATCAATGCTTTTTCGGGGGCTGTGAAAGTGCGCACATCACCCCCCTTAGAACCGTCATAAAGCATCCCTTTGATGCGGGGGTCAAGAGAGACTTTTACTTTGCCATTGCCCACGCGAAAGATGGGAATTTTAGCTGGAAAACTTGCAAGGGGAATATACAGGCCATCGCGGCGCGAAGAGCCTAACCCCACGCGCTTGGGTAACAGCCGCGAGACTTTCCATTTCCTTGTGACTTGGATTTCTCCACGCTGTAAAACTTCGACTTCCAAAACGAGTTTGCCCTTGTGGCCTGAAGGTGATTTTTTTTTGGGATGGGGATGTTTTTCGCGTTTTAGCATGCCTAACCTCCGTCCACAGCGATGTCGAAATCATCAAACCCCAGCCGCGACAGAATTTTTATGGCCTTGTCGAGATCTGCAAAATGAAGGCGTCTGTCGGGCCAAATGTGAACGCGCGCGGCAGCATTGCGGGGCACCATGGTGAGCATGGCCATCAGCTCGATGGCGTCGGCACGCTTGGCAACAAAGCGCGTGAGTTCCATATCTTTTCCGGGCATCACAAAGCTTTCGCCGGTGTCGAATAAAAAGCGTAGTTTTCCTTGGGGTGCAGGAAGAATTGCAACAGCAAGCGCAGCTCTTCTGGATTCAAAAAAATAACCCCCTTTTGAAGGAGCCTTCAAAAGCTCGACGGGTGAACTCTCGATCAGAAAAAAATCCCCCCGAATTTTTAAAACCAGAAAGAAAACAAGCCACGTAAAAAAGGCCATAGCCCCCAAAGCGAGCACGAGCCCTTGTGTAGGCGCGGGGCGAAAGCTTGATGCACTGTTGTGACTGTGCCGCCAGATTCCCATTTTTTTTGTCGCTTTGGTATACATCCTACAATTTCTTCTCGCCTATTTATTTAAAGGAAAACGTAACAAGATGGGAACAGGATTCTCTTTGAGTGCGGCATCACCCTTGGCGTGTCTTTTGTTTTGCACTGCACTTAAGGCCACAGTCTTGCGAAAAATTTCCATCACCTCAGTCATGTCTTCGCTTGTGGATTCAAAAGCGATGGCAATGACGCGCGTTGGAAAGAGCTGAGCGCCTTGCTGCCAAGTCTTGAATTGATCTTCAAGATGTTTTTTCCAATCGGGCCCTTGGACAGTCTTTTTTTTCAGACTGAGCTTTTCTCCCCGTGGAACAAGCAGCACATCTTTGCCAGGACCGGGAGCAATGACGCTCTTCACTCTTCCAAAAACCACACTCTTGGCAGCAAAATAAAACACCGGCGTGTTTTCAGTCACGAAGGCTTCTGATTTTTCAGGAGTGCGGCGGAGATCTTCAAGGTTTGCCGTGCGCACATTAAAAAAAAGGGGCTTTCTGTGATGCATCGTCAACAGCTCAATCACCGTCAGCAGGGATGTAAACGCAATCGCAACCGCAAAAATACCCACATATGCCCAGCCAAGATCAAATGATCTCTTCCTCATCGGGTACAGGTTCCGATTTATCAGCGGAAATATCTTCATAAGTTCCCTTTCCGGTCGCCGCAGAACTTTCGCTTCCGAGTGGTTCAATGTCGGGAAGGCTGTCCATACGCCCCATTCCACCATCCATGGACCCTGCGGCAACAAAACTGGGTTGCGCCATCACGGTTTCACTTTCGGGAGAAAGGATATTGAGAATGATGGCTAAACTGTGCTCAATTTCCCCTTCGAGGCGGGTGGCAATGGCTTCAAGCAATCCATAAGGAAGTAACAAGAGGATGGTTGCAACCAAGGAAAGCGCCAAAGGGTTTAAGGCATTGCTTAAGCCTTTGGTAAAGGCAAAACTTTTAATTCCTAATTCAAAAATATCTGCGGTGTGAAAAGATTGCCACACGCCATGCACTGCGCTTAAAGCACCGAGCAAAATCGCAATGGTGGCAAGGCCCGGCAGTTGAGAAATGCGTCTGCGGATGCGCGGCATAAAGGAAAGAATTTCTTCTGTGACCACCATGCGCACCCGAAAGGTATCGCTTTGATAGGCGTCGATGGCTTTGGCAGCGATGAGCGGCAAGCCAACCTGCGCCGTTGCTTTGCAGTAATTGCGCGCTCGTTCGAGGTCACCCGCTGCAAGCATTTTGCGAATGGTTTGGTTAAATTTGCTGAAGTTCACACGGTAGGTGATCTGCAGCAAGATGGCTCTTTCAAGAACGATAATCCATCCAACGCTTAAGATCGCAAGGATAATAAACGGGATGGGATCCCTAGCTCTAAACAAATCGAAAATCTCTTGCAGCATATGTTCACTTTCTTTGGAGCATATTTGCCTCTGCCGAGATCTTATGAAATTTAAAGGAACACAGCCGGGAACAATTGTAACTGCACGTCAGGGCTTCGCTTGCAGGGGCAAAAACCCTTCGAATGGAACAGAAATGCCGCCTGGGCCCGTTCCGAGCATGAGTTCTGGACTTTCCAAAGGCTGCAAAAGATGCAGTGCGGGCTCGAAGGGAACATTTCCAGGTGCCCCATAAGAATACTCGGGCAACAGCATGTCTTGGAGTTCGGGGCTCTCGGGTCTGCCTTCTATAATAGTAACAGGGGTCTCTTTTGATTTAGAGTCACCCTTCTTGGGCTGGGATTTTGGGGAGGGCGCTCCGCTTGCTACACCATTTAAAGTAACAGTGCTGAAAACGATAAAAACCGTCTTGAATTGAAAACTGCCCATCGCCCACTCCCCCTTGCATGACCCATATTAACGTAACACCGACAGTGCGGGCCTTTAGAGGAAGACATTTCCGCTTTGGGATTTCTTCCCCGTCGAGTTCTATTTTTCAGGGTGACGGGCCACATCAATGGCCAGAAAAAACCAACCGAGAATAAATGCAACTCCTCCCAGGGGAGCAACCGCTCCCAGTGTTTTTGTACTTGTAACAACAAGTAACAAAAGTGACCCTGTGAAAAAAATGATTCCCACTAAAAAGAGGTAGACACTGCGTAGCCGCGACGTTAAAAGAGTTGCGGCGAGACCTGCCAAGACATGCACAAAGAGGTAAAGAATTGCGGTGCGCCACGGTTCGAGTTGTTGATCGGTAAAGTGGTTCTTTAAAGCATGGGCCCCAAAGGCTCCGAGCACCACTCCGAGTCCGCCCAATCCACAAAACACACTCTTTAAAATTTTCTTGTTGTTCTGCACGAAATCATCCTTTCCAAAGGTTCCTTCAAAATTGTCAAAAACATGTTACTATAGTGCAAAGTCTCTCTATTCCTAAAAATTCATTTCTTTCTTACGCACGAGGAGAATGCATGTCCACACAAAAAAAGAATTCACCCAAACCCAAAACGCGCACGGGAACCACACCCCGCGTGGGGGCCACGGCAAAATCAAAACCTGCTGCAGCAAAGGTCAGTGTCGATAAAAAAATAAAGGCCCTTCCACGTCCTGCCAAGGCGCGCGTCATTGCGATCTGCAACCAAAAAGGAGGTTGCGGAAAAACCACCACGGTCATTAATCTTGCCGCAGGTCTTGCAGCCCATGGTCAGCGCGTCCTTGTGATCGACCTCGATTCACAAAGTAACGCAACGTCGGGGCTTGGAATCGAAAATGATGCCGTTGAAAAAAGCACCTTCGATCTGCTTGCCGATCCCAAGCACACCACTGCAGAAGATGTGGTGCTTGAAACTCCCTACGCCAACTTACACATTGCCCCGGCATCCATCGAACTTTCGGAGTTTGAAAGCCGAGTCGCTAGCGAAATTGGGCGCGAGAATCGCCTTAAAAAAGCCCTGATACCCTTGCGAGCCTTATACGATTACGTGCTTATCGATACCCCACCTAGCCTTGGACTGCTCTCGGTGAATGCCCTGAATGCTGCCGATGAAGTGCAAATTGCTCTGCAGGCCCATCCCTTTGCCTTTGATGGCTTGCAGCTCTTACTTGATACCATTGGCCTCATTCGCGAAGAACTCAATCCTACGCTTAAAATCACGGGCATCATTACAACCATGTTTGACCCCCGGACCAAAATTTCTCGCGAGATTGTCGAGAAAGTATTGGCCATTGAAACCATCCGTGAAAGCGTTTTCAAAACCGTCATTCGCCAGAATGTAAAGATCACTGAAGCCTCGAAGATGCGCAAGCCTGTGATGTATTACGATGCGAGTTGTATGGGTGCCATCGACTATATGGCCCTCACTGGTGAAATTTGTGCACAGGTGAAATCCCTCGACACCGTGCTTCCTGCCCTCGAACAATCTCAGGAAAAGAGCGAATAAAAAATGACAACCAAACCCCGGAAAGCCCTTAAGGGTCTGTTTACCCGCACGGAACAAGAAACTAAAGAAGAAGTTATGATAGAGCCCACGCCTGCCGTGGTTTCTCCTGCGGTCGAAGTAACGTTACACGTGGCATCTGAGAACGTAACAACTCAACAAAGTGCGCCGCTCTCTGCAGCACCGGAGCCTGTTTTGCCTCCCGTTGAAGAGACTTTTACTCCCCCTGCGCCCGTTGTGCACATTGAAAATGTGGCTCCTTTTGTGCCTCCTCCCACGCCGCAGGCTGACTTTGCAGCTTCCTTTACCAGTGCTTTGAACAAGGTTTCGTATAATTTTGACAAGCACAGTCCCGAGCGACAAAACTGGGAAAAAGAGCAGTATCTTGAATTTATCCGCAGGCTCGATGCCGCCCAAACCGAAGCCTTTCTATTAAAGGGAAAGCTTTTGGAAGAGGTCAAACGCCGGTTTTTTGAAGATAACAAAACGGGATGGAAACGGATCTGTGAAGAGAATTTGGGCCTCAACTACACAACGGCGAATCAGTACATTCGAGTGGCTCAAGAATTTGATGTGACGTCACATCAAAGAACTGATTTTGGCTTCGAGCATTTCAAGGCATTGTTACCTTTGAGCCCCGACGAAAGGATGACTCTCCTCTCATCGCTTCCTGCCGTAAGCGTCAAGGCTTTACGGAACATCGTGCAAGAGAAACTTGCTTCGAAACAAAGTGGATCTCCTGGGCAACCTGATGCCAAAGGGAACAGCGAAGCCAAGCTCATGGTGCAGCTGCTTCAAAAACTCAAAATTCAGATTTTTGATTGCGCACCACAAAATTTCTCGCAGTTGCAGCGTTGGCAACTTTCTGCGGCGTGTCGAAATCTTTCAGAAGAATTGTTTCGCCTAGCGGAATCACTGCACACCGAGGGGCAAAGTTCTGCCCGCACTCCACAGACATCTCCCGGAATGGCCATGGGTCAATCTGTCGAGGGAAGCACACCTGCAAATCTATCCCACCGCTTTGGTGGGTTTGCCATCGAGGACAACACGTGAACTTAAAATCTCTGTCTGCTTTTGGATTGATAGGAACCGCTCTGGGAATGACGTTCTCTGCGCACCTCGCGGTCGGAGCCCCCACGCCCACGCCTTCTCCTGCAGCTCCTGCTTCAACACCCGTGCCCAGTCCATCCGACTGTAAGCAAATGCCGTTGAACAAGCCCCAGGACATCACAGGCTATGGCGATTATGTTCTCGACTTCTATGCAGCCCTTGCGGAATACGAAAAGGCCATGGCGGAGTCGCGGGTCGATCACCTCAAAAAACTTCTTCACCCCTCCATCGTGAAAGAAGACCGCGCCAAGGACGAAATATTTAACACCACCATTCAAGAATTTTCCCTTGAGAAGGCAAAGCTCGCGCGCACGGCAATTTATTATCTCAACCTTCCTGCAAGCGGCCTTCCAGAAGTGAAGTGCTTGGGTGCCACCGTTCGGGGAGTCACGGGGCCACATCAACAATTTGCTGTGATCCACAGTCACCACTCCAACAGTGAACAGGTGCGACTTTTTTCTATTTTTGCACCCATTCCCGACAGCCTCGTGAAAAAAACGAAGGCGAAATTCCGTGTGGGCTTGGTGATGCTGCATGCGCAAATCTGGACCCACGCTAAAAAATCACCTGAAGTTTATTTTAAAGAAGCCAAAAGCAAAGCTGAAAAAGACGGAATGGCAGGATGGCTCTATGCCGAAGCGGCACGCCGTCTCTATGCTTCCAATCCGTACTATGCGCCCAATGAACTTGCTGAATCACAGCAATTTGTAGATACCCATGCCCTCAAAAAACCAGACCTTGCTAAAATAAAGGCCGCCCTTAAAGAGAAAAACTTCGACTGGGAATTTTTGGATTTTTCGGTGGCCTACAAAGAGGTGGGCATCGAGCCGGCAATTAAGTTACGGCTGATTAAAGAAGAGTCCTCGAAGGAGCACTTGGAAAAGTGCGAAAAAATATCTGGCGTGATCGCCCAACACCTCACGGCACTCAAGGCCGATTTTAAGGGCGTTGAGTGCCTGGCCTATCTGCCCGGGGAACCTCTTGAAAATCCCCCAGCCTTAGGTTCTGCGTTCTTTCCTTGGACAAAACTCGGTTTGTAAATTCCTGCCCACGGGTCTGCTTTTTAGTAGACGCCGATGGTCGATATTCCTTGTCGGCCTTGCTCTTCACGCTTTACATTTGCAAGCATGCCTTCAGCACGAGCCTTCAAACGGGGATCGGCTGCTGCATCGTCGACAATCACTTTAAGCTCACGGGAAGCGGCGCTGAAGTCACGCATACCGATGTAGTAAACGAGTCCCAAATTAAAGCGTGAGATGCGGCTCTGGGGGTTGGCTTTAATCGCTTTTTCCAGATGACGCGTTGAACCCTTAAAGTCTTTCATTGCAAACATCGAAGAGGCTGCAAGGGTATGAACGGTGGCATTGCGTGGTTCAACGTCGAGTGCACGTTTAAAATAGGGATATGAGCGGAGTCCACGCGCCTTCGAAAGATAAAAAATTCCCATATTCACAGTCGGAATGATATTGCGGGGATTCATTGCCTCTGCACGTTGCAGGTACGAAAATCCTTTGACTTCATCATTCTTCACAAGATAAGCAACGCCTAAAATGATCAGGGCGTCATCGTCGAGTCCAGCCTTGCGTTCTTCAGAGATCTTTAGATACTGAATGGCGCCATCGGGATTGTTCGTTGCAAGTGCTTCGTAAGCAAGAGCTTTAAAGGAATCAAGGTTGGTTCCTTGAGTACCCAAATTCTTTTTCGCAGCCTTAGCAGATTCAACGATGGCTTTTACCGAGCCTTTTGCAAGAAAGTAACCGCCCGCTCCTTCTAAATTCAGAAGCTTTGTGTTGTTCGATTGAACGACGGGAGTTTCTCCTGTGGAATCAACGCCCACAGAGACCAATTCTGTGTTTTTTTCTCCGTTCGCAGACTGAGAAGTGGAAGAACCACTGGAAACACAGGCTGGAAACGTAACAGCTGCTAAGGTGGATACTATGATAGGCAATGTGATGTGCTTCAACATTTGATTCTCCAGTTCTGCAATAACAACTTTACTCAAAAAGCGTGAGCTTCTTGTTACTTTGTTCTGTGCAAAGGGCGTGCCAGCCGCTGTCAAGCAAAAAATGAAGGGATCTTGCATGGAAAGCATTTTTAAGAACATCTCGCAGATGTCTATAAACGAGACAGGGTGTATAAAAGCTAGACACAACGCCCGCAAAGCCCAGAAATGTTTTGAATCGAGATTCCGATTGTCGCAATTTTGAAATTGAGTTAACCCATTCTTATGGGGTTTTTTATTGAGGATCAATTGATATGGCTTTTAGAAATCATCGCTTTAGCCGACTCGAACTTCTTGTGGGTCGTGAGGGTTTGAATCGATTCCGTTCCAAGCACGTGATGGTCGTTGGAGTGGGTGGGGTCGGAAGTTTTGCTGCCGAAGCCTTAGCCCGCGCAGCTGTTGGTAAAATCACACTCGTCGACCACGACGAAATTTGTGTCACCAACGTCAATCGGCAGTTGCATGCCTTTACCGATACTGTCGGGCAAAAAAAGGTGTTGTTGATGCAAGAAAGACTGAAGCGCATCAATCCTCTGACAGAAATCTATGCCATCGACGAGCATCATCACCCCGACAAAGGCGACTTTATCTTTGCTGAGGCCGAAAGGCTTGCAGGGCAACCTGTCGATGCCGTACTCGATTGCATCGATACCCTAGTTCCCAAGGTCGATCTCCTTGCGCGTTGCCTCGAAAAAGGCATCAAAGTGGTGAGTTCTATGGGATCTGCAAGCAGACTCGACCCTTCTAAGATCCGAGCGGCTGATATTTCAGAAACCAAGATCGATCCCTTTGCAAAACAAGTGCGGCTCAAACTGCGCGAAAAAGGCATTCATTCAGGGATTAAAACCGTTTTTTCAATAGAAAAACCCATCGATCCCGAACAGGCCGTGCCAGGAACGGAATGGACATGCATTTGCCCGACGATTCAAAAGGAATTTGGGGCGTGTGTACATAAAAGGGTGATGTTGGGCACCATTTCGTACCTTCCACCGATGTTTGGCATGTGGCTCTCGAGCGAATTGCTGCGTGATTACTTAGAAGGCATCGATTTTGAGCAACGGGAAGAACTTCCTGCGATTCCAACCTTCGAAGAGTTGAAAAAAGTCATGAATTTGGGAAAACCGGCTTTTTAAAAAATTCAGGGGCAACAAAAGTTTCTGCAATCTGAAAAAAGACACAAAAAAACCGACCGCTTTTTGAGCAGGTCGGTTTTTTTAGAACACCATCTTGGCATCCTGGGACTCTACAGGCAAATCAATAGCCTGAGTGACCGCGGTATCCACCGCCGCCGCCGCCGCCATCACGATGTCCGCCACGGCTTCCGCCGCGTCCACCGCCGCCGCCGCCTGGTCCGCCTTCACGAGGACGTGCTTCGTTCACAGTCAGAGGACGTCCCATGAGAGTCGCACCGTTGAGTTGATTGACGGCACTGTTCGCTTCATCATCAGAAGACATTTCAACAAAACCAAAGCCTTTGCTTCGGCCAGTTTCGCGGTCCATAACAACGCGCGCTGTCATAACAGAGCCTTGTTCTTGGAACACGTTGAAAAGATCTTCATCTGTACAGTTGAAGGGAAGATTGCCAACATAAAGTTTCTTAGCCATAAAGGACTCCTAGAAAGGACTGGGAACGAAAACAAACAAGTAAGGATGATCTTCAGGCGAATAAATTGGAGTGCCAATAGACTTAAAGCTAGGCTAAGAATAAACGGGCAGGAAGCAGTCAAAAAACATGACCCCTGCGCCGGGAAACCCTACTAAAGAAGGGTTAAAATTCTTACGCAGCCAGGAGTCAACGGAAAACTCAAAATCAATCCACACCTCAAACGAACCTTGTGCGAAACGCACTTCTACCACGAAGTCTTGCTTTAACAATAAAGATACCGCGTGGTCATTTTAAGATATCACACTCTAAAATTCAGTCAAGGATTTCTTCATTCAGTTTTGTCTGAATTTCTGAGACCAAACTTCGGATGTCAGGTGGAAGTGACACCGTTCCTGCAGACCTTGCCACAGTGCCAATGGCAGACTTCGGCGGAATCGCAGTGGCAAGCTTTTTCACGAGGGCACGCGTATTTAATGCCCTGCGAATCGCCATGTGCAGTTTGTCCATGTCCAGGGGCTCTGAGACAATATTAACCACAAAATTATGCGAATAATATTCTGGATTAACCGTTGGTTCAGCTGTTTTTTCTGTTAAAATAATGGGCACATCACGCCAATGAATGGCAGCCTTTTTAATGAGTTCAGCATTTGTTTTTTTCGAAGGATTCGCCTCTGCAATAATGAGATCGAATTCCTTTTGTTTTAAAAAGGTAACACCATCAGCCGCACTCTTCGCCACCACAACGTGCGAAAAGTAACGGTTCAGGTGCATCTTTAGAAACTTAAGAATGTCGTCGTGCTCATGCACAACGAGCACGTAACTCACTCGATCGTAGGCCTTTGTAGGGGGCCGACTCGATGGAGGAGCCGAGTGAAAACCACCGGCCAAAACGCTAAAAACCGAACGCCGTAACAAGGACATATCCACTCCCCCGAATTCATTCTAAGCGGCCGTTCAAGGTACCATCGGAGCCAGCAAGCCTTTTTCGGGTGCTCCCTCCTCGTTTGTGAGGTCTTGGAGAGCAGCTTCTACAAGGGCTCTTTTTTCATCGGAAGATTCAGACAATGCAAGGAATTCTCCCCACGTTTGCCGTGCGCCTCTGAGGTTGCCCAGACGTTTCAACACGACCCCGTAAAGTAACCTCAGATGAGAAACCTCAGCATTTCTGCCAATGGCGTTGCGCAACAGGTTTTCTGCTCGCTCCCAGTCTCCACCCCGCACGAGGCACAGAGAGTAATTGTGAGCAGCAACGGGATTTGACTCATCCTTTGCAAAGCCCAGAGCGAATCTCTCGCACGCTGACGTGACCGCTCCGTTCTCGAATTCACTGATCCCCAACCAAAGTAACACGGACGTGGCTTCGGGAAAAATCTTTAAGGCTCTTCCCAGCGTGATTTTGGCGTTTTCAATTTGACCCAGTGCACGATATGCACGGGCAAGAGCAACGAAAAGCCTGGGATCCACTCCCGCTCTATCTAGCCCCGCATTCGAGACTCGGGCAGAGAGATTGTAAGCCTTCTTCCCCTGATAGTGTTCCGCCAAGGCAAGATAGGGTGCAGGCCAATCGCGCGCACTTTGCACAAGGCTTTCCAACAGTGCCACCCCCGCTTTGTCTTCGTGGGTTTTGAGCTGAACCACCCCTAAAACGAGGGCGGCCTCACGAAAGGGGCTGGTGCGCAGATCTTCTTCCAATGTCTTTGTGCGCCTTCTTTCCAAAAGGTTCCAAAGCGCATGGGCGCGCTCAAAAGCTTTTGGATAATCACCTCTTTCATAGGCGGTCGCTGAAGCCGCAAGCAGCTCTTTCTCGCCCAGGCCAATGGAACGTTCTGCTTCCTCGAAATAAGCGGAAGCACGGCCGAGATTTCCATCTTTAAAAGCTTGAATGCCGCGCATCTGCAATTCATTTTGATGGGCCATGGAAAGGGGCGAAACAGCCACCACACCCTTTTCACCAGAGTCTGGGCGCACTCGAGGGCTTGATGCAAGGTCTAAGGCGACAGAACGCTCTTCGGCCAAGGATGCTTCGGGATAGACACGCGTATATGTTTCCTTAAGTTCCGAAGGCTCTTGTGACTTGCATCCCACAAGAAGAAAGGGCACTAAAAATCGAACGAATGTGCGCGCCTTCATGGCGTTTCTCCTTGGCTGACGGCAGCAAGAATCGATTCCCGCAAGGGAAAAGACTTTTTATCTTTTTCAGCCGCCAATTCAGGCGCGACAACCACTCCTCGCCTCACTTCTACAAGCCGTTGCAATTCTTTTCCCGCAGCCGCTTTTTCAAGATGCATTTCGTCACTAAGAGTAAATGCGCGGAAAAGATTTTTTTGCGCTTTTGTATTGTATTTAAAAACAAACTGCGCTCGACTTTGAACGATTTTTGGAGATTTTCCGCTTGTGAGGGGGAGTGCAGATTTTCGAAAAAGTTCTGCCAGCTCAAGGCTCATACTTCCCGCATGTCGCAACACCTGTGCTTGTGCCCCCCGCGTCACGCGTCCCTCTCCCCAAGTTGCGACACGCTCAGATTCCTGCACCAAATCCTCAAGCCTTTTTACTCCATTTTTATTCAGATTCTCAAAAGGCGTATTGCTTACAATCGACATAAATTCTTCGCGCAGATCTTGAGAAAGAAACAAGATCCCTTTCTCAAATACTTTTGTTCGCTCGGCAGTCCACTTGTTCTTTTTCCCTTGTTTGGCAAGGCCCCCAAGGTAGCCTTTCAGCTCCTTTTTCCCTTTTCTCAAAGTCTCGGATTGCGTCATGTGAGCAAGAATTTTTCCCAATCTTGCTTCTTCTTTTAAGCGGGCAGAAACCCTTCTATTTGCAAGAATTCTCTCAAAATTTCTGAGGGCATCTTTGGGCTTTTTATTTTTCAAATACTCCCATGCGGCGTGCAAAGACTCTTCCCCAAACATTTCGTCGCTTTTTTTATCGCGCTTCAAAAGCGAGAGTTTTTCCATCAATTTTGCGGCGACTTCGCTCTTCTCTAAATTTCTTGCAATTTCAATGCCTCTGATTAAAGAGTCTTCATAATGTTTTTCATCCCATTTTGCAGGCTCATATTCTGCCGCTTTCTGAAAAGTTTCGAGTGCAGCAGTAAAATGAAGTTCTCCTTCTTGCGCCCGCGCTTTCCAAAAAAGAATTTCTGCAAAACTCTCGTGCAAAACATATTTCTGACTATAAAAATCTGCCTCTTCAAGCACATTCTTCCACATAAGATTCTCGGCCCACAGGCGCGTGGCGCTTAAAAGAATGGAAGGGGCCTCTAAATTCTCTGGAAAAGAACGCCCCCACCTGCTCAGCAGCGTCGCCGCTTCCACAATTCTTCCGGCCCTTCTCAACTCCGAGGCCCGGCTTCGCACAGCCGCCGAGTTCGCAGATTGCAACAAAAGATCGGTGTCTGCAGACAGGGGGAGGATCTTCCCCAGGCGCTCAAGCCCCTGAGATGCTGTAAGACTTTGGGAAGCATTTTCAAGTTGGGCATTCACGCTCGCCAAGGCCACGCTCACGCGATCGTGTAGGGTCTCTGAATTTTTTCCGTAACGCGCGAGTAACGAAACAAGACGCTCGTAACGCATCCGCGCTGCATCGAGTTCACGCAGTGTCTCAAGCCTTTTGCCGCTTTCAAAGAGGGCGTCATGGGCCGAAAAATCGTCGGGATAAGTATCGATGAAAGCATCCACAGCAGACTCATATCTGAGCTGCAACGGATCTTTTGCAGAAAGCACGGACTCCGAGAAGGCACGCCCCACTTCAACCAGCAAAAAATGAATGCCGCGTCGTTCACGCTCTGTCAGAGAATATTGAAGACTCTTTGTGCAATCATTCCATGCATTCTCAAGGTCGCCCGCATTCTTTGCAGCCTCACAGGCTCCCAGCAAAAGCGCACCACGAGACTCATTTTCTGCGTGTTCCTGCAGACGGATGTGAAACAAAACTTCGCTGCTTAAAAAATCAGCTTTCAGACCTGTGATTTTTGCTTGCTGAAGAAAATAATGTGCACTCTGTTCGGCATGGGTAGCGACGAATCGGGCCCGCATCATTTCTTCTTCTTTTGTGAGTGCAAAACGCTTTGCCCACATTCCATTTCTTGCAAGGGAAGTCACGACTTTTTCGACGACTTCGTGATATTTTCGGGCTTCTTGTTCCACCTTCGAAAGACAGCCCAGTCGAGCCTGCGAAAACGCACGCAATTCGAGGGAGAATGCAAAGTCTTTTTCGATGCGCAGGGCTATAGGTTCAACCTCTGCAGGTCTGCCTGCTTTGCAGTAGAACTCAAAGGATGCCGCAATCATCTTCTTCCCAAAATCACCTGCGAGCACATCGCGAGCAAGGGATTCAAAATCTTCGGAGTTGTTCTTTTCATAGAAAGAAATCCCGCCAATACGAATGATATCTTTAAGAACGGGCTCAGGAGGCAATTTTTGAAAACGGTGCCGTTGACGCGCAAATTCAAGGGCCCAGTGACTGGATGCCAAAGAATCGCCATCTCGAAAGGCACTCCACAAAAGACGGACATAAAGCCCTGGCAAAAGCGTGGCGTTTGAAAAGTAAGTTTTTTCCGCAGAAAGGGCGATCATTTCAAATGCAGAGGCATAGAGTTCATGGGCACGTCGATAGGCATAGCGGGTAAAATGCAAGTCCGCCAGCGCAATGTGTGCTCGAATCACTTCATCAGGCGCTTTGCGCGCCAGCGCATTCTTTCGTTTTAAAACATTTTCTAGAAATTTCGTAACAGAGCGCTCATCTCGCATCTGAAATGCAATTTCTGCTCGCAGTAAACAGATCTGCACATAGAGCTTGTCAAATGTATTTGTAAACTCCAAGTACCGAATTCCTTCATCAAGCAACTTCACGATCCGTGCATTCGGGCGTTGCTCTTCGCGGCTCAACAGCAACGCAAGGCGAAACCTTGCTTCAACGCTTGCATACGAGTCGGGCCGCGCTCCCAGGGCGCGCTCAAAATGCGCAACGGCCAATTGGCGTCTTTCGTCTTTTTCCCTTTCAACATCTTGCCGTTTCAGTTCCCATTCAGAGTCGAGGCGTGCTTCCAGCAACGAGATCTCTTGCTCGGCTTTTTCGTCCCAATAGTCGCGATTGGATTGCAAGAGCAATTGAAATAAGGAGTCTGCTTCCGCCTTACTCTGCGCTTCGCGGCTGCGTTCCGCTGCAGTTTTATATCTGCTTTGTCCCACAGGGGATGCGCCCTGTGCCACTGCGTTCACAAGGAGGGCAACAATGCAAAAAGTCAGCGAGCAAGATTCCAATCGAGCGATCGCCTGAGAGATTTTAACCATAGCAACCGTTCCTCCTTTGCCTTTTCCAACTCACTTTCGAGCACCTTGAGTTCGCTCATACGTGCAGCTTCCCCAGACGCCAGAGCGACATGAATTTCGGCATGAAAATGACGTACGACAGGTAACAAGAGATTCACGCTCTGCGGAATCTTCACGGCCAGATCGTCTTTGAGTTTTTCTCGAAATTTATCCAGGCGCGCGCGCGTTGTTTCCGTTACGCGTAAAATACCTTGCACTTCACCTGCAAGGTACGAGACATCGTTTTGCTCTTTTGCAACAAGTTCAACCAACAAAGCTTCGAGCGCTTGCGAAACTTCTCCGAGTCTCTTCCATGAATTGTCGATGCTTGCAAAGAAGAAGTCATCCGTAAATCCACCCGATGTCCGTCGCATTCGCTCGTGTAGTTTGCGCAAGTCCTGCACGCTTGATGCAAAGATCTGGCTTTGTTCGTGAGCACGCTTGCTCTCGCCAAAACGATCGTGGGTTTGCAAGCGATGAAGTCGATGCTCAATCAGCTGCTGTGTGTGCTTTTCGCTGAGGGCATCATGACTCTTCAAGAGGGAGTAAAAGTCAGTATCAAAAGAACGGGCCTCCTCCGAAGGGACCATTTTTCCATCCCTGCGCCTTTGTGTGAGTTCACGCGACAGAAAAGAAGTACTCGCAAGAAATGCCGCATTTTCCCATTGTGCACTTTGCAAAATATTGAGTTTTTGCTCGTTACTTTTGTGGGCAGCAAAACTTTGTTCCTTTTGTGCTTTAGCAGAAAGTCGCGCCAGAGGGTCGTCCATTAAATCAAAGCGCCGCAAGAGGTCTTTTCGGTGCCAGACTCCACGTTTGGCCTGCTCTGTCTGTTGATTCCAAACTTCAAAGGCAATCTGATCAAGCTTAGCCATCACAGGATAAAGGTCCTTTTGCAGCACCCTGATGTGTTCGACCTGTGCTTGAAATCGTGCATCTATGCCCGTTTCGCCTTCAAACGCCAAAGGCTCTAATGTTTGAGCAAGGTCTGACTCGTGGGTTGCCAGCTGGGATTCAAGTTGCCGATGAATGCGATCATAGCGCGCCAAAACATTCAGCGTGGGATGAGAAAATCCGTGGCTTTCGGCAATGGCAACCACTGCACTCAAATTTTGTGCATGCTCTTCAAAGGTAGATTTCGGATTCTGCCGCAACAGATTATCGAGCACACCTAAATCGACCTGTGCTTGTCCCAACAGCGAAAGAAGTCTTTTTTTTCCTTCGAGTCGTGTTTCCTCTGCCTTCACAAGCAGCTTTGCAAACTGGAAGGACGTTACAAAAGAAACAGGGTTTCCAATTTTCTTTTCACCCTTGTCGGGTAGCTCGACCTGCAGAGATTTTGCAAAATATTGCATGGCTTCTGCGTGATTTCCCACCTCTGTCAGCACAGCTGCAAGCTCGTAGGGAAAGGCCTGCGCAAACTGATAAGGATAAACAGAATCCCTGGGATGCAGAAACGGATTTTGGGAAAATCGATTTTGATGAGGGACGCGAGGGCTTTTGCCCTCTGAAAGCGAAGGCAGAAAAGACAGCGCATCACGATAGTAAAATTCTGCGGCAGGAAACTGCCCGCGCATTGCAAAAAGTCTACCCAATGACGACTTTGCAAGCACCGCTGTGTACTTATCGACGCGCACGGTTCCAAGATCTTTTTTAAGAACTTGCGCATCTCCTGCAAGAAATCGAAGGGTTTTTAAAGCCTCAGCGCTTTTTCCCAGCTCAACCAACAAAAGCGCCTTTGAAAACAGACCTCGCGCATACCAGGGCGATAAAGGCGATGTATTTTGCAATTTTTCTGCGAGAAACTGCAATCCTTCAGGGGCATGTCCTACGCTGCGGTAGGCAGAGGCCAGCAATAAAGAAACAGGAATCGACAATTCATTTGCCTGCCGAATCAATGCACTTTCTGCAAAAATGCGCACCTCTTCATGCGTAACTTTTACAGTGTCCTTGCGGGCCTGCGCGGCTCCTTTCGCAATAGAAAATGCACAACTGAGGAGCCAATGTTCATCGACACTCTGCTTATTTTCCTGGGATTTAAGCACTTCTCCACCGGAATAGGAGGCTAAAAGTTGAAGGCAAGAGCGAGCAGCGAGGGGATGATTCCCAAGACTTTGTTCACTTGCAAAGGCAATACGGAGGGCATAGTGGCGCTGGGAGCGTGAAAAAGAATGGGGATGCCTCAAGACCTCTTGCGCGAGCGCCAGGGCACGCTCATGGTCACCCAAGAGATGATGCGATGCTGCAAGCCGAAGCCTGGCTTGAATGCGTTCGGTATCGCGAAAACCCACCGCATTTCCATCGGCAAGAGAATCTTCTTCATCGAAAACAAATCCTGAACGCACTGTGCGGCGCACGGCATCCACACGGGAAGCAAGAATTTCAAGGCGGCTCGAGATGTCTTTGAGTATAAATCCAACAGGCGTCAACTGCCCTTGTGCTTGTTGAGTGACTTCTTGCACCTCGGCATACACTTTGACGCGCTGGGGTAACAAAGCGCTCCCCACAAAGACGGCAAGAAGCCAAGGTTTCAAGGCTTCTCCTCCCGCCTGGAAAGTCTTTCGGGCGCAACAAAACTCCACCGGATCTGCAAATCTGGGACCCCGCTCTTCGGTCTAACCAGAATTTCAACAAGAAGTTTTCTTTTTTCTCCAAAAGGAATTTTAATTTGGCTTTGTTTTTCCAACAGCCAACGTCCCTGGGCTAAACCCAGGGGCAACTTATGCATCAAAAGGCCCGCAGTGACATTCACTTTAAATTCATAGACCCCAACCGGCAACGGTCCCCAAAATAACGGAACAGGACCGCTACTTGCTAGAATTTGCGGAACATCCGATTGTATGATTTGTATCCCATTTAAAGAGGCACCCATTTCAACCACGGCAATCGGCAGTTCTCCTTGTGTGACTTTAGGATCTCCTGGCTGTAAGGAAGCATTATTGTCAGTCCCAACAGTGGGTTCGATCACCCGTACCAAAAACTGTGCTTCGATGCGGTCTTGAAAGCGCGATGCCAAGAGATCTTGGAAACGTAAAATGCGGGAACGTAACTGCCCTGAGCGTTCTTCAATGTCTGCAAGCTCATTGGCCATGTCGCGTGCGGCCTTTGAAGCCTCGGATTCCCCATAAATGAGGGTTTCCTGCTTTGCAGTCACCGCGGATTTTTGTGCATTGTGCCGTGAATTTTCTTTTTGAACCTGGGCTTCACTCGCGTTCGAAAAACAAAGGAACACACTCAAACATGCCGCAACGAACCCATCAAATGCTTTGGGAAAGGCCTTTTTTTGAGAGGGGAACAGGTATTTCAATTTTTTGGCGGAACGGAAATCCGAAAACATCAGTGCATCCTTGCGACAGTGGTTTCGAGCCCATTCTATTCATAATTGCGACATGTGGGCAGTGACAGAAAAGACCAAGCAAGACAATTTCTACTCTGAGGGAGCAAAAAATGTCGCAGGCTTTTGAGGATAAGAATTTTTAGTCCGTAACAGGCATGCCGCAGATGCGTTGGAGGTGAGTGATCAAAACTTTCGAGCTGATGGGTTTTGAATAGACCCCTTCGACTCCTAAACTGAGTGCCCGCGTCATTTCGGGGGTGCCTTCGCCATGCCCTGTTACAAAGATAAAGGGCAGCCCTTGGGGAAATTGAGAACGAATGTATTCAAAGACATCAAAGCCATTCACTCCTCCAGGCATATTGATGTCACAGACAACGGCGTCAAAGGTTTGTGTACCAAGAAATTCAATTGCGCCACGCCCATTTGAGGCGACGGTGACTTCAAAACCAGCACGTTTTAAACGTTTGGAAAATAAATCCAGCAAGTCCAGTTCATCGTCAACAAACAGTATTCGCGGAATCCGGGTGCTCTCCATTTCCAAAGGCTTTCAGTTCAAATCAAAGGTTTGAAATTCATCAGTATCAGCGTATCACAGAAGTCTAAAAACTTCTCCATGCTTGAGCGTCGCAGAAAATTTGACCAACCCTGCAGCGCTGCAAAAATAGCCTCTGCACACCTGTTACCTTCTTCCTAATTTTTGAGGTCACATGCTGCCACTCGAACTCGCCTTTGCCCATGGAACAATGGGTCCTCTTAAAGACGCACTCATCCCTTTAACAGACCGCGGATTGCTCTTTGGGCAGATGGTTTTTGAGACCCTGCTCGTGAGAAACGGCAGGCCGCTTTTTTGGCCAGAGCATTGGAAAAGAATCACTCACAACAGTGCATCCCTAGGATTTTCACACCCTCCTGAAGGGGAGGTTTGGCAGGCCGTTCAAAACTTACTTTCCAAGGCGTGGCCCCTGCAAAATTTGCAGGGACAACAGAGTCTGCGGGTGATGTTTACGGCAGGATGCCAAGAGACATTTCCGCTCGCAAGCCAAACCACACCGCACTTCTTTCTGTTTTGTCGCAATATTTCTTCAAGGGTTCCTTTTGTACAACAGGGGAGTCTTCAGCTTCATTTACAGGAAGATTTGCGCTCTGCATTCCTTTCCCAACTGAAGACGAATGCCTACGCACTCAATTGCCTTGCCCTCGAAAAAGCGCGCGCACAAGGCTACGATGATGCCCTTTTTGTAAACCCCGAAGGCGATCTGATCGAAAGCACGACGTCAAACCTGCTTTGGATCGATGCTGCCCAAAATGTTTGCATTGCTCCAGAAAATGCTGCTTGCCTTCCTGGTATTACTCAAGCCGTCATTTGTGCAGAATTTAAGAAACAAGGAGGAACCGTGTTGCACAAAACCCTAAATGCTAAAAGACTGAACGAAGCCCGTGCTGCATTTTTGGTGTCTTCTTTGCGTGGATTGACGCCCATTGCCCGCATCGAAAATGCAAAATTTTCTCAACAGGAATGCATGCAGTGGGGCAGCAGGCTTAATGATCTCTTAGAAGGATGCATTCAACCTTTAATTTCGTAGTTCGGACCCAGACTCATTCAATGCGCAGAATCTTTTCTCCTGCAGTAATTACTCTTCCTTGGATGAATTCTTGATCGACAACCGTGAGTTCTCGATTCTTTAATGACTTCACCGTCACTGTTAACTTAAATGGAAATGCGGTGCGTTTAACGACTTTAATTTCTTTGGGAACACCATCGACGTTCGGAAACTTCAAGGTGTGACTGGTGTCATCAAAACTGTGCAGAATTTCGTCTAAGGGGAGGCGCCACGTTTGTTTTACAATGCGCGCGTTCACGGCATGAGATTCTGGTAAGATTCGAAAGGATTCCCACATGCGAAAGGTCCACGTTTCTTTTGAGCGCGCCCACCATGCTTCGCGCCGCACCTCGGCCAGACCTTGATACGCTTTTTTATCGTCTTGACTTTTGCCGGCCATGCGCGTGTAACACTCACCAATAAAGCTACTGGACTTTACGTGGAACATTTCACGCAAGCGAAATTTCATAAACTCTTTGAGGCGATCTTTGAGGATATAAACAATCACGTTACCGAGCGCAAAGACAGACAGCGCAATGGCACTCTGCTCCTCTAAAGTTGTGGCTCCTCCAGCTTGATAAAGGGTCCAAGAATAGGTCGCTGCAAATGCAAATGCAGCAGACACTCCGGCAGCTCCTGCGCCAATCCAAAAGTCAAAACGTTTGTCATTGGATTCAAGCTTCATGCCTAAGTCCCACACCTGATAATGGCGTTTCTTTAAATCACGCATGCGCTCGAAATATGTTGCTGCGGAATCGGGATCGAGAATAATTTCAGAAAAAGGAGGCAAATGACAGAAAATTCTCCACTCCCCGCAAATCCTTGCCCATTCCTGCAACCATCGTTTTTCCTTTTCCAGGCGCAGAGATTTTGCTGTCAAATCTTGCATGGCTGTTTGAATTTCATCGTCGAGCAGCGCTTTGCGGGTATTTAAAAGCAAAATGTTTTCTTGGGTCATCTCAAGCCCGACGCGCACTTGATCTTGCAGATCTGCGATGTGTCTTGCAGCCAGCATCATGGCAAACTCTGCAAGATTTTGCATTTCCGTAAGTAACATGAGCGGCCCATCGCCTTCGGCTTCCAAGGGAAGCACAATACGCTTGGAATCTTCTTGTGCATTGCGGCTCGTCATTTCTCGCCACAGAATCCACGTCTGAATAATGCGATAAGCAGACCTTAAGCTCGCAGCCAGTTCCCGCTTGCTCTCTTGAAAATGGGCTTGGCTCGCCACTTGGCCTAAGTCTGCTCCGCGCAAGTAGGCACGCATGGCCTTTTCCGATTGTTTCAAGTCGGACTGCAACAAAACGCCCATGCGCGCGAGAAATCCGTGCGACCAATATTCCCGTGCCTTATGCGTAAAGTATTTTACTGTGACTTCAGACGAAAGGAGTTCTTGGTTGCTGCTCTTGTGATGACCTGACTTTAAAAACTCCATGACCCATGCGGTGTCTCTTAAAATCCAAAGTGAATGCATGCCGACTTCATGCGCAGAATCCGCAAAACTCAGTCGTGTTGTCGATAAGTTAGCCTCTAGAAGAGAGTCTCTGGCCGCGCCTGGAATTTTTTCCGCAGGAAACCACAGTTCAAAAGAGCTTTCGATACGCATGCCTGCTTGCAGTGGAAAGTGATATGACCACTCGATCGAATAGTTGCCGTGCATTTCGACGTGAGGATTGATTTTAATTTTGCGTCGTTTTGTCCCTAAATTCATCCCGTTCGAAGGTCCACCTTTGTGCGCAGGAGCGTTACGCCATGAGAGTTATTGCTGGAAAATACAAACGAAAGCCCCTTGTCGCCCCTCCGGGTACCACCGTCACCAGGCCCACTTCAGACCGCGTGAAAGAAAGCCTGTTCAACATCCTCACTCCCCACTTGGAAGATGCCTTGGTTTTAGACCTCTTCGCAGGAACGGGTGCATTGGGCATTGAAGCCTTAAGCCGAGGAGCGCAGCGGGCCATCTTTGTTGAAAAGGACACCACCGCATTTCAATGCTTGCTTCAGAATCTTACCAAGGTTGGCATTCCTGCGCAGCAAGTGTGTGCCCTCAATTGTGACGTTCTGGATTTTCTGAGTGCACCCCAACGGTATCTGCAAAAATTTACACGTCCGGAAGAGTTTGCAGCGTCAATGAATCTCATTCTTGCCGACCCTCCTTATCTCTCTTCCTGGTATGCTGAAGCGTTGGCAGCATTGGAAAAATCTGGACTCTGCGCGGCAGACTGCGTTGTCGCATTGGAAATGCCGAGTTCACGACCAACCCATCAAGCGAGTGAGATCGCTTGGCAGCTCATAGATGAACGCAAATATGGGCAGACCAGACTTGAACTCTGGCAGAGAAACAGCATGGAGCCTGATTCGTGAATATGAAGAAAAATAATATTCGAAAGACATATGTCGCAATCTTTACTCTCTTCGTAACAACGACCTCTTGCGCAACAAGAGGCCACGATTTGAGTAAGAATTTGATTGAAGGTAACAATGCCGCACTCAGGGGAGACTACAGCTCTGCTGTTGCACTCTATGAAGCAGCATTGGAAGCTGTTCCAAATTCGGCTGCCGCAAAAAGAAATTTGGGTATTGTGTTGGTGAAGGTTGGAAACTACCAACGTGCACGCCAACTTCTTCTTGAAGTTGCTGAGACCTACAAAGGCGATGTCGAAATTCATTACTATCTGGGTGAAACTTCACGGGGCTTGGAAGATTTCCAATCTGCATCCACTCACTATCAAAAAGCCTTAAGACAAGATCCAGGTGATTTACGGGTGCGCAAAGCCCTGGCCTGGACTTGGTACAAACTTAAATTGCACGAACGCAGCCTTCTCATTGTCGATTCTTTGATGAGAACGCACCCCGATGATCTGCAGTTACGTTTGATCGGTGCGCACAATTACATCAAACAAAAGAAGTTTACCAAAGCAAAAGAACTGCTTGCAGTCGTAGAGCAAGCCGGTTTCAAAGTCAAAAGTTCCGACCGTGTGAGCGCCGATTCGGAGCGAGCGTTATTGATGTCTGCTTTGGCTGATGCCTATCAAGGAACAAACGATTGCATCAAGGCGAATAATTTATATCAAGATGTGCTTAAAACGAGGCCTTTTCTCCCCTCTGCGCTTACGGGCTCTGCAAAATGCGATATGCAAACCGGCAATACGCAAAAAGCGGTGTCGAAATTGGAACGAGCCATCAAGGCCGATCCCAATATGGGAGAAGCTCATTACATGTTGGGAAAAATTTACGAAACAAAAGATGCTGCCAAGGCAACCTTTTATTATCGACGCTTTTTACTTCTCACCAAAAACAATTCTGAATATTCAGTTGAGACAAAAGCGACAAAAAATGCATTGTTGACTTTAGAGAAACAAGGCATTGGCCGCTAAATTCTGTTGTATGTTTCCAGAACTTCAACATCTGGATGCAAAGATTTTCGCACAGGGCAAACATTTCCCGCATGCTTGAGTTTCGAAAAATCTTCTTCTGAACACATCGTCTTTATATTATAAACGAGCGTAAGCTTCTGAATCCGCCTTGGGGGCGAAGAAGTCATTTCCTTTTCAACCGTAAAATCGATGCTTTCCAAAGAAATACCATGCTTATTGGCATACATGCTAATGGTTGTGATGGCGCAAGATCCTAAGGAAACAGCACACAGATCCGTTGGAGAAAAACTGCTGCCATCTCCTCCGTTGTCACGCGGTGCAGTGGTGCGCAGTGTGGCCTGCGACAATTCATGCACAAGGGCGACATCAACGGTGCCCCCTTTTAAAAATCCAGACATGCGAACCGCCATAAATGCTCTCCCTTTCTAATTGCCAAGGGAAAGAATTAACGCAACAAGCTCACAATTGCTAGGCGGCATCCGAGGGGACGGCTCCTTTGGGGAGAGGGCCCCGCAGTTTATTGATTTCAGCCAATTTGGATTTGGCCTTTTCGTAGGCAGGATCAATTTTAATGATGAGCAGACAGGTTTTTTCTGCACGGACAAAGTCTTTTAAATGGATGAGGCAGAGCACCTTATTGAACAGAATTTTTACATCCTGAGGCCGCTTTTTAAGGGCCAGATTATAATAGGTGAGTGCATCAGCGTGTCTGCTCATTTCCTTCAAGCAGATGCCCATACTGTTCAAAAAACTGGGGTTATCGGGTTGTTCCTTTAATGCTTTTTCGAACAGGTAGTAAGCACGTTGAATTTTTTTCTGCGAGAAAAGCGCCTTGCCCAACTGTTCATACAAAATTGGATAGACAAGTTCCAAGCGCACTGCTTTTTCAAGATATTCTTCGGCTTCCTTAAATCGTGCTTTTCTCATTAAAATATCTGCCACAGACTCGTAACGAACAGGATTGCTGGGGCTTAATTCGATGGCGTTTGCAAAATACTTCAATGCAAGTTCAACCTTTTCTTGTTGGATGTAAAGACAACCCAACTCATGGTAGGCATGCACGTAAAGGCTATTCAAGCTGATCGCTTCCAACAAATATTTCTCTGCTTGGACGTCATCATTTTGAGATCGAAAACAGCGCGCAAGACCTGCGCTCACACGCGCAGAAGTAGGCAGCATGATTTTCAATTGTTCAAATGTTTCGATGGAGCTGGCAAGATTCCCACGCATGTAATCTTCACGTGCGGAATCAAAAAGTCCTTCGGGGTTGGCTGGATCTCCAAAACGCATCATTGCCGAGGTCACACGAGTGGAAACGTCCTTCATCACAAAGGGTTTCTTAAGGTAACCATCGATGCCAAATTCTGAAGCCAGCATGACATCATCTTTGGGAATTTCCTGGGCCATCATCACAAACGGAACACGGCGCAATTCTGGAGACTCCCGAATTTCTTTAAGGAGTTCCATCCCTGACATTTTCTGCATATTGCGATCGCAAATAATAAAACCAATGGGCATACGCCGCAAAGTCGCAAGAGCGCTCAAGCCATCAATGGCATGATAGACCTCTTTAAAACCCAATTTCTTAAGCGTATGCGAAAGCAATTCCCGAAAAGTTGGGGATTCATCTACAACCAGAAAAACGAGGTCTGGCGGCACTTCAACAAAGTCGTTCACAATGCTCTCCCTCACATGCAAACCCTGGTTTGCTGTCATTCAGGGTCGGAAACGCTGCATGAATCTTAAGCTCAAGTGAGATAGGAAAATATCGGAGCACCAAAACTTGGCACATTAGCCAAAATATTGAAGTCCCCAAGCCTCGCACGCAGGGATTCTTGTTATGATCAACTCCGTGTACCTGCGTGAATCCTCTCCTGACAAAAGAGACGCAGTCGTTCATGGAGTGTCGACCTGCATCGGGTCACTTCCACCAGACGGGAGAATAATGGGTGGGCAAAGCAATGTTCTCGTCAATTTCTAAAGGGATGTTCAAACGTCCCACGCAAGATGCTGCACAATCCCCGATGGACACTTCGGGCACAAGGCAAGAAGCCGACACTCCTCCTATTGAAGTTCAAATCAAATCTCCTTCGGCGGTTGCGGAAGAAAAAAGATACCAACCTCCCGTGCGAAGCTCTGTCGGCATCAAAAGCCCGTCGGCCCCTCCCGTCCAGCGCAGCCCCCAGGCAGAGGCTGATTATGAACGAGGAACCACTCTTTCCGTCGGCCCCAAGATCATCTCGGTGGGAGGCGGAAAAGGTGGCATTGGCAAGAGCTTTTTTTCGGCCAACATCGCCATCTGTCTTGCTAAACTCGGTCACAAAGTCGCGATTGTCGATCTCGACCTTGGTGCTGCCAATCTTCACACGTGCCTTGGGGTTCCTTGTCCAAAAATCGGCATCTTTGACTTTGTGAACAACAGGGTCGAGAATCTGAGCGAAATTGGCGTTCCCTGTGGTGTACCCAACTTGACACTCTACGGCGGAGGGCAGGAATTTTGGCAGCAAGTCCGCCCCCAATCCGTGCAAAAAATCAGACTCATTAGCAAGCTCCAAAAGCTTGATGCCGACTATGTGCTCTTAGACCTGGGAGCAGGCACCCACGTCAATACCCTCGATTTTTTTATTTTCTCTCACGCTGGTATTGTGGTAGTGGTTCCTGAGCCTACGAGCATTGAAAACGCCTATGTTTTTCTTAAAAGTGTTTTAGTACGTAAACTGCAGAGCATTTTAAAAGCGGTGAGGCAGGAAGGGGCAAGTGAGCAATTGCTTGCACAGCTTTCCGATCCAAAAAGCTCGCTTCCTCCCTATACTCTGTTGCACACCTTTGCACAAAATTATCCGGAATCGGGGCAAAAAATTCTACAACTCATACAAATGACCCATCTGGGCATTGTCATGAATCAAGTGCGCACTAAAGCCGATGCCGACATTGGCCAATCGATGACACAAATCTGTAAGCGTTACTTTGGTTTCTCTGCTGAATTTCTCGGAGCTGCAGGTTTCGACGATGCCGTGTGGAAATCGGTGAGAAGCCGCAAACCGCTGTGCGCCGAAGTGTCCGATTCCGAAGCAGCGCGCAATATTCAAGAAATCGCTGAAGCGATTGCCGAAAGATTTATTCCACCGTCAAACGGCAAGGCTGCCAGCTAAAAGAGAGAGGAAAATCGAACATGTGCCCCGTCGAATTAAAATCACATCTCAAAGATCCTCTGTCTGTGCTCGGCCTGTCGGGCCCCTTCAATCTTGCAGACATCAATCATGCCTACCGTGAACGGAAGTTTCGCAACATCAAAGAAGGCAAGCAAGATATTTTTTCACAGGGTGATCAAGAATCACAACGGGAACTCGAGTGGGCTTACAAAGAAGCCATTGCGCAAATGGAAGAACTTTCTAACACCGATGAAGAAGGTGCACTTTCGGCGGCCCTCCTTCCTGGAATTTCTGCAGATGACCTCGTTGATATCTGCAGAGAAAACGTCCTTTATTTAAACCGCAAGAACGAAGGCAGTGCATCTGAGCGTCCTCTGGCCATGGATCGAGCATTCGAAAATGTGGCACTCCATGACATCATTTCACTGACCGAAAACTTGCTTGCAAACTATAAATCGCGCCCGGAACATTCTTCCTCCGTGACGAGCACACTTTCTCGAAACAGGCCCTTTAAGCTTGTCATCAGCGGCATCGAAAAAGATCCTGTTAAAGTCTGTTCCCCCAACGCTTCCGACCCCACAAACGCCAAAAAACTCAAGCATCTGATTCAAACCGCAGAACAGGTCAGTGGAGCGCTCCTGCGAAAATTGCGTGAAGAAATTGGCGTAACCGTTGAGGAATTGCACACGCGCACCCGCATTCCCAAAAAATTTATCGAAGATCTCGAAACAGACTGTTACGATTACTTGCCTGCCGTTCCCTATGTTCGGGGCTATTTGGTGGCCTATTTGCGTTACCTGGGGATCGAAAAAGGTGATCTGGTGGATGCCATCACCGAAAACTACAGAGCACGTTTACGCATGCGCGCCCGTGCAGCCCACAGGCAAAATGGCACTTGACACCACAGCCCCCTTGCCATAGTCCTGGCACCGATTAACCCAGTCCTCCCCGGTTGCAGAGAGTTTCAAGAGCCCATGTCAGAGCCTCAAATCGTAAAAGCCACACTCCCCGCAGAACTTGAAGATCTTCGCTTTGACGTCGCCCTGTGCCGTATCTTTGATGACGTCCCAAGCCGATCTTTTGCAGCAAAACTTATCAATGCGGGCCTTGCTCTGCTCAACGATAAAAAATGCAAGCCTTCGCGCAACGTAACAACCGGCGCAGAGGTCTCGCTTGATGTGAGTTTCCTCACAGAACTGACCGAGGCTCCTCAGGCAGAAAATATTCCCCTCGAAATCATCTATGAAGATCATGATCTGCTGGTGATTCATAAGCCTGCTGGATTGGTCGTACACCCCGGCGCAGGCGTGCGCACGGGCACTTTAGTGAATGCCGTTCTCGCTCATTGCGGAAGCACACTTCCAAGTCTTGGCGGCCCCGTACGGGCGGGCATCGTGCACAGACTCGACCGCGACACCTCCGGGTGCATGGTGGTTGCAAAAAGCCAGCTTGCACTCACCAAACTTGCCGAACAATTCGCAAACCACACCCAGGAACGCACCTACCACGCCCTTGTTTATGGCACCCCGATAACTGATTTCGGCTCCATTGAAACTTGGCACGGCAGACACCCCACACAACGCCTTCAATACGCCGTTGTGGCAGAAGGCAAAGGCAAAAAAGCCTTGCTGAATTTTAAAGTTCTCAAAACCTTTCGCGATCGAGATGTGGCTCTGGTGCAATGCGAACTACACACCGGACGCACCCATCAAATCCGCGTCCAGATGACCAGCATCGGCTGCCCCCTGCTCGGAGACGCCCTCTATGGCGCTGCCCCCCATCGCATTCTCAATCAAAAATTCTTTTTTTCTCAGCTTAAAAAATTGGTTTCAAGACAAATGCTGCATGCACGCACTCTAGCATTTATTCACCCCCGCACAGGTCTGCGCATGTCTTTTGAATGCGAGTTGCCTTCGGATATGAAAGAGGTTCTTCAGTTTTTAGAAGGGCAGGGATGAGGGGTTTTGATCCTACAAGGCAAGATTTTCAGATTCAAAATCTTTGTTTAAACTTTGATTTTTCGTCCAGTTGCTTGCCACCAGTGCGATGATTGTAAGCAAAGCCGGAAGAGCTTGAATAAAATATATTTTTGGAAGTGCTGTTGCCCCACCCACAATACCTGCAATAAAAATACATGAAGTAAAAAAGAGTTTAATCTGCAATGCCTGCTTCTTTTCACTGGTCAAAAAACCCCAGAGCAATCCAGCTGCAAGAAACCCGTTGTACACCCCCTGATTCACTGCAAGGGCTTGAGACGCAGCTGCGAACTCAGGTGTGAGCATAAAAGTTCGATGCCCGAATGGAGTATTCCAGAAAAACACTTCAATGACATAGATATAAACGTGCTCTAACAAAAGAAATGACACAAGAACGTTCGCCACTATTTTCATAAATATGATCTCACTGTTTAATGTAACTCAAAATTGTTGATGTAAGAATTGCCAATGTCTTCCGGTTATCTTTCAACCGTGCAAAAATCCTTCAGCAAGTGTGGAGTTGGAGGCAGTCACGCATTCCTCCCATTCATTCTTTTTGCCACCTTTTTGCCCCCATCGGACGAGTGTAGCAATAAACTTGAACCCTTGGATAGTAGCCTTGTCTGAAATTATAAAAGTGTTGCATGCGTTGCGTTGCAATGTACGCATCGCCTATTCTCAAAGCTCAAGAACATCCCCAGAATGCTTTGAACGGGAGGAAATAACGCAGTGCAGTTCAATTGCAACTTAATAAATGGGTACACCGCTAAAACCATTACATCTGAAACGTGTCTTGAATTTGCAATCCAACACCGTGCGGATCTTTTCCCTGAAACGGTCGACTTTTCCCCCAAAATGGTGATGAGCGTTGAAGAAACACAGAACTTGTCTCGATTAGAGAGCAGACTTGTCAATGCGGTCTCTCTTCCCATCGGATTTTTTCTGAACGAAAAGATGATTGGCTGGCACTATGGCGTACAGGAATCCCGTGGCCGCTTTTACATGCAAGAGACAGGAATCACCAAAGAACACCAAGGCAAAGGAGTGTATTCACAATTCCTTCTCCATTTTACTCAACACTTGAAGGAAATGGGTTTTCAAGAAATTTATGGACGGCACACTGCGACGAACAGTTCCGTTATTATTTCAAAACTCAAGGCTGGGTTTGTCATATCGGGTTTTCATGTGTCTGATGTTTATGGCTTGATGGTACATCTCTCTTTTTTTACCAATCCCTTGCGCCAGAAAATGATTAGATTTCGTACTGGTGAGCAATGTTTAAATCAAGAGCTGTCCCAAACAATTCGAATTTTTTCTGCCAATGAATCTCAAGAATAAATAAGGACTCTTAAGATTTTTCTTCTTGAAAACTCTTCACAAAATCGTCTGGATCAGGAAGATACAAGCGGAGAAACTTGGTCGATTTCTCCATTCCAAAGAGCATTCGAATAGAAAGTGCTGAGTCAAAGGACAACAGAACATTGGGCTTATCAAACACAGTGACCTGTAAAGTACCAGACTCTTGCGCCGTGAATTGCCCAGGCAGTGGATCCGGTGGTGTAGATTTTTCTGCACGCAAGATTTTATTCACAGGAATATCAGCGTTGGCCCTCAATCCCATCCTGATTTTCATCATATCCTCTTCAAAAAATATTCCCCTGCTTTCCTTGAGGAGGCGGAGGTCACCCATAAGCCATACGAGCCCATAGATTCCAAAAAACAGAAAAACTCCTTGAACAATGGATCGCGCCGTTCCTTCATCCATGATTGCATGAAAAAGAAAATGCATGGCAGGTATTTCCAAAATGACAATGAACCCCACGGCAACGAGGAGTTTTGGATACATGCTTCCATTGAGTGGGTGATAAGGCTGCGCCTGATAGAAGTTTCGAAGGGGACGCAGAGTTAAAACCTGAAGGAAAGCAAATATAATTCGCAATTCGCTTATCACTATTTCCGCCAAAAGTGGTGGTATTGAAGCACGTGTCAATACATTCTTTGTCAGCTCCCACTTGTCCATCGTGCCTGATTGACCCTTCTTAAACTCTTTTCGAGCTTTGACAAGAGTGTAAATAATGATTCCAATAAGGCTGACTTCGGCTACTGCAGCAATGTAAACGAATGCATTCCCCAAATCCCCATCAAAAATGCGGTTGAGTATTGCAACAACAACGAACAAGAGTGCCAAAATTCTGAAAACAGCCATTTTCAACTCCTTAAAGAATTTCCAAATCTAATATTCGAATTTTCATTTTTTAGAAATATGGATCTCGAAAAGGCGGAGTTTTCTACACGCGACTTGACTAAATACAAAGTGCTTCGTTCAAGAGGGGAATCAAAATCTTACATTGTTGCTGATGTGCCTGGGTTTTTGAAATTAAATCAAGAAACTATCAGATCTGTAAGTGGCCTCATGACGCCAGGCAATTGCACTCACTCGGTCAACGGCTTTCGCTCGACCTTCAAATAGCAACCATGTCTTGAGGTTCGGGTATGAAACCTTCGGTCAACGGCCGCGTCATGCTCTCCGGATTTCCGCTCAAAAAGCATCCGTTCCGGCCGGATTCCCGAAGAGTCTTGCCACACTCAGACTCATCGAGGAAAAATGAAGAGATTTTGGGCGAATGGAAGTAGACCTTGAATTCTTCGCTACCCGTCATTTGAAAATTAGGAATTGTTACGATGCTGAGTTTTGCACCTGCCTCAAATTCGAGTTCGGCCCGAAGTTCCTTCTTGGAGTCATTCCAGTCGAGTTTAGAATTCTTGGCGACCGAAAAAATGGACCATTCGCGCGATGAAAAAATCATCTGACCGCTCCCTGCGGATTTTCTGTCGCGCAGAACGACCTTTCCATTCTCAAGAAAGAGAGCCTTGGTAGGATTTGCGTACGCATCGTAATACGTCTTTGAATTTCCGAGCTTAAATTGGTCCCGGACATCCGCAAGGAGTTTCGCGAATTCCTCAGTTCGAGAAAATGTGATGTCGTATTCGTTTATGCTCCAGCCTTTTGTCTTGAGGAACTCTTTCAAATACTTCGATCGCAAGCTAAGAATCACGTCACCGCGTGCATTTGCTTCGAACACCATGCGATGACCCGACCTAAATCCCTCTGTCTTGGTATAAAGATCAAAACTAAAAGCAAGTCTTCTTACATCGGCGCTTTTGACGACGATATTTCCGTCGAGGAGATTGACGATCTCATGACTCTTAGCAAAGAATTTCTGATGCGCGGCAAGGAAGCTGCAGGCCAGCGCCGAGAGGGGCTGCAATGTATTTGCGTGACGGCCAATCTTTGGTTCAAGCAATGGTGCTTTAGCTACGAGCTCTTTAATGGTGCAGGGGTTGGCAAAAAGGGAAGCTGTTGGCTCGGACATCGATTTCACATTATTGAAGCTGCGCTGCTTGCAAGACGCTGTCATTAGTAAGACGAATAAAATAGAAAAGGCGGCTTTGTTTCGAGCCATAAAGTCTCCCAGGAAAGGTTATTTTCGCGATATATTTCGTGCAACTTTACGTTTTATCGCTTCCCCAATGATATGAAACCTTGGGTAGTAACACACACGCCAGATTGGCAGGCGTCGGCATCCTGACATTTCAATTGTGGCTCTTCTGCGGGTGTGAGTGTGATTCTCTTTTTGATGTGAACTCCTGACGGAATTCCCGTTTGGCGTTTTTAGCAGCAGCTTGCTGAAGTCCTCTCAAGGGTTTCTAACCGAAAAGTCTTAGTGCGCTCACAAGCTCTTTCTTCTTGTGCGTGATATCAGCGAGCGAAACGCTGTCGAGCGAAGCAAAAAATGCCTGCATTGCGCGTCCGAGTACGGACTGCAGCCCACATGCTCCGACGATAGGGCACGTGTTTGCTTCAGAATTAAAGCACTCCACCAGCGCAAAATTTGGCTCTGTTTTCCTAATGACGTCACCGATATTGATTTCTGCTGGGGGCCTTGAGAGCTGTATGCCACCACCTCGCCCTCGAAAAGAATCCACGAAACCCAGTTTTACGAGATTATGAACAATTTTTACGAGGTGGTTGGAAGAAATTCCATACGCTTTTGCGATATCGTCGATGGAAGGGCGTTCCCCCGGTGGACACATCGCGAGGTAAATGAGAGTTCGGCACGAATAGTCTGCATAGAATGAGAGCTGCATTTGGCCTCGCTTAAAAGTGACAGTCTGACTGTGCCGCCAGGTTGACCTCGCAATTTTAAAGATGTATCTATAATACATGTTTAATGAAGCACAGAAAAGGAACGAGTATGTCGAGCTTGTTTGAAAAATTGGGTGGACGCGAAGCTATTGAAGATGTTGTGGAAACCTTTTATCGCAAAGTCCTCGCTGACTCCCGCATCAAACATTTTTTTGATTCCGTAGACATGGATAGACAGATTTTGAAGCAAAAGTCATTCATTACTATGGTCGTGGGCGGACCCGTGAGCTATTCCGGGAAAGACATGCGCGAAGCGCACAAGCATCTCGTGGCGCGCGGACTCAACGACATGCATTTCGATGCCGTGGTGGAGCTTTTGGGACAATCGCTCAATGAGCATGGCGCAGCTTCGGAAGACATTGCCCAAGTGGCAGCCATCGCAGAGAGCGTGCGTGCAGAGGTTCTGAACCGTCCCCTGCCAGGAACAAATTCATGAATGCTGTCATCACATTCGAGGGCAAAGACTTTCACACCGCCCCAGGTGAGACCGTTCTAGATTGCCTCGAGCGGGAAGGACAAAAAATTCCGGCCTCTTGTCGAGGGGGTGTTTGCCAGTCGTGCATTATGCGTGTGACACAAGGGCCCATTCCTCCGAAATCTCAAGACGGCCTTTCCGATGCGCTGAAAGGGCAGAATCATTTCCTGTCTTGCATTGCCTGTCCACAAGAATCGCTCACGTGTGAACGCGCACATGTCGTCGAATTTCAGGGAAAAGTATCGATAGAAGCCATTGAACGGTTGAGCAATGACGTCGTCGCTGTGCGCTTTTCGAGGCCGTCTGGATTCCGCTTTTCTCCAGGTCAATTTGTAACCCTCGAGCGTGGGGACAAGCTTGCGCGCAGCTATTCCATTGCTTCCCGCGAAGACGAGCTTTCCCACATCGATATTCACGTGCAGCGCGTGCCCGAGGGGCGCATGAGTACATGGTTCCACACCGAGGCAAAGCCAGGCGATGCGCTTCAAATGGAAGGCGCAAAGGGCTCTTGCATCCATACCGGAGCGATTCACGAGCACCTTTTGCTCGCAGGCACGGGCACTGGCCTCGCCCCGCTCTACTGCATAGCGGAGAGCGCATTGCGACGCGGCCACGAAGGTTCCATCACCCTTATGCATGGCGCAGTGTCACAAGACAGGTTGTATTTTACAGACGAATGCCAACAGCTCGCAACAAAGTATCCCAACTTTACCTATGAGCAATGCGTGCTCAAAGGGGAGCCCGCAACTGGAGTCATCGTTGGAAACCTCAAAGAAGCGCTCATCGCAAAGACACAAACGATAAAATCCCCGCGTGTGTTTCTTTGTGGTGATCCGAACCTTGTTGGCGAGATCAAACGTGAGCTGTTTTTATCAGGTCTAAGTCTTCGCCGCATCCACGTCGATCCGTTTATTGGAACCAATATTCGGGCAGATCCCATCGAGATTCAGAAGACGCCTGTTGCATATCCGACCTCTGTTTGATTTTCTTTTTAAGCTCGGCTGTTTGCTGATGAATGATTGTTGATCGCACAATTTTTATCATGCAAAACATATTTTGCTCCTTGGTTATTCTCTTCCACCTGACGACGTCCTTTTAAGAGCCGTTTTGTGCAGTGCAGTATCCGCTGAAGTTGCACAGGCAATGGGAGTGAGCGCCGGATTTTTGAGTGCTGTAGAGCTTGGTACTAAGTCACTTTCACCGCGCCATGCCAGGGCACTTTCTCAGGCAATTTCGTACAGTGAAGAGGTGATTTTGGAGAAAATATTGGAAGCAACTCTCGCCGAAGCTGAAGGAAATTTTGAAGTGATCGCTCGGCGCTCAGTGAGTTGACACTCAAAAATTAAATAAATTATTCGCGCATGTCTATAAAAACAGTGACACAAATTCGCATCATCGAGAATGAAGATCTCTTTTCGATAGCGAATGAGTCTCGTTTTTGTTACCGTTCACTGATTAAGTTTCCCTGTCAACCAGCAGAAAGCTTTTCACCTTGAGCACGACACCCATGAAGCCTTCTTCCACGATGCCCCAAAAATTTATCGTCCTCTTATTTCCCACACTTTGCAGTTGGGCCATCTTGCTTGGTTGGCTATTAATCGTTTTGCAGGAGAAATATTTCTTAATCACTGCGCCCGCGCTCCTCCCCATGGGATTCTTCGTTTACTCTCGGCTTCACAATCATTTCCACGAAGGATACCAACACGGCAAACGCCTGTTCGAAACATATGGTATTGCGTTATCTGCAATACTCGGTCTCAGCTGGTCACTGTATCTCAGACACCATGCAAACCATCACCAGTTTAACAATGGCCCAGGCGACTTTGCTCGAACGATGGAACCAGATGGAACCTTCTCAAATGGTACGATGTACATTTTACGCACTGCTTTGAAGCCCTATATTCTTCAACTTGTCCCGTTCCTCGCTTTACTTGGAATGAAGAAACAAAATCGAACAGCAGTTGCATACCTTGATGAATCTCTGCGCGTGATGTTGCGTTTGATGGCCTTTGGTTTTGGCGGAATTTATGGCCTATTTGGCATACTGGTATGGCAGCTCACGTTTATGATTTTTCTGATGTACTCAAACTATTTGCAGCATTTTTACGTTCCCATTGGAAACGGTGTTGTGTGGAACGAAGGATTTTTTAACTTTATTTTTGCAGAAATCGGCTGGCATGATCAGCATCACTTTAAGCCTTCACTTCTTCATGGGCAACTTAAACAAAATCGCAGTCGCACAATTCCTCGAAAAAGGATGGGCTTATTTGATCCCATTGCCTTCGTCTGTTTCTTATGGTCGCCCCGTTTACTTGCAAAACGTCTTCAAATTTCACCAAAAAGCTGAGCTTTAGATATTTTTTAGAACTCAAAATCTTAGAGCTTGGTACCAAGCCACTTTCACCGCGCCAAGCCCGAGCACTTTTTCAAGAATTTTCGTACCGTGAAGAGGTAATTCGCAAGACAATGCGACGCTTGACGAACAAAGAGAGGAAAGAAAGACAAGAAAATGAGAATTTCAGAAAGTCTTCGTGAAAATAGGGCAGGAATAAGCGCCCTGCTGAGCACAGAGCAGTTGCCTCTGGCAGGATTGGATACCGATCAGAGCCAGCACTTTGTCGCCATTGATAAAGACCAACAATTGGTCGGTGTGATCGGTTTGGAGCGATTTGGGACTATCGGACTTCTTCGCTCGCTCTGCGTTGAAAAGAGCAGGCGACGGCAGGGCATCGGACAAAGCCTGAGCACTTATCTTGAAAACCATGCCCGCTCCCTCGGGCTTCAGTCCATCTTCCTCCTCACAGAAACAGCAGCGCCGTACTTTCAAAAGCAAGGCTTTCAGCCTTTAAGTCGGGCACTCGTTCCTGCACCGATTCTGGCCTCTGCAGAGCTCCAAGGCACATGTCCTTCCTCAGCTTTAGTGATGAAGAAGAATCTTGAGTTTGGGAGTCAGACCACCGCAAGTGGAGCCGTCCTCCGCCCAGCCACGCGTCAGGATGCAGAGGCTATTGCGCGTATTTATAACCAAGGCATTGATGATCGTATCGCGACCTTCGAAACGATTCCCCGCACCGCTCAAGATATCCTGTCTTGGTTCGATGGTGTGCACTCCATTGTGGTGCTGTGTTCTCATGACCAGCCTTTGGCGTTTGCAGCCACCTCATCCTATCGACCCCGAGCCTGCTATGCGGGAATTGCAGAATACTCTGTCTACGTCGATCGCAGTCATCGCGGCAGAGGTTACGGATATGAGGTCATGGAAGGCTTGTTGACCGCAGCAGCTGCGGCCGGGTGCTGGAAGGTTCTTTCCCGCATCTTTGTGGAGAACGAAGGCAGCCGATCCTTGATGAGAAAGCTCGGATTTCGCGAGGTTGGGACCTACGAAAAACATGGGCGCCTCGATGAAAAGTGGCGCGATGTCGTTGTCGTCGAAAAGCTGCTTTAGACTTCATACTCTTCGCCCGAATAATCTATTATTTATTCAATGCGTTCAATAGTTCTTTGATCACGAATTGGCGTTTTAAAAAGTCGTGATCATCATCGAGGATAATAAGGTTAGGACGCGGGTCGAACGGCGCAATGAGTTTGGCAATAGACTCTGCGCTCACAATCGAATCATTTTTTGCTTGCAGAATTGTCGTAACAGCTGCAGCACGTTCCAGTCGTGGGAGTGGATTCCATTCTGTCGCAATAATTTCGAGATCACGAACAATATCGTCTTCACTCAAATGCTCGAGAAATGGCAAAGTAGCTTTCCAATTCTTGGCTAAGTCTGATTTATTTCGACCCAGTGGAAGCTGAAGCACAGGAGACATCAGAATAAGCTGGGCATCCTCTCCAAGTGCATCTTGGAGTTGCGAAAATGATGCAAGCGCCACAAGAGCTCCAAAGCTTCGTCCCAGAATACAGATTTTTTCATAGCCTTCTGAAATGAGGAACTGAGTAACACTTGCGCCATCATAAAGAATCTTCACAAATTCAAAGTGCCCCTTGGATTCTGGAAGTCCTGCATAGCGAGGAGCAAACAAATCGAATCCATGCTCAGTGAGAGGTTTTGCAAGGTCATCACGCAGGGAATTAACAGCTTTCTGAACATGGGCTGGGCCAGGAATTCCCTGAAAATAAACTACGGCTTTTTTAATTCCATCTTGAGCCTGGAAGTGATCTAAGTAAACATCACCAATAAAAAAAGATCTCCGCATTTATTTCACAATCCCTGAACGATATTCAACCAACTGGGAGAAGGTTTTTGAGGAGCCGGCGCTGTCACGTATGTGTGAGCCCTGATATCGCGATCGAGGTTGTAAATGCGGTAACAGGTGCCGTGGTGAGGATCTGCAAGGGAGCCAAGGGGGATAAAGGTTCGGCTACCTGGATTCCTCGCCCAACCCGCAGCTAAAAGTGAGCTGCATTCGCTCATGGAAATCTCGGAAGCCAGGCTATTGCCGCCTGTTTTCTCCATATCTTTTCCAAACATGAATTGCGCATCGATGGCGCTCCTGGAATGAAGTCCAACCAGAGCAAGCCATTCTGCAGAAATCTCATCCGCTTCTTGCTCAAAAGTGTAAAAGCCAAGGTTCACTTTTGCGGCGGCTTGTTTAGCTTCAGCAACGGCTGCGTCACGCTTTTCAAAGAGTAAGTTTGCGAATTTGATTTCTGCATCGAGACTCACAAATTTAGGAAGTACGGTCAAATCTAAGACTTGATAGTCGGATATGAGAAAATCTTTAAATGCCTGATTGATCTCTGCGGCAGCAACAGGATCGAGGTCTGAAAACACAACATTTTTTGCGCACGTGTGCAGTGCATCTTCATAGACGCGATAGAGTGCAGCCTTGGTACTCGTGAGTGCGCGTCCTGGAAAACCTTTCAACTGCGCTTTAAACCCAGGGTCTTCCATGATGCTCAACCAAGCGCTACAAGAGTGAGCGCATTTCGAGCCTGCAGCGCAGGCCGCTTTAATGCGAGGAAAGAGTTTCATCCGCATCCACGAAAACATCTCAGAGCGGACCTTCTGATTTTGAATGGCGGAGAATCTTCCAAGGTTTGAGTATTTGGCTAATCTTTTCCCAATTGCGTCGAGAGAAGCATCTGGAATAGGCTTGTAAGGACGGTTGATATTCCCTTTATTTGCATAAAAATAACCCAACAGAGTATCGGGAGCTGTAATGTGCGATCGATAATAGTGCCCAAGCTCATGATAGAGAACAGCAACCATGTCTTCTTCTTTTTGTGCGGCCGAATAAAGACCGCTAAAGACTGAGAGGATGTTCGAGGTCAATGCAATCGCAACGCGGTCAGCTTTTAAGATCTCACCCCCAGCCACTGTTGGCCCACACTCCTCAGTAAACGAGAGTCCGGAACCTGCGCTTACAATTTTGCATCCCGCTCGGTTTTGATTGAGCATTGCGAGGACGGAAGGAAGGTCGATGGCCTCCATTTGAGCCAGACAGGCGTCTTTTTCAAGCCGAGTGTATGTGCCATTGGGCTCAATAAAAACGGTGTCTGCAGGAGCCGCTGTAGACGTTGCAAAAACAGCAGAACGGACAGGTAAGCAAACAACAACGCGGTTTACATAAGCATTCACTTCTTCGGTTTTAAAGAGCTTCATGCGGGGCTTTGGAACCCATTTAAGATCATGTGGGTAACGAACACGCAGGTGTGAATCAAGCAAATCTATCCAATATTGCCCGCGCAAAACAGGCAGGGAGTCATCGCGGTAAATAGCGTTTGATTCTCCTGCAACAACGCGGATTTTTTCAAATTCAGCATCTGAGGTCGCATGCCACTGCCAAGCTGCAGGATTGCTCACGGGTGAGTTGACATCATGCTTCACTTGGGAGCCCTGGGTTCCCTTTTTTTTCAGAGTGCAGCAAGCCAACACGAGGCAAGCGACAAGTGAACACCATCTCAATTTTTTGAACCTCCGTGGCCGTTGCTCATTGAGTTTAACGGACCCCACTCGACATGCAAACAATGCCGTCAAGGGGTCTTGCCCACAGAGTTCAAATTACAAGCCGATGCTCAATCGCGCAGAGGAACTTCCACCGGAGTCGAATGCCCATCAACCCAAGCAAGATTTACATTCTCGTGCGACTTATAGTTTGATATTGCAGAGTAGCCCTCAAAAGTGAGGGTCGAAAGTTGTGTCTCTACGGGCTTGGGGGCCGAATGATCGTAACGAACTGAAATGACGTTACGTCCTAAATCAATAATAACTTCACGCTTATTTTCAATAAAAATAGCGAACACATTTGCTTTTGCATCATGTCTCACACCTGTCACTTGTGCAAATTCGGCACTATAGGTAGAAACCATGCCATCACTTTCACTCATGTAAAAATCGCGTAACAGCCAGTGATTCAATTTTTTCTGCAAAACAAGGTCGATGTTTCTGCCACCTGCCCCTAAAAATCCTCGGTGGCTAAAGCTTGACAGCGAGATAAGCTCAGGAACTTTTGCAGCAATAACGGAGGGTTTGTCAAGCAGAACTTCAATGGGAGTGGAATGACCGCTGACCCAAGCCAGATTTACATTCTTATGTGAGATGTGATTATCTTTTGCAGAATATTCAGCAAGCGTATTCGTAAAAAGCCTTGTTCCAAGTGGCTTAAATGCTGAATTTCCCTCGCGGTACGAAATAATATTGCGACTCAAGTCAACAGAAATTTCTCGCCTGTTTTGCACCAAAATAAACATTGTATTTGAAGCGGCATCATATTTTACAGCGGTCACATCGTCAAAATCGGGTCCACTGCCAGGACCCATTCCATCACTTTCCGACATATAAAAGTCGCGCAACAGCCACTGGCCTTCGCCCTTTTGAAGCTTGACTTGAATGGAACGAGTTCCCAGAGCCAAAAATCCGCGTTGGGAATGGCCATCGAGATGGATAATATCGGGTGCCTTGATATTTAAATCTGAAAGAGAATCTCGCTTCACCTCAGAAACACTTTTTTTCTGGCAAGCAAAAGCAGATAAGGAAACAAACACCAGGGCAACATATTTCTTCATTCTCAAGGTCCTCCAAAACAGATTCCTTGCTCCTTTGCAAAAAACACGCCAACTGTACGGCAATCACGTGACCCACTGATTTGATTCATTGTTATTCTTAAGAAATCGATTGCTTGAAATCCTTAACCGTCCATAAACCAGTCAATGTCTAGAAAAGAAACAAACGTTCACTCCTAAGCGGGCGTTTTCAAAAAAAACTTGTCAATCTCTTTGTTTCTTTGTACTTATCGTTTTCAATATTCGAGCAATCCATTTGAAGGACTAGAGGAAACATTCATGAAAATTTGGGTCGATGCAGATGCAATCCCAGGCGAAATTGCAGATCTTATCTTTAGAGCGACCCAAAGACTTCAAATTCCCGCCATTTTTGTTGCCAATAAGTATTTGCGCCTCCCCGTTTCAGCATTTATTTCGTTTATTCAGGTGGAAAAAGGCGACGATGTCGCCGACGGACTCATTGCCAGCAAAGCGGTGCAGTTTGACATCGCAATCACCGCAGACATTCCTCTGGCTTCGCTGCTTGTTCCCAATAAAGTGACAGTCATCAATCCACGCGGCGATCTTTACACGCATGCCAATATCCAAGAGCGCCTTTCTATTCGCGATTTTATGTCAGATTTGCGGGGCTCAGGCGTGATTACGGGCGGCCCGCGTCCCTTCGACAACCGGGCAAAAGCCAAATTCGCAGCAACGTTCGACACTGCCCTGACGAAAAATCTACGCGACGAAAAATTGCGCCCCGCTGAACCGAAAATTCCGCCAAGCCCCACAGAAACTTAAAAGCAAAAATCGCCCTTTACTCCGCTCTCACCTGTTGTTCGATTTCGCCCACATGCAAGATTCCCAAAGGGTCGACCCTTTTTCTTTCGGAGCTTTGAGCATTCAAAACAGTGCACTTTGCAAAAGGGCCGTCATCAACTTCAACATAGGCCACGCGCAAATTTTGAACATCTTCTGCCTGGGTCCAAATCATGCCTGCGCACATTTTACACGGTTTTAAAGTGGTATAAATTCGTGCGCCTGTTGGAATTTTGCGCCCCGTGCGCATCAAATAAGATTGCACCATATTCACTTCGGCGTGCAGGGTTTTGTTACGGGAATTGGTATTGACGCCCCATGCAAGCAGCTGGTTATCCGAGGAAACGAGCAAAGAGGCCACGGGTCGATTCTGAGTGTGCTGCGCTCCCTGCCTGAAGGTTTCCTGAGCCATGCCGAGGGCAAGCTGAAGCCAGTCCCTTTCTAAATTCGCATTTCCAGACTGTTGCTGAAGCAAGGCTTTTGCAGGAGAGTCTTCGGCCTCAAAGGCAAAGTCATTTAAAAAAGCGATGTGTTGTTGTTCAAAAGGATCTAAATTTGCTTCGCTCCCCTGCGGCAGTGGACCTTGAAATCGTTTGGCAACCACTTTAACCATGCCCAGACACATCTCGGTGGGAGATGCAGTGGAATAAATTCTTTTGCGTAACAAGCGCCGGGCGTTGTCGGGATCTTTTTGGTAGAGTCCCTGAATCAGATTCACGGTTGCACACTGTAGAATCCCATCGTTTGCGCCCGCAAAGTAAACACAGGGGTCTTCAACGAGGAAGGACACCTCAGTCCCAAGTCTTTTTTTTAATTGTTGACCTATTTCAGCAGCATTTGCGACCATCGACATCGAAAGACTTTCTGGAGATTGCACCCGTAATTGTGCGCTGCCCCGAAGAAGGCTCGCTCACAACACGAACTTGTGACATGATGAGGTTTGCTCATATTTCTTGTTTGCCCTTCATGCAACTACGGAGTTTTTACATGTCCGACTTTTATGCGCTTCAAGCAAAAGACATCTCAGGTAAGCTCGTTTCATTCGATTCCTTGCAAGGAAAATCGGTCCTCATCGTGAACACGGCATCGGAGTGCGGTTACACACCGCAGTACAAAGATCTTGAAGTACTTTATCAAAAATACAAGACAAAAGGACTGACAGTTCTTGGATTTCCATGCAATAATTTTGGCGCACAAGAGCCAGACAGCGACACCCAAATTCACACCTTTTGTGAGAAAAAATATGGTGTCACATTCCCCATGTTTTCGAAGGTTGATGTCAAGGGAGAAAACAAGCACCCCGTGTACAAATACTTAACTGAAACTCAGCCCAGTGCAGAAACTCGCCAAGAACCCCGCTGGAATTTTACAAAATTTCTGATCAACCGCAAAGGCGAAGTTGTGGGCTTTTACGAGCCTAAAGTCGAGCCCCTAAGCCCCGAACTCACCGCTGCCATCGAAAAAACTCTGTAACCTGTCCCTAGTTTTCATAGACAGGGTCAAATTTTGGACATTCTTTTTCCTTAGTCAACTTTTCCGTTACGTTAAGTGCGGAGGAAACCGTCTATGTTAAAACTCGCTTTCTCACCGGGCAAGGGGAGAGGGGTCTTTGCTGCACGCAAGATCTCTGCCGGCGAAATCATCGAAGAATGTCCTGTGATTATTGTCCCGTCTCGGGAACGAGAAAACCTCAAAAAAACCGTCCTTATTCACTATTTCTTTCAGTGGGGAGACGCTCCCGGAAGCGATTGCGCCATTTGCTTGGGACTTGGATCTATTTACAACCACGCCGAAGTTCCCAATGCCAAATACTTCCGCTTGTTTGAAAGCTTCCTCATTCGCTTCGTGGCTCTCAAAGAGATCCTGGAAGGCGAAGAGATTTGTACCAATTACAATGGCAAGCAGCAGGGACGGTCGTTTTACAATTTCGACACCCCGACGTGCTCTTCTGCAAGTTCAAATGCAAATGCCACCTTGCGCACCGGACAAAAGAGCGCGGGTTGAAGTGAAAATGCACTTTTCTGAAAATACTGTGGAGCAAACACTTGATTCTCTGATATGGGCAATGTGAACCCAAAAGTGTTCTGCCGTAAAAAGGCAAGGCGCTTCAAAGGACAAGGAAATGAGTATGCGCGGAACTTGCCCCACCTGGACAAATCAGCTGGCTTTGAAAGAATCCACCTTGCTGGCATTGGCGGATGATTTGGGTATTTGCAAGGAACTGTCCTTTGAACACAATGGACAACCCTTTCCAAATTTTACTCTCGAAGAATTAAAAGGACTTTTGCCGACCGAGCTTGAAGACGCCCTCCATTTCTTTCCGCGTGTTGTTGCCATGAGCGCAGAAGTGACACGCAATGAAACCTTTGCCATGACCTTCCAAAAGATTCGGCAAGAAAAAGCATTGGCCTCGCTCTTGGCATTATCACTGAATGAAGATGCGCATCCCTTACACGATCGCTCGAAAAATATTTCACTTGTTGAAGTCATGGAACGAAGTTTCTTAAGACCTGAGCGGGTTTGCGAACTTATTCGACAAGAGCTTCCCAAAAATAACGAAGAAGTGCTGCCTCATTTTGTCAAAGTATTGTGGGCAAAAATGCAAAACTCACAGATGACTTCTACCACAATTTCGGATACAGCGGTTCGAATGGCTCGCCTCGTCATTGCGGGAGGAGGCACGTCGGACGCCACTCAACTCGAAAAGCATGGACTGGAAGTTCTCTCGGGATATTGAAGTTTTCCTCGCAATTCATTTAACGGCACAAAAGTCCACTGCAGGTTTGGGATGAGAACTACCGCACGCCGAAAAAAGAGCATTGCCCATCGCCTTATCTTATTCATTTTGCTTTTTAGTTCTTTTGTGAGCTTAATTGGTACGGGAATTCAACTCTTTTTCGACTATCGAGAAGAGTTCAAGGCCATGGAAGAAAGAACTCAGCAGATCGAAAAAAGTTATTTGCAAAGTCTTTCTAATGCTCTTTGGGTCATGGACCGTACACAACTGCGCATGCTCTTACATGGAATTTCTCGATTCCCCGACTTTAAATACGTCGACGTACATTCTGAAGAAGGGCTCATCCTTGAATCCATCGGAGATCCTTCAGAAACCTCTGCACTTATTAAATCAATACCTCTCTCATATGACCAAAAAAATGAAAAAACTCATGTTGGAACACTCAAGATCGTCTTAAGCACCTCCGAAATCAAGGAGCGACTTAAAGGCCGCGTTTTCGTTATCCTTGCAACGCAAACGGTAAAAACCTTTCTTGTTTCTTCTTTTATCTTTTTTGCATTTCAATTGTTGGTTACAAGGCATTTGACAACTCTTGCTCGCCATTTAAAGCGCATGGAAGGAAACTTCTTTGACGATGAATTAAATCTCAAAAAATGGACGAAGAGCCCCTCTGAACGGGATGAGCTTGAAGAAGTTGCATTTGCAATGAATTCAATGAGACTTTCTTTGAAAAAGTCGTACCGTGACTTAAAAGAAGAACTGGAAAAAAGAGCGCTTGCCGAAAAGGAACTCAGCGAACAGCGAGAGTGGCTTGAAGTAACCCTCTCAAGTATTCATGATTCTGTCTTGGTCACAGACACCACAGGGAACATTCGCTATTTAAATTCTGCGGCAAAGTCTTTAACAGGCCTGCAAAACCAGCAGAATGCTCCTCAAATGATAGACACCGTCTTAAAATTTGAAGGCGGAATCCATCCGGTGCTTAAGGATCTTCTTTCCAATTGCACCCACGCCTATCCTTCTATCGAAAGAAATTTAGTTTGCGCAAGTGGAAAAGAAATTCCTGTGGAACTGTCGGCCTCGGTCATCACCAATGCTCACGGAATCACTTTAGGAGTTGTTCTCATCCTGCGCGATATCTCATTGCGCAATAAGTCGGAACAAGCCAGGCGCTTTTTAAGTGACGTGAATACCCGACTCGCAGCTGCCTCTCTTGATTTCGATGCCACTCTCATCGCCTTAGCAGACCTTGCAGTCCCCTATTTAGCCGACTGCTGCATGGTGCATACCCTTGAAAAAGATGGCCGCCTTCAAATTGCCGCAATGGTGGGCCGCAGCGCAAATGAGGAAGAGAAAATCAGGACCCTTTCCAAGGAACTGACTAAAAATATTTTTGCACAAGTCCATGGCCCTTTACACGTAATTTCCGTCTGCACCTCAGAATTTGTTTCAAAAATTGATGACCAATTCTTGAGCTCCTTTATTACGCAAAACGTCGACCTCGCATCCCTAAAATCCTTTGGATTCCAGTCGTACATGGCCGTTCCGCTCTTGATTCGAGGGCAATGCTTGGGTTGTGTTACCTTTCTCTCCTCGGAACACAGAGCCCCTTATGATGAGTCAACTCTGACCTATGCCGAAGACCTCGCGCGCCGTGCGGCATTAGCCATCGAAAATGCAAAGCTCTATCGAGAATCTCAGATCTTAAATCGCACGAAAGATGAATTTTTGGCCACGGTCTCCCATGAACTTCGCACCCCTTTGAATGCCATTTTGGGCTGGTCGCAGCTCCTTAGAAGCGGTGAATTAAATCACGATGATACTCTTCAGGCCATTGATCATCTCGACAGAAATGCACAAACCCAATGCCAGCTTGTGGAGGAACTTCTTGATGCTTCAAAAATCATTACTGGAAAACTGGTTTTAAATATTTCGCACATCAATTTTTGCAATATCGTAACAAAATCTTTAGAATCTATACAATTTGCCGCGAAAGCAAAGGGTGTGCTGCTGTTTTGGAACTTAAGCCCCGAAATCTGTTTAGTGGCAGGGGACCTCGATCGCCTCCGCCAAATCGTCTGGAACTTGCTTTCAAATGCCTTAAAATTCACACCTACGGGCGGAAGCATTACGGTCTCACTCCGCGTTGAAGCTCAACATCTTATTTTGCTCGTTACCGATAATGGCCAAGGGATTCAATCCGAATTTTTGCCTTTTGTCTTCGAAAGATTCAGACAAGAAGACAGCACCTATTCGCGCGCTTTTGGCGGTCTTGGACTGGGCTTAGCCATTGTGAAACATTTGGTAGAACTGCACGGCGGAAATATTAGTGTCTCAAGCGAAGGCAAGGACAAAGGGGCGGTCTTTTCGGTGATGCTTCCCATCCTGACAGAAAATTTAGGGCAAACCCCACACTTTCGTCCCGATGAGTACTCGAAAACAAATACAAAAGAACTTCAATACTAATTCTATAAATTTTGCGCCAAACGAGAGTCTGAAGGGATTTTATAGATATCCACATCACAGCGACCTTGGGTAATCATGCCTAATTTTTTGGCAGCAGCTAAACTTAAGTCAACAATGCGGCCTTTGATAAAAGGACCCCGATCATTCACGCGGACAATGACATATTTCCCATTGTTTTTTCGCTTGACGAGCAGAAGTGTGCCAAAGGGAAGTGAGGGATGAGCCGTCGTAAAGATCTCGGGTTTATATCTTTCACCATTGGCCGTTTTTTTATTTACAAAAGCCTTTGAATAGTACGATGCCGTACCAGATTCAACAAAAACAGCATTATGAGCAACAGGGGTCTCTTTTTGTCTTCCCCAATGGGGTGCCGTAGAGGCACAATTTGCAAGAAGAGTCATGCTAAAAATCACTGTCGACAGAGTCGCTGCACTGCGCATGTCGAATTCCTCTCGTCATGAATTTAAGCAAAAAGGGTCTGAACCCAAAACACATTGGCTGTCAGGATAACCGACTTCGGTGCAAAAATAAAGTGCATTTTTTGACTGTAGCTCGAAAAAGTGCCTTTTCTCTAGGCATTTCGCATAAAGAATTCATGATGTTCAATGTTTTTCAGGGTTTATTCGAAATGGGGGTCCGAAACAGAGTTAAAATGTGCCATTGTGTGAATAAAAATGATTTTTGAAGAGACTTCTTACAATGCAGAGCAGATTCCCCACTCGTCAATACATCATCAAAAAATAATGCCTCATTGATTTCATTATTCTGCATAGATTCTTCATCATATAATTCTACAAAATCTTCTTTTCCGCTGAGATCTTCATTTTCTTCATGGGTTTCAACATTACGAATTCGCTGCGCCGAAGAAATGGATGCCTGCCGCGTCGAGTTGAGGCTCCAGGGAGAATAAATTTTAAGGTGCGAAAATTCCGGCATTTTGACAATCTGTTGCGCGATATGATCAAAGAGCAATGCAGGGTGCCATTGAGCGGTTAGAAGTCGATTTCCCCGCAATGGTGATATCACCAAGGTCCGAATCGCATGTGACCTTAAAAGATTGAGAACTTCACGCTTGAGAGGAGCTGCAAAGAGTTCTCGCAGGAGAACTTGTGAAATAATTTCATTTCTGTCTTTTGCATCAAGAAGAAGTGATGCCCAAATACTGTTCAACCCAAAAAGAGACTGAACCGTTTTAAATTCTTTGAGGCGTCCGCAGCCGGCACAGAGGGAGTGACCACAGCGAGAACAACCTTGCCAGCGGTGATTCAAAATCTTCACAAAGCAATTTAAACAAGCGTAGCGTCCGGGCGGACAACACGCTTGGCACAGAAGGCAATGTTTCATTTACCGATGGCTTTAATAAGCGGCGACTTGGCCCCGTGATGGTATGGATGATTTGCAAGAATACATCTCGCTCGGTAGAGCTGCTCGATAAGCACCGCAAAGGCAAGCTCATGCTGCAGGGTCAACCGAGTTAAAGAGATGAGTTCAAGGGGCTGAAACTCCCGCAGCTCCGCAGGTAATCCATAGGCACCCCCAAAGCAAAAAACGATGCCAGGTACTGAGTTCATGTCACACTTTTCCAGAGAGCGCGCAAATTCGTCGCTGTCTAAATGCTTGCCTCGCTCGTCAAGGCAAATCAAGGAGCATCCCTCTTGTTTCCATTTTTTGCATTCTTTGACCAGAAAATTGGCAACTTTGTCGTCTGAGGCCAAAGGAGAAGGCGGGAAAACCCACTGACACGTCACACTGCGCCCAAGTCTCTTCATCATGTCTTGCACGAAAGAATAAACTTCGGAGCTTGGCGCAATTTTCCAGGGCGTAAGAAAAATGTACTTCATAACTTAACAGTCGAACAAAAAAGGCCGTGGTGAGATTCTCTTACTCTTCTTCATCTTGGGCGGGAACGCTGCAAAGACTGAGAGTTTCTGCATACAGACTTTGCACTACGTCTTCGCTCAAAGGCAAAAGTCGGCCCTTACTCCACAGTTGCTCAAGCTGGTAAAGCTCCCGTGTGGGCTCCTGAAAGACGTGCACAAAAAAGAATCCGTAGTCGAGCAAAACCCAAGTGAGAGATTCCACTCCATCCATGGCAAGCGGATGCATCCCGAAGTTGTTTTTGAAAAACATGCGAATGCCATCTGCAATGGCGCCGACTTGACGTGCATTTGTTGCACTTAAAATCGTAAAAAATTCCATAAAAGCACCTTGGCTTCTGAGGTCCATGACCACAGGGCGAAATGCTTTTTTCTCCATTCCTGCCGCAACTGCAAGAATACTCATCTCTTCGGTGGTAAACTCACGGTCGCCCAGTCGAAAGGATTTTGAAATATCTGTTCCGGAATTCATTGATTCGATCATTTTGAAGCTCTTTTCCTATTGAGTCGGCTCGGTCTGAACCCATGAACCTTGCGCATCACTCTGGCTCCGGTTCTTTACGCAGGCTTGACAGAATTTCTACGACTTTGTCAAGAAGATCTGTAATGCCTGTTCGGTGTGCAGCGCTCATTTCTAAGAATTCTATTTTTTGGCTCTTTAAATAAACGCGAAACTCCTCAAGAGCTTGCGCTTTGGGAAGACTGTTTTCATCGTCTTCATCGATATCAGGATCGGTAAACCTTGCATCTATTTTAGAAATGACCGTGATGCGCGGACGCTCGAGCAGGCCCGGATCGTAGAGGCGAAGTTCCTCAAGGATCCCTTCGTAGTCATTTCGCATCGCCTGGGCTGTTTCTTGGCTGCCATCTACGAGATGAATGAGCGCACGCGTGCGTTCAATGTGGCGCAAGAAATCGTGTCCGAGTCCTTTGCCTTGGCTCGCACCTGCGATAAGGCCGGGCACATCAGCAACCACAAAGGGTCGCGCATCCTTGTGACTCACAACCCCAAGGTTTGGAACCAAGGTTGTAAAGGGATAATCTGCAACCTTTGGACGTGCCGCAGATATCACAGCAATAAGCGTGCTTTTACCGGCATTGGGAGTTCCAATGATACCGACATCCGCAATCATCTTCAGTTCAAGCCGCAGCGTTTTTCGCTCGCCCACAGTGGGCGGAATGGTTTTTGTCGGAGCTTGATTGCGCGAAGAGGCAAAGATGGCATTTCCCACGCCACCTTTTCCACCTTTGGCAATAATCACTTTATGGCCACTGTAAAGGACTTCACCCAACACTTCGTTGGAGTCGACTTCCATGATGATGGTGCCACAGGGCACTTTCAATACGAGGTCGTTACCACGCTTGCCCACGCGATTATTCGTTCCACCTTTACCGCCGTCTTCGGCCTCATGAAAGCGCAGGTATCGAAAGTCGAGCAGCGTCGAGAGGCCTTCGTCACCCATAAAGACAACGTTGCCACCCTCACCACCGTCCCCGCCATCGGGTCCGCCGAACGGCATGTATTTTTCGCGGCGAAAGTGGGACATTCCTGGACCACCATCACCGGCTCTGACTTTGATTTCCGCGACGTCAATGAACTTCATCGAATCTTCGAGCAGGAACCTCCAATTTTAATTGGAAGAGAAATGCAAGCTGAGGACGGGCTTTTCTTGCAAAAGCGACAACGCCACTGGCTCCAACGCACCCTTTTCCTGCTCTTCCTTTCTGATAGAAGAGTGCGACAGATATTAAAAATAACGACGAGAAAATGACCGAAGACATCTTCCATCTTGCAGTCATTCAAGAAAAAGAAAAGCGAAGCATCCTTTCCAAACGAAGGAATGCTTCACCTGTTCGTTCTCATAAATAAATATCGAGTTCGGCGTTACGCCTCGGTAATAACAGTCTCAGGATAGACGCTCACACGCTGTCTTGTGCGCGTGATGAACTCAAACTTCACAAAACCATCGGTTTTTGCAAAGAGAGTAAAGTCTTTACCCATTCCAACGTTCAAGCCAGGGTGGATTTTTGTTCCCACTTGGCGAACGATGATGTTGCCTGCAATGACGGCTTCGCCGCCATAGATCTTGATTCCACGAAACTTGGGGTTGCTGTCGCGACCATTTTTTGTCGAGCCGCCGGCCTTTTTGGTAGCCATGTCATCTAATCCTTATCCAAAGCACGCACGGGAGTTTCCTCATTCTATGAGGAAGAGCTTTTTTAGCCCGTCGCACGAGTGTTTAACTAAACGAGTAAGCACACGATTCGCTCACTCGAGAGCAGCTAAAATTAGCCTTCGATGCTCGTAATGTTGAGCACAGCATAAGGCTGACGATGTCCGCGAAGCTTTTTGTGCTTGTTCTTACGCAAATACTTGAAAACGATAACTTTGTCACCACGTGAAAAGCCTTCAACAACGGCTGTCACTTTGGCTCCAGCAACAACAGGAGCGCCGATTTTGACTTCGGAGCCGTTGTTGACCAGATAAACTTCGGAAAGAGAAACGGTCGTTCCTACATCGGTATCAATAAAGCTTGCGCAGACTTTATCGCCTTCGCGAACTTTAAACTGTCGCCCGAATATATTAACGATAGCGTACTTAGTGCTCACAGGGTATCCCTTTATGCATCCTTGGAAAAATTGTATGACCTGGCGTAGGGCTGTCTCGGCCCGATGCGGTTAGGACATTTGCACATATTGCAAATTTGAATATTGGTCAAGAAAGAGTTTGTCATGCCGACGTCCCTCTCTCAACTTTCTCAGCAAAAACTGATTCGTATCGCTCATAGCCCCGATGCCGATGACCGATTTATGTTCTGGCCCCTCCGGGCTGGACTGCTCAGCTCGCCCGCCTTTCGGTTCGAGTTTCAAGAGGCCGATACCCAAAAACTCAACGTGCTTGCCGAAACGGAGGAGCCTGAAATCTGCGCGATTTCAGCGATTCACTATGGCAGAGTTTCTGAAAAGTACCAACCGCTCGAAATGGGATGCTCCGTCGGAGACGGGTATGGTCCTGTGGTTGTCGCTCCTACCGGGGAGGCTGCTCGCTCACAGGCAGGCTCCACAAACAAAAACATTCTGCTCACCCCAGGTGAAAAGACAACCGCTCACGCCGCACTTCAGATCTTAGGGCACCTCTATAAGAAGTACGAGGTCGTTTCCATCGCTCCCATGGAAGGCGTCTTCCAAAGGATGTTTGCCCTCGAAGCTGAAGAACACCGGACCCACGCACTCGTCATTCACGAAGGACGTCTGCTTTATGATTCCTTTGGCTGTGAACTGGTCCTCGATCTCGGCAAAGCCTGGCACGACGCTTTTTCGGCAAGCCTCCCTTTGGGAATGAATGTGATCTCGCGAAGTCTTTCAAGCGAAGATCGAAAAATTCTGGGCGCGCTTCTTAAAGAAAGCTGTGCCTTTGCCCGTAAAAATAAGGAAACTTTTATTGCCTTGTCGCAAGAAAAAGACAGCCTTTATTACACTCCGCTGTCGCGCCAAGATCTGTCCCATTACTTAGATCTGTATGCTAACGAAACAACAGAGTGCATCTCTCAAAATGACCGCAATTCATTTCTTATTCTTATTCAAAAATCTTTAGAAATGGGCCTTTTGAATCAAACAAAGACTCCTCTGGCCTTTGATTGGGTTTAATCATGGGTACAGGGGCGTGGCATTGCCCAATAAAGATGCCCACCCAAAGTAAGTTTTGCATCACTCAACAGCTCGTCTTGAGAAACTAAATCGAAACCAAATCCGTTCGTTTCAAAGTGAATCGTTGTGGTCACTCCGAATTTTGAATCGGGATGTTCACAGCGGCGGTGCGTGTCTCCAGGTAGACACCTCGGATCAAAATGGGGTTCATGGGAGATCTGGGCATCAAGCCACTCCGTCTCAGTAGCCAAAGATCCAGGGAACTCTGTTAAAAAACGCGATGCCCCCACTTCATCCTGGAATTGCGTAAGATGGCCTATGGGCATGTCCGTATATTTTTGCCAAGATCCGCGCAGGTCGTAACACTGTTTCGCGGTGGTAGAGGCCATTGCCGCAATGGATTGAAATGCGGAAAGCGAGAACACGAGAAATGAAGATACGAGCCTTATTTTACGCATAGCTTGTTCCAGACTGAATGGGTGACGTCTGACCTGCGGTGCGCAGACTTCGACAAAGATTTCTTTAAATCTCTTGCTTATCCAAAACAATCAAAACAAAGTTCACTCTTGTTTCGAAAAAGGAAACAGCGTCGTCACGAATTCGTTCTGGGTGTCTTTCAGGGAATTCTGTTAATCATGGAGCGAAACAAGCGTGGCAATTGAACTTATTTTCGTTCCCATTGCTCACCGACGAAACGCTTACCTGACATCTTGTTTTGATTCTCTTGGAAATGGAGGATTGTACTTTTTTTCACCCTCCCTGTTTCAGGACATCCGCAGCTGCCTGATGTCACTCTGTGATTCTGCTTCGATACGCCTTTTTCGTCTATATTCCCGTGCTTCTTCCAAGCGTTTATCTCGCAGTTTTTGGATTGCATCAGCACGTCCATCCATCATGTCTGCGGGTGTCACATATCCAATTGCGCTGTGAAGTCGCTCATTATTGCAATGCGCAATCCATTCAGAAACTATTTCCCGCGCCTCTTGAACAGTTCCAGGGCATTTAGGACGCACGCATTTTTCCTTGATACTTCGATGCCATCTCTCAATTTTCCCGTTACTTTGAGGATAATAAGGAGAGGTCATCACATGCGTCATACCTGAAAGCCGTATAAATTCCTTGAAGTCTTTAGAAACAAACTGTGGACCTCGGTCAGATATGACTCTTGGACGCGCATCTGGATAGGCTTCTTTGGCCCTTTCGATGATGATCTCAAGCTCTTCCTCTTTCATAGACTCTCGGATTTCCCACGCTATTATCTTCCTTGAATACCCGTCAAGGACGCTTGCTAAGTAATAAAATGTCCCTGAAATATTGAGGTAGGAGACATCTGTATGCCAATGCTGATTTGGCCCCAAGGGTTGCTCAAAACCAGTGCCCTTCTTCGATTTCTTTAGCTCTCGATTATCAAGGAGTCCAGCATTTTTTAAAACTCTGTAGACTGATGAAGGACTGACACAGACAAGACTGCGATCAATCATCATAAATGAGAGTCTTCGATAACCTTCAAGAGGGTACTGTGAGTGAAATGCAAGGATCGCTTCTTTTTCCCAATTTTCTAACCAAAAGTCACGTGGAATATTTCCATTGTGCTCATTTATTTTACCGTAACGTGCTGTCCAGCTATAAAATTTACTTTCCCCAAGTCCAATCCATAAAAGAAACTTTGCTTTGGGAATTTCAGTTTTGTTGTTCCAACTTTGAATAAAGTCCACGACATTGTCCCGTGTGTCAGGTGGAACCCAATTCCCCTTCAGCTCAGGCCAAGTTTTTTTTTCGTCTTGACATGCTCTTCCATCAGTTCAAAAAGGACTTTTGTTTTGTATTCTAATTGGCGCTTAAGCTCTGCATTCTCAGCTTGCAATGCCTTATTGACTGCTGCGCCTTCGCCACCACGTTCAAAAATAACTGAGCCATTCTCAAACAGTTCTTCTTGCCACTTATGAAACTGTGAAGGCTGGATGTGGCTTTCGCTGCAAACCTGAGACACAGATGCTTTGCCTTTGAGATGTTTTTTGAGCACAGCCATCTTCTCCACTCCTGATAGACGGCGACGCCGTCTCACTTCTGCTGCCACTTACAGAATACCTCGATTTATTATGGAATTGTCAAAAATCCTCTGCCAAGAAAACGTAACAGACCTGCATTTGCATTTAGCTCTCAGCTACGCTGCAAATCTTGCCTTGACTCCATTTCCCGCTGAACCAATACAATCTAATGAAAAATTTCTTGATGTCTACTCCGCTTCAACAGGGCAAATGTGCCTTGAAAATTTAATTAAAATCATGGGCGAGAGATGAATTCATTACTGCTTTAACGGTAGAAGTTTTCACGCAGACGCTTCATAGCGACAGGGTCGCCGCAGGGATAGAAATGCACATTGCCATTGCGATTTTTTTCATCCACATAGTAAGGCACGACATTTTGAGAACGTGAGAAGTTGAAAGCTTCTTCATTGAATTTCCCAATAACTCCCAGCATCAAAAGTTCATTCGTGCAGATGCTGTCATCGGATGGGACACTCTTCTCAATGGGATTTTTGAATACGATTGAGTCTTTATTCTGGTCCTTTTCCAATGGGACTTTAACCAGAGTATCTTTAACCGTGCATGATGCTGTGGTGATTGAGACAGAATTCTGGGCCCTCTCAGCCTTAAAACAACCCTTTTGCGGCATCACGATGTAAGCTATCAAATCAAAAACGAAGGTACTAAAAATGGGCGGTAGATTTGCATCTGCCTTTGCATTGCTTTCTTTGTCCGTGACACCGGAATTCACGGGAGTTTCGAGATTGGGATGATTTTGGGTAGATCTTGAGCCACAACCCATCAGGAATCCCAATCCAAGAAGACATGAAATGCTTAGTATTTTAATTTCATTTCCATGTTTCCTGGCTATCATTGGATTTATCTCCAGCATTACTTTGGCAGGAAGCGTAAAATAGAATCTTTTTCAAAATATCTTGAAGCAGAAGATTTCTTGGTTTTAGCTTTATGATCTTCAAAATGGGCATCGCTTACCTGCTTAACATTGTTCGTACTGACTGAATCCAGGCAAGGTTCATTGCCAATCATCACACCTTCGGCGTTCTTATCTTTAGAAAAAACCGGAACAACGTTTTCAATGGTGTGATATAACAAATCTTGACTCGAAATTTGTCCCGACTTTGCAACTTGAATTCTCAACTGATGGCATTCTTCATTTCTCGCACTTTCAGCTTTTGTTTTTCCAGCAGGAGCAGGAGGAATCGTTGGGAATTCGGCATTCCATTCCTCCTGATTTATCATACAACTTGGGAGTTCACCCTTAATAAATATTGGCTTCTCCAAAACTTCTGGTGGCAATTGTGCGCTTTGGCAAAAGAGATTTTTTGCACCAGGTTCATTTAACAATTCCAGAATTGGAGCCTCTGTCGGAAAATCAGTCCATGCATTAAACGATTTTCCAGAAGTATCGTTACTTTGCAAAATGAGCGGGAAGCTATGAATACTAACAACAACTCCTTTGTCAGTTAAGGCACGATTTAATGTCAAGGATCCCAATCGTGTGTATAAATCATATTCCATATCTTTATATGTCGCCACGACCGATTTATTCGCTTTTCCCGTGGAAGCATCTATGAAGTACCAATTTCCGTCTTCATAAGTAAAATTATCTCCCAATCGTGTCTTTTTTATGAACTCTGGTTGGCAAAGTGCAAGCCACAAAGTAAATGTAGCCGCCTTGGTGGCATCCATTTTGTTTTTCTCGCGAACTTGAGCGCACGCTTTGTCTTGAACCTTTGCCATCAAAAAAGGGTCAACTTCGGGCAGGGGAGTAGAATCTTGTTCTGTATTTTCTTTTGTTTCTTCCGTGACTTTTTGATCTTCTTTTTCTTTTTCAATGCCCTCTTTCTCGCCACTTGTTAATTGACTACCGGGTAGAGATTCCTCTGGTGGAAGAGAATTCTCTTGAGGTTTTGCTTCTTCAACTTTCTCGGGAGGATTGATGGGCGCCTTTTTTGAACGGCCGCCACAGGCAACAGAAGCAAATAAGGCGATGACACACAACTTATTGAGATTCGTGGCTATCCGCATTGAAAATTCCTTTAATAAAATGTGCCCGCAAAGCAGTGTGATGTGCCCATCAGCCACTCTTTGTAAATTTCTTGTTCTTGCGCAAATTGAGGAAAGTATTTTTAAGTTCAAAAAAGCGTCGATCTCCGCTCCTCAACAGCATTCACTGACTCGCTCAATTTCGACGTCAGGTCCATGGACATTTTGATGTGCGATAAATTGCAAGAAAGTTCAGATGATGACGCGAAGGCTTTTTGCAACCTAAGGAAGAGAGATTTTGAAACCGTTTAAGCATGTTCTTATTCAACACTGCCCTACCGAACTTCTTCCTTTTTCGACAATTCTTCGTTGCGCGAGTGAACGGCACGGTTGAGGCTGTCTCCGGCTTCGAGGGTGCGCTTGTTGCCAAAAAAGGCGAGATTTAAACCCACAGACCAGGTGGCATAGCGCTCTTTTTGTTCCTTAGATTTCGTTCTTCCAAATACGATATCTAAACAGTCTTGGATTCCTAAAAAGGAAATCGACTGTGTAGATTGATACTGCAGTTCAGGAATGGTGGGCATTGGGGAGCCATCTGCCTTGCGAGAATCGGTTCCCATGGTTTGCGTGCGATCGAAATGAAAATTGAGCCATTTGAGAGGCGAATAATTAGAGGCCAAAGTGATGGTGCGGATCTGGTAGGGCACCTTTTCAAAGGTGGTGGCATTAATATACTCTTTGCGCTCATAGCTGTTCGAATAACCCACGTTCCATCCGATGCGATCGATGCTTACTGCGAGCGACATCCCACCGCGCACCACGCGGCCCACATTGGGATTCCAGCCACCCGAAAATGATCCGGAAATGGGCAAAAACGGCGACACAGCCCACGAAAGCGTTCCCACCACATCATCCCAAGGCTTTTCTTCGTTCGGAATAGATGTTGAAGGAAGTTCGCTGTTGAGCTGAGAAACACGCTCTTTTTCTGCAAAATTGTAGCCTGATTTAATATTCACGCGCAAGGGATTCATCTGCCACTGTTCTGCGTAGCGGTAAGATGTTGTTCCAGGCCATACAAAACGCTGACCAAATTCTCCCTCACTGACCTTTGTTTCATAGGCACTCAGCTCTTTGTCGGCCCACTGCAAAAAGAGTTGGGGAGCTATAGCGGTGTTCGACAATTCAAGAACCGAAGTGGGATTGACGCTTTGATCCTTCATCACGGCAAGAAATATTTCTTCGTTGGCGACGCCTGGATCTTGCTCAGCAGGCATGCGCTGAATTTCGAGCGGTGTTTCGTTAAATCCTTCGCGAATCAGGCGCCAGTTTGAATCTAAAGACACTTCCAGCTTTTGTGTGATGGTGACAGCATCTTGCACGTAAAAAACCTGATCTTGGTTTGGAAAATGCGCACTTTTTTGAACACTCGGAATGTAGGTAAAGCTTGCACTTGGAACGAGGTCTTGGCGCAGTTGGCCCATAAACGCATTGTTAGGCTGAGAAATGCGTAAAACGGAATACAACGGGATATCAGCGTCGGCCACATAGGCATTGTAAGTTTGATAGGGTTTTAGTTTAGGGATGGGTGTAAATTCAGGAAAATTATACTGCGTGACAAAAGATTTTGCAGACACTGAGGCATTGACAAAATTGTTGCGTTTAAGCGGTAAGGTTGCCGAAGAGGATAAAGCACTGCGCTCGCCTTCAATATAAGGTTCGCCTGGATCCTTGCGGCCATTGACCGTCGTCGGGGAATAAACAGGCGGCACACCTCCCGTCGGAGTGGCAGGGAGATCGAGAAAACCCGAACCACCTAAACGGTGCACGCGTTCCCACGCCGCCATTCCTTCAAAGGCCACAGGCAGATCAAAGTAACGCTTCGGCAAGAGATAGAATTCGGCCCTTGGAATGCGCATGGGGGTATTGGAAATATCTTGCGTAAAAAGATCTTTGGTTCCTTGCGCTCTGACCGAAAAAACGACATCGCTTCCGTAATATTCAGCGGCGACTTCTTGCGACAAAAAGCGTTTTGATTTCAGATCGGGAAAAAAAGATGTCTTTTGAGAATCCTGCGCTATGACAGGAACTGCCTTATTGAGATCGTTGCCAGAGTCCTTGTCAAAATCGGTCAAATATCTGTTGTCACTGACCAATTGAGCCTCGCCTTTGACGGCTGCCCACCCTGTTAACGGAACATTGGCCGAACCTTCACTGTACCAACGCTCGAGCTTACGGTCATTGTATTGTCGCCGGAGTTGATCTTCTTTTTCAGCAGTAAGGGTGTCTTCTTTGCTGCTTTTTCGTCTGTCAATAAATTGCTCAACGGTGGCTTTTTGATCGCGAGACTCTTTTAAATACTTGCGATCTTCTAAAAATTCACCGTAAACCCGCGCGTAGCTCGTAGGGCTGATTTGCACGCGGCCCTCAAGGTCGACTCGGGTACCCCGCAGGCTGAAATTATTTAACGTGAGAGTTGTATCGGCATGCTCGCCCAAAGTAATAAAAAGGGGCTGCGAAATTGCATCGCCACTGCGGCTTGCATACAAAGAAGGAATGAGCAAACCCGTTTGTCTTCTGGTTTTGATAGGGAATTTAATCCAAGGCGAGTAGGCAATGGGCACTGCCCCCAGATCAAAAGTTGTTCCATAAAGCGTGACATACTCTTGGACTTCGATGTTTGCGCTGCGGGCACTGAAGCTCCAAATGGGAGGCTCGTCACCGTAACATTTACACGGCGTGATGGTGGCATTTTCGATTTCATAGGTGCCATCGGGCTTTTGATACACCGAACTGGCGCGCAGATTCACATAACTTGGAAATTTATCGAGCCCGGCAAGTTTTCTTGCCACATCTGGATTCTTTTTCGAGAATTCCTTTGCCGCTTTTCTGCGATCTTCAAGTTTTCTCTTTGTTTCTTCGGGCACCGTCGAGAGCGCAATGTTGGGCTGATACCGCGTGCGAGAAAGCCTTTCTAAGAGCTGTGCATACCGCCTGCGCAGTTGATCAGACTTTCCCTCATCAGCGGAAGGTAACACACCTCGGCGCAGTTTCTTCAAATTCTGTGCCGCAAGATATTCTTCTCGTAAAGAACGCAATTGAACAATAATTTCTTTTTCACGTTCTTCGCGAGACTTTTCAAAAGCGACTTCTGCCCTCGAAAATCCAAGAAATTCTTCATTCACCGTTTGTTCATTTAAGGTCGGGTCGGAAATGATTTCTACGGAATCCATGCGCGCCTCTTGCGCACGCAAATCGTAAACAACCCGCGATGCGCGCATCATTTCCTTGCCACGAACTAACTTTACATTGCCTTCAGCAGTGGCAATCTGCTTCTCTTTGAGAAAGATGATTTCATCCGCTGAAATAAATGCATCGCCAATGAGAAAAAGCACATTGCCTTTGGTCCGTAAATCTCCATTTTTAGCGTCTACCTGAGTTTGATCGGCATCATAATAAATATAAGAGTTCGTTCCCTCTCGCTGTTGCGCTTCACCGGGAGAAACCGTTAAAAAAAGAGCAAATAGAAAATGGAATCCCCACAAGACAAGCCTGCGAGTGAAATCGTTTTTCACGGCAAAACCCTCTTTTCTACATGTGCATAAGGGCAAATTTGAAGTCGCAACATGGTTTCACCTAAAAATGCGATAGACCCGGTGATAATGAGTGGCATTGCTTTATCTAAATTCAGAGCGAGTGCAAGGGCCTGTTCAAGGTTTTCTTCCACATGAATATTCGAAGAAAATCGTGCCGCTGCATTGAGGTCTGCAGCCGAAAGCGCCCGTTGTGACGAAAAAGTTGTGAGGATCATTTTTTTTCCAAGAGCAGACAAAAGGGGAATCATTTTTTCCCAATCCTTGTCGCCAAGGGATGCAAAAAGAATATTGCATTCTTTATTTGCAAACGCGGATTGCTGCCACTGCTGCAAAAAATAAGTGAGCCCCGCACTGTTGTGTGAAGCTTCAAAAACAACGGTTCTTCCTTCAAAAACTCTGACATCAAATCGGCCTGGCCAGCGCATTGCTTCGATGCTTTGCACGAGCACATCATTTTTGATTGCGAATTTTTTTTGCTCCGAAAAGGCCTGAAAGGCAACGAGAGCCGTTTGGAGGTTCAAGTGGTTTAACTGTACCCGCCCAGAAAATTGTTCCAAAAATTCCTTTCCAAAAGGACTTGAATTTTTGCACACCTCATTTTGTGCCTCGATAAGATGCGCCCCTGTTCTTTGAACCGTTGATAAAACCCCCTCATGGGCATCTGCCGACAATTTACCAACCACGAAGAGTCGATTTCGCCGCGAAACAAACGCTTTATCAAAAGCTATTTTTTGTTCGGTCTTTCCCAAAAGGTCGGTGTGATCGAGCCCCACAGAAGTTAACACACTCACGAGAGGAGAAAGCACATTGGTCGAATCATATCGACCTCCCAAACCCACTTCACAGATGAGCACTTCAATTTCATTTTTAAGAAAAAGCAGGAATGCAGCTGCAGTGGTGATTTCAAAAAAAGTGGCATCGGGTAAACAATGGGGAAAAATCTTTTCGACTTCTCCTAAAGCTGCGCGGAGTTCTGCTTCTGAAACCGGAACTCCTGCAATGCGCATGCGTTCGGTGGGATCGACAAGGTGCGGAGACGTGTAAAGCCCCGTTTTAAATGCATGGTGACGCAGCATCGACTCAAGATAGGCACAGACCGTGCCTTTTCCGTTCGTACCTGCCACAAGAACACTGGGAATATCAAGGCAGGCAGTCGCCCCCAGAGCATCCAAAAGTATTTGCATGCGATGTGCGCCGGGCTTGATATCTCCCCGTTTACGCTCAAAATAGGGCTCCAGAGAGGAGCGTTGTCGGCTTGAAAAGCTCAAGGTATTTTCTGCCCCTCTCATCTCTCCCGAGTGTCTGTATGGTTATGCTCTTGTTACTTTAAGTACAGAGAATATTTAGGATGCGGTGAATGGTTTCTTTCATATCCGTGCGCTTCACGATGCGGTCGACCATCCCGTGCCCAAGCAGAAATTCAGCGGTTTGAAAATCATCGGGAAGTTTTTGACGAATGGTGTTTTCGATCACTCTGCGCCCTGCAAATCCGATGGTCGCCTTGGGTTCGGCCAAGTTAACATCTCCAAGCATCGCATAACTTGCCGCCACGCCGCCCGTGGTGGGATCGGATAGCACAGAAATAAAGGGAAGCCCCTTGTCGCGATGCCTTGCGGCGGCTGTACAGGTTTTTGCCATTTGCATCAAAGAAAGAAGTCCTTCGTGCATACGCGCACCACCACTTCCACTGACCATAATGACAGGAATATTTAATTTCCGAGCTCGGAAAAACATCCGCGCGATGCGCTCACCCACGACGGTCCCCATGCTTCCCCCCATCCAGAAGAAGTCGAGAACACCAACAGCCACCTGTCTTCCGTTGAGGAGGCCTGCACCTGTCACAACAGCATCGTAACGGGACGTTTTTTTCCACAGGGTTTGAAGACGCTCCGCATATTTTCGGCCATCGTCAAATTGCAAGGGATCGAGAGTCGCGAGATCATGATCCCATTCAAAAAATGTTTCGCGATCGATGAGCAATTCAATGCGCTCGGGAGCGGGCAGTCGATAGTGAAATCCACAGCTCAGGCAAACCCGGTTGTTTTCTTCAAGATCCGAAGTCAGAAAGATTTCCGCACATTCCGTGCATTTCTCCCAGACTCCGCCTGGAATGGATTTCTTCTCGGAAGACTCCATCAGCTTCGCGGGCTCTCTGTTCAGCCAACCCATCTCCCCTCCCTTTTCATTCGGAAACCATCAAAAATGCTTTTTGAATATCAAAGTGTTCACGTGAGGTCAAAATTTCGCGAGACCTGTGTGTGTCACTGTTGCCAAGGGGTGTTAAGATCGGGGCAACGGGCCGCAAGAGGGTAACAATGTTTGAAGGAATTCTCAAAGGCATTCAGGAAAATCCACGCGATTTAGAAAAAATTGACGTGTTTCTTTCCTTGCTTTCTGATGCAGATGACACAGAAGCCAAAGCGGACGGACTCGCGGAGCTTGCTCGAATCGTAAAATCAACCGATATTTTGAAAGCACTTACCATCGTGCAGGCAGCATTTCGAATGTCGCCTCAAAACAAAGTGGTTCTCGAAGTGCTCTGTGAAACATTTCAATTCACAGGAAACCCAGTTGCGAGAAATGCCACCCAAAAATACATCGAAAATCTTTCTGGAAAAAAACCGTCAAGCTACGAAAATTTGAATTTTGATGTGATGCCACATTCAGAATCAAGCGTAGAGGATAAAACGTCCACGAGGCGTGCCGAAGGGTTAGAATCCGAGAGTACAGTTCAGCACAAAACAATGATCGCCGATCCAGGTGTCAAAATTCCAGCAGCCTTGGAAGTTTCTTCTCCTGCAGAGAAACCCATTCCCTTTTCGAATTTTCCTTTTGACGACGATGCCACAGGACAAATGGATCTCAACCAGAGCAGCCTCAGTTTTGACAGATCGAATGAAGTCTTGGACGACAAAACCGCTGCGTATAAGCAAGCCCCTCCTGCATACAAAGATTTCAAAGTAGAGAGTTCTGCTCCAGTGGACGAAGATTCTTCTGACGATTTGTTTGCCTCACCGCTTCCATCTCCTGTTGCTGAATTACCACCCGAGCCTCAGGAACTCCAGGCTTTCGATGGACCCTCATTTGGAATCGTCCCCGCACCAGAACAGGGTTCCGTTGTCGTTACAGAAGTCGCCCAGGAAGTGGAAAAAGAAGAGCTTCCTGACCTTTTTTCGTCTGAAATAGTTTCCTTAGAAAGCATTGCTGTTGAAGTGAATTTCGAACACACCCAAGTCGATGCCCAGTCTATCGATCCCTCCCATGATCCTTCCCACGACCCTGCGCCTGAAAGTGTTCCTTTAAGTGTTCCGTTAATGGAAAGCATTCCTTTGGCTGATGTGCCCCTGCTCCCTCCACAGATACCTGTTTCGTTACCTTCCATGCCTCCCTTGCCGCCCATCTCAGATCGGCAGCACGAAGCCATGGTCACCCAGGTGTCGAGGCGCGCACTTGAGAGCATTCCAGCGGAAGTTTCCTTTGCAGACCCCCTTGAAAATCCCTCTGTTCCCATGGTTAGCTTTGCAATTCCTCCCACGGCACCACCCCAAAAAACGCAACACGAGGAACACGTGACACCTCCAGAACTCACAGGAATCACCGACACACGCTCGCAACCGCGCAGCTACAAACTCATTCGAAATTTTATTCGCGAAACGGAACTGGATTTTCGGCTTTTAGAGTATGCTTCAGAGTTTGCAGACTCTTGGTTTGGAATCATTCATTTTTTGAGTTATCTGCATCGTACAGGCAAGATCGATCCGGGGGTTTTTGCAAGAGCAGCCGGAGTCCTCGAACGGAATGTGAACGAAGGGGACGATGTGAAGGCGCAGGTGAGATTTGCTGAGATCATTGAGCCGCAACTCACCGCAACTGGATAAGGGTTCGAAACACAATGCGGTCTAAAACGTGGACGATTTTTCGCTGGTTCTTTTTTGTTTCCGTCGCGTGTTTTGGAATCTTTAATCTCAGTGTTTACTTTTTGCTGAATAGCCCGCCTGTACAGCGCTTGGTCATTTCCTATCTGAACAAGTCACTCCTCGAAAGCGACAACATCTCATTGGAAGTGGGAGCCTTGGGCGTTGGATTTTTTCCATTCACGCTCGATGTTCACGATTTCAAACTTGCTGAAAAACGAGAACAAGGCCCTCCTCGCTACGATTTTAGCATTAAAAAATTAGGCCTCGGGATCAACCTTGAAACTTCGTATCTCAAAAAAGAACTCTCTGTAAAATTCATTAAAGTAACAGGTTCAAAATCGACGCTTCTTTACGATAAAGACGGAAACCTGAAGCTTCCCTTTGTAAAGTCTGAAGAGGGTCCATCCGCGCCTTTTCCAAACGACACCAAGTACCTTGTTGAGTTAATGCGTGCCAAAGCACCCCGGTCCGTTGAAATCTTGACTTCGGACATTGAACTCAGATCGGAAGACGAAAGCAGAATTGAAAGAATTGCCCTGAAGCGCGTCCTATTTGACAACCCACCTTTTCATCAACGCCGCCAAGGAATGGTCCTCAAGGTTGAACTGGGCGCAGGATTTGTCAGAAACCCGCAGTTCAAAAAAGATTTCGACTGGAATTCCCTTGAAGCCGACATTAAATTACTCGATTATCATCAACTTTTGATCGAACGATTCGTGCTGCAGTCGCCTCTTGCAAGCGTTAATACTTCAGGAAAGCTGCTTTTTCCTGAAAATAATTTGAAGAATGCTGGGATTGCTTTGGATGGCATTGTCGATGCGAATGCTCAGAATTTGTGTCCCTTTGTCGAACTCGTCTGCACGGGAACGGCTAAAATAACCGGAACATGGGCGTCACCCAAGGTTTCCGAAGTGTTGCCAACCTTTGAGGGCGAAGCCACTTGGCAAGGTGTGACCATCGAAAACTATGACCTCTACAAAGGTCAATCCCAGATTAAATTCGAAAATAAAAAAATTGCGGCAGAAGACCTGCGCATCGAAACCCACCGGGGAGGAACTTTAGCAGGTAGCGCAGAATTCGAATTGTTTGGAACCTTTCGCTACCACGCAACCACTGCAATTCATAAATTTCCTTTTACCGAGCTGATGAAAGGCTTAACCGTTACAACGGACGTCGTTGAATTTTTGCTCGATACCGATGAGGCTCATTTTAGCGGAAATATCATGCTTCCAGGCGCAAAAGTTTTTGATATCGATGTCAAAGGCCCTGTGAATGTGAGCGAGATGACCGTTCCTCCTCTGCACAAATCCGACCGCATCCCTCTTCCGCAGTGCAAGGTTAATTTGCACCTTTACTCGGATGCGCAAATGCTCGATTTTCTGGGGAGCACTGCAAGTTGTAGCAAAGATCAGTCCGACCATGTTTCACTTGATAAAGGCTATGTCAAATACTCAAATGGTGAAACCCTGTTTCTCATTCAGGGCAAACAGGTTGATTTAAGTGCAGCAGCATACTTCTTAGGGCCCGATACCAAAGGCATTGCCAATATCGTGGGCGAACTGTCGAGTGCCACAAAAAAACCTTTACAATTTAGCGCGCAATCAACGGTCCGTGATGTTACTTTGTTTGGAATTAAGTTTACAGAAATCGAAGGGCACTGGGGCCTCAACACAGAAGGCGTCTGGGGGAAGTCTCTTTCTGCAAAAATGGGCCCCCATGGGGGTACATTTGCGCAACTTGAAAAATTTACTCTGCGTTTTTCTGATTTAAACAGTGAATTTTTAGGACAAGTTTCAGGCCGCCTCGGGGGAATCTTTTCCGCACTCGATTCTGTGTTGCCGAAAAACTTTCCAGCTCTTGATGGAGAAATAAAATCCACCAAAGTCCATTTGCGTGGACCGCTTTTAGAGTGGAAAAAGTGGACAATCGACACTTCGAGCACAGTGGAAAATTTACGCCATGCACCCCTCGCTTTTAAAGAGGCCTCCCTGGAGCTTCATTGCACAAAAGCCGTCTGCGAACGCAGCAAAGCTGTTCTGTCGGGCCTGTATTCACCGCTTGGTGATTCTACTCAGAATTCGGGAGATTTATCGTCCGTCATCCTTGCCGATGTGAGTGAAATCTCCTTTGAAAAACTCAAGGCATCGCTTTCTGCACGCAATGTTCCCCTTGCACGGGTCGGGGAATGGCTTGGAACGTCTGACCTCAGTGGCAACTTTAACCTCAGCGCACAAACAGAAGGCACGTGGGCTGAGTGGAATGGATTCGGAGAAGCCACCCTCAGTGAATTGCGCTTCGGGAAACAAAAATTAGGGGGTATAACCCTCACAGCGACTTCCAATGGAAGCAAAGAATTGAGCATCCTCCTCAATGCGCAATACAATCAGATCATGGCAAAGTTGAGAATTCCTAAAAACTTCAAAGGAAATTCGACTCTCTATGCCCGCATTAAGGATTTCGATCCGCTTTCCTTTTTATCTGAAGATGATCGCGTAAAATATAATCTCTTTAGCTCTATGGATGCAGAAATTTCGCTCGAAGGTCCAAGCCCACTTCAACCCATGGCAAAGGGAAAAAAATGGCATTCGCAGTGGCGCGGAAATGCACGCTTTTCGAAGCTCAATTTCCAAGTGCAACAAGAGTTTTTCAGCCTTCGCGATGCTCTCTCTGTTTCGTACGTAGATCGCGAAGTGGCCATTAAAAATGGAGAACTCACTTCCGGATTTTTAACGATTAATGTCGGTGGAACGGTGGATTTTGCAGAAGAGCTTTATGATCTGAGGCTGGTTGGCAATGCCCATTTGGATTCTCTGCCCAAGCTCATGCCCAAGGTTTCAACCGCAAAGGGAACAGCCCATGTTGATTTGCGCTTTGAAGGAACATTTGCAAAGCCCTCTATTCAAGGGGGAGGTGAAATTGAGGCGGATCATTTATCCATAAAAGACTTCAATCCCGCCTTTACAAATTTAAAAGGTGAATTTCTTTTTGACGGCGAAGAACTGCGCATTCAAAATCTTTCTTCACAAAAAGGCAAAGGATCCCTTGAACTCACAGGAAACATTGACTGGCGCTCGATTCTGTCAGGTAAATCTCAGTATCCACTCCTCGGACTCAGGCTTTCTGCAGATCATGCCCAATTTCGCTTTCCGATGCAGATTGTCAACAACATCGACACCGAAATTTCTGGAGAAATTGAGCTTGCAGGAACTGGAATTCCTTACAACTTAAACGGCGAATTATATGTCGATCGTGCTTTTGCATACCGCGATATCAAGTGTGAAGATATTTTGCGCGAAATCGTTTCTAAGCGAAATTATGAGACTCAAACCGTCAGTCGCCCCTTTGCAAAGCTCGACATTACGGCCATCGCAGAAGGCACGGCCTTCCTGCAAACAACGTGCCTTCGAACCCGCGTCAATGCCGACTTAAAGATCACGGGAACGAGCAATACACCCGTGGTTTTAGGGCGCGTCAATGCCATGGAAGGCAATGTGGCCTTGCGAAAAACTCAGCTCAAAATTGAAGAACTTTCCCTCGTCTTTGATAATGCCATTCGCATTGACCCTAAGATTCAAACCCAACTCGTTGCCCGCATTGGCAGGTACCGCGTTTATGTGGGCGTGAGCGGCCTTAAAAGCGCCTATCAAGTCAACCTTTGGGCAGACCCCGACACCTTTGACGACGGCACTCTGCTCACCAAAAACGATATTACGGCCATGCTTTTACAAGGCGTCGAACCCGCCAGGGATGGCTCTAGTGGAGCATCTCAGCTGACAACCGGTATTTTGAATACCACTGCAAATACCCTTCTGACCGTCACTGATTTTGAACAATCGCTTTCGAGCACCGTCACGCGTTTGACGGGCGGTGTGGTCGATACCTTTTCGCTAGAACCGACGTTTGATGAAGGCACACCAAGGCTCAAAGCACGTCTTGGCCGCAGCCTTGGAGAGCGTCTAAACCTGGGCCTTGACCTCGATCCGGGCCCGACCACAGAAGGTAACAGCAGGCAGTCGTTACGTTTAAATTGGTCGCTTGCCGATCGCGTGAGCGTGCTGGGAATTGTGGACTCCTCGTCTAAAGAAACAAACTCTACTCCTGAATTTTCCGGCCAGCTGCGCTTTCAGTTCGGAAGCAATTGACTCCCAGGCAAAAAATATTCTCACGAATGTCCCCTCACATCCGAAAAGAAAAAACCATCGCTGCCCGATTAAAGAAGGGATTGTTTTATGTTTGAGAAAATTTTTCATGCGAGAGTCCCCCAGATCTCCCTCAGCATCCTTCTCGCAATTTCCCTAGGATTCACTGCCTGCGTTAAAAAAAAGGCACCAGAAAATAAAGAAGCAGAGAGCGACATCAGCTGGAGCGCAAACTACAATGAAAAAGAAAAAGAAATCGCCCTGGCAACCAAAAGGATGCTTGAAAAAACAGGTAAAAAGAGTCCCGGAGACATTTGGCCCGATGGCGGTCGAAGTTGGACACGCAATGATGAACTCAATTTTTCCGCTTGGATAGACGACGTCCCTCTTAATATTTTAGATGACTGGAAAATTCCAACGGACTGCGCTGATGCCGTTCTCGCACTGCGGTGGATCTTTGCAGTTCAAAATGGACTTGCCGTAAAATTTAAAATCGGCAGAGAATCCTATGACTCCACGGAATACCGCTCCAATCCCATCCGACTCCTTGTGGCGGCCCACGACAATATCGGTGCAGATTCTTTGCTTGATTTGGGATATCCCGTAGATATGACAATTCCCAATAATTACTATGGTGGCATGTTTATTTCAAAGGGATATCATACCTTTTTATTGCGTGGTGCCCTGAAGCGCAATGGCAATTCAACGTTTCTGTTTCGAACCATTGAAAGCACGGTACCCGCTAAGATTAGAGCTCTTAAAGAAACAGTCTTTATGATGGAACAACCCAGCAAAGATTATTTCAAAATGCTGCGTTTTTGGCCGGTGGTAAATCGCGGTGGTTACCTCGAGTACGATGAGGCTGTGGCACGCGCAGAATTTCCACCCGAGTCAGAACTCTCAATGAAATTAACTTCACAGTGTACGAATTTGAAACAGTACGGCCCGGGAATTGGGGTTGCGCCGATGTGGATCAATTTTCTCAACTATGCCAAGTACGCTCACGAACATCGTGCAGAACTTGCGACTTCTGAAAAGCGCGCAAAAATAGTGGAAAACTGTTACCATAACACCAGCATCATGGCCAACTCTAGAGCATTTTATGAATCGATGCGCAGCATCTTTGAAGCCGATCTTTGCAAATCTTACGAAACCCGCATCAAGTCGGTTGTTGAAGGTTACAACGCGTGCTTTGGCAAGCCACCTACCGGCGCATGCACCCCCGATGCCGCAGGCGACTATTCCACACCCAACCGCGACAAAGCCTTGTATGATAAATCAACGTCCTTCCAGAGCTTCGCGCAACAGCTGCTCGCAGTGAAAGACCTCAGCTCATTTTCGTGCGGCCCCTTTCCTCTCACTGCTCAAGCCAGTCCTGTCCCACCGGGCAGCGAAAGAGCGCGATCCATCGTCCTCAAACCTTTTTCAGGAGAAACAAGATCTCCTTGGCTGGTACGGATTGGCATGGCCTGGGAGTCTTCTTCTCCGGTTTCTCCACTGCATGTCCGCTGGGGCTGTAGCTCCTCGCAAACGGATTTTAGCTGCCACCGCTAGCAAAGAGCGCTTCAATCACCTTTCATTCCCCCTCTTGTTGACGAAGATCGACAACATCGCCATGCTCTCTCCAGGCCAAGAGCCATCTTGTGATGGCCCATGCTCTTGTGAGGTTTGGGATTGCGGGCAAAGGAACGGATTTCTAAAGGCATTTTGTTACTTTATGCGCTCATTGCGACACTCCTTTCGAGTCATGCAGAGGCACAATTTAAATATTCTGAGCACATTGAAATTGAGTTGATTGTCGAGGGACAAAAGACAGATATTTCAGCCGATCTAGGAAATATCCTCAAAAAAATTCCAGCCAAGCAGCTCGAAAACGAAGTTCTCAAAGAGGTTGCGGGCACACAGCAATTTCGCAATATTTCACTACAAAAGCTGCAAACTTCCAGCGGGAATATCAAGTACCTCCTTTTTGCGGAAAAGCTTCAAAAAATTGGAAAAGTAAGCCTTGAAGGCATCCCATTTCTCGAAGAAAACGAGTACCGCCGCCTGCTTGAAACGAAGCTTGGCTCACCCATCAACGAGATGTCGCTTTCATTAGATGCCATCAAAGTGAAGGAGCGCCTGATTGAACGTGGCTATTTGAATGCAAAATTGACCTCTGTAAATAAAACCGCCAGCGACCCTGGCATTGTGGATGTGGTTTTTACGTTCGATCGCGGCAGGCCCTGTCGCATCGCAGAAGTGATCTATGTGCCCGAACGACCTGCACTTAATTTTTTGTCCTCTCCACTCGAAGCGGGTGCGCTGTGCGACCTCCAGTCGATTCGTGAAGCTCTGGAAAAAGATCGCAATCGACTGCGCAACGAAGGATTTTTAAAGAATGAAATCTCTTTGATTTCATTGGAACCCACAGCGGATAAAGAGCGCGCCATTGTGAAGTTAAAAGTTCTACGCGGTTTGCGCACGCGCATTGAAGTTGTGAATGAATCCACAGGTGCGGTTCTCGACGATTTTCCATCACCCGAATCCGTTTCCTTACTTGATGTTGAATTTCTTGCCGACGAAGAATTACGTACCGCAGTGCAAGGCGATTTTCTTAAAAAAGGTTTTGCGCGCGCCTCTGTCAAAACACCTTTGCGACAAATGCGCGGCGAAGAAGAAGTCTTGCGATTTTTCGTTCAAACGGGTGCGCAATACTCTGTGCGAAACATTGAATTTAGAGGCAAGCTGCCCTTCACTCGGGAAGAACTCCTCGACAAACTCGAACTTGTGCCTGGTCTTTTTCAAAAAGGAATTCCCTTTATTGAAGCCGATCTTCAAAAATATCAAGAGGGACTAAAGTCCATTTTGCAAGAAGCAGGCTACAGGGATGCCACAGTTGAACCCCCCGTTGCAACGTACTCCGACACCGCACGTTCAGTCGACATCGTTTTTAGAGCTGAATCGGGCCCTCTTTACATCGTCAAAGACATTTCGACAACGGGAAAACCAAGTGGATTTTCGTTTGATGACGAAGCTCTTTTTCAAAATTTGGAGCCTGGCTCTCCCTTTACCGACGCACGTCTTGAACTCTATGTAAAAGAAATGCACGTTCAACTTTTCCGCGCAGGATATGCCTATTCTGATATACTTGCCCCCCGGCTCGAAACTCACGATTCTCAAAAAGAGAAAAAAAGTGTCCGAATCTTTCTTGAAGTCAATCCAGGCCCCCTGATTCGCATTCGACGTATCACTATTGAAGGAGATACCTTTGGAAAGGAAGAAAGAATTCTTTCTGAAGCAGGCCTCACAACGGGAGATATTTTTAATCGAGAAACCCTTGAAAAAGCGCGACAACGTTTACTTATTCATGGACTTTTCAGTTCCGTCGAAGTAGAGCCCGCAGCACAATCCATTGCTGCAGGAGAAAAAGAGATCGATGTTGTCATTAGAACTCGCAAACGAGGTGGCTATAGCCTTGGTCTTGGCCCCGGCTGGGGAAATAAACGGGGCTATGTTTTCGACGTCAATTTTACCCTCAATAACTTAACAGCCGATGGCCTCCGTTTCTTTTCCGAGGCACGCATCTCGCAAGCAAAAGATCAGTCCACGGCTCCGGGAAAACACCAGCTGCTCGAACGACACATCAGCCTTGGAGTGATCGAGCCCCTCATAAAGTTTGGAAATTGGACCTCACCTTTTGACGCCACGGCTTCGGTGGGTTTTGGGGCACGCGCAGAGCGTCTCAATAACCGCAATTATCAGTCGAGTTCTTTCGATTTGTCATGGCGTCCCCTTCTTTTAGGTTATTCCTGGCGCTTTAATTTGAAGTTTCTTCAAGAAGTGTCTGAAATGCTCGACTCCGGCCTTACCCCCCTTGAGGCCCTCGATCCCAAACGCATCCGCATTCACGAAGTGCTCGTGGGCACTGGCTTTGATAATCGCAATAACCGCGACTGGCCGACGTCTGGTTTTCTTGGTGACTTCTCTATGGGAGGAGCGCGTTTTGGATTTCTTTCCGATGTTCAATTCAACCGCTACATTCTCGATACCGGGTACTTTTTCCCGCTCTACAAAAGGTTAAGCGGGGCTATTTTACTTGGCGGAGTTAGGGTTTCCGATGTTGTCAATCGCTCCCGCGCCGACAAAGACAGCGAAATGGTGACCGTTCCCGATTCCAGGCGCGCCTCATTAAGCAGCCAAAAAGCCCAAATCCGTGGGTTTTGGGAACCAAACGTGGCGCTTGGTCCACTCTTGTGGCGGTACGTGGTGTCTCCCGATAATGATCCCGAAAAAGCATGCCCTATCGTCTTGCAATCCTTGGGAGCAACCAACGTGCTCTACTTAAAAGGCGAGCTGCGCTACCGCTCAAAATGGTTCACTGAAAATCTTGGATTTGCAACCTTTGTCGACACAGGATCCGCTTATTTTACGAAGGGAGAAGAGCAAAAAATCTCCGAGAAGCTTGCAAATATTTCAAGTGATGGCGATGGCACCGATTGCCGCACTCTCAAGGTGGCTCTCGTTGGAAACGATGCCGTTGATCTCAAAAAAGGCACTGGACTTAGCGATTATTTTAAGTCAAGTTACGTTTCTTCGGGATTTGGCGTGCGTTATATCGTTCCAAACTTTGCTTCTTTGAACCTTGATTGGGGCTTTCCGGTTTACGATCCTTCGGAAGCTGTGCAGACTCATTGCGCAACTCCCGAAGAAGCCAAAAAGAATCAGGGACGCGAACGGGCCAATGTCAATGCACCCCAATGCGTTCAACGAAAAGGTTACAGCGAATATGTGGGAATGCGCTTTCCAGGAGCCATTCATTTTAGCATCGGGGCATCCCTTTAATGCCCCCCGTTTTTGACACGAGTAAAGTTTATGCATTCTCCCTTTTCTGCACTCACTCAGCACAGTCGCCTCAAAACATTAGGCATTGAATTTCCCTTTATGGTTGCTCCCATGGTGGGCCTTACCAATGTGGCATTTCGAGAAATGATCAGAGCCTACGTTCCACAGGGTCTAAAGGTTCTGACCTTTACCGAAATGCTTTCAACCCGCAGGCTTCCCAACGAAAAACTCGAAACCACCAACGAAGCCAAATGCGCACCAGGCGAGGAATTCTTTATTCCGCAGATCTTGGGAAACGAAGAAAAGTTTATTGCGCCCAGCTTGCGCAAACTCCTGACACAAAATCCCTGGGGCTTTGACATCAACATGGGCTGCCCCGTCACTCACACCCTGCGTCACAACTGGGGAGTTCGACTTATGGGCGACAAAACCTATGCGGCAGAAGTGGTGCGCATGACCAAAGCCCATTCTACTCTCCCGGTGAGCGTCAAGCTGCGCGGTGGAGGCGGAGATGTCTTGGATGTCGATGAGCTTAAAGCCTTTACAGATGCCTTGGAGCAAGCAGGGGCCGATTGGCTCACCATCCACCCGCGTCCACGCTCACAGGGGCACAAAGGCCTTGCCAACTGGGATTTGGTTTCACAGATCCGCAAGGTGCGCAGCATTCCCGTGGTTGCCAATGGCGATATTCAAACCTGCGATGATGCTCTTTCACTCCTCGAAAACTATGGTGCCGATGGTGCCATGGTGGCCAGAGCAGCAACCGCCCGGCCCTGGATTTTTTGGCAAATCGCCGAAAAACGAGGCTACGATTTGCCACCATCAAGGTTTCCCAACAGCAAAGCGCCCGCAACACCCGAAGAGGAAGGTCAAGAATACATTCGTGCGTGCCTGATTTTACTTGAGGGCATGCAACAGCATTTCCCCGACGAACTTTATATCCTCGAAAAATTCGCCTTTTTTGCAGCCACGGGCGCGCGTTGGTTTCCTTTCGGACATGCTTTTTGGAAAATGGCGACCAAAGCAAAGAGCGTCCCTGAGCTGATTTCGAAGGTAACAGCATTCGGCGAAAACTCGCAGAATCCCATGTACAGCCGCATCAAGTTTCTGTAAAATCGAGAAGTTTCCTGCAAATTGCCAAATGTGAAACCTTGGCCTATCGTCTCCTACAAAGAATACTTACAGGAGATTTTTAGATGGATAAGGGAACACGTAAACCCGTTTCAAAGCCGGCTTCTCCCAAACGAAAGTTAACAACTGCAAAACCTGCTGCCAACAAGCACGAGTTAAACTCCCTTTTGAAAGAAAAGAGGATTTTTAAGCCCAAGAAGCAATTCTCGGAAGAGGCACACATTCAGTCCCTCGATGCCTATACAAAGCTTTGCAATAAGGCGAAACGCGACCCCGAAGGCTTTTGGTCGGACATGGCAGAGAAACATCTGGATTGGGAGAAGGGCTGGAAGAAAGCCATCGATTGGAAGCCACCCAGCGCACGCTGGTTTGTGGGAGGACAGCTCAATGCCTCTTTTAATTGCCTCGACCGCCACGTGCAGACGTGGAGGCGAAACAAGGCGGCTTTGATTTGGGAAGGTGAACCCGGAGATCACCGCACGTTAACTTATCTAGAGTTACTTCGTGAGGTGTGCCGATTCGCAAACGTCCTCTTGGCACTTGGAGTTCGGCGTGGCGACAGAGTGGCTATTTACTTGCCCATGGTACCCGAACTTCCTATCGCCATGCTGGCCTGTGCACGCATCGGAGCTGTACACACCGTTGTGTTTGGCGGCTTTGCAAGCCATGCTTTGCGCGATCGCATCCTCGACTGCGACGCTCGCGTTGTCATCACCGCAGACGGCAGTTACCGGCGCGGACAAGTTGTTCCGTTAAAAAAGAATGTCGACGAGGCCTTAAAAGAAACTCCCGATGTCAAAAATGTTGTGGTTCTGCGGCGCACAGGCCACGATGTCTCATTTCAAAAAGGTCGAGACGTCTGGTGGCACGAAGCCGTCGAAATGGAATCTGCCATCAACGAACCCGAATCGCTCGACTCGGAACACCCGCTGTTTATTCTTTACACAAGCGGTACAACGGGAAAACCCAAGGGACTGCTGCACACAACGGGTGGATATTTACTTGGAACCACACTCACCACCAAACTTGTCTTCGATTTAAAAGAAGAAGACACCTATTGGTGTACGGCAGATTGTGGATGGGTTACGGGCCACAGTTACGTTGTTTACGGCCCCCTTTCGAATGGTGCCTCAGTCTTTATGTACGAGGGTGCGCCCAATTATCCCGAGCCGGATCGTTTCTGGAAGCTCATTTCAAAGTATAAAATTAGCATCCTCTATACAGCTCCCACAGCCATTCGTTCCTTTATGCGCTGGGGCGACGAGTGGCCTCAAAAACACGATCTTTCAAGCCTACGTCTGCTTGGCTCCGTTGGAGAACCTATTAATCCCGAAGCCTGGATGTGGTACTACAAGGTTATTGGAAAAGAACGCTGCCCTATTGTCGACACCTGGTGGCAAACTGAAACCGGTATGATTATGATTACCCCATTACCTGGAGCCACTCCTACAAAGCCAGGCAGCGCAACGCTTCCCTTTCCAGGAATTGATGCAAAAATTGTGCGCCGCGATGGAAAAGAAGCGGCACCCGATGAAGGCGGTTTGTTGGTTATTCAACGGCCCTGGCCTGCCATGGCTCGCTCTATTTACGGCGATCCCGAGCGCTACGCCAAAACATACTGGAATGAAATTCCGGGTGTTTACTTTACCGGAGACGGTGCCCGGCGCGACAAAGATGGATACTTTTGGATCATGGGCCGCGTCGACGATGTCTTAAACGTGAGCGGACATCGCTTGGGCACCATGGAAGTCGAAAGCGCACTTGTAAATCACCTCTCTGTTGCCGAAGCCGCTGTGGTGGGCAGACCCGACGAAATTAAAGGTCAGGCTGTGGTTGCTTTTGTAACCCTCAAAGGGAACATCGCTCCGACCGCAGAACTGCGCGATGAACTCAAATCCCATGTGACCAAAGAAATTGGCAGCATTGCACGCCCCGATGATATTCGCTTTACCGAAAGTCTTCCGAAAACGCGCAGTGGAAAAATTATGCGCCGCCTCTTGCGAGAACTCGCAACATCTGGAGACATTAAAGGCGACACCTCAACCCTTGAAGATTTTTCAGTGATAGAAAAACTCAGAGCGCACGAAGAAGATTGAAATTAAAGAAACACTTTAGGGGTGCAAAATGCCAACACAACTCTGGCTTGCGATGGTTAGTTTCTGTTTACTTCCGCTCACCGTATTTGCAGGTCCTGTCAATAGCCCAGAAGGGTATCCGAGTGTGCACATGAATTCCCAAGGAGACCACATCCGTGCCGGGGATCTAAAAGCCATCGTGGAATGGCAAGGTCGGTCAAGTGCTCTTCCTTGGGCACTCAGCGACAACGCGCAGGCTCGTTTCACCACCGCAATTCTGGAGCGTACTTCTCATGCGGAGAGTCCTTCTGCCATTGCGTGTGCGTCCAAAAACGGTGCACTTTATTTTGCTCAAACATCCCGTGCACATCCAGGCGGAATGTGGAAAGAGATTCCAGAGCTCAAAGGAAGAACTTTTAAAAGTAAAGAGATCCTCTGTTCCCTTAAGGAAGGAGGCGAATATGCGATTTTACTTGCGCAAGATAAAAAACTTTTGCTCTCTGGAAACAGAGAAGTAGAAATCAATAGTCTTGGGGAAACTCCAGAGCTCCTCTCTGTGGGAAACTTCTTTTTGGTGATTGGAAGTGCAGGTCAAATTCATTGGATCACTCCCGAAGGTGTTTCCTTAACCCTTCAGAGCCCCTTTCGGTCACACACTGAACTCACGCGTTTCAGCGCCCAATCAAACCTCATTGTGCAGGCAGATGATTCGGGCGTCGCTCAGTATTCCGTGACACTCCCACAGATGTCACAAGAGCCTCCCCGCGTTGGTGCTGCCGTCAAACTCACCGTAGCGCCCTGCGACGAACAGCAGGCCTGTGGAGTTTCCTTAGCACGGGATGGATCTTGGGTGGTGAGTGGCGCCTGGGGAACCTATCTCGGTGTGGGATCACAATTTAGACGTTTAACGCTTGCCAATCTTTCGAGAGAATCAGGGGGAGTTGCTTTTGCGCACCAAGGAAACGGGCAAGCTTTTTTATACCTTGGAAACGATGACGGCGACCGAGGAACTCTTCCAGAAATAAAAGTAACAGAGAACTCAGAATTTAATAAACAGTTTTCGTTACAAATAGAATCTTCAAATAAAGAAACACGTTGGATTGTTTGGAGCAAAAAGACTTCCGACGCAGCCCTGAATGCACCCAAAACTCAGGCCCTGTTTCCTTATTATGATCGCTCGAAAAATGGTCAATATATTCGGGCGGGAGATACCTTTGTCTTCAAAGGTCAACTTCCTGATGTTATTCCCTCGCACTGGATTGCCTGGGAGAAGGAAGTCTTTTTTGAAGCTCCCACGTCTCCTTTTCTGAGTGCAACTGCTCCCTTTGCGGCTTCTGTTCCTTGGTGGATAAAGGCGCTCGAACGAGACAAGGCATGGGCTCTTGCGAACAGCAAAGGACTTGTCCCCCTAGAAGTCACAGTCGGAATTATCGATAGCGGTGCGCAAGCAGACCACCCCGTGCTTGCACAAAGCTTTGCTTTAAAGTCCGCAGAAATAGCAAACAACGGACTCGACGATGACGACAACGGGTATGTTGACGACACCTATGGATATGACTTTGTCGACGAAGATGCCCATCCCCAGGATGAATTTTGGCACGGAACACACGTGGCGGGCCTCATTTCTTCTCACATCAAAGAAGGAACTTCCTTTCAAAACTACACCGTCGCTACCAACGCAAAGCTTAAAATTGCGAGGGCATTAAACAGGCAAGGTAAAAGTAACAGCATCGACCTTTCGAGAGCCATTCGCTATGCCACCGATGAAGGCGCTGAAATCTTAAATTGCTCCTGGGGAGGCGGGCCCGAAACCCAAAGCCTGCGTGATGCTTTTGAATATGCAAGGGTTCACAAAGTCCTTGTCTTTTCCTCTGCAGGAAACAGCTCCATAAACACGGATCTCTATCCTGAAGTTCCAAAGTTCTTTCCCGGAGTGATCTCGGTAGGGGCCTTAAATCCCAACGGAGGTCTGGCTTCGTTTAGTAATTTTGGAAAAACGTCCGTTCACTGGATGCTCCCAGGAGAAAAAATTATGGGGCCCATCCTGCAAAGCCAAATGTTAGAAAAATCAGGAACCAGCATGGCAGCCCCCATGGCAGCGAGCAGTGCAGCATGGATTTTGGGTTTGTTAAAGGCTCGCTTTCCTCAAGAGGACCCTGGTAAACTTCGAGAAATGTCAAAAAATATTCTGTGCCAGTCAGCCCTCAAAGCGGGCGTCGAGAATCGTTCCGTTTGTGGGAAGATTAACGTTGCGCGGGCGACAGAACAGGTCTTTCAGAGCGAGCCTTAACGGCTTCCATTCCTTTTTATTTGCAGGATCTGGCTCTTTTGTTCTAGCCATAACATTTGGAGGAAAGAAACTTATGGCTCAATTTCTGAGATCCGTCATTCGGGGTGTGGGACACTTTTTACCACCGCAAGTCGTCGCAAACGATGACCTGAGCAAGGTGATGGACACCAATGACACTTGGATTTTCGAACGCACCGGAATCCGTGAACGCCGGTTTGTGGAAAAGGGAGTTCCCGCATCGGAACTCGGGCTTGCAGCTGCAAAAATCGCACTTGAGAAGTCGGGATACACGCCTCAGGACATGGATCTCATCATTGCGGCAACGTTGTCCCCGGATATGTACTTTCCAGGCATGGGAACCATCCTTCAACACAAGCTGGGGATGCATCAAACTCCAGCTCTCGACATCAGGGCTCAGTGCAGTGGCTTTGTTTTTAGCCTCAACACGGCCCATGCCTATTTAAAGTCTGGATTGGCAAAACGCATTTTGATTGTGTGTGCAGAAGTGCAGTCTCAGCTGCTCGATCTCACCACGCGGGGCCGCGAAATGGCCGTGCTGTTTGGTGATGGCGCGGGCGCTTTGGTGGTTGAATCCGTTGAATGTGCGTCTGAAGCAGAGTTGCCTTCGGCATCAAACCAGGTCAGTGGCCTGATTGATTCCGTGATGGGAGGCGACGGTTCGGGGGCCGAAATGCTGTGCCTCAAATCTCCGGGCACTGCAACTCCGGGATTTATTAAGCCAAGCGATCTCGAAGCGGGAAGCCAGTATCCACATATGGATGGCCGTGCTGTCTTTAAACAAGCTGTTACCCATATGCTTGAATGTGCAGAAAACTTGCTCAAACGTAACAAACTAACCGCAAGCGACATTCACCTCATGATTCCGCATCAAGCAAATATGCGCATCAGTGAATCGGTGCGAGAACGTCTGGGTCTGCCTAAAGAACGCGTGTTTAATAATATCCATAAATATGGAAACACCACGGCCGCAACCATCCCCATTTGTTTGGCAGAAGCCGAACAAGAAGGGAGAATAAAGCGCGGAGATTTGGTGATGACAGTGGCTTTTGGGGCAGGATTTACATGGGGCGGCAATCTGTTTCGATGGTAACGAATCAAAATCTTACCGCACCCCTGAAGATTAGTTCTTTGGTGCCGCTGGAGTTGCGGGACTTGCAGGCTGTGCGGCCTTTTCGTTTTCTTGCTTTACAAACTGACCTTGGTCATCAACCAATTGTCCGACCGTCATAAAGTCGGAAAAGGTAAAGAAGAAAAAGAGTCCCATAAAAAGCAGAGATCCAACCAAAATAAAGGTGAAAAACTGTTCTTCGTACTTGAGGTGCATAAAAAATGCAGCCACAAGTGTTGCCTTCATCAAAGCCACGATCATGGCCACGATAATCGCCCAAGGCTCAGGTAAGGCGAGGTGCGAAACACCAATGGTGGCAACGGTAAGAACTAGCAATGCACCGAAAACGGAAAAATACATTTTAAGAGGCATGATGTGATGGGCCGGACCGTGGGATCCGGCGTCCGCAGCGCTCTTTGTTTTAAGAATATTCTGCAAAAACATCTTTGGCTCCTCTGGGCTCTTCTGTGCTTAACGTACAAGATAAAGAAGTGGAAACAAGAAAATCCAGATGAGATCCACAAGGTGCCAGTAAAGACCGACGTTCTCGACTGCCACGTAATTCTCGGAATTGAAGTCCCCTCGTTTCGAACGATAGAGGAGCCAAGCCATTGCGATCATCCCTGCAATCACGTGAACGCCATGTGTTCCGGTGAGAACAAAATACAGTCCGAAAAAGACTCCCGGTTTACCAGGCATTGCAGGACCGGTATAAAAATCGCCCGGCAACATTCCCAGGTGGATTTTATGCGAGTACTCAAAATATTTTACAACAAGAAACACGCCTGCAAGAATAAGTGTTGCAAAAATATTAAGATCAAGCGCTTTTTTATTGTTGGTTTGAGCAGCGCGTACTGCCAATGCCATGGTTAAACTACTCGTTAAAAGCACCACGGTATTGAAGGAGCCCATACTGACACTGAGGTGTTCATGTGCCGCAAGATAGGTATCGGGGTACCAGAAGCGTCCAATGGCATAGGCAAGAAAAAGTCCGCTAAAGAACAGAACTTCCTGACCCAAAAACACCCACATTCCCAATTTTCCAGCAGAGGTCTGCTGTTCCATATTGTAGAAATGGTGTGCGAGGTACTTTGGATGACTGGGATCGTGTGCTGCAGTTGACATGGCTATTTAGTGTCCTCTCGCAGTGCTGGGTTTGTGCTCAATTTCTTCAAAATCATAAGGGCCCGCAGTGCACACGGGTTGATGATGAAAGTTGTGTTCGATGGGGGGGGTGTCTGTTTCCCACTCCAAGGATTTTCCATTCCAGGGGTTTTTAGTCGCCAATGGACCATTATACAATGACTTAATTAAGGCGTAAGCAGCAATAACCAGCCCCAATGCAAGAACCCAAGAGCCATAGGTTGACATCTGATGAAGGGGAGCAAAGTGTGGCAGATATTCATGATACCGCCTTGGCATCCCACGTGAACCCAATACAAACTGGGGAAGAAATGTCATGTTAAAGCCCATAAAAACCATGATAGCACTGATAATTCCAAGGGGCTCGCTGTACATTCTTCCGGTCATTTTCGGCCACCAGTGAAAAATTCCACCGATAAATGCAACAATGGTTCCGCCCATCATTACGTAATGGAAGTGCGCCACAACAAAATAGGTGTCGTGCAAATGCACATCAACCGAAAGCGCGCCCAAAAACAATCCGGTCAATCCACCAATGGTGAATAAAAACAAAAACGACAGCGCATAAATCATGGGCGTGTTGTATTGAATGGAGCCCTTATAAAGGGTCGTTACCCAACTAAAAACCTTGATGGCAGTAGGTACGGCAACCGCAAACGTTAGGAACGAAAAGATTGCTGAGGCGAACTCAGATTGTCCGCTCACAAACATGTGGTGTCCCCACACCAAAAACCCGATGACTGCAATGGCCACACTGGAAAGCGCAACAGCCCTGTAACCAAAGATATGCTTGCGGGAGTTGATCGTAATGATTTCGCTAATGACTCCAAAACCCGGAAGGATCATGATGTAAACAGCGGGGTGAGAATAAAACCAAAAGAAGTGCTGAAAAAGAACGGGGTCGCCACCCTTGGCGGGATCGAAAATTCCAATTCCAAGTGAGCGTTCGAGAGCCAGCAACACCAAAGTAATTGCGAGCACAGGCGTTGCGAGCACTTGAATGACGGCCGTTGCGTAGGTTGCCCACAGAAAGAGCGGCATTTTTCCCCACGTCATTCCAGGTGCACGCATTTTATGAATGGTGACGATGAAGTTCACACCCGTAAAGATGGACGAAAATCCCAGAATAAATGCGCCCATCACTGCAGAAATCACGGAAGACTGCGTTGAGGTGCTGTAAGGAGTGTAAAAAGTCCAACCGGTGTCGATGGAACCCGTAAATATTGTATAAAGGAAAAAGGCAGCTCCAAGCACATAAATGTGAAGGCTGGCCAAATTCATTTTTGGAAAGGCAACATCCTTAGCACCCAGCATTAAAGGAACTACAAAGTTTCCTAGAGCCGCAGGAATCGAAGGAATGATAACCAAAAAGACCATAATAGCGCCGTGCAGAGTAAATGCCTTATTATAGGCATCTCCTGTCAGGGTGGGGCCCGGGGTTAAAAGTTCATAACGCACAAGCAGCGCAAGCACGCCACCCACAAAAAAGAACGTCAGTACGGCGGCAAGGTACATGAGGCCAATACGTTTGTGGTCTACCGTAAAAAGCCAAGAACCAATGCCCCGTTTTGCGTTTAGATAATTTTCCTTACCTAGCAGGTTTTCGCCCGGAGACGCGGCGACTGCTCCTGCAGAGGATGTCTTTTTTTCCCTAAACATGAACCAAAACTCCCCTCGAATTTACTTGCCAATTTCTTTGATATAGTCGATCAAGGCATTCATTTGCTCGTCGTTTATTTGTCCTTGGAACGAAGGCATGACAGGTGCAAATCCCTTCGCTATCTTTGCCGTTGGGTTCACAATGGATTCGCGGAGATAGTTGTCATCCACAAGCACCTTTGCGCCGCCTTCAAGCTCATGTTCGGTTCCATATTTCTTTGCCAAGGTGGGGCCAATTTTTGCGGTGCCATCCACAGAATGGCATGAATTACAGCCGAACTGAGTGAAATATAACTTCCCAAGATCGACACTGCTCATGTTTGCTTTATCGAGTCCACCGCCGGTTTGAATCCATTTGTCGTAATCAGTTTGAGAAAGAACTTTCACCTTAGAAAGCATGCGCGAATGATCTGTACCACAATATTCTGTGCAATAGATCTCAAAATCTCCGGTCGTATTCGCTTCAAACCAAACAACGGTATAACGGTTTGGCAATACATCCCGCTTGATGCGGAAGGCCGGTACAAAAAAGCTATGCAATACGTCGGTAGACGACATGGTTAATCGCACGGGCTGATCAACGGGCACAATCAATTCATTTGCAGTAATGTTGTCTTTTGGGTAGTTAAATGCCCACGACCATTTTCGCCCAGTAACGCGCACATCAAGAGCGTTTGCAGGAGGAATACTGAGCGCAAGCCAATCTTTAAAACCCCAGGCAAATATGATAATCAGCAAAATGGCAGGAATGACGCTCCACACAAGTTCAACCGTATGGCTGCCTTTGATGTCACTGGTGCGTTGATTGGGCGATCGTCGCCTGTATTTGATCGCAAAATAGAACATTGCGCCAACAACAATAATGAAGAAAATGACGCACAGCACCAAAATAAAATAAAAGAGCGCATCCGTGTTTGCAGCCAATGCCGTCGCTTGAGGAGGCATCCAGAATGAGCCGCCTAGGGATGCCTCAGAACTTAATCTAAGAAAGTTAGAAATCACGACCTCAACTCCTTGCGCCTACGAGACTGTTCACGACGCCAAAATGCGCCGATCCAAATTCCTAAAAAAGATACTGTCAGAACCGCTCCCCCTCTCATCATGCTGAAAGCAAAGAGCGTATATTTGCCATCATGATTGACATACTGAAAGCAAGACAGAACGAACTTATCTAAGGTCGAACCCACTTTCCCTTCTGAAGCATCCATGAGAGCAAATTTCAACTGCTGAGAGGGATACTCAAGTCCGTACAGATATCGGGTCAACTTTCCTTCCGGAGAAAGGAAATAGATCGCTGCGCCGTGTGCATACTGGTCGGACTCTTTATCGTACTTGTACGAGAAACCCACCCTTTCCGCTAATGCGCGGATGTTTTCTTCTTTGCCCACCAGCATATCCCACTGGGCCGCAGGTTTCGCAAGTTCCTTCAAGTAGACGCTCGCTTTTTCACCTGCCATCTGGGGAGTGTTACGAGGATCGATACTCACCGTCAGAAGTTGAAAATCGACGCCGGGAACAAAATCCAGATTTTTCATGCCTTCAATGAGCTTCATGAGTTGCATATTGCAAAGCATTTCGCATTGAAAATAATTCAAAGTGAGCAAGACGGGCTTACCCGATTTGAAGTAATTACCGAGCGGAACTTCCTGCCCCTCTTTCGACTGAAAAGTCAGATTGAGGTCGATGTGTTTGCCAAGGTTTTCGGAAATGGCAACGCCTTCCAATGCCTTGGGAGTGTTCTCCTTCGAAAATCCAGTCTGTGTCAGCGTCAAGAGAAGCACAACAGCCACAAGACTTTGGAAATACACCCACAACACCATCGCTTTGTATCCTCGCTCTCAGCTTACTTCACACCAAGCGCGGGAACATCGAAACTGCCTTTTTGCTCCAGCAGTTCCATCGCTTTTTCGACTGGAATCTGAAACTTTTGTGCAGCCGTATCCACGACGTCGTAATTCAATAACGAAACATCATTCTTCAGGCGGATCTCAGCAAGCCTTGGGTCGATTTGCGAAAGATCTTTCTTGTAAAGCTCTTGAGTCGACGTCACCCAAAGGATTTGTTTTCCTGCGATTCCTACAACAGCGAGCACAATCGTAAGTACGATAAGGAGAGCCCAAAGGAGTTTGACTGGAGGCCTATCGGCTTCGAATCCTTCTCCTTGGTGTCCTTGGTACGGCTCTTGCGAAAGAGGAATCTGCATGTTTTTAATCAACACGTTTGCTGCCCTCATAAATTTTCAAATGCCATGGATTCGGCAAGGCGTGGATCTTTAACGGGGACAAGGAGAGCTTTCTTTGAAAGCATCCCGATGACCGCCAAGAACATTCCCCCGATTCCCACAAAACACGTGACATCAAGCAGAGCAAATTGCGCTCCTGCTTTGTGAAACGTGGGCATAATCAGCCAGTAAATATCCATGAAATGCGCGAATAACATCCAGGCTGCCGCAAAAGAAATCAACGCTCTATTTCGCTTGATATGGCGAGAAAGCATGAAGAAGAATGGGCCGACAAAATGTCCGAATGCTAAAAAGAGGCTGACCCCTTTCCAAGAACCTTCAAAACGATTTGCAAACCAGATGGTTTCTTCGGGAATGTTTGCATACCAGATGAGAAAAAACTGCGAAAACGCAATGTAGGTCCAAAACACGGTAAAGCCAAAGAGCATTTTTCCGAGGTCATGATATTGCTCAACACCAATCAGGGAAGACATTTTTCCTGAACTACGCGCCAAGTTTGCATACAGGATGAGCGCCGCATAGATAGCGACAATGCTCCCCGCGAAAAAATAGACTCCAAAGATCGTCGAGTACCAGTGAGGATCCAAGGACATAATCCAGTCGATAGCCGCCAGCGATACGCTGAGGCCCATCACAGCAATTCCAGGATAACTCATTTTTTGCAGTTTGCGCGTAATGGCTTCACCGCCAACGGAATCCTGTTTTACGGAATTCGTGCGAAAGAAGTATGCAAAGAAGGCCCACAAAATAAAATAAAGGGCGGCTCTGAGGTAAAACGCGGCTTCATTTAAAAAGGGACTTTTTCCAGCCAAAATGGCGTCGGCTTCAACAGCTTCCTGGTGTGTCCAGTGAAACATGGTGTGCGCGCCGAAGATAATGGGAATAAAAAGCAGTGCAAATAAAGGGAGAACGCCCATTAAATTTTCGGCTAAACGTCTCACGACCACACTCCAGCCGGCACGTGAGGCAAACTGAAACAAGACGAAGGCAAATGCCCCAAGTGAGATACTTAAGAAAAACATGAACGAAACATGATACGAAAAAAAGAATTGCTCTTTATTTCCGGCTGCAAGCATCGCAGAAAGTCCAAGTCCGAGTACGCCTAAAACCAGACCAATCAGAGGAAGCTTGGCGAGCAAGGTTCCTGAATTCAAAGTCACATCAGCATTTGTGAGTGATTTTTTGCCAGAATGCATGCTCATTTCGCCCATCCTTTTTCTTTGGCAATATCTTGTGGAACCTGGTCAAGAGTTGCACGACGGCTGAGTTGCAATGCTTTCATGTACGATGCGATGGCCCAGCGATCTTCATAGGGAACAGACCAACTGTACGCAGGCATACGGCCAAACCCATTGGAAATGATGCCATACACTTCCCCAACATTCTTCTTCACCGTTTGGTCGGAATGGAAGTTTGGCATATTTGAGATGGGTGCTCTCAGTGCCACAGTGCCTTTGCCCGTTCCAGCGGAATCGTGGCAGGGGGCGCAAACGATGTTGTAACGTTGTTGGCCGCGCTTCAAAAGTTCCTTAGTCAGTTTAACCTGAGGAGGCAATGCTTGAGCGGGTTGTCCGTTCACAAGACCTTTGTAGAAGTGATCATCTTCTTTCAAAAATCCGCGTGCGACAGTTCCGGGAACAAGCGGACGCATGGCGCGTCCGTCTGCAAAAAAGTTGGATCCTTCTTGGGGCTTATAGGCCTCTTGAAAGTCCATATTCAGGTTTGGATGAATAGGGGGATCTTCAAAGGGCTGTTCTTGGCAGGCAACCACGAGGGCTGCTGCACAAAGGCTGCTTGCAATTTTCACTTTAAGGACCATGTTCTGCTTTAATTTAAACAACATCTCAACGCTCCACGATTTCAACATGGCTGGCGCCCAGTTCCTGGAGAAACTTTGGAGTTGCCACAGGGTCAAACTTGGGGTCACTGGATTCAATGGAAATAAAAAACTTGTCGTCGGTGACCCGCGCAAAACGCTCGGATGCAAACAACGAATGATAGAGCTGAGGAAGTCTATTCAGAAAAAACATTCCAAACACCGCTCCAAAGGCTCCTAAGAGAACCGTTAATTCAAAAGTTACCGGCACAAATGCAGGCCAACTCCCGAATGGTTTTCCGCTAATGACGAGCGGATAATCGACAGCTTGCATCCACCATTGCATGGCAAATGCGCCCGTGCCTCCCGTGAGGGCCATGACAAGCACGATCCAAGGAAGCTTCGAGGGCTTGAGTCCCATGGCTTTATCGAGGCCATGAACGGGAAAGGGAGTGTGTGCATCCCAAAACATAAAGCCCTTGTCTCTGACTTTCTCGCATGCGTGGTAAACAGCCGCGGTCGTCTCGAACTGAGCAAGTACACCGTAAATACGGCCTTCGCTGTTGTTTGCAGCCATCAGTGAGCTCCTCCATGCTTATCGTCAGCATCATGCCCATGAAAATGCGGATCGGCCTCTGGCATTACAGTTTTCACTTCCGCAATTGCGACCATCGGAAGGAAGCGAACAAAGAGGCAGAACATCGTGAAAAACAATCCCCAAGAGCCGACGAAAGTCGCAATGTCCCAAAAAGTAGGTTTGAAATAAAACCAACTTGAAGGAAGAAAGTCGCGGTGGAGCGAGGTCACGATGATCACAAAGCGCTCAAACCACATCCCGATGTTGACGAAAACCGAAACAATAAAAAGGACGGTTAAATTCGTGCGAAGCTTTCTGAACCAGAAAATCTGCGGCGAAAGCACATTGCACGAAACCATTGTCCAGTACGCCCACCAATAAGGTCCGGTCATACGGTTAATGAATGCAAATTGCTCATAGGGGTTACCGCTATACCAAGCAATAAAGAATTCCATGGCATAGGCGTATCCAACGATTGTTCCGGTTAACAGAATAATCTTTGCCATATTTTCGAAGTGGCGAATGGTTACAATTTGTTCAAGCTTAAAGATCTTGCGCGCAACGATCATCAAGTTGATCACCATGGCAAATCCCGAAAAAATCGCTCCGGCTACAAAGTACGGAGGAAAGATCGTGGTGTGCCAGCCCGGAAGCTGCGACGTTGCAAAGTCGAACGAAACGATGGTGTGCACCGAAAGAACGAGCGGAGTCGAGAGCCCGGCAAGGATCATGTAAGCTTTTTCGTAGTTCACCCAGTGACGGTTTGAACCGCGCCAGCCAAGGGAAAAAGCACCATAAATCATGCGGCGCAGCTTCGTTTTGGAACGATCGCGCAAGGTCGCGAGGTCGGGTACGAGTCCCACGTACCAAAACAACAGCGAAACAGTAAAATAAGTTGAAACGGCGAAGACGTCCCAAAGCAAAGGGCTCTTAAAATTCGGCCACATCGACATCTGATTGGGTAATGGAAGGAGCCAATAGGCAGCCCAAACACGACCCACGTGAATTCCGGGAAAGATGAGCGCACACATGACGGCAAAAATCGTCATGGCTTCCGCAAAGCGGTTAATGGATGTGCGCCATTTTTGACGAAACAGGAAAAGAATGGCCGAAATAAGCGTACCGGCGTGGCCAATCCCAACCCAAAATACAAAGTTTGTAATATCCCACGCCCAGCCAACGGGGTTGTTGAGACCCCAGATCCCGATCCCTTGCCAAAAAAGGTATCCAATCGAGATGCCCAATACCGCGAGCAACGACAGCGAGAATGCCAACGCAATATACCAACCTGTGGGAATGCGGGTCATTTCGGTTGGAGCCGCGACAATCTCGGTAACGGAATTAAATGTTTGCTTTCCAAGGACAAGGGGCGCCCTTCGGTCAACAGGTTCCATGAGTTCTGCGCTAGTTTCCATAGTCCCACCAATCTAATGAATTAAGCTAAGTCAGGGTTCGGGTTCCGCAGCTTCGCAAGATAAGTTGTTCTCGGTTGTGTATTTAACTCACCCAGAACCGTGAAATCGCGGCTCAGACTCTTGAGTTTGGAGACCGCGCTTTCAGGATCGTTGAGATCTCCGAAAACGATGGCTTTCGTAGGACAAACTTGTTCACAAGCCGTTACGATAGCACCGTCGACCACCTTGTCTTTGCCTGCCACCTTTGCGTCGATCTTGCCCCGGTTAATGCGCTGAACACAGTAGGTGCATTTTTCCATCACACCACGGAATCGCACAGTGACGTTAGGGTTTTGCTGCATCGAGAGCAGAGGATTTGCTTCCGCATTTTCTTTGCCAAACGCAAAGAAGTTGAAACGACGAACCTTATAAGGACAGTTATTTGCGCAGTAACGCGTTCCGATACACCTGTTGTAAACCATGTCATTGAGGCCTTCAGGGCTATGAACCGTGGCCGCAACAGGGCACACAGACTCACAAGGCGCATTTTCGCAATGAACGCACATCATCGGCTGAAGCACGGTTTGAGGATCGTCGGTGGTTCCCGTAAAGTAACGGTCGAGACGGATCCAGGCCATTTCACGGCCATTCAATACGCGTTCTTTTCCTACAATTGGAATATTATTTTCTGCTTGGCAAGCCACTGTACAGGCATTGCAACCCGTACAAGAGTTGAGGTCGATGCTCATTCCCCACTGGTAGCCACCCGTTGGATTGGGCTCGTCCCACAACAGAGTTTTCTGTTTAGGACGGGGCATGAGTTCTTTGAGCTCCACAAATTTTGGATTTTTGCGGAATTCTTCAAGGGTCGCTTCACGCACAATGGGACGGGCTTCGAGATCGATGAGGCTGTGAGTTTGCGAGGAAGCTAAAGCATATGTGCCTTTTTTCCCGCTGAACTTTGCGCCCGTTGCAAAATGAGGCTCGGCAGATCCGCGCAACAAATTGGCATTAAAGCCTGCATCCGTTGCAACCAGACCACCGAAAGTGCGTCCATATCCGAGGGGAATGGTGATGGTATAGTCTGCAATACCAGGAGAAACAAAGGCAGCGATCACTAATTTTCTGTCTTCATGAGACAGCTCAATCAGATCTCCCATTCCAATTCCTAAATCATTCGCCGTTTTTTGGCTCATGATCGCAGCATTGTCCCACGTCAATTTTGAGAGGGTATCGGGAACTTCTTGGAGCCAGCCATTGTTTGCATAGCGACCGTCTGCCACGGAATTGTCGATGGAAAAAGAAATTTCCAGAGCATCTTTCGAAGCGGGAAGGGCCGGCTTCAAGGTATTGAGTGCTGCAGCAAGGCCTGCCAATGTAGGCGCAGTGCTGCCCACACCTGAACTTGTTGTATTTGAAATCACACCATCATGCAGCCAACGGTTCCAATCCTTTTCGAAGGAAGAGCCCGCAGACTTCTTGGCCCAGTAGCCTTTGACAACTTCGTAAGCGCCCTTTTGGGAGCTTTTTCCGGTGAGCAGTGTTGCCAGAAATTCGAGCGGAGAAATGGTGTCGAACAAAGGAGCGATAAGTGGCTGCTGAATGCTCACCGTTCCGTCGGTACTGCGCAGGTCGCCCCACGCTTCGAGGAAGTGGCTCATGGGCACGTGCCACTTTGCAACCTTGGCGGTTTCATCTTTGTAGTAGGAAAGCTGGACGCTTGTTGCAACGCCCTTAATAAGCTCTGCCATCCCCAAATCTGCGGGCGCATTGTAAACTGGATTGGTGCCTACACTTACAAGAGTTTGCACTTCACCCGACTTCAAGGCAGCAGCCAGAGCAACCAAATCGCCTGATTCTAAATAATCTTCACTGGTGTGCGCGCGGACGACCGCACCGACATTCCCAAGTGCAGAGTTCATGGCATAGGCCACGGCATGGACCCAAGCAGGTTGGCGTGGACCCACAAAAATGGCTGACTTCCCTTTGCTGCGCAACAAATCTTGCGCCAAAGTAACAACCAACTTTTGCCCAGCAGGCGAAAGCGCGGCGCTTGCATTTCCAACTTTTGCAGAAATTTCGGGCGCAATTGCGAGCCCTTGTTTTGCAAGCTCACCCGCAAGGGCGAGAAGCGCTTCTCCGATTTGTGAACCTTGTAAACGCAGATGATGATCGGCAGCCATACCAGTAATGGTGTAGGCAGGCTCGAGGGCATAAAGCCTATTCATCGTCGAATTTTCAGTGAGAATGCGGCGTCTGTCGGCAAACATGCGCGAGTAAACAACAGAGTTTTCGCCTGTGCCTAAGAAATCGGCATCAAAACTGGCGATAACATCTGCTTTGTCGAGTGAATAATAAAGATTCGCAGCGCCCAGACCCAACATCTTCAAGCCATCGGCGGCATTTTGCGCAAACAAAGGATCGTCTAAATAAAGCTTTGCTTGCGGATATGCTGCGCGAATTTCTTTGAGAAGAAAGCTTAGCGTGGGAGAAGGGGTGGAGTCGACAATCAGGGCGAGGCCCTTGCCGCCTGCGGATTTTAAGCTTGCTGAGAGAGGCTCAAAAAAAGAGCGAAACTCTTCCCAGTTGGAATTTTCACCGCCCGCTTTTGCAGGAATGCGGCTACGATCTGGATTATAGAGTTCGAGAAGACTTGCTTGTGCCCATGCGTTTGACGAGCCAAGGCTTTGCGGATGCGATGGGTTTCCATCAAGCTTTGTGGGCCGGCCTTCGGTACTTGTTGCAAGTAAACCCATTACGCTCGAACCAATGTATGCAGATGTTGCAAAATACATCGGACGACCCGGAACAAGATCTTCGGGCCTGCGTGTGTAGGGAAGAATACTTTCGCGTGGCTTGCGGATACATCCCGTAAGATTTACACCGGCCAGCGCCATGGAGGCACCAACAACGCCCAAGAATTTTCGACGCCCGACTCCTGGGGTGATTTCAAGCTCAGCTGCGCCACGTGGAAACTCAGCCTTTAGCGTTTTTTCAAGCTCTGGCGAATTTGCAAGTTCTTCGAGGCTTCGCCAGTACTTCTTTCCAGATTGTTCGTTGCTTTGATCAAGATTCGTCATGAGTGCGGTCCTGACTGAGGGTTCTCAAAAGATTTACATGTGACAACCGGAACAGTGCAGAGGAGGATTTACTTCTTTTCTCGCACGGTGAGGGTCGTTCTTGGGGTCGTACTTAGAAGGATCGAGCACGTAAGACATATTGGTAATCTGATCGAGGGGCCTCAAACTGGGCGTGGGATTTCGGTGGCACTCAAGACACCAGCCCATACTCATCGGCTTGGCTTGCATGACCACTTTCATCTGATCGACACGACCATGGCATGATGTGCAACCAACCCCAGAAGCCAAATGCGCGCTGTGGTCGAATTTCACATAATCAGGAAGCATGTGAACATTCACCCAGGGAATGGGCTTATCGGTTGCCCAACTTTCGCGCACAGGCGCGAGTTTGGGGCTCTGAGGAAGCACGAGATCCTGATGACAGCCGATACACGCCTGAGTGGGTGGAACAGCTGCAAAGCTCGAGCGTTCAATCGTATTGTGGCAATAACGACAGTCCATGCCTAAATCTCCGGCATGGACCTTGTGACTGAACGGCACAGGTTGTTTTGGCGAATAGCCGACTTCAAGAAACTTGGGAGAAAAGAAATACCAAATGAAGGCGCATACGGCAATCAGCACTACAGGGAGGCCGACGGCGACAGCAGTTGGGATTTTATTCGTCCATTTGGGAAATATGTTTGCCACGTTGATACCCACAAAAGAGTTATGGGTCCGGCAGCCTGGAGATTCCCACCAGCCGGACACCCGATCCCACAAAACATACCAGTCAATCCAGGATGGTGTTTAGCCAATCCGAAACCGCGAGGCAAGAGGAGAGTATAAATTTCTTGTCACGATCAGTATTGTATTCATGCATGATCGAAATCAAAAAAAACTCTGCGCTGCGTCCGCGAAATTTGACATCAAAAAGGTTACACTAAACTACTTCAATAATTTTAATCAATCTTTTAATGAAAGAACATGTTGAGAACGATGAAAAATTTCATCGACTCCAACTTCGGTGGCGTCATAGTAGCCCCGGAGTTCACCTTTTGCATCAATAAGAGTGAATTTGGCCGAGTGGGCGATATCATAAAGTGGACCCTTTGGTACTTTATCTCCCACAGGCAGTCGAAAGCCTTCTTCAAGGAGGGCAACGATTTTTCCGCGCTCTCCCGTAACAAAACTCCACCGATTAAAATCGGCATTAAACTTCTCACCGTAGCTTTTCAATTTTTCGGGAGTGTCAGCTTCGGGATCCACGCTGAGGCTTAACAGTCGAATGGGGAGATTTCCATCTTGGAATTTCTTCTGGAGTTCTGCCATGCGCGCCGAAATAAGTGGGCAAGCTGTTTCGCATTGAGTAAAAATAAAACTCACCACGTGGACGTGGCCTAACAGTTCTTTTTTTCCGAACGAAACGCCTTCTTGATTTTGAAGCTGAAATTCGGGCAACGCCCCCAGGCTCGGAGGAGCTTCAGGAACCCTTCTTAAAAACGGCCTAATAAGCGTTAAAACCACTGCCGACACTAAAAAAACCAAGACATAAATATTCTTATAAATGGGAACCTTTTTGGGGCTCAATTCTGAATCTGCTTGCGCGGGCGTGTTCATCACGCGGCCCCCTTATTCTTTGTTCTCCGGATCACATAAGTTGCCGTCGCCAGACCCACCAAAGCAAAAGCTGTGAGAAATACAATATTCTGAGAAAACGAATGCGCTGCAAGCTGGGTGGTTTTGCCACCCAGCGACATACGAACATTTTCAGTGAGCGAAGCCATGGGATTGAGAAAAAACAGGACTTGAAACTTCTCTGCTTTAATAGGGAACATGGAACCCGAAAGGATCCACAGCGGAATCAGCAAGACACTCATGATGCCATGATAGGCATGGGTTGAATTTAAGACCCACGCCATCGTGATATTGATAGCAGAAAGCCCGATGCAACCCAAAATCAGTGTGGGCACAAGCTGATGCCATGCAATACTCAAAAGCGAAAATCCAGCAAGGGGAGCAAAGGCCAAGTAGAGGGAAGCCTGAATCAGGGCAATTGTCGTAACACCCAAAACCTTGCCTGCCACCAGCGACAAATAAGATCCCGGAGCCGCCAGTGCAAGCCGCACAAAGCCGGTCTGTTTATCTTCAATCAATGACATGCTCGCAAAAATGCTTGTAAACAGAATGCACATGACAAGCGTACCGGGAAAGAAAAACTCGAGATAGGTGACTTCTGATGTTTGATTTAACTGAAAACTCTCAGTCATACCCAAACCGATGAACACCCAAAAAAGCAAGGGCTGCGCAACAACGCCAATCCATCTTGATTTCTCTTTCCGAAAACGCATTAAATCCCTGCGCCACAGAGCCGACAACAGGCCCCATTCCACCTTGCGCTGCATATTTTCTTCGATCTGAGCGTGCGGGGTCACCGGGAGAGAAATCGCTTCAACTTGAGGGTTCATTTGCCACCATCCTTGAAAGCTTGAAAGTCGAGAGAAGTTCCGGTGATTTTAAGAAAGGCATCCGACATGCTCGCCTTGCGCAAACCTACGGAGGCCAATTTTCCTTGCAGTCTTTCAACTATTTTTGGAATCCAAAGATGCCCTTCTTTGCACTCCACAAGAACTTGTTCGCCATCAAAAAGGCATTTTAATCCCATTTCCGTGCTCACAATATCCGCAATCTCTTGGCGATTTGGACCTTCCAACAGCAAAACGTCTGGATTCAAAGTCGAACGCAACACGGCTGGAGTTTCAAAGGCGAGGATTTTCCCATCGCTTAAAATAGCCAGTTTGTCACACAAATCTGCTTCTTCGGGACGGTGAGTTGCCGACAAAATAGTCAGGCCATTTTTTTGCTTTAAGGCAAGGAGTGTCGCCCAAAGGCTTCGAAAACTGGCTTCGTCTAGCCCCGAGCTGGGTTCATCAAGGATCAGAATAGAAGGCGAGGGAATGAGTGCCCGCGCAATATCGAGTTTCCGGCGCATGCCTCCCGATAGATTCCCAACGGGTTCATCGGCGCGGTCCGTCAATTGCATCAGCTCGAGGAGTTCTACGACCCGCGCGGCAATGGGCTTTCGATTCATGCCATAAAGCATGCCCGCCAAAAATAGATTTTCCCTGGAAGTGAGCTTGATATCGCAACTCGGAGTTTGAAAAACAACTCCCACTTGCGAGCGCCATGCCTTATCTGTTGCTTTAAGAATGTTCCCTGCAAAGCGCATGGAGCCGCTGTAGTCGGAACACAGTCCTGTGAGAATTGAAAGGAGTGTCGACTTCCCACTCCCGTTGCGGCCCAAGAGTCCAATGAGCTGCCCTTGTTCAACGGTAAGGGAAACGCCGTCGAGGATCTTCTTTTCGCCAATTGCGAGACTTACATTTTCGAGTGTGAGTAAAGCTTGGCCAACAAAAGAAACGCGTGCGCTTTTTACTTCTTGTATTGTCTGCATCATTTTAAAACCATATCAATCATCAGCCCTAATGTCAGCACAGGTAAGTAAACAAGCGAGGCAAGAAAAAAGCTCCGAGCCCACTTAGAATTCTGCTCGCTCTTAAACCCTTTTAAACTCAACAGCGTAAACCAAACGCCCAAAACCAGGGCCACCGAAAAATAAATCCAACTGGCAACTCCAAGGGGAACAAGCAAAAGACTGATTGGAATAAGCGAAAGCGAGTAAACAAAAGCTTGCACCTTGGCATTATAATCGCCGCGCACCACGGGCACTGTTTTGATTCCAGCGGCTGCGTAATCTGCTTTGTGATAAAGGGCAATCGCCAAAAAGTGAGGAATTTGCCACACAAGTAAGATCAAAAACAACACCAATCCGGGCGAATCGATGGAGTTCGTCACCGTTGTCCAGCCCATGAGCGGAGGAATAGCGCCCGGAACTGCACCAATGAGCAGCGCCAGAGGCGAGCGTCTTTTCATGGGAGTGTAAATTCCAACGTAACTTACTAGGGCAAAAACCCCGAGAAGTGCCGTTGTGATGTTCACAAAGAGTGCTAAAATAACGATGGAAAGAATGCCAATAAGAACGCCAAACACCAAGGCGCTGTTTGCAGAAATACGCCCCGAGGGCAAAGGCCTTCCGCGCGTACGCTTCATGAGCTTATCGCCTTCTCGCTCCCAGTACATATTAAGGGCATTGGCAGATCCTACAGAAAGCGCTGTTCCCAAAAGTGAACACACGAGGGTAAAAAAGTTTGCACGCCCTGGTGCAAGCCCCACTCCCCCTAATGCCATAATGATACAGAGTAAGGTAATACGCGGTTTTGTAAGCTCCCAATAGGGTTTGCACAGTAAAAGCGCTCGGGAATAAAGGCCAATCTCTGAAGATAAATTCTCTCGTGCCATTGAATTTTTGAACTGGTTTCGCCTCGTTTACACGAGAAGCCCTGGCCTATTTATTGGCCCGCCCAGTTCATCCTCCTTTCTGTTCTGATTTGCCCAGGGTTTGTTTGCAATAAGATTCGATAACGCGATAGCTCGTCCCACAGGTCTTCTTGTTCTTGCGCGTTACGCCTCTTGCTACGCAGGGTTTGAATCCAAAACCGGTGTCGCCAAAAGAAGGCTCATACACACGACACTCTTCATTTCGCGTTTGCGCACTGAGGCAGGTTTCCATCAAACGGGGCGTTGTCATGTCGCATAAACTTTTCATGGCCTCACACCGAGAGATCAAGTGCATGACGGCATCGACACATTGTTCTGAGTTCAAATTTTTTCCCTGCACACTGATGTCATTCAGCATGTGATGGATGTGCTTTTGTGAATTCAAATAGTTTTGTACCACAATTGCGCCCGCAGCAATGACAAGCACTCCTGCTGAGCCTACAACAATCTTCCAATAATGGGATTGGCTCACTTGGTAACCTCAAGGCCCTACGGTTTTGTGTGCGGTGAAACGAGTCGGAACTGACTGTTGGGCCTTAACATAGCCCGTTTGAATCTCCTACAGGGAAATAAATCTTACCCGTAAGCGCAGGCTTGATCTAGAACAAGGATACGGGCACTGCACTTCCCCCGCTTCAAGCCCTCTCACAAACTCGGGCAAGAAAACTTGATATTTCGAATAGACTCGTATAGTGAAGCTCATTGAATTCCATTCTTCTTGTTACACAACAAGAATGCATGTGATGTTCTCAGGAGAGATGTCCGAGTGGCTTAAGGAGCACGATTGGAAATCGTGTGTGCGCTTATCCCGTACCCAGGGTTCGAATCCCTGTCTCTCCGCCAATTTTTTAAGAAGCCTCGCTGTAAAGCGGGGTTTTTTTATTTCAGATTTCACTCATGTTCATCATATCCATGCCGCCTCGCTCACCGAATACACGGCTCAATCGGAGTTTTTATGCACTTCTATCTGCGGCGTAAGTTCTTTACATCGGGAGCAGCACTCACTGGGGTCGGGTCTTTAGGGTTCGTTTCTGCATTCCTGTTTATTGCTTTCCTCGTTCGATTTCGCCTTCAGTTTGGCGTATGGCCGAAAACACGTGTCTCCGACCCAAGCTACATGTGTAATAGTGCAAGCGGAATGCTGCAATCAGTCGTTCCTTGTGATGCGCACCATGCTGCAATTTATTATTCTTTTGGACTTTTCTCTGCACTTTCGCTTATGGGTATTGTTTACCTTTTCTTAGAGTGGGGAAGAGTGCGCCGCAGCGTGGCCATTTATTTCATGCTGAGTATTGTTGCTGTTGTTGTTACTTACACATGGCGCAATTTCTATTATATCCTTTGGTATCTTGACTGAAAATATTAAAGCTCAATTTGAGTAAAAATAATTTGAAATACTACGCAGATCTTTTTTCTGGTACAATCCAAAGATTCGCATCCATTTTTTCTGAGATGAGGTGCCACGCATTTTCGTATTGGCCGCAGTTTTCAATTTTTCGCAAGCTCACTTTTTGCCAAGCAGAAGCCGTATCGTGAACCGACTTGACTATTTCAACCGGAAATACAAAAAACTGGGGCTCAGCTTGTGTGTCTTTCAGTATTTTTCCCGACTTTAACTTTCCGCGATTGAGTTTTACGAAAACCACAAAGTCGCAATCAAAATTTTTTATCGGGAACCCTTTTGCGGTAGAAGCGAATCTTGCTTTCACTTGAATTGTACAGCTTGATCTGTTTGCAGGATTGGTTGCGACAATGTCAAAGCCTTCGAAATTTCGATAGGCGAGGTAGGAAGGGATTTTTCTCAGTAAAAGATTCCCCAGCACAAAGAACTCGGCGGCTGTGCTTTCTAAGAGCGTGTTTCTTCTTTTTTTTCTTAAGACTTTAATTGCCATTTCGCCTCCGTTCGACTCACTTATCGACACGAACAGAGTGACCTCAATCGAACGGCAGTCAGGCAAATGCAAGGTAAAATTTGCCCTCATAGTGTCATTTATGAGTTCGAGCAAAATCCGTGATCATTTGAGCAAGTACAGTTGAGTCCTCAATAAAAGGCATGTGCTCAACTCCTGGAAGAATACGGAGTGAGCAATTTGTGTAGAGATTTTTCATTTTTTCGGAGTTTTCCGGAGGCATCAACCTGTCTTTATCTCCAGTAATGATTTGCGTAGGAATATTGCTCGAATCTGTATTGCGGAATTTTCGAAACGCAATCATTTGTCCTTTAAATGTTGATCTTGGGGTGAGATTCAACATCTGTAGCTCATGAATAGCTTCGAGTTCGGGAATATTTTTCTTAATGTCTTCTGCGTCCATGCAAAGCCCCCAAAGGCTCAATGATTTTTCGAACACGGTGTCTCCCTCAGGGGCTGCAAGTCTTTCGAGCATGTCATTTACAGGAGGAACGTAAAAATCACCACCTGAAGTGGTGGATATTAAGCTGAGAGAAGTCAACAAAGAGGGTTTGATATGCGCGATAGTTTGGGCAATGCAACCACCCAGTGAAAGTCCGGCAAGATGATATTTTTCTCCGAAGTGCTCGAGCACATCTATTGCATCTCTTGCAAAAAGTTCAACGGTAAAATGGCCCGTTTCTTTTTCTTTTTTACTTCTGCCAGTTCCTCGGTTGTCGATAAGAACCAGATTCGCATGCTTACAAACTTCAGAAATAAATCGTGGGCCCCAGGAATCGGAGCTTCCTGAATATCCCATGAGCAACGCCACCCAAGGCAAGTCCGTGGACACCTTAATTGAACGCGCAAAAATGTCTCCCACTTGGGTTTCCTGAATTTCATATTTATCTTCAATTAAATTCATTCATGAGTTCCTCAATATTTTTCAACAAAATTTCATTCTGTTCTTTTGTTCCCACCGAAAATCGGATAAAATCTGGTTCGCTATAACTTGTCATTTGACGACAGATGATACCTCTTTTAAGAAGAGTTTTATAAAGGTCTGTCGCTTTTTTACCAAAACAAACGAGAACAAAATTACCCTGGCTTGGATACGTTTTTAGCCCGCGTTCAATAAATGCTTGCAAGAGTTGCTCTCTACCGTTCAAGATAAGGTCACGAACGAAGTGAGTATATTGCCGATCGTTAAGTGCTGCAACTGCAGCGACAACGCCCCGATGGGAAACTGGAAAAGTTTGCTGGACCCGATTGAGGTAACGGATAAAGTGAGGGTGCGACAATGCATATCCCACCCGCAAGGAAGCCAGACAATAAACTTTTGAAAATGTTCTCGTGATAATGAGGTTTGGAAATTCTTCCAACAGCAGCTTGGGAGAAGTAACGCTGTTACTTTCATCAAAGTCAATATAAGCCTGATCGAGGACGAACATGGTTGTCTTCGGAATCCTTCTCAGGATGCTCAGGAGGTCGTTATTTTCCAAAACGGAACCGGAAAAATTGCCTGGACTATCCACAACAAGCATTGCCGTTTGAGAATTGCAGGCAGCAATTAGAGCTTCGACGTCCGGGCAAAAATCAGTTTTGGAAGGAACATCGACCACGCCTAAACCTGATTTTTGCGCAAGCAATCGATAGGCAAAGTAACTGTGACTCGAGCAAACGATGTGGGATTCTGATCTTGCGAGGCATTTAAAAATAATATCGAGGACATCAATGGAGCCATTGCCCAAAAGGATATGAGAAGGAGTCAAACTAAAAAGATCTGCAAGCCTCGCTTTAAGAACAGAATATTCAGGGTATCTGTTACTCTCGCTCGCAGCTGCCGAAATAGCAGCGATCACTTGGGGTGACGGCGAAACGGGCATTTCATTACTCGCCAACTTAATGACTTCTGCGACGCCATACTTGCACTTAATTTCACTGATACTGAGGCCAGGAATGTACTCTTGCTGATTTCTGAGATGGCTGGCAATGAGAAGTTCAAAATCCATATTTCCAGACTCCAATCGCTTGCTAGAATGCGTGTTTTGATGATTAACGCTATTTCGAGTGATGATGTGTTCGGTGAAGCCGTCACCTTTCCAAAAATGTTTGGTAGTTCTGTAGGTCCATTCCGACCCTAAAATGTGATCGATTTTTATCGCTAAATAACAGTCATCGAGAAGTTTTGATTCAACTTTCCCCTTCAAGCCAGGAAAAGGATCGGTGTGAAACTGATAAATAATTTCGGTACTCGAGACCTTTGGAAACTCGACTCGCAACCCAACTCCGTCGTCTCTCTCTTTGACAACGCGGGCAAAGTCGAAAGGATTGCCTTTTTCAAAACCCATAGAGTCGTAAGCAGGTTTTAAGGCTCTCGAAAAAAGGTTTCTCATGAAACTGAGCGCACTTTCGTCTTCAAACTGCTCTCTCAGCTCTAGAAAAACATTTTGATAGAGTCCAAAAAATGCGGCATTGTAAGGAGTCAAAGCACAGCCCCTCCAAAAAATATTTACACATGGAGATCACTATGCTTTTGAGTTACCCCTTTTCAAGTCGAAACAAGGTGGCCTTCAAGTTTGTCCAAGGAACCCGTCCATCCTTGCGTCATGCCGCTTCTTGCATTCGCAAAAACTTCTCGTTCGATGGTGGTTGCTTCTCCCATAATTTCCCACTTCACTGTGACGCGCGTGAGATTAGGTAATTCCTCAACAAAGGTAACGTCTGTCCGCATCTTTTCGGGCCAACGTGGCTCGGCAGGATGGCGTGTCACCTGCCCCTTTTCGTCACAAAACATTTGCACGTAGCTCAGGAACGTAGGCTGTTTAATTTCCAGGTATTCTAAAGCGCCATGCATCGTATTCCCGGCAGTATCAGTCATGGCATAAAGCGCCACGCCACCTGGACGAACATCTGCCCTCAAAAATGCCATCGTGGATCCAACGGGAGGCAGCCATTTCGAGATCTGTGCGGGCTCGGTCCATGAACGAAAGATAACGTCGATAGGTGCTTCGAAAGTGCGATTGATAACGAAAATATCTTTGCCCGATGATCGGCCTTCAAGGTGTTCCGCGAGGCGGTCCCACGTTGAATTCCCTCCTGCCTGTCGAATAAACACGCGGGTTTTTGCTGCTTCCTCGGCAGTGGGAAGCGACATCGTCATCTCAAGTGTTGTCCGACCGTCTTTTTCTGAGAATTCGGCAACCACCCGAAAGACAGGTTTGCGCTCATCGTTGCCACCGTGGTCGTAAACAAGCCGTTTGAGCGGTTCAACTTCCAGGTACAAAGTCTTGTTTATATATTCAACGCCATCTGGACCATACATCGTGTAGTGCCAAATGCCGCCCACCCGCGTGTCTTTACTGTGCGTTTTCGTCGTAAATCCGCGCGGCCCCCACCACTGTTCAAGCTGAACAGGATCCGTCCATGCATCCCAAACTTGAGCAAGCGTCGCATCATAAACGCGTTCAATATAAATTTCATTTGCCTTTCGCTTTGTGCTCATGCGGATCTCCCTTTTCTGTGGTGGAACTCTGACTGTTGGTGACTGTTTTCAGGTAGGAGTCGAGCCTATCCAGGCTTTCTTCCCAAGACTGGCGGTAGAATTCGAGCCATTCATCGACCACGTGCAAGGCTCTGGCTTCAATCCGGCAGGGACGGCTCTGTGCAGATCGAGAGCGTGATATAAGTCCCGCAGATTCGAGAACTTTAAGATGTTTTGTGATGGCAGGCCCCGAAATTTCGAAGGGTTCCGAGAGCTCCTTGACAGTCGCCTCTCCCCTCTGAAGCCTCGCGAGAATAGCTCGTCTCGTAGGGTCGGCGAGGGCACTGAAGGTGCGCGAGAGGCCATCGGTGCTTGGTTCCATGTTTTACCTCCCAGTTAAATAACCTTTAAGTTAAATACAGAGATCCCACCAGGGCGTCAAGTGGCAAAAAATGGACCTGCCTCCCGGCCCAACGGAATCCAAAAGGAACACATTGACGTAACAAGAATGAATCTATATAAAGACCGTTCTATTTTTAACTTACTATTTGAGAATAATTCAATATTGAATGCAGAATATTTAGAAAAAACAACACACTTATTCATGCACAATCGTACCGATTTGCTACATCAATTGATGAGTCTTTATTCAGTCCCAGGACTTGCGAGTGTTTGGCTTGAAGGCGGCAAGGAGCCCACAAAAATATGTCTCGGGACACCGAGACAAGGAAGCCCGAGTCGCGTTGATAGAAACACCTTTTTTCAAATCGCATCGCTGTCAAAAGTGGTTTTTGCAAGACTTTGCTATGAATTATCACAAAAGAATCTGGTGGATTTAGACGAAGACATCAGCGATGATTTTAAAGACTTTGGCATTGAATTGCATGGAAAAAATGTGAGTATCAGAACTCTTCTAACCCACACTGCTGGTTTTAATACAAGGGGCTTCAGAGGAGTTGATTTCAAAAAATCTCCAGTTGAAAAAAGAGATTATTTTAATCATCTGAACCTTGAAAATCCCATTTGCCTCCTCCCCGAACTTTGGGGCACTTACAGTTACTCTGGGGGAGGATATTTTCTTTTAGAATTAATCCTTGAGAAAAAGTTCAAATGCAGCATTCAATCTCTGATGAATGAAATTGATTTTCCGATTAAAAACCTCATTTTAGCCGACATTCCTCAAGATGTTCAGTTGGCTGCTTCGCACTACCCTCAAGCTGGTTCGGAAAAAGCAGACATTCATTTTCATGAATTTCGCACGCAGCCTTCAAAATCTGCTGCTGGAATGTGGGGAAATGCAGAAACCCTCGAATCCATCATCCAGCATTCCCTAGAACTTTTTAGGCAGAATCCGTCACTCTTTTTACCCCATAATCCTTCACCGCATTGTGTATTAGGCTTTAGATCTGACTTTCGAAACGGTGCAGTTTTCCTTCGGCACACCGGAGAAAATAGAGGATACATTTCTGCAATTTACATAAATCATTCCGCTCAAAAAGCAGTCGCTATTGTAACAAATTCGAGTTCCGGCGAATCACTGATTGCCGATGTGGGCAAGATACTTAAAAATGTAAAATTCTTTTCTTAACTGAGTGCTAAAATAAGTTCCCACAGACAAACAGCAACTCAACGCGTGAACTGAAGAGCAATCATACAAGTGAGTAATTCTTTTGAAAGCAAGTGATCTAAGTGATTTCTCATTTCATGCTGTGTTATTTTGACTTGATGATCAGCAGAAAAATAGACGTCCATATTCAACTCATTTCACTTTCTGAAAGAGATATTCACTGCAAAAAAGACAAAACATTAACTAAACAGGTGACGGTCTATTTTATTATACATCCTAAGTCCACCGACAACAGTTCCCAGCAGCGAGAGGGCACTGGAATCGACCCCTCTCAACCAACCACAAAAACTGCCTTGCCCCTCCCTTCTCAGCTTGACCCTGCGGCCCGAGGCTGCTATTCAACGTCCTGACGGAATTCTATGATTGAAATCCTGTGTGCGCTTTTGAGTGTATTCAGAGTCTAAATCCCTGTCTGTCGGCTATTTTTTTTCTTGATTTCTTCTGAAATCAGCTTACGCTACCGAACGAGGTGGCCTGAAGGCTCTTGATGTTTCATCGAGGGAACCCGCCAGGGTCGGAAGGCAGCAACGGTGCTTGGTGAGGCAGGTGAGAGTCCTTCTGGTCACCCCCTTTGGTAGTGTATTGCTGTATTTTAAGAGGTTTTCATGCTGGAAGGTTTTGGTCCTGATCCTAAGCAGGAAACCTATCACGTCCTTGCCCGTCGCACGCGCCCCCAATCTTTTTCAGAACTCGTCGGTCAAGAAGTCGTTGCGAAAGCAATTGAATCGATGATCGAAAGCGCGCGCATTCCCCATGCTTTTCTTTTTTCTGGAACACGCGGAACAGGTAAAACATCAAGCGCACGCATCCTTGCAAAGTCCTTGTGCTGCATAGAGGGGCCAACATCCCATCCTTGCCAAAAGTGCGTTCATTGCGTTCAAATCACAGCCTGTGCCCACGACGATATTTTAGAAATCGATGGTGCCTCGCACACGGGTGTCGACAACATTCGCGAATTGCGAGAAGCCGCCCGCTTTTTTCCAAATTCAAGCCGCTATAAGGTCTTCATCATTGATGAAGTCCACATGTTAAGCATCGGCGCGTTTAATGCACTTTTAAAAATCCTCGAAGAACCACCTCCGAATGTCGTCTTTGTTTTGGCGACCACCGAGTTGCACAAAGTTCCAGTCACCGTGCGTTCGCGGTGTATGATCTTTTCGTTTCGTAAGGTCGAAGTGGCCACCATTGCTGCGCACCTCAAGGGCCTCCTTCTTAAAGAAGGACTCACCTTTGACGATGATGCCTTGGTGATTGTGGCGCGCGAAGCGAAGGGCAGCATCCGCGATTCTTTGAGCCTGCTTGAACAGGTCATGGCCTTGTGTGGTGGAAATCACATCGATGTTGAGAACACGCGCCGGGCGCTTTCCATGCTGGGAGCAGAATTAGCAGACCAACTTTTTCAAGGGATCGTTGCTAAAGATGCGGGCATTTGCCTCGATATTTTAAAACAAGCCGATCTGGCAAGCCTCGATCTTCCGACACTTTTAGAAGACACCGCCGCCCGTTTTCGCGCGGGGCTTATCATCAGACAAGTTGCAGATGAGCAAAAAGCCAGAAACCTCACTCAACTCCTTCCGCAAGAGTTTGAAGGGATAAAGTCTGCGAGCTCTACCCTTTCCGTTGCCGCATTCAGCGAGATTTTTCGCACCCTCATTACGGCAGCAAAAGATGTGGGCCGCAGTGCAAATGGCCTGCCGTGGTCTGAAGTGGCTGTGCTCGATTGCGTCTCGCGGGCCGACTGGCTCTCTGCTTCAGAATTAACCGGACTCTTTGCTGGAAAACTGAAGGGGGGCGAAAGCTCTCAGAATGTAAGTCGCTTTGAGCGGCCCAGCGATATTTTGGTAAAAGCAAGCACTGAACCCTTGCAGAATGTACCCAACCGCGAAGTAAACGCCCCCATAAATTCTGCGATCGATCACGAGCTTTTCGTTCGGTTTTTGACCGCCATTGAAGCTCGAAATCGCAATTTTGCAGCGAAACTTCGACACGCCACCCTTGATGCTTTTAACTCGGTCCTGATTCAGTTTGCAGACACCCCGCAAAATAAACTTTTTACGACCTTTGCTCCTGCAGATGCCGAAATCTTTGTCACAGCACTGCGCGAGCTGGGTCTCGGCGATGTTCCTGTCAAGAATTTGGATCTGCCTAGAAGATCGGGGCCAGGCCCAAGTGCTGCACTGAATCCTCCTGGCGCAGTTCCAGCCCGCGAAGTTTCGCGCGAACAGAGCCATCTCATTCCTCCTCCACTCAACAGAACTCCCAATCCCCAGGGTGCAGCCGCCTCGCGCTCATTATTCAATCGATTTCAGGGTCAAGACGCCTTTTCGGCATCCCAGACTTTAGAAGAAAAAAAGGCCGCATTTGCGCCTCCACACCGTCCTCATTCTCAAGAAAATTCTCGTGCCGTTGAGACAAAGAACGGCATGCTTCCCGATCAAAGAAATATGCAAAAAGCTCAAGGCGGTGGATTTTCGCTGGCAAACTTTGAACAAGAAAAACGCAATGAAGAATTCCTCGAGAAGGAAAAAGCGATGCGTCAACTTCCTGCTGTTCAGCGCCTGTCCGAACTTGCCACATCCCTTGAATTTGTCCCCCTTGGCGAAGAAGATTGAGCATAAGCCCCGTTGGAAGTTAAATTTCTCGCCCTAATGCTTGCGTTACATTCGGACTTCTGATTACCTTTTCGTTGGCCCTCTCGCAGGGAACCGTTTAGCTGTTGAATATGACAAATTAAGAGATGGACCTGTGCTTTTAAATTTCCGGAGGTTTTGATGGTTTTCGAGAATCTCTTAACGAGCCAGTTTGGCGCTTTGTCCGAGAAATTCGGCTCAGGCTGGTTGGCATTTGATTTTGCTCGCTCGTCTAGAGATGCAGACGAAGAAGAGGAAGAAGACGAAGACGACGATGATGACTTTGAAGACGAAGACGACTTCGGAGACGAAGAAGACGAGTTTGAAGACGATGACGATGAATTCGAAGAAGAAGAGGACGAAGAAATCGAAGAAGACGTCGAAGATGATGAAGAACTCGAAGACGATGATTTTGACGATGACGATGATGATGACGACGACGATGATGAGGATGAAGACGATGAGGAAGAAGACGAAGACGACGAGTAATTGAGCTTTCAATTATGAAGTGCGGATTCTCTTTTGAGCCTGCTTTAAGCCCGTCTTTTTTTCCTGCCTTCCGATTAATTTCAAGTTGTCGCAGATTCCATCGTTTCAGGCAGAGTGTTTGTTGTCGCAGACGGCACCGCTGTCTGAGGCTCCAATATTTTAGCTAAGACACGACGCACTCTGCGCCTGCTCACTTCAATCACTTCCAAAGTGACCCTGTGAATGGTGAGCTTGTCTCCTATTTTTGGAATTTGCCCAAAATGATGAAGAATAAATCCTCCGAGAGTATCAAACTCGTAGGCACCTTCTCCCTTAATAATGTTCACCACATCTAAGTCGAAAAAATCACAAAAGTCGTCGATGTGCACCTTACATTCCACAAGATATTGATTCGGGATCTGTGTGGGGCGGATGGCATCTTCTTCGTTGTCAAACTCATCGCGCACTTCCCCAAAGACCTCTTCAAAAATATCTTCCATAGTGACCAGCCCACTGGTACCGCCGTACTCATCGAGCACAATGGCCAAGTGCTGCCTTTGTTTTCTGAGTTCTTGAAAGAGCTGATCGACGGGCTTGGATTCTGGAACAAACACGGTTTCTTTTTTCAGATCGGCGGCCGTTGTTTCCCAATAGGAGGCTTCATCGCGGTGCTTTTTTAGAAAGAAAAGAACGTCTTTGGAGTGGAGAATCCCAATAATATTGTCGATACGTTCTTCATAAACGGGAATCCTTGAGAGTCCGCTTTTCTGAAAAATTTCGACGATATCCACTATTTTTGCCGTATGAGCCACTGCTGTCATATCAATGCGATGCACCATAATTTCACGCACCACAGTGTCACCCAGTTCAAATATTCCACTGAGCATTTCGTGTTTTTGCTCAGCAAGAACTCCTTCTTCTTCACCCACGTTAATTAAAAATTCCAGTTCTTCTTCTGTAATTTGAGGATTCGGATTTGCCTGCCGACCGCTGGTAATAATGTTTGTAAAAAATTGATTTGCAAACGAGAGAACCCACGTAAATGGCATCAACAAAAAATAAAAGGGGCGAAAAAAATTGGTAACAGGAATTGCAACTTCAGTTGCATAGGTTTTTGCAAGTGTTTTTGGCAGAATTTCGCTAAAAAGAACAATCAGGAGGGTCATCACTAAGGTAACACCCAGAGGCGAATGTTTTCCAAAGGCTTTTTCGACCAAATTGTCCATGTAAACGGCTGCACCAATATTCACCAGATTATTTCCGATGAGCGAGGCCGCTAAAACTTTTTGAGGAGAGTGAAGCCAAAGGTCGAGAACTTTGCCTCGTTTCCCACTATTTTCACGGAGATGTTTGGTTTTAAGCGTGGAAAGGCTTGTGAGCGCTGTTTCCGTCGCGGAAAAAAATGCGCTTAAGCACAAGCAAACGACGACGACAAAAAATCCCCAAAGGAGATGATCCATTCAGTTTTTGCTCCCAAACATCATGAATTGATCCACTCCTTACGTTTCACTCACCCACTGCGCGACTCCTCGCTCACTGCGCAAAGCGTCGATTAAATTCTTTTCAAGCGACGACATGACTTTCCAGGCAAAGTCGTCTCTTTCGTGGTCAAAGCCTTTTAAGTGCACCAAACCATGGGCAATCATTTTTTCGATTTCCGCTGCGAGCGATTGTTTTGCTTTCTTTGCTTGCCAAACGCACACCGGGATACAAATCAACAGATCTCCAAGTGAATACTGGGAAGTTGTTCCTTTCCCATCTTCAAAGTGCGTCCCCGGAATCGCGGGAAAGCTTAAAACGTCTGTCGGATAATTTTTGGCGCGAAAATAGGAATTTGCTTGCTCCATTTCTGCAGTGTCACAAAATCGGATACTGACTCCCATGGAAAAATCACACATGAGTTTGAGGAGGAATTGAATTCGTTTCTCTAATTCTTTGCGATCAATTTTTAATTTTATTTTTAATTCAAGATTTTTGTATGTCTTATCAGGAAAAAGTCGAATTGTTTGAAAATTCTGACCTGAAATCGAAATCATCACTTTATGTTTTATTTTATTCATTGCTTTTGCTATTCGCTTTGAGGCTGAATGTCATTGATTAAAGATTTGGAAGTTTTAAAAGAGGCAAGCGAACTGATTCGAAACGCTTTACCTCCCGATGCAAAGCTGTTCCATTCTTTTTCCAGAGATTCTGCCGCTTTTGGAGCAGGCGTCTCTGAATTGGTTTGAACATTTTCGACTTCAGGGGCAACGACTTCCACTGTGACATCTTTTGAGCTCATAGGTTCACTCCAAGATGACGGAAGAGGAATTCACAAGGTTATAAAACGAAAACATTGAAAGCTGCCAAATGAAAACGTCAGGCACGCTTCTTGTTCATTCACACCCGGTGAGAATTCTCCCACAACCTCTCCGCCGTAATACTTCTTAGAAAGAAGTCTACCATCTCTGGCATCCACAACAGAAACGGCGCCATTCTTGCTGGCAACCAAAACCTGCCCACCGTTTTTACTCACAAACAGAGACGCAAGAGGAGATTCTGCAGTCAGACTCGTCTTCCATTCCAATTTGCCCGAAGCCGCATCCAGTTTAACAAGGGTGCCGTCGGCTCCTGAAAGATAGGCTGCTCGCTCAGAAATTTTGACAGCAGCGACACTGCCCATGGGATAGGTCCACTCCACAGCACGGGAATCGAGGTTGACGCGCTGGGTTGCACTTTCCGCATTGGAAACAAACATGCTCCGCCCTTCAATGGTGGGGAGAGCAACCGTTGACTTAAAGCGATCGTTGGCATTGAGCGGCAAATTGTGAGCCCAAAGCAGCGCTCCCGTATCGGGTTTCAAGACAAGAATGCGTCCCTCGTTGGTGCCCGCAATCACTTCTTTAGAAGTTGCTGCAAGCGCAGTGCCCTCAAGGCGCAAAGTTGCTTCGGGAGCAAGGCGCGTGGCCCACACAAGTCGGCCCGTATTCCAATCAAACGCTTCGAGAGTTTGGCTTGCGTTTAAAGCATAGACGAAGGAACCCAAAGTCACAGGAGTGCCAATATATTCGGTTGATCCTGCGTGATACCAATCCCATCCTAACGGTTTTTCGACCTGTGTTGCCACCGGGGGAGCTTTAGGATCGGCCTTGGAAGTTGGAGTTTTTCCGCGCAATCGCTGGGTTGCTTCACGCGATTTTCCGCCCCAAAATACGGTGAGGTTGCCTCCCATTTCAGGCGCGCTGTTCTCATTGTCGGTTTTAAGCTTGATGAGAAAGCCTTTAGACGTGCCCACAATCCAAGATTTTTGCGCAAAAAGCGGAACCGACGTGACCTTTCCAGGCAGGGGCACTTCGGAGAGTTTTTCACCACCCGGAAGAGCGTAGCACGCAAAGCTGTTGAGCTTTGGCGAAGGCCCACACACCGGAATTCCTTCACTGGAAGTGAGCGTGGACAAGAGAGTTCCCTTGTAAAGAACCTCTGTTGATCCTTGCTTAGAATTGTTTTTCAAGACGGAAGGATTCTGTGAACCCCCAAACCCTGAGCTTGTGCGCATGGGCAGTTCGAAGACGATGGGATCGATGCTGTCGCCCCGATAGTACCGTGGATAAATGGAAACCGATTCGACATACTGCGTGTTTGCAAACTCTGCCAAATTTCTTGTTTGAGCCTGCGATTCTGTCACAAAAGCCAAAAGGGCGACTGTTGAAAAGCGCACACCCTTGTTCAGAAAAAAACCATGCATTTTGAAGAAAGCTCCTCTTCCCGGACAAAAACTCAAAGTCCCCAGTAGCTCGCCCAAAGAGTGGCTTCAGTCGCCAAACTTTTAAAACTGGGGTCAAAAATAGACATGCTATCTCCACCAATTTCCTTCAAGAGCTTTCCAGCCTCTTCCTTTTTTCCCGCCAAAAATAAAATCTGCGCCTTGAAAAGTTTTGTCTCGGCAGGAATAGGATTTTCTTTGGACTTCAGGATGAGATCGAGCTCTACAAGCGCTTTGTCGTACTCACCTTTTTGTGCATAAATTCCCGCAAGAACGTGGCGAATTTTAGTCTGCATCAAAAAATTGCGCTGGCTTTTTCCGACCAGTGGCAAAAGAAGCTGAGCAGCTTCATCAAATTTCTTGCCTTCAATATAAATGTTTGAAGCTTTTAAAGATGCCTGCCAGCCCAAAGGCTCGGAGGGATACTTCTTGGCAAATGTCGCGAATTTGTCGCCCACCGCACTAAAATCTGGAGTCAAGGATGCAGCCTTTTCTTTTGCCGCTTTTACTTGCTCTTGAAATTTTTGAGTTTGCGACGCCATTTCTGCTTCAATGGCCAAATACTCGCTTGCCACGGCCCGCTTTGTATTTTCGAGATGGCGATTGTACGCCAGTGCACCAATACCGAGCGCCGCCAAAGCGACGAGCGTGGAAACCAATGTCCATTTTCTGCGCCTTGCAGCTTTAAACGCACGGGCCGAAGAATCTTCGAACATGGCCCCCGAATGTCCTTTGGTCATGCCAAGGGGTCCGACGGTGGAGTTGTCGTGCTGCGTACAATTCAATGAGGTTGGATTTTTTGAAAACACGTGTTCCTTCCTGGTTCTTTTGCGCTGTTGTCCATGACCATTCCATACTGTTCATCTAGTAACACACCAGAAAAAGATTGTAACTCGGGCACCGGAAATCACGAAATGGGTCCCTGGCACAAAGAAAGTTCATTGCACAGCCTAGCTCTCAAAATGTGTTTAGCATAAATTGAGAAGTTTTATAAATTCTCTGAATCTTAGCCAAGTTTTAATGTTTCAAAAAGAAAGCATAGATTTATGAGATAAAACCGTTTAATGAATTATTTGTCTCTTCTTAGACAATTGTACCTTGTGTCAATTTAGGTGTACCCTAAGAAATCTGTCTAGAATTGTCCAAAAGAGATAAAATATTGTAGAATAGCGTTTGATTTGCTTTTTCAACAGACGAAGTGGGCTTCGACACAAGTGAAAAGTTTGCTTGACACTTTGTTCGTTCGTGATAATCGAAGCTTCGATTGGTTTGTGCAGTTCTGATGGGCAAATAGCATGCCGAACAGGAACTGCTAAATTGGCCATGGAGGGTCTTTGCGGTGTTGGTACTGACTCGGAAAGTAGGCGACGTAATTGCCATCGGCGACAATATCAAAATCGTTGTCATGGCTATCAAAGGGAAGCAAGTCCGGCTTGGAGTCCAGGCTGATCGCAGCACTGTGGTTCACCGTGAGGAAGTTTATCAAAAAATTCAGCAAGAAATTCGTGCAGCCATGCACACCGATGTTGAAAAGTCTAAAGAAGCCAAAGACTTATTCAAAGACGCCGCAGAAGGCTCATTCATGCAAGGTGGCAGCGGCACTCTGTCTTCTTTACCTGAGAATCAGGAAAGCAACGGCAGGAACGGACCCAAATGGATGGTGCGCAAGGGTCGCGTGACAACTCCCGAAGACCCCGAATCTGCACCCCCTATCCGCTTACCGAGTGATAAAAAGTCATAAATTTTAGCTCCTCTGTAAAAACTTCAAGTTCTTTCCATACTGTCCGAAGCTTTCTAAAAGAGAAACAACACATGCTTGTCTCTTTGAACTCAGGAATGAGAGGAGACTTTGCACCATGTTTTTTCAAACCGGACAACCCCCACGCAATTATCTCAAAATAAAAGAAATCTATGTGAGGTATCTGGAAAGTTACCTTAAGCTCAGCGGCAGCCTCGAAGGGGCAACGCCCTTTGCCGATTTCTACATCTATAGAATTTATATTTCGAGATATGGCGAACGCAAAAGTGCGGGGTCGGGAAGCGGGTATCGGTGAATTATCTCATGCATCCCACACACCACAGGGGAATCACTTTCGGAGAGGGGACTTCGACATCATCTCGGATCACCCAGTCCGCTTTTTTGCGCTTTTTACCCTTCCCTCCGATTTCTACAAAGTCGCTCCCGCAAATGAGGTCCCCCTTCGTTTCATCTCTGCTAGCAAACACAGGAATGCCCGCTGCCTGCATTTGAGAAACGACATAGGCCTCTCTGACGTTGCCGAGAGTTCCTCCCAGCACATGATAGAAAGACGGATCGGTAAAGAATATTTTTGCTCCTTTGGTCATGACAGAGTTGTCGTTTTCATATCTGACAATGGAAAGGAGGCCGACATGGACGAGCACTTCAAGCAGATGGTAGAGACTTGATTTTCCGATATTCCAGTCCCGACACAGGCTTTCTACGTTCACTGTTGGAATGGCTGAAACGGCAATATGTCCCATGACAGCTCTCATGAGTCTGAGCATGTTCTCACTGATCTTTGAAACAAAGGTGGGAACATCTGAAAGAATCGTCTTTTCGAGAACCGCAAAAATGCGCTCCCGGTATAAACCTTCCACGTAAAATGGCCTCATGCCCGTTTCCACGTGCTGCCTAAACAAGCCAGAGATGTTCAGATCCTTCGTGTATTCTTGAATCAAGTCCAACTTTGGAGAATCAAACGGAGTGATGATGGGTCTCTCGCCATGTCCTGCAAGGCTGAGATATTCCCGAAAAGAAAGCAGTGGGAGCGTGAACGCAGGAAAACGCCTGGAAAGATCTGCCTGCCCCTTCCTGAGGATGAGACTGCTTGAGTCGCTGGCCCAGAAGGCTTTCCTTGGGTAGGAATCATATAAAGATTTAAGATGTATTTCCCATTCTCGGGCATGGTGAACTTCGTCCACAATAAGCCCTTGATACCCCTTGGTGAACGCCGCCTTCGCAATCTCTGTCAAACTGCAGGATGCAACGAGTGGGTGATCCGCCGAAGCATAGAGAAGACTTCCCTTTTTCTGGGCTTCTATAAGTAAGAATGTGGTCTTGCCAACTCCACGGGGCCCCGTGATGAGTGCACCTCGAACTTTCTCGAGCGATTGGGTTTTAAACCACAGACGCCTGTGCTCAGGAAGACTCAGGGTGAGTTCTGCCTGCACCGTCTCAAGTGCTTCTATCACCAAGTCTACGCCCGCGCCGTCCATGGTTTTTCTCCTTGTTCTCTGCTGAATCTACTTGGCGTGGGTTTTCCGCTATGACAGACAATGTAACAGATCCCGTTCTCGTGTGAAACGATTTCCCTTACGATCCGTTCTGGATAAGAACGATTATGGATAGAATGCGTTCTGAATCAGAACGAGCGTGACTCTGGAACTGAGTTTAATGAACAATTTCACTTTCGGCTCCATTCACAAAGTGTTTGCAATGAGACTGATGTGAGCAACCTCACGACTTCAGTTCCTGGAGCCCCAGACTCACCCTCACGTAAGTATTTTGGGAAAAGAAGTCGTACATCTTCCTCCAAAAAAAGATCTTCTCCATCAATTTGTCCTATTAATTGGCCTTTCTCAATCAAAGTGAGATTTGAGAAGCCTGGACGGAGCTTGAAGTTTCCCGTCTTAGAAATCACTGCACCAGTAAAACCATAAATCTGGTCATCGAGAGTTTGAATGGCTTGGTCGAAACGACGCTTTTGAAGGTGCACACCTGTATTCAAGGCATCCAAAATCATGTTTACACCGAGAGCAATCTGCCTTTCGTCAAATCCTTTTTCCCCAAGCTCCATCCCAAACCCATGCCCGCCATTGTTCAAGTGAAAGTTCAAGGTGGTCATGCCATGTTCGGAAAAGGAACCACCTGAATAGGTAACAGCAGGACAGGCGGGAAGGAGACGCCGAAATGTATCTAGGGAATGAAGCTCAAAGCGAGAAATAAAAAACGCAGATAATGACGGGCCCTGAGTCTGGTGAAAATCAATGAGAAATTCTGTTCTAAGGTATATTTCTTCGAGGCATTTTGCGCGAAATTCCGCAGGTGTTGAAGAAGTTTGAATCCCAAAGGATCGATTGAGATCAGACTCCATAAATCTGAGTCCACTTCGAGCTGCAGGTACATCGCCCAGCATAAACGCGACAGAAAATGAGAGATTAATCTTCTGACTTTCAATGAGCTTGAGCACCTCATTCAAAATAGAAATACCCGCAACTTCGTTTCCGTGCGTCAATGCAACGAGGCCCAAACTGATGTCGCGTTTGGCAAGCGCCCGAAGTTCTTGCTCGCTCGTACTTTGCTCTGCCACTAATTGTCGAACGACAAATGCATCTTCTGCCAGCAGCTCTATTGAATGCTCACCTATTTTCGACTTCTGTGAAAAGCGTTGAAACATTTCAATTTCTTTGGCAACTCGAGTTTTATCCACCGTTACTTAACTCCGTGTGAAGTAAAATTTGTGATGTCCTTATTTTATGCCATTTTTAAAGCGAACATTCCCCAATTTATCGAGGACACGGTCACGATGACCACACGATTAGGCCAAGCTCTAGTTTACGCTTTTTCTTACGAGACACACGGGGGAAATCCTTCGTTTGTCATTGCGACTTCAGGTCAACGGCCGGACCTTGAGACAGAATGCAGAGCTCGGTCTAAAAACTTGGGGTGCGAATTCACACATCTTCATCTCTCCCAAGAATCTTCATGCGCTGATGTCCGCTTTTATGTCGAATCGGGCGCTCTTTCTTTCTGTGGCCATGGCGCATTAGCTGCCGCAGCATGGGCTGTAAATGCAGGAATGGCACAAGAGAATATGCTTTTGGATTATGGATCTGGATCCCTCTCACTCAGAACCGACGGAGGTGGAGAGCGTATTGGTTTTGTTGAGCAGGCGGGGCAAGTCAAAGAAGTTCACATAGATGAGCCAGTATTAGCGTCCCTGCGTGCAGCGCTCGGATTGCCTTTTCTTCAACCTGAGTCAGTCAAAGTGTGGACGGGAGGCAGACAGAGGATGAAAGCCCTCGTCTCTTTACCCAGTCTTGATCTCATGCAAGGTCTCAACATTGATCCGGAAGCGCGAGATTCCTGGTGCCAGCAGCTGGGTGTGACTGGAATATATCCTTATTTTCAGGTCGGGCCAGGCCGCATTGTAGCAAGGCATTTCCCATTGAGGGCTGGCACGATTGAAGATCTGGCTACTGGTAATATTGCGTCTACTTTGGGCCAGCATCTGAGCGGATCTTATGCGCAAAGCTTGATCATTGAACAAGGCGGTGCCAGTTGCAGCGCTTCCCGTTTGCAAGTGCAGCCATACGAGACAAACTGGTTTATCAGTGGATATTGCCGCTTTGAGAGCATTTAAATGGGAGGAATTAAAATGAACTGACGGATGGAAAAGCTTGAAGCTTATACTGAACGAGGTGGTGACAAGGGGCGGATTCGAACCGCCGACCTGAGGATTATGAGACCTCCGCTCTAACCAACTGAGCTACCCTGCCTATCTCTAAAGCGAATGAATTAGCTTGCACCCATGCCAATGTCAAGTTTCAAAGAGCAAGACGTCTCACTTCTTTGGATTTTCATAGAAAACGTAGGCCGTCGAATAGTCGCTGACTTCGAAGTACGTTTTTTTCTCACCGGGATCTGCAATGTAATTTTGATTGAGGTCGAGAACTCCGTATCCAAAACGGTAGGGCCTTGGTGTAGGCGCTCCCTCGGTTGAAACTGCGGTGGTCATCTTTTCGACGTCCACGAACCGATACATGACCTTTCCTTCTTGAATCACATCCATGACACCATTGGTGCCCGTCCAGTTTTGCAAGGTTCGGCTGATCTGATTGCGCGTTTCCCACGTACATCCCGCAACTGTGCTTGCCAGGAGGATAAAAGCAACGACTTTCTGAGGCCTACCAAGCTTTAACAGCATTTTTTGGCTCATACTTTCGACTCCACAGTGGAAGTTTCAGCAGTTTTTTTCACAACTTTTGCTTTGCTTGTTGTCTTGCGTGCAGGTTTCTTTTCAGGAGGTGTTTGTCCTTCTTCCCCTGCAGCTTCTGCCACCAATTTTTTACGGGATTGAAACTTAAATTCAAAATTCCCGTTGGCTTTTATTTGCAAAATAGCTGCAAACGGACGGCCTTTTTTAGACTTAAAATCCGTAATTGCAGGTGTTGCACCGGTAGTGACGTACAATTTAAAGTCGTCGATGCTCATGGGCCTGCCGCACAAGATTTTGGGCATCCGTGCAGTGACCTTACGAGGCCCCTTAGACTTCGCTCGGCTTTTTGCGGTCTTTTTAGCAGCAGCGCTGTCTTCTGTTTCGGCTGCAGCCGCAGCGGCTTTTTTCCGACTTGCTGCTTTTTTGGGTTTTTCTTCCACGACAGCTTCTGCTGCGGGGTCAAGAACACCAAATTCACAGATAAATGCAGTCTCTGTTTCGACGACGCGCGCAGGGACGTTGAAAAATGTGGTTGGAAGAACTTCCTCATGAATGATGGACATCTCTGCAGTCCCTGATTGTTCCATGGGTTTTCCTTCTGCATCGTGCAAAAGGAGTCCACGCCCGCCCGGGCCAACCCAGGCTTCAAAGGGGGTGCCGCCACTCGTCATAAACTCGAAGGGGCCACACACGCCTTTGGCAAGAACATCGGCTACGAGGCTTCTATCAACGTAACGCTGATTTTTTTCTTTCCAGATCACAAACTCGCACGTGGGATTATCGGTGCATTTGTAAACCCAAAAGCTTTCGATGATTTTGCCGTTTTTACATTGCGGGCACGTTCCAAGCGGAAGCTCGTTGGCGTAAATTCCGTCGTAGTCGAAGCTGCGGGCCTTTTCGACGACATCGGTGGTAAAATTGGTCATGTTTTGCATAAATTCAGCGCGGGTTTTTTCGCCTTTTTCCATGCGCTTGAGGTCAAATTCCATTTCACCGGTAAGCTCTACGCTTGCCAAAACATCGACGGGAATGCGGCACAACACATCGACAAGTCGAATGCCTTTTGCCACAGGCTTCAAGGCCTTGCCCGTGCGCATGACGTAGCTTTTGCCAATGAGATTTTCAATGACTTCGGCACGGGTTGCAGGAGTTCCAATGCCTTTTTCTTTGAGGGCATCTGCAATTTCTTCATCGCTCACCGAGCGGCCTGCATTTTCCATCAGCGACAACAGCTTTGCTTCCGTAATGCGTGGAGCGGGTTTGGTTGCATGCTCTTGCGGAATAATTTCTTCGGTTTTAACCGCCGCAGATCCATCAGCGCCCACGCCATCGAGTTTGGGAAGGCGGCTTTCTTCGTCGGTATCGAGGCCATAAACTTCACGCCATCCCGGAGTGGTGAGGTCTTGGACCCGCGTGCGAAAGTGGTGGCTTTTAATTTTTGTGATGCGCTCAACTTTTGCCCACACGGCAGGGGGCATAAAGGCAGCCAAAAAGCGTCTGATGACAAGTTCATAAATACGCTGATCGTCGCCTTCGAGGGGCTTATCGGGAACTTCACCCGTGGGGATGATGGCAAAGTGGTCGGACACCATTTTATTGTTAAAAATGCGATCTTTATTCAGCATGCCATTCTTGATGATACGCGTGCAAAATTTAGAAAATTCCGACGCCGATTCGCTGTAGCGCTTAAAGATATTATCGCACACTTCAACATAATCTTCGGGAAGAAACTTGGAGTCGGTTCTTGGGTAAGTTAACAACTTGTGCTTTTCGTACAAGCGCTGTGCCGCTTGCAACGTGCGGCTTGCAGACATTCCGTAGCGCCGATTGGCTTCACGTTGAAGCATCGTAAGGTCGAACAACTGTGGAGCTGTTTCTTTAGATTCTTTGCGTGTTTCTTTAGCCGCAGAAAGATTTTTGTGGGTATTCAACTCAGAAACAATGGATTCAAGCTTAGCGTGGGAAAAAATGCGATCTTCTTTTTCGCGGACAGCTGCGCTTTCTTCTTCTTCGGCCGCCTGTGTCTTTTTAAAGTCAGGATCAAACCACTGTGCCGAATATTCGTGGGTTGGGGTTGAAAATCTTCCCTCCACCGTCCAAAAAGGCTCGGGCCGGTGCTTGAGAATATCCATTTCTCGCTTGACGAGAAGCGCCAGCGTGGGTGTTTGCACACGCCCCACAGACCACGAGCCTTTCTCGAAACGCGATTTCAACCGACGCGTCATTGCCCGCGTTGCATTCATTCCAATGAGCCAGTCGCTTTCGGCACGGCAACGCGCAGCATCCCAAAGGTGATCAAAATCTGATCCGCTTTTGAGTTCTCTAAATTCCTTGCGGATAGAATCGAGCGTCATACTCTGCAACCAGAGCCTTTGAATACTCTTTTTGGAAGCGCAAAATTCATACACTTCGCGAAAGATCAGTTCGCCTTCACGGCCCGCATCGCAGGCATTGATAAAGCCTTGCAGTTCGTGATTTTTAACGAGATCTTTGATGGTTTTGAGGCGTTCTTTTTGTTCATCTTTGGGCTTGTATTGAAACACCGCAGGGATGATCGGAAGATCCTTTAGCAGCCAGCTTTTGTATTTGGGGTCGATATCTTCAGGTGACAGAAGCTCAAGAAGATGCCCTACAGCCCATGTGACGAGGTAATCTTGAGATTCAAAGTAACCCTCTTTTTTCTCGAACCCTCCCAAGGCTTTTGTAATATCAGCTGCAACACTGGGTTTCTCCGCAATCACTAACCATTTGCCCGCTTGTTCCATGTTACGTTTCCCTGAAGGTTACTGAAAACTCTTTAAAATAGTATTTCCAAAATTTCGTGCTTGTTCGTTTGGAGATTTTTGTAGCTTCTGAGCCACATTTCCCAAGGCTTCGAACAATTCTTCTTTGCGAAAACTCACCAGCACCCAAATGTCATAGTGGGTGCGGGGTCCTACGTCGGTTCTGCGCTCGACATTTTCCCAGTAAATATCTTTCGGAGTGCCTTCTTGCGGTACGAAGGCGCTCTGAACGGCTTCAAACGACGATTTCGTGCTGATTTCCAAAGCCGCAAGATCGCCGCGAGGATAAAGTCCTTTGGCGCGGTCCGTCAATTCTTTCCGCAGGCGGCTAAAAAATAAGGCCCGTGAATGCTGAATTGCCGAGGCCTGAGCTTGCTTCAATCCAAGGTCGAGCCGGTGGACATCCTTTTTAAGGTAACTCGCATAGGCCTCGCTTGAAGGCTCTGCCGACGGGGGCTCTGCGATCCACGCAGGCCTTTCGCGCGCACTACGCTCAATGATGCGATCGTTTTGAAAGGAAAAAGAAGCACACCCTCCTGCAAAAGCAGAAAGTGCAATTCCTGTGACCAGCGCTCGCACAAAGCCTGGTGTTTGATGGAGTGTTGCCAAAAATCCACTTGGCAAATCGAATCCTCTCATGTTCAAGATTTCCTGAGAAAAGTACCAAAACAATGCTCTTGGCCTTCCCTAGCCTACACATGGGAAATTTATTTATGCGCAGTCAAAAACCTGACAGTGTCAAGTTTCGTCTAGGGTTCTGAGAACATCCAGACAGTGCACGGGCTTACCCAAGGCGTCAAGGGCATACGCCACACTGGTTCCACGCGCAAGTTTTGGGTCGCCTGTCCAAGGGTGGATGGCAAATCCCGCCTCGGGAAGAATGACGTGGAAGGGAGCCACATCCCAGATTTCAACTTTGGGATCGACAAAGGCGCGCACACTTCCTTGCAGCAGGAGATAATAGCCCAAAGCGTCGGGGTAGGTTCGGCACTTCAAATCTCCTTGATACAGGCCCTGAAGTGCTTTTTCTTTTCCCTCCATGCGAAATCGATAGGGATCCGCTGTGGCCACAATTTCAATATTGCTGTTTCCAACAAGCGGACTTTTTGCGTAGGGCTTGCCGTTTATCCATACGCCCTTGCCCTTTTGTGCGCAGATTTCGATCTCAAGCCCTGGCAACATCGCAAAGCCAATAACGGGAGTATTCCCTTTCAGCACCGCAAGAAGTGAGGAATAAAAGGGGATGCCATGCACAAAACTAAACGTGCCGTCGATGGGATCGAGAATCCAGGTGTACCCTTCGGGGTCCCTCGAAAGCTCACCGCCTTCCTCTTCTCCAAGAATCGCATGGGTCGGAAAATCCTTTAGAATGATGCGCCGCAGCTCCTTTTCGATCGTTTGGTCGGCTTCGGTGACCCACGTTTTATCGGGCTTTCTCGTCCCGGCAACTTCGGCGGGACGAAACGTGCGGCACATTTCGGCTGCAAGTTGGGCACATTTTTTTGCAGTCGCAAAGATAGAATTCAGTTCAGCCATAATTCCCTCTTGAGATGGACGCAGGACGTGGTTAGTGTACCCGACGGCTAGAATGCCTCTTCCCCCGGCACGGAGACTCTTCATGATTGACAAGGACTTTTTATATGACGGACTCAGGTTCCTGCAAACAAATCGCTCGTTCCTGGGAAGAGAGTTTCTGACATGGCTGTGGTTTGTGTCTGAAACCGAAAAACACAAGGTGACGATTCCTGACCTTGGAGAATTTCTCCTGTACGTCGACGATCGCATTGTGCTCAGCTCTTCGGGTGGCTCTGTTCACGAAAATGTACTCAAAGGTGGAACACCCGCCTACGCCTATGAATCCCAAACCGCCCTGCGCTCCGGAAAGCTTGTGGATGAAGCAAAGTTCATCCTTCAAACCGAAGACAGACAGTGGATGTGGACCATGAAGGCAGAAGACCTTTCCATTCGCGGTGTCAGACTACCCTCCGTTCTTGAAGGTAACGCGGCTGCACACATGCTCGAACGCATTGCACTCACACGCACCCTTGTGGATGTTCTCGATCACCTCTTTCAACGCTTTATGGGCATTCGACTTTCCGAAGGCGGCTTTCAAAACGAACTGGGCCTCGTCAGTGAATGGATGCACTCCAAATCTTCACACGCGACTTATTGAGAGGCGAAAGCATTTACTGCAAGAGGACGATCTGTGCAGTGAGTCAGAAAAATAAAGGAACAGTGCGAGCGCTTGCTTAAGTTGTGAAAGTTTTTCATTCTCCTCCATTTAACAACATAGACTCGACGATTCAATTTTATTCAAATAACTTAACATTTGTCTTTTTCACTGTGCGACAAAGAAATTCGATCGTTTAAGGGAGAATTTAAAAATGAAAACATTTACTCCGTTAACTCTTCTTATCATGATTCCACTTTTTTCCATACAAACAACGGCATCTGCAAAAGAAATTTGTTGCGACGGAAGCGGTGGCTGGCACCACCATGGCACCTATGGAAGAATGTATGACACTTCAAAAACGACAAGTCTGAGCGGTGAAATTATTTCTGTGAATCGCACTGCCCCCATGCATGGCATGTCCATAGGAATTCAAATTTCTGTAAAGTCAGAAAAAGAAGCCCTTGATGTTCACTTAGGGCCTTCTTGGTACCTCGATAAACAAGACTTTAAATTATCTATCAAAGACAAAGTCTCAATCAAAGGCGCCCTGGTTACCATGCCGACAGGAAAAACACTGATTGCCTCCGAAATTACAAAGGGCAAAGCGACACTCAAACTGCGAGAATCCGACGGCACACCACTTTGGTCTGGGTGGCGTGGAATGTAGTTTTACCGTGAAGACTCAACGATAACTCAGCTGAATCTGCTTTGAAAAAATTTCAGCACTCAGTTTTTTGCCAGTAGGTGATGGCTTCTGCCAAAACGACGGGATTCTTAAAGCCATCGCTGCGATCTTCCCAAAAGAGGCGCTGAAATCCGTTTTTTTCAAGCACTTCTTTGCATGCAACTTGTGAAATAGCATAGGGAGGTGGGCTTGGTTCAAGACATGTTTCGGTGATAAGAATCGAAACAAAGAGTCCGCCTTTTTTAAGCCGCTTGCCACATGCCGCCATATAAGAAGCACGCGCATTTTCGGGGATGGCATTGAGCATCGCCCGATCGAAAACGACGTCATAAATACCCGTATCTGAAGTGCGCACGGCCATCACATCTTCGTTGCGAAGTTCCAAATTTGCATGGCTGCCATAGAGAGCGAGGGCTGCTTGGTGGGCCTCCTCTACAAAATCGGCTCCCACGGTTTGAAATCCCGCCTGTGCAAAAAAGGCGGCATCGTGAGCATGCCCACAGCCTGGGACATACATGCGGCGGGCTTGTGTTTCTTTATTTTGTTGATTCAACCACTGCAAAACCTCGGCCGCAAAGGGATGTGGTGCACCGATATTCCACCGTGTTTTTCCTTCGCGCCAGGCTTCGTGCCAAATATTTGCGTCGTTCACTGTTTTCCTCCTTGGGGAACCAAGCGGTGATAGAGAGGGGAGCGGTGGACGGCCGGCAAGCGCGTCCCAGAGTGCTCAGGTGCGAGCGCAGTCGGAAAAGTCCCCCTCTCGAACGTACCAAACTAGAATACTTGACATCCGCACAAAAAACTTTAAAGTCAGATTGTCCATTAGTTTATTGACAAACATATAATGCCCTCGCTCACTGAAATGGTGCAACAGAAATGAAGGAAAAAGCTCCCCTAGGACAAAAAACAGCTCATCTTCGCCCCGTTTTCGAGAAGCAGGCGGAGCTTTGCAAAGCGCTTTCTCATGCAGTGCGCCTTGAGATTCTCGAAATCCTAGGCTCTCAGGAAGTATCAAGCGCTGAACTCGGTGAACTACTCAGTCTGCCAAAAGCCAATGTTTCTCAGCACCTTCAGATTCTCAGAGATGCAAATCTTGTCCGCATTGAGCGCTCTGGAACAAGCAACCGCCTCAGCCTTGCAATGCCCCTCATCAAAGAGGCCTGCAGCATGGTCCGTGACCTTATTATTTCCCAGCTTGAATGGGAGAGACGTCAGCAAGCGGAGCTACACGGGCTCCTCACAGGTGCTTCTGCCGAGCTGACAAGAACGAAAGAAAAATTACCACAACTCAAGGAGAGGAAATTAACTCGTGCAAAAACCGTATGACGACTTTGCTCAGCATTTTCTTAAGGATAATAAAGATAAAATGCTTCTCGATGTGCGCAATGATGATGAAGTGGCGCAAGGAATTCTTCCAGAAGCAGTGCATATCCCACTTGCAAATCTTGTCACTCGTATTGGAGAAATATCTCCACAGAAGGTGATTTACATCTACTGCCGTTCTGGAAAACGCGCAGAATCCGCTGCAGATATCTTGAACCAACATGGCATAAAAAACGTTATTTTTGCGTCAAATGGTGGCTACGATCAGTTAAAAGATTTGATAAAGGAGAAGTCAACGTGAGTGTTTATTTCAAGCAACTTTTTGAAACTCATGTTCATGCAGATCAAATTAAAGCAGACGTAAATCCCCAATGCGGTAGGGCATAAGCCATGCTGTTCGTATTTGGGTATGGGGCAAGCCTTTTTATTGGCGTTGCACTTGGCTTGCTTGGTGGGGGCGGAGGAATTCTCACGGTACCGGTCCTCCATTATCTCTTTCAGATGGACGCGGACCTCGCGATTGCGTCTTCGCTCTTCATCGTAGGGATCACAAGCGCCATTGCCACTGTAGGCGCAGCAAAACGTCGAGAAGTGGATTTTCGCACAGGCGTATTCTTTGCCTTGCCTGGATTTATTTCTGTTGCTCTTTCGCGGCGACTCATCGTGCCTTTCATACCTGAATCTTTTCGTGCTTTCGGTCTCGTATTCTCACGCTCTTCGGCGTTGATGATCTTATTTGCTGTTGTCATGTTTGCGTCTGCTCTAGCAATGCTCTGGCGATCATATGGAACATCTGGCGGTGCTTCTAGCCCCACACGACGTCGCTCTCAAACTTTGAACATTGTATTGCTCGGTTTTTTTGTTGGGGCCCTGACTGGACTCGTTGGAACAGGGGGAGGATTTCTTGTCGTTCCTGCACTGACAATCCTTGCTGGACTCCCCATGAAGACCGCAATAGGAACATCCCTTCTTGTTATCGCCCTTAATTCCACTGTGGGTGTCGTCGCAAGTCTTGGATCTAGCATCGACTTTGACTGGAGCACTCTCCTCATTTTGACAGCCCTTTCCCTTGCTGGAATGGCTTTCGGGCAATACCTGGGTCGTTTTATTTCTGACAAAGCTCTCAAGAAAAACTTTGCATGGTTTGTTTTTGTCATGGCAATTTTCATTTCGGCAAAGGAATTTATATGGCTCTTCAAGCAGTAATAGGTGGTGTTCTCATCGGAATTTCGGGAGTCATTTTGCTCCTCTTCAACGGACGTATTTTGGGAGTCAGCGGAATCGCAAGTACGTTTGTTACGAGACTCCTTGATCGAAAATGGACAGCTCGAAAAGAGAGATTCGACTTGCTGTGGAGAGGATTTTTTATTCTTGGATTATTGGCTGGAGGTGCTTCACTTTTAGCGCTCTTCAATGGAACTTTTGCCCCACGCCCTTCACCAGCTTCAACTTCGATTCTCGTTGTTTCAGGACTCCTCGTTGGTATTGGCACCCGCATGGGACTGGGCTGCACAAGTGGCCATGGCGTATGTGGTATTTCTCGCTTCTCCCTTCGGAGTTTGTTTGCCACACTCATCTTTATTTCAGGCGGGATGTTCACGGTATTTCTGCTGAAGCAATGGGGAGGTTTTTAAAATGCCAACGTCTTTAATCCTGCCTCGTTCAAGTGCATTCCACGCGAGCTCATTAGTTTCGGGATTTCTGTTTGCTTTGGGCTTAGGAATTTCTGGTATGACAGACCCAAGAAATATCATTGGATTTCTTGATATCACTGGCGATTGGCAGCCTGCTCTTTTGTTTGTCATGGCGAGTGCAATTTTAGTGTACACAATTGCAGGCTCGGTTTCGAAACGACTCTCAAGACCTTTGCTCGCTCCTAATTGGTCGGAACTCCCTGCTCCTGGGCCTGATTTGCCTTGGCGAGCTCGAGTCGGAAACCTCATTTTTGGAGCCGGTTGGGGATTGGCTGGCTATTGCCCTGGACCTGCCTTGACTTCCTTACCCGCATTTCAACTGTCTACTTGGATTTTTACTGGAAGTATGATTTCAGGATTCCTTGCCTGGGAGTTTTTGGCGCTTCGCGTTAAAAAAACAAAGTAACACTGCACGACGGTAAGCAACGCACATGATTTTTTTGATTCTGTTTCTCGTCATCTTTGGATTCTGCATTCAGAAACGTTACCCTCAGAGCAAACTGCTGGCAGGCGTTCAAAGTTCTTATTTAAAATATGGCCTCCCCCTTTTTTTGTGCGCCATCACTGCACTCAATCCTGTTGACTTTAAAAGCAGCAGCCTTGTGCAAGTGGGAAGTTATTATGCTGGTGCAGTTGCGGTGATGCTGGCAACCTTTTTCATTTTTTCGAAATATTTTCGCACCCTTGATCCAAGCGTCGCAGCGCTGACCACAAGTTTTACCAATACAGTGATGATTGGCATTCCGTTTTTTGAAGCCCTGGGAGCCCGCAATATCACTCAACTTCTTTATTTAATCATCCCCCTTCACGCCATGATCTTGTTTGGCACAGCTTCCCTTCTTTCTTTTTCAAATAATAAACAAAAGCAAAAAAAATCTATTGTTGAAAAGATTCCCTCTATTACCTGGGCTCTTGCCATCGGGCTCCTTCTGAGCCCTTTTACGAAAAATCTTCCCTACGCACTCTGGCTTCAGGGCAAATTAAACTTAGCGATGCAGATTTCGACGTTTTTAGTGCTGGGAATTTCCTTGGGTGGATTGGCGTTTAAAGGATTTGCAAAACGAGAAGTGCTTTTGCTCACAGGGCTCAAGCTCATCGTCATGCCGTTGGTGGTTTACCTCACCTTCAAAGCATTTGGCTTAGCCCATGCACAATCGGCATGCTTTATTGCAGCTCTTCCTGTGGGTATCAATGTGCTTGCTTACGCAGAAGAATTTGAAAAAAACGCGTCCGATACCGTTGCAGCTTCCATCTTCTTGTCGACCCTGGGCTTTCTTTTGACTGCATCTGTGCTCGTATATTTATTTGAAATCTAAGCTTTGAAACGTCAAACCTTCTCCACCCCACCATGGGATGAATCCCATGGCTTGCAAGGGGGTGTCGATTGGAAATCCCGCTCACTTGCGTGAGCTTTCATTCCCCGGCGTGGTAGCCCGCCGGTTTTCCGTTTTATAGGAATTTTAGTTTTTGGGGGTGGAAAATCCCGAAATGCTATAAGGTAACTCGCGTTCACGTCGCGATCTTCCACGTGCCCGCATGCTTTCTGAGTACAAAAATAGGTTCTTTCAGAAAGGGGCATCTTTTTTCTGTGTC
>JBIIEI010000041.1:0-42179 GCA_044237915.1 Silvanigrellaceae bacterium | reverse complement strand
ATTGGAAATCCCGCTCACTTGCGTGAGCTTTCATTCCCCGGCGTGGTAGCCCGCCGGTTTTCCGTTTTATAGGAATTTTAGTTTTTGGGGGTGGAAAATCCCGAAATGCGATAAGGTAACTCGCGTTGACGTCGCGATCTTCCACATGCCCGCATGCTTTCTGAGTACAAAAATAAGTTCTTTCGGAAAGGGGCATCTTTTTTCTGTGACTGCATTTGCGACACGTCTGTGACGTGTAAGACTCATTCACTTCGCCCACTTCTTTTCCGGCTTCTTCGGCACGTTTCGCAAAGCGGGTGAGAAATTCAGAATTCGCAGCATCTGCAGCACTTCTTGCAAGTCTTCCAGACATGAGCCAGGCACTGGAAGGCTGCCCGACTTTAAATATTTCTCCCATACTGAGAATTTTTTCGACATCTTTACCAATATTGTCAAGCCTACGTCTCGCAATTTTCCTGTGCACAAAAGGCAAAGCCCTACGGTCGCCCTTTGAAGCTTGCACGAGGGCACGGTATCCCACATTAAAGTGGTTCACTCGAAGGGGCTGGTAGATGCTCAAGATTTCTTTTGTTCCTGGATGGACAGAGACAGCTGTGCGAGTCGTTTTTAACCCCATGTCGATTCCTACGAATACTTGGGGCTTCGTCTCATTTGGCACTTCTGTGCGGGGCCTTTTTCCATCCACAACGAGTGTCAACCAAAGGTCGCCACATTTATCCTTTTTAAGGGTGGCTAGCGAAAAAGAATAGTCGCTTTTAAACGGCAGCCTATTATGCTGCCCATGGATTTCACCTTTGTATTTTGGGTGCGTAAGTGTTACTTTGCGCTCTGAAATACGCACGGAAGATTGCCTATTGGCACGAATGGCAAAGGCGAGCGAAACCTTTTTTTGAAAGTGGGGCCTGCCGATGATGAGCTGTTTTCTCGAAAGACTTCTCACGTGAGTACGATAGTCCTTTTGCCGAGCAACTTGGGTTTCCACTTTTAACAGAAATTGATAATTGTGATATGAGTTCTTCTTTACTTCATTAAGGTACACTAAATTATTTTCAATTTTTTTAAGATAAATGTCATAACGAAGTTTTTCAGAAACATACCAACCCACAGTGGCTTTTACTGCCCTTGTAATGGTCTGGTCTTTAAAATCAGAACCCAAAGGAAATGCACGAAACATATTGATGAGGTCAATGGCAGTAAACAGCGGAAGTCCCTTAGAAGCGCGTTCAAATTGTTCCTTAAGGCACTCATTGTAAAGCTTTGCTGCTTGAGTTGCATTCTCTGCATACCAAGTTTCAAGGCGTTTACTCAGTTTTATTTTTGCCTTGATGGTATACGTCAAGCTTTGTTGCCCTCTTTTTACTAACGTGGCATAACGAAACAATCCTGAGTATTCAAGGGGTGTTCAGATTTTGGGCAGAAGAAAGAAAAAAGTGCGGATGAGCCGATTTCCGACCTGTAAAATTCCTAACGTATTTTACAGGCCTCATCAGACTCAATTCGAACCTTAGACTTGTAGCTCTGCTACTGCGTCTCTTTCAGCTCGCTTACCTCCCCGCACTGAAGTGCGAAGTTTCCCGCTCGATTTCGATGAAACAATAACAATCTGATATTGTCCCTTGTAGAGGTTTAAATCCTTGTTGACTCTCCAGCCCTCCTGAACGGGGATGGCCATGACAATCTCTTTATTTTTAGACAAATCAAAAACTTTAACAGTGACAGACGTGGGCTGAATGCCCATGCACGAAAACCCACCCGCAATAAAGGTATTGAGGTTTGCCTTATAACGCTCAGTTCCATTCGCTGTGGTGCTGATACCGGTTGCGGCACTCATCGATGCAGAGACGGCAACATCCGCAACTCTTTCCGAAGGCTGACGCCCGTTATTTCCAGATTGCGATACACAATTGCTCAATACTATCATACCGATAGCCAGTAAAAGGGATTTTTTCACTGCCCTGACTCCTTTAAATACAAATGAACTTCATATTCTTTTGCTAGCAGTTTAAATGTACGAATTGAACACTTAAATTCTTTTCGAAAAATGCACCTTGACTTCAACGGGTCAACTGAGCATAAATTTGGCCAGCCATCTTTTTTTGGAAGTCAAAGTTGGAAGCATGAGCTCTTTGAAATAAATAGGAAACAGATATGAAGACTAATTTTGTGCATCAGAGTCGCCGTATGTCTGGGTTTGGATTGAGCTTACTCTCGATATTCGCAACCACGGGATGTTTTCTTGAAAATCAAAAAGCAGAAGAGAGTTTCGAAGACGGGCAATTGCCTGCCTATCTCGAAGAACTTGCAAACCCCAGACCAACCGCCAGCCAAGAAAAATCGAGACATTCGAAAGATTCTTCTCGTCGTTTGAGCGTCGCAATCATCGACAACGGAGTTGATTATCTGCATCCCGCACTGTTGCCACAGATTAAATTTACAGAAGAAAATGGTCAAATAACCGGTGCTGGATACGATGTTTTAGGAAGCGACAATTGGGCCCATCCCAACCTTATCAATCCAGAACTTTATTCCTTTGGAGCTGAGAGTGTAAAGAATGGAATCGTTACCAATCCACTCCAAGCGCCCCTTGCCAAGTTGCAGGCATTAAATGATTCCTTCATGGAATCCCTCCTCAACAAGATTAAAAATCATGAAATTCTCAAGAATTCACTGTTTCGAAAGGTAAGCAAAACGTCCCTCACATTTTTCGGTGCTGAACTCATGCTTCAGTCAAACCAAAAAGGTTTTGATAAGGAAGCTTATGCCGCACTTCAAGAAAAGGGTAAGCTTATCAGTGAAAAAACAAAGGTTGTGGAAGAAGATCCTGCTTCATTCATAAGATCTGGAGATCGTCGACTTATCGTTGATCTTCCTTGGACAATGGGCGCCGATGTGGGTTTTCCTCGTCTCAAATGGAACGATTCGACACCCTCCTTCGCAGATTCCTGGGGAGCCGACCTTGAATTTTCAGGATCAATCGACATTTTACGTCGCCTTGAACATGCCGATGTCTTCTTTGAAGTTCTGAATGAAGCGATATTGGAATTCAAAGAGAAATCAAGCTTTGAGAAAGATTTTCAAACTTACTTTGCATACCGCAGTTCCCGTGAATCCGATCGCAGCAACCCTATCGAACTGAGGAGAGAATTCTTAGACGATCTTCAAGTCGCCCTGTATAATTACGAATTTTTACCAAATGGCGGCGATGCTTTGAACAATAGCTTGTTTAATTATTGCGGATCACTTTCGGAATCTGATTTTCAGGACCTCAGAAACCTCTCGCACTCTGAAGAACACAAGCATAAAATCGTTGAAAAAAACCTTGGAAATGCCAAGAATCTCCTCGAGCAAATTGATGGACTCATTTTAAACGACGAACTTTTTAGTCAGAGCGATAAAAATGACGCACAGAAAAATATGAGATTAAAACCCCATTTTGATCGGTTTATTGGCGATTTTACAAAGAAGCGCGGAGAAAAAATATTTTATTGCGAAAAGTATCCACTCCGTATTTCTGACAATAAAGTTTTAGAACTTCTCAAAATCCGAAGACATCCCTTTCTGAGCGCCGATAGCGCCACGGAAGTTCATGGAACTCACGTAGCTGGCATTGTTGCAGCGCAAGACCCCGCCATTGATATTGTTCCTGTGCGCGTTGCAACCAGCACGATCGTTCGAGAGGCTAAACAAGATGCCAGACTCAAAAATGAATTTCTGAAATCATATGAAAACTGGATTTCATCTCCGCTTATTTTCAAGGCCACCTCAAAGGTACTCCGAAATTACCTCGGATTTACCCCTGAAGAAATTGCGAATCCTGCAAAAAGAGCTGAAATTACTGCTAAAATAATGGAATTTGTAACAAAGGACGTTCATACCACATTTGAAGATGACCGCCTCGATTTTTATTTCTTTGATGAAATAGTGAAAGCCATCCGTTACGTCGGTGAAAAGCAGATTAAGGTTGCCAATGTGTCCCTGGGAACTTCATTTGAAAGGGTTCCATCGGATGTCGCACAACTCGATCAAGAGCAAAATCTTTCCAAAGCTCTGACCTTTCTGCGCTATGAATTCTTTAAAAATCGTCTCGCAACGGAAATGGACACCAGTGCTGCACAAACCCTGTTTGTGATTGCTGCAGGAAACGATGGAAAATGGCTTGATGGCGAAACCCGGAGCGCACTCCCATGCGACCTTTCGTCACCTTATTTAGCATCATTCGAAGCAGAATTTGGTGGCGAGAAGATCGTTAATAACCGGCTGAGCAACATCCTTTGTGTCGGCAGCATCGATACCGAAAGTCGACTTTCTTATTTTACGAACTTGCCCATTACTAAAGTTCCCTTTGTTTTTTCATTGGGTGAAAACATTCTTTCGTCCATCAAAACGACAGACTGCACGGGTGCAGATGAAAAGCTCGAGTCAACATTTGGTTCTTCTCGGCAGTCATTTTTGGGAGGTTCTCAGGAAGATAAGGCACGAACTCTTGGAACGACACTTGGGCTGCCAGGAAGTGCGGGCACAACAGAAGCTGACAAGCGTCAGTTCGATTTTGAGCTCAATAAGCTCATGTATATCGATTCCCTCTTTTCAAACATGCGTGGGTCTTGGTCTGACTTCACATGCGCTCATGAACCCGTGCATGCTGCCAAGCTATCGGGAACATCAATGGCAACCCCGGCCGTTGCAGGTTACACAGCGCATTGGATTCTGGAACAGATGGAAAAAGAAGGTTACGCACAAAACATCGCATACAATGACCCCCGCTTTAGTCCAAAAGCTATTATTCAAGGGATCCTCGATGCCAGTCCTGAACTTGGGGGCACTTCGATTGTTGGAACAGCAAGAAAAGTTGTTGATATCAAAGGGTATGTCGATCCTCACAAAGTAGCCATTGCCCAGATCCGCGAAAGCTTTCAAGTTGCCCCTGGAAATAGAATTTCTAAGTTTCTGTTTATTAAAAGGTAAAAATCTCTTCTTCTCATAAAAACCATTCGAAATTTTAGTAAACACTGAAAAGGCCTCCTGAAATATAGGATGCCGTTTTTTTTATCGTGACAAGTGTAATAATACTTGCTACGACGTGTTTTCGTTACTTTTATATAAAAAACTATTTCTTTTTTGAGGAAAACATGAAAATTTTAAAAATATTTGCTTTTACTGTTATTGTATTTGCCCTGCAAAACTGCAGCAATACTGAGAACGTTGAAACCGAAACCAATGCCATTCCAAAACAGAATGTGCAAAATGCCGCTAAAAGCTTGCTCACCCAGCTTGGAATTGGAAATTACCTGAGCGAACGACATCATGAGCATGTATGGTCTCATAAAAACGTCCCTTCCAGTAATGTCTTGCCGAATCTTATCAAATGGCAAAAAGAAATCGGTATGGCTGACCCACTTCCTGCAAGTCAGGTTTGCGTGGCTCTTGCGAATGTGATTCGCAAGCGCGCTGGGTACAAGGTCTATGGTGGCAGAAGTCCTGGCTACATTCCTTCTGTGTTCGACGACCTCCTAAATAGGGGCGGAGAAAGAGTTTCTTACAGTCAGGTATCCAATGGAGATTTTGCATCAGGCGGAGGGCATGCTGGCGTTGTGGTTCAGATCAGTACGGGTGAGAAAAAGGTATTGGCTTTCACTGGAAGTTTTGGATCAATCGATGCTCAAATCCTGCCCGTCTATGATACTTGGGAGTTCTACAGAACAGAGAACTGAAGAAAATCGTTCACAACTTTTGCTTTGTGTAGAAGTTGTGCAGATCGTTCCTTCCCCTTGTCTCCAAGACAAAATTGGCATGGAATAGCAAATTGAATTAAAATGGCTTACTTACGGGCATTGACTGATTTGTCGAGGAACTCGTGATGCGCCTTTTTATTGCTGAAAAACCTTCTTTGGGTCGAGCCATCGCCCAATATCTACCGACAAAGGCATTTCCCCAGGGAGGCTCGGGCAAGGGCCCTACCCACCTTGTCGCAGGGAACGATATCGTAACTTGGGCTTTCGGACATCTGTTGGAAATGGCAGAACCTGAACATTATGGGGAAGGTTATAAGCGTTGGTCCTTTTCATCTTTGCCCATTATTCCAGAAAAGTGGGAACTGATTCCTAAAGAGGACGCCAAAGCTCAAATTCAGGCAATTCAGTTACTTTTGGCGGATTGCTCTGAAGTCGTCAATGCGGGAGACCCTGACAGAGAAGGTCAACTGCTGATTGATGAAATATTAGAGTATCTCGGCAATACAAAGCCTGTGCGGCGTATTTGGCTTTCAGCCCTCGACGAAACAAGCATCCGAAAAGCACTTTCGAATCTCAGAAATAACGCAGATTATGCCAATCTTAAATCGAGCGCTGAAGCGCGCCAACGAGGCGACTGGCTTGTGGGAATGAATTTGACACGCGCCTACACTCTTGCGGGCAGGCAAAGTGGATACGATGGAGTGTTGTCGGTGGGGCGTGTCCAAACTCCTACGCTTGCCCTCATCGTAAATAGAGATCTCGATATTGAAGATTTTAAGCCAAAAGATTTCTATGCAGTCGTTGCATCTATCAAAAGCGCAGGTGCCCAATTTTTAGCAAGGTGGAAACCCTCCGAAGGAGTTGTATTAGACGAAGAAGGTCGACTTTTAAACAAGAATATTGCTGAAAATATATGTGAAAAAGTAACGGGACAAAAAGGAAAAGTCGTAAAATTTGAAGCCCTCGAAAAGAAACAGGCAGCTCCCTTGCCCTTCTCTCTTTCGGGCCTGCAAGCTGTTGCGAACAAAAAGCTCGGACTCAGCGCACAAGAAGTGCTCAACATTGCGCAAGAACTCTATGAGTCTAAGCTCACTTCCTATCCACGAACCGATTGCACGTTTCTTCCCGAGAGTCAGCACGGGGATGCAACACGCATTTTAAGTGCTCTTCCTAATGAATACCTTGCTCTTGTAAAAAATGCCGACGTTAAATTAAAATCATTGGCTTGGAACGATAAAAAAGTAACAGCACATCATGCGATTATTCCCACCGGGCAAAAGCAGAATCTATTTGGCAAAAAAGCTCAAGTTTACGACCTGATTGTCCGCTCGTATCTGTGCCAATTTTATCCTCCATATACCTATCGAGAATCAACGCTTCAACTCGAAGTTAAAGAAGAACTTTTTGTTGCCAAGGGCAAAATTCCACTCTCTCAGGGTTGGAAAGCCGTGTACAGCAAAAGGAACGAAGATGATTTACCTGAAAAAGAAGACGAGAAATCTGCTCTTCAAAATCTTCCTGCCCTGAAAAAAAATGCACTTGTAACATGTGAAAATGCCTCGGTTGAGTCAAAAAAAACGACCCCGCCTGCACGATTCACAGAGGGAACGCTTATCCAAGCGATGACAAATATCCATCAACTTGTGCAAGACCCCGAGCTTAAAAAACGCCTCAAAGAAAATGCAGGAATAGGAACCGAAGCCACTCGTGCCGGTATTATCGAAACACTCAAACGGCGTCGCTTTATCGAGGAACACAAAAAACAGATCATCAGCACTGATTCAGGCAGGAAACTCGTAAAGGCCCTTCCCGAGGCTGTGAAAAGTCCTGGACTCACGGGGCTTTTCGAACAATTACTCACCGGCGTCGCAGAAGGAAGAATTTCTTCCCAACAATTTCTAACGAAACAAGCTGAATTTGTTACGAAGTATGTTGGACATGCGAAAACGTCGGGCATGGGACTCCTTGCTGCTTTCCCCTGCCCTCGCTGCGAAAAAGGCCATCTGCGTCGCATTAAAACTGAGAACGGCTTTTTTTGGGGCTGTAGCCGCTACCGAGACGGCTGCAGAGCGACTTTTTCGGACCTCAATGAAGCTCCCGACTTCAATGAAAAAAAAGCGGCATACCAAAAGAAGCTCCCTTTGGAAAACCCGAAAATCCCTGAAGCATCGAGAGAAAATTAGGATAATTAATACCACTTTATTTCAGCAAAACAGCTTTGGCCTAGCTGATTTCCCAATTTATCTAGAGCACGAATTTCGATTTTTGAAACGCGCCCCTCTCTAAATCTTGAACGATGGGGCGGATACAACAAATTATTATCCAGAAAAAAAGCTTGCCATCCTCCTACCGTTGCTCTTTTAAGTTTATCAACAGGATAATCATACTGAATATATTCTTGAACTGAGCCTAATGCTTTTTGAACACGGGCATCAAATTCAATTTGATCTTGGGTAACCGCACTTAGAGTCATGTTACTTTCAGAATTTTTGCTTCGAATTTGTTTCTCGTATCGGTTCATATCGATGTCATTTAAAATCATGGAAAGAGCGTCGATGGTGCTTCCAAAATAGTACTTTACTTGGAGCCTCGCTGCATGAGGAACACTTACAAATGCGACGAGACGCCTGTCGTGTTTGCTCTTCAGATCCAAAGGCCCTTCTGCAGGTCCTTCAAGAAGATGTGGTTGATTTGCGTCGGTTAAAAAGAGTTTAAAAATTGTGCAACCTGAAGATTTAGCTTCTTGAAGTGAAGAAATGATTTGAGTCGTTGGAGATGCAGGAACATTCGAAGCCAGTGCAGAACAACTGCACAAGAGCGCCCCTAAAATGCCAACAACAAAACTTTGCTTCAACAACAAAAGGAAAGGCTGCCAGGCATTGTTTGAGTTCAATGCACCCTCCTGTCCTTGGATTTTGTAACTTTATCGATCCTTCTCCCTCTTCGGCAAACAAGGGGAAGTCTTGACCGGCATTAGAGCCGACCTCAGCAGCAATCTCCAGACTGTTGAGGGCAGTCGGGACACCCCGGGCAACCCGGACACCCTGAGGCAAAAGCCGCTTGCGAGGATCCAAAAGTAACAAGGACAAGGGATGCGGTTACACAAAGAAATTTGAACATGGCAGGTCTCCTTAAAAAAGCGTGTGCATTCGATCACAGTCTAAATCGGGAAACGCCTCAAAAACACAACATTTCCTGTTACGAAACTGTTTTTGCTTCCAAAACTGGAAATCCAGCGCCCTGAATTGCATTCGAAATCTCTTCTCGACCCTTTTCACTTTGGACGCGCACGATCTGCGTTGCAAGGTCAGCGGTGAGTACTGATTGAGGGTCAAAGGCCTTGAGAGCTTTGTTAATGCCAGCAGTGCATCCGCCGCATGTCATGCCTTCTACTTTAAATTCGTACATAAAATTCTCCTTCGTTGAGTTGGAAACAGATGAGCCTCGGAAGTGTGTCGTCTGCTCATGCGAGCCTCTTGTGCTCGTGATTGTCACTTTAAGGGCTCCAACAGTGGGAAGGTCAAGTGGATTCGGAAAAAAATTTTCTCACATTCCCCCTTGACCTTCCAACGATTGGAAGGCTTACACTCCGTTTGAGGTCGAGTTCTTTGAGAAATTCTGATTTTTGGAGTGAAACATGAGCAGCTTAAACTTGAATGTTACCCTCCCCATCCGGGGAATGACTTGCGCATCTTGCGCAACTCGAATTGAAAAAGTCCTCACAAAGTTAACAGCTGTCAGAAACGTCAGTGTAAATTTGTCAACCGAAATGGCAAACTTGGAACTTCAGTCTACGGATGCCCTTGCAGCCGTTCATCAAGCCATCATTAAATCGGGTTTCGAAGTCCCCGAAGATACAGCTGACTTTAGAGTAAAGGGTATGACGTGCGCAACTTGTGTCAACAACGTTGAAAAGTTTCTCCTTGAAATACCTGGCGTACTTTCTGCAACTGTAAACTTAGCAACAGAACACGTGCATATAAAAAGCATCAAAGGAATGGTTTCAAACCCACAATTAACGAGAGCGGTTGCAGATGCCGGTTACGAAGCTCAGTTTGCAATACAAGGCGCTGCAGCTGGAAAATCTGATGCCGGAAGGCTTAAAGAAATCCGTCAAGAGAAAATGCATCTACTGATTTCTGCAGCACTCACATTGCCGCTTGCACTTCCCATGCTCTTTGAACCTTTTGGAATTTCGCTGATGCTTCCGGGCTGGGCCCAATGGCTTCTCGCAACGCCCGTCCAATTCTGGCTGGGAGCACGCTTTTACAAAGCAGCTTACAAGTCTGTGAGGGCAGGATCTGGAAATATGGATCTGCTTGTGGCACTTGGCACTTCTGCTGCCTATCTGCTCAGTGTTTTTCAACTCTTCAAAGGCGGTGAGCATGCTCAGCACGGTATGCAGGATCTTTATTTTGAGGGATCTGCTGTCATTATCACGTTTATTCTGTTCGGAAAATTTCTGGAAAGCCGAGCCAAGCAACAGACAACGGCAGCCATTCGTGCCTTACAGGCCCTCAGACCCAACACGGCTCGAATTATAAAAAATGGTGAAGAAATTGAACTCTCCATTGATGAAGTCAAACGAAACGACATTGTTGTGGTGAGGCCCGGCGAGCGCATCCCGGTTGACGGTGAAGTGCTCGAAGGGAACAGCCAGATCGATGAATCGCTCTTAACTGGAGAAAGCATGCCTGTGACGAAATCCAAAGGTGATATTGTCACGGGAGGATCGATCAATGCGGATGGATTATTAAAGATCGTAACAACCGCAATTGGTTCAGAAACAACGTTGTCCCGCATCATTCGTCTGGTTGAAAATGCTCAAGCTGCTAAGGCGCCTATCCAAAGATTGGTCGATAAAGTCAGCGGCATTTTTGTTCCCATCGTCCTTGCGCTTGCTCTTGTTACGTTTCTTGCCTGGGGAATCTTTACTGCAAACTGGGAAATGGCGCTTATTAATAGTGTTGCTGTGCTGGTCATTGCATGCCCTTGCGCACTCGGTCTAGCCACGCCCACTTCTATCATGGTCGGAACGGGTCTGGCAGCAAAGAACGGCATCCTGATTAAAGACGCCGAAGCTCTGGAAGTCACTCATTCCATCACAACTGTTGCATTTGACAAGACAGGGACCCTGACGGAAGGAAAACCCCGAGTTTCCTTTCTGCTTTCCTCCAACAAAGACGACCTCACAACCTTGTCCTGGGTTGCCTCGCTTCAACAAGGCAGCGAACATCCATTGGCCAAAGCCGTGCTGCACAAAGCCCAAGAACTCAGCCTCTCCATTTCACCTGCCACAGATATAAAAGCCATTCCAGGCCGTGGAATTGAGGGTTTCATCGATGGCAAAAGGATTATTTTTGGCAGCAAAAGGCTCATGGCAGAAAGTGCCGTCGACATTTCTGAGAATCAAGAAATCTTAATGCGCCTTGAAAATGAAGGGAACACCGTTTCCTTTCTGGCCGATGCGCTCTCACATCAACTTCTCGGACTCATCGCCTTTACAGACACCATTAAAATCTCCGCAAAACAGACCGTTTTGGAATTGAATCGCTTGGGAATTAAAACTTTGATGCTCACAGGTGACAATAGGGGGAGCGCACAACTGGTTGCAAATCAACTTGGAATTGACGACTTTCGCGCCGAAGTTCTGCCTGAAGACAAATCGAAAATTATTCAAGAATTTGCGGCACGAGGCGAAAAAATTGCCATGGTCGGAGATGGAATTAATGATGCTCCGGCATTAGCAAGTGCTCATGTCGGGTTTGCGATGTCGACAGGAACAGACGTTGCCATGCATTCTGCAGGCATTACGCTGATGCGCGGCAACCCCCTCCTGATTCCCGATGCGATTGAGATTTCAAGAAAGACCTACGCGAAAATTAGGCAGAACTTGTTTTGGGCATTTATTTATAATCTTATTGGCATTCCGCTCGCAGCACTCGGCTATTTAAGCCCTATGATAGCAGGAGCCGCCATGGCATTGAGCAGCGTCAGTGTCGTTTCGAATGCGCTTTTACTCAAACGCTGGAAGCCTTTTCAAACAGACAAATTCGAGGTTAAAAAATGAATATTGGCGAAGCTGCAAAAGCATCTGAGGTTAATGCAAAACTTATTCGGCACTATGAGTCCATTGGGCTCATTCCGAAAGCAACCCGAACCGATGCGGGTTATCGCGTGTACAACGAAAGTGATGTGCATATTCTCAAATTCATAAAACGAGCACGTCGGCTTGGCTTTTCGATGCTCGAAATCAAGAAATTGGTGGGGCTTTGGCAAAACAAACGTCGTGCAAGTGCAGAAGTAAAACAACTTGCAGTTGCTCACTTGGAAGCCCTTGAGAAAAAAATTCGTGACTTGCAGGAAATGGCAGACAGCCTGCGCCACCTTGCAAGTCATTGCCAAGGCGATGAGCGTCCCGATTGCCCTATTCTTCAAAATCTTTCCAACGAATGCTGCTGAGTTTTCAGATACAGTTCTGTTAACTTATAAAAGTCAAGACCTCTTTCTCATAAAATCAAGTTATAATTTGATAAATATTCAAAAAACTCTACAAGTATAAAAGTCAACTTAACTAAGTAAACAGAGGAGTTTTTATGAAATTTCGTGTCACACATTTTATAGCACTGTCGGCATTATGTGCACCATTTTTGTTACTTTCTGGCCCTGTGGGAATGGCAGTAGAGCAACCAGATTCATCCCACGGAGACCACCATTCTGATGCCCCGCACCATGCTGAGTTTCACGATGTGATGAAGAAAATGCACAAAGACATGATGGCAGCCCCAATGAAAAACGTTCCCGACTTTGATTTTGTCAGCATGATGATCCCTCACCATGAAGGCGCCATTGGAATGGCAAAAGTCGCACTTAAATACGGAAAAGATGCCGAAATTCGAAAAATGGCCCAGAGCATTATCGATATGCAAGAAAAAGAAATCGCGGAAATGAAAGAATGGATGCGAAAATACGAACAACAATCGAAGCAGGGCGACTAATTCACTTCAAATCCCATCATCATGCCAGACGATAAATGCTCGGCGATATGGCAATGAATCATCCACTTTCCAGGATTCGACGCTTCGAGCACCACTTCAACGGTGTCTCCGGTTTGCACGAGCACAGAATCCTTCCAAACTAAATTCTCATTTTTCTTGCCGTTCACCGTTAAAATGGCAACCCTTTGTCCGTGAAAATGAATGGGATGTTGCATCGGGTGCGCAGACTTCGGGTCATTGAAAATGCTGATTTTAACAAGCTCACCTTTTTTAAAGTTCCAGTTGATATCCATGTTCTCTTTTTGCGACTCTTCATCAATGAGCTTCCAAATCACTTCACGAGAAGTGGATGCAGCATTCATCTCAAACATTTCATCTTCCCATTCTATTTTGGCGGGTGCATTATGCTGTGCATTTCCACCCATATTGTGGCCCGCATGAGGATCTTTAGCGTCCGAGCTAGCACCCATATTGTGGCCCGCATGAGGATCTTTAGCGTCCGAGCTAGCACCCATATTGTGGCCCGCATGAGGATCTTTGCCGTTTGCACCCATGAGAATCGAGAGTTTGAGTTTTTTTGCAACGGGCTTATCAAAGGAACGACGAACTTCTGCAAACTCTTTAAGCATGTCCTGATTTTCACGCAGAGTCTTAAATTCCTGATGAAAGGTGGCTTTGACCACTTCTTTTGATACTTTTATTTTACCCAAAGAATACGTTTTATTGGGTGTTCTGTTTTCGAGCGAAAATTCACCAGGTTTTTCGAATAAAACTTCAACAATGGCTCTTTCGGAAGGTGAAAGTAGAACAGATTCTGTCCAGGTTTCCCGTTCGTATTTTCCGCCATCTGAGCCCACAAGCTTCATCTTGGCACCGGGTATCGCGAAATTAAAAGTACGCGTATTTGCAACGTTCGTAACAAAAAAACGCACAACTTCGCCTGACTTCACTTCCGTCTGAAAATCCGGAATGCCATTGACGAGCATGACATTTCCGTAGCGTCCCATCAATGAAAAGTTCGCGTAGTCTTTAAAGAACGGTTGAGCTTTGTCTGTTAACAAAACATCGTCGAGAACTAACGGAACTTCCTTGTTTACTTTACTGTAAAACGCATCGGATTTTGGAGTCACAAGATAGTTGCCATACAGACCCAGATCTTGAGTATAATCTTCGCGAATATGAGGATGGTACCAGTAAACACCGGCGTCGGGGAACTTTATTTCATAGGTAAAACTCTCTCCGGGTTTGATAGGTTTTTGCGAAAGGCCCGGAGTTCCATCAAACTTGCTGTCGAGCCGCAACCCATGAGAATGCAGAGTTGTTTCAATTTCAGTTTTATTAAGAAAAATAACTTTTATTTTTGAGCCTTGGGGTGCTTTTATAATGGGTCCCGGAATGGAACCATTGTAAGCTAAGCGTCTCACCCAACGGTTGCCAATTTTCTGCTTCACCGCAGTGGCCGTAATTTTATATGTCTCTCCGTTTTTAAGTTCGACAACCTTTGCTGCATTCACAGCTTTGAGGCCTTTTATCGACTCAGAAAATTTCTCATCCGTGGGAGTTTTGGTCGGCGAAGTTCCATGATGGTCATGACCGCCTTCGGCAGAAAAACCATCAATTGAAAAGACTAAACTGCTCAGTGCGAGCAAGGGAAGGATAGAGTGACGCATAAAGCCTCCGAAGACATTTCAATGAAAAAATAAATTTCCAGTCTGTGTTCTCAAACTTGAGTTAATTCTTAGAAAAAACGAGGTTGATGGATGTGAGTCCTCGAATCAGGGTGGTTCTTAATTGCTTTTGATCTTCCGACAATCCATCGACTCCAGCTTCCAAATCAGCGAGTTTCCTCCCCACAAATTTTTCTTTAAGGCTTTCGGGCATGACTTCTTTCGAAGCTCCCACATAGGAAATATTTTTAACGACACCCGCTGTGCTCACAACGAGTCCTACTGTCTTTTTTGCTTTAGGGGATCGAATATACTGAATCACATAAGTTTTTTTTCCGGCAACTTCTCCAAAATAAAATGTGGGATACTTGTCTTCTTCCTGATAAAGATCGCCCACTTTTCCTTTGAGTTTTTCAACTTGCTCAGACTTTAATTCTCCTTCTAGAATTGAAAATGCTGTAATTTCAGAAGGAGAAAAGCTTTTAAGCTCTTCCGTTGGTATTCCGCTTCCACCTGCCCAGTCGCCGGGATTTTCGAGGGTGCTTGCCGGATCATTCGGATTGGCTTTTGCTTTGAGCTTTGCACCAAATGTCAGTTTATCACCCGTTGGAATTTGTGAGGCAATAGACTGAACCGCTTTAGAACTTTTGCCCGCCCTTTCGAAAGCCTTTCCGTAGGAACTTAAAGAGGAACCCCCGCCTTGAGAATGACAGGTCGCGCAAGGCGCTTTAAATTGATATTCTTTTTCTAGCAGTCTGCGGTACTGCGGAAGCGCAAGGGCCTGAGTGGAATATGCACACAAGATTCCCATCAAGCTCCATTTAATCTTTGAAAATTTCAAATTCATTTATATCGCCTCCAAAGCGCATTGGGAAGTGACTTTACTTTCTTCCAAAGCTCGATTCAACTCGAAGAAGTGCTTTTTGTGCAAGTTCAACAATAAATCGCTTTGATTTATCGCCTTCGGGCAATGCTTTTTTCATAATTTCCAAATCGTCTCTGCTTTTTCCAGATAAGCTTTCTAAAAAGGCGTTGCTGGTTGCTTCTCCCGATTCCGGGCTTGAATAGATAGCAACCTTTAATATTTTTCCCGAAGTGTCGACGGATGCCCCAAACTCGGTATCACCTTTGTCTGATTTTCCATCTAGAAACACAGACACCGCTTTTACTTTTTTATCCTTATCCATTCCCAGAAAGAGGTTCCCTAAAAGTTCACCCTTGCTGTAAACAAATCCATATTTCTTTTCTGCGGCAGAGAGTTTTTCTTTGTCTGCCTTGATGGCGCTTTCCTTATAAGTCAGCTCAAGCCCCTCTGGCGTGAGTGCTGTCAGTTGCTTGGTGGGAAAAGATCTTTCGTGTGCAAATGCACTTTCCAAATTCGTATGAGCAAAAATTCCCGAAAACGTCAGTGCAAGTAATGCGAAAACGGATAGAAATTTCATGTAACCTCCAGCATCTATTGTTTCTTTATTCGTTACTCAACTTTATATTTCGACCACATTCCGCCCTCTGGGTGACCTGGCACATGGCAGTGATAAAGCCATTCTCCGGCTGCATCTCCCAAAAGTTCAATGGTTCGAAATCCGCCGGGCATGATTTCAAGATTATCTTGCCTTGAGTTATTGACCTCAAGCCAGAAATTGCCATGGGGATGAAAAGTGTGAATATCGGTGCCTAAGTTTACGACACCGATCCGAAGCTTCTCTCCCTTTTTGAACTTGAATTCATTGTCATGAGAAATTCCCACACTGCCGTTAAAAACATGCTCAGGTGGAACGATGGCAGCAGCACCACCGCTGCCATGGCCGCCCCCATGGCCAGCCCCGCCTCCAACTGTGGCTCCAGACTCGGAAAAAAGGTAACTGGGATCGAGATCATGCATTAAAATGCCAAAGCCAGGATTGGCAGTTTCACCGGGTTTTACAATATTGACGATCCCTACAAGTCCACGAATTTGTGCGCCTTCATTAGCTCCACCATGATCATGAAAGGGATAAAATCCGGGTGGAGTTTCTGCGGTGACTTCCCAAAAAAAGTAACGCGTGTCTCCGCTGGGTACTTGAGTTTCGCCTGCGCCGTCATTATCAGGGGTGTATTTGATGACGTGGGTATGAATACTGTGTGGATCGGAATCGGAATTTTTGATTTTGATACGCACAATGGTTCCTTGCTCGACAACAAGGGTTTTGGCTGGAAAATGTCCATCAAATGTGAGGGCTCGATACTTGTAACCTGCACCAATGCTCACGACTTTTTCTTTGATTTCGTATTCAATTTCGAGTTTCTTGAAATCACCCGTTATAAATTGTGGCTTGTACTCTTCCCATGCTCCCGTTAAATTCGAAACTGGAAGGACTCGGCTTGATTCCGAGTGTCCGGGCGAATCTGTCCCCTTCACATCGGGATATTTTCCACAAGCAGAAATCAGCAGTGGAGCGAGGCAGAACAGAAAATATTTTGGAATGTTACTTTGCTTCATTGGAGTGGCCCTTTTCAATTTCAAAAGGTTACAAGCAGCTGACTTGTCACGCTGATTGGATTTTTATCGACATAAGAGGGTTTCTTTTTCTTAAATACGACGTCACTTGCCGTTCCCCCAAGACGAACAGTCCATCCATCATCATTTGACACTGAAAAAGCGCTCGATAAAAATCCGAGGTTGCCATCGAAGCTTCCATCCTTCCAAGTGTCATACTGCACACTCAACTTTGTGCGTGTTTCGTTAGAAATTTTAAAAAGTGGAATATCAGTGCGGATCAGCCCACCTCGCGCAAGGGTTTGTTTCTTGTCCGGAGCTTGACTCAGTCGACCCTTATCTTGTCCCCATATCCCTTCGACTAAAAAGTCGGCATAGGGTGTTTTTATTGAAGCATCTGCCGCGAGGCGCATCCGATCGATGGTACGTGATTGATTGAGACTGGAGCCCAGGCTTCCCATGTCAAGAGTCATGGGAGACAACTGGTTGTCCCACGTTTCTCCTCGAAAGCCGCTCAGTCCCAGTTTAAATGAACTGAATGGCTGATAGAGGACGCGCGCTTGTACAGGCCAATTTTTTCCCGCAAATGCATCTTTTTGGTTATTGTTTACCATATAATCAGGACCATTAAAAGTCTCGACATTAAATTCAAAGAGGCCAACCGCATAGTCGAGATGTATGCCAACATCGGTTACAAATCCGTTGCTGCGCAGCGCCGCCGAAGGAAACACATTGGCAGGTGAGTCGGTTTGAGCATCACTGCCAAACTTGCCCCGAAAACGACCCAGTTTAAGAGATGTGCCATTCGGCAAAAAGGGAAGTTGAACCAATTGAACAGTGACAAAGCCATGATCTTGCCCAACGACACTTCCCATTTCACTTGTCAGAAGAAGCTGTTCTGCAGAAATGGCAATGTGATCTCCAACATTTGCACTCACGACAAATTCATTGACATGCAAAAATGCAAAGGGCTTTTTTTCGCCATTTTGAAACGCAAGTCGCCAATCAACTGCACCGCCCAACTGAATATTGCTCACAGGCCCCACGCTGCTTGGAACAAGAGAGTCTTTTTTTTGAGTCACTGCAGGCTCATCAAAATTAAGTTCCTGCGCAATCAGAGCTTGCTGAGCAACAATAAAAAAGAGAGGTGAAAAGACAAAGAAAGAGGCATTTTTCATAAAGAAATCCTTAAGAAAATTTAGCGCCTTGCCCGAATGGCAGTGAAGTTTTCTTTAACCGTAAGTACAAAGAGCCACACAAAAGCGAGTGAAAAAAGAGATCCCGAAATGAGAGACAAAAGGTGAAATCCGGTGGAAATATATTTCGCCATCCACCAAGACGAGACATCCAATATCGTAAAGATAAACCCAAAAATAATGGGAAATATCGTCCGTTTTCGGGCACCCACAAAGCAAAGTGCAAGCAAAGCGAGGATGCCAAAAAGAAGCCCGTATCCAAAAAAATGTTGATGACTGAGTTTGGCAAGTTTGAATGCCGTCATGTTCTCAAAATATTCATCCGTGGCACTTCCGCCATCTGTTACTAAAAAGGCCGTGAGGAGCCCAAAGAGGACGTTGAGCCCTAAGAAGGATAAAACCACCATACTTAGAACGTTCCAGTGCACTGACTTCACCCATTCCCCTGCAGTCTGCCCAGGAATCGCCCTTGTTTTTTTGAACAAGTTGAGAGTCAATCCCCACGCCACCAGGATCGCCACGCACCCGATGAGCACAGCTCCACCGGCTGCTTGAGGCTTCATGGTATTCGAAGCATCCGGAGTCTTGACATCAATTGAAGCGGGAGCATCAAAATTAAGTTCGCCCATTTCTGCTTGGGCGACTAAAAAGTGTTTCTGAGAAGTGGCCTCAAAGCGTCCTTGGTCGATGTCCATGGTACATTTTCCCTCTTTGGGGTTGCCTTTAAAACTGTTTACGGAAGGGCAACTGAGATTGTGACATGAGTTCCGCTTTTTCTCATGTCACGTTTCCATACTACCATCCGTATATGGGAGGTAGGCATGTGATGTCTTATGAAATATGCGGGACACAGGAAGGCAGATTGTGGAAGACGAAACAGATGAGCACCTGCTAGAAGCGTATTTTGCAGGAGATAGAACTGCATTTGCTGTTTTTTTTCAAAGGCATTTCAAAAGGACAATTGCTTACGCTTACAAAAAAGGAATTCCATCTCAAGAAACGACAGACGTTGCACAAGAGATTTTTGCCAAGCTTCACCGCAACATTCATCTTTACGAAGCTGGGAAACCAGCACTTCCATGGTTTTTTACCATTGCCCACAACACGTGTGTGGACTGGTTTAGGCGGACCGTACACCAACGAAGAGACGAATCTCTGTATGGAGCTGAACTTCCGATCACTGCACAAATGCGGGACAGAAGCACCCCTGAAACGGGAGGTGAGTTTGACGACACCTTGGAAAAAAACCTCTGCCGGCTCACTACAGAGCAGAGGTGGGTTGTGGAAAAAAGGGTCGTTGACGATCTGACTTTCAAGCAAATTGCCGAAGTAACAGGAAAGTCCGAAGTTTCGCTTCGAAAAGTTTACCAAAGAGCTTTGGATGCTTTAAGAAAAGCTTTAGGCTCGGGGGGAAAAGAGTGATGAAAGATAGCCAAGGTAAAACAGAATTAGATTCCCAAGACTTGAATGAAAAAATGCGCTCTGAGTATGAAGAATTTTTAAATTATTCAGAGAATGTAGAAATTTCATCTAAAAAAACAGAAGCTATTTATCAAAAATTCTCAAAAGATCTTGTCAGCTCTCCTTCTGAAATGGGATTAAAATACTTAGGACTTTCTCTTGTCGGATATTTTGTTTCATTGTCTATCTGTGCGCAAAATTCCCTCGGCGTCTCGAGTTGGTCGCATCAGGTGGCGGAAACTCTTCATCAGCTCCCCCGCATTCCCTGCGCCATTTTATGCGGAGCTGTTTTCACAGGTACTCCATTTTTCCTCTCTTTTTTCCTCTTAAACCGTTTTCAACAAAGGTATTTGCTTTTTAAATTGTGGTGGCTTATTGCCGCCATTCCCCTGCTTTCGACCTTTTTAATGCTTATTCTTCCTGTTAAACTTGCCCATTCTAGCGCATCGCGGGTTGATGATCATCTTTTTTCTGGAGATTGGAAGTGGATCGCTATGTGGACAGCCTCTTCTATAGCAACTCCATATGTGCTCGAAATTTTTGTTTACTTAGGTGTTCGTAAGAGAAAATCAAAAGGCATCATTTTGAAAGAACTCGCCTAGACTCTATTGAAGATCTTTTTTTAACTTTTGTTAAGGAGTTCATTGTGAAAACGAAACTCAGGTCAGTTGGTTTTACCTTCTCTGTGTTGGCATCAGCTGCTGCATGCTCACTATTGTCATCATTCTGAAATGGAAATTCCATTGGGAAGTTTCCCCACGCCGACTTTCTGAATCATTTTATTCGTAGAATTATCGATGACACTTATAGAATTCTCATACATATTCGTCACGAATGTGAACTGGCCATCCTTAGTCGTCGAGAGACCATGGGCTCCTTTGCCCGATTCAATTGTGGATTGAATCTCCAAAGTCTGAGCGTTTACTTTCGAGACGGTCGTCGTTGGTTTCGCCTTTGTTCCCTGATTAGCGACAAAGATAACTTTGTCGTCTGGGCTCAGAAAAATCTGTGCGGGACCTTTGCCAACTTTTGCAATTGTTATTTTTCCGGTTGAAAGTTCCACCTGAACAAGTTCGTTTTTATCATTTAAACTAGCATATACAAATCTACCATCTGAGCTAATGGCTGTGGTGACGGGTATTCCGCTAAGCTGGATGCGTTTTTTTTCTTTGAACTCCTTCAAATCTATTTCACTCAGGCTTTTGTCACCCATGTTTGCTACGAATGCCTTGTCTCCCAATTTTGACACGCGAAAGCCATGTGGAGATTTTCCCGTAGGGATCGTTGCTGTGACCTTGAAGTCGCTCATGTCGATAATTGAAATCGAGTTGTCTTTGGCATTCGTCACAAGTGCAAGCTTGCCGTCCGGCGAAAAATCGACATGAGCGGGTCCTCGACCCACTTTGACCTTTTTCTCGAGGACGTCAGTGACTGCGTTGTAAAAAACGACATAACCGCCATCATCCTTCATGTCCATCTGCATTGCTTTTTTGCTATTGTGATCCATTTTTCCTGCAGACATGAGAGTTGCAGCCACCAGTTTTCCTCCCGGAGACACTTGAACGTTGTGGACAGCACCTCCGGTATCTATTGTTTGCAACACCTGCGCTTCGGGAAAGCCTATTTTCGAAAGTGACCCACCTTCATTTGCTGTAAAAACAGTAATCTTGGCTCTCGTGTCCAGCGGATTGGCAAGCCCATAAACTGCGTAAAGGAGGCTTAATGGACTCAGAAATAAAACCGCGATGCCCGTTACTTTCATATTCGTTTTCTCCTGATTTTTTTAATCGTTTATTCAAGAATTCTTGTGCCCCGAATGCATGAAGAAATGCATTCCGATACACACAAATAAGAAAAGATAAGGAAATGCACTCGGCTGCTCTGTCCATAAATAATAGCCTGCCAAGGCAGGTAAACTCACCATAACAAAGATCCAGGATTTTTTGAAGCGTGCATTTTTGTGCGGTTCAGTTTGATGCTGCTCGTGGTTCATAGCGATCTCCTTTTCGTGTTGAAATTTTCTGATTTGAGTGTGAGCGGTTTGTAGGATTTACGTTCACAAGCTTCAATCGAAGCGCATTGAGAACAACGGAAACCGAACTCAAACTCATCGCAGCCGCCGCAAGCATGGGATTTAAAAGCATGCCGTTCCAGGGATACAAAACACCTGCTGCAATGGGAATCCCAACAACGTTGTACGCAAAAGCAAAGAAAAGGTTTTGCCGTATATTTACGATGGTAGTATAGCTTATTTTTCGCGCGCGGACGATGCCCCGCAAATCTCCTTTGACAAGGGTAATTCCTGCGCTCTGGATCGCGACGTCTGTTCCTGTTCCCATCGCAATACCCACCTGCGCTTGCGCCAGTGCGGGTGCATCATTAATGCCATCGCCTGCCATAGCCACAATGCGTCCTTGTTTTTGCAGATTCTGTATTACTGTTACCTTTTGCGCTGGAAGGACTTCTGCAATAACTTCACGGATACCGAGCTGGGCAGCCACAGCACTTGCTGTGCTTTTGCTGTCTCCAGAAAGCATGACCACCTGCATGCCTTCTTCTTGCAGCAATTTAATGGCTTCAAAAGTTGTGTCTTTAATGGGATCCGCAACACCCAGGATGCCGATGGCCTTCCCGTCGACTGCAACGTACATCACTGTTTGGGCATCGCGCTTCAATGTTTCTGCTTGCGCAGTAAGATCGCCGACCTTCACATTTGACTCGGAAAGCAGGGCAAGATTTCCTAATAAGATGCGCTTGCCTGATACAAAACCTGAAACACCTTTTCCAGTGTGCGATTCAAAACCCTCGGGCTCTAAAAGCTTTACACCCCTTAACGTGGCGCCCTCAACAATGGCCAATGCAACAGGGTGTTCGCTTCTCTGTTCAAGGGAGGCTGCCCACTGAAGCATCTCCAACTCGTGCCGAGAGTCTACAGCAGTCACTGCCATGAGCTTAGGTTTTCCTAAGGTGAGTGTACCCGTTTTGTCGACAACAAGGGTGTCAACCTTGCGCAGAACTTCAATGGATTCTGCGTTTTTAAAGAGCACCCCATTTAACGCGCCTTTGCCTGTGGCAACCATGATCGACATGGGAGTCGCTAAACCCAATGCACAGGGACACGCAATAATAAGGACCGCAACTGCATTTATAATTCCATTTGCTAATCGAGCTTCAGGGCCAAACTGAAACCATGCAAAAAACGTAACAAGCGCTATTAAAATAACAATGGGGACGAACCAGCCAGAGATGACATCGACCAGTTTTTGGATGGGGGCGCGGCTCCGCTGTGCTTCAGAAACCAAACGCACAATCTGTGACAGCAAACTTTCTGCTCCCACGCGAACCGCCTCCATCACAAACGATCCTGTACCGTTGATGGTTGCCCCAATGACATTATCTAAAGATTTTTTTGCGACAGGAATGGGTTCTCCTGTGACCATAGACTCATCCACAAAACTTGTCCCCTCAAGCATTCTTCCATCAACGGGGATTTTTTCGCCTGGCCGAACTCTCAGTTTGTCTCCGACTTTAACATCTGCAAGAGGTATATCTTCTTCTTGTCCATTTATAGAAATACGTCGTGCCGTTTTTGGGGCTAAACCCATCAGCGTTTTGATCGCTGAACTTGTTTGTGATCGCGCCCGCAATTCCATGACTTGACCCAGCAACACTAAGGTAACGATGACAGCGGCTGCTTCAAAATAAAGTTCAACTTCTCCATTCACAGAAGAGACTGAGTTTGGAATAACGTCTGAAAAAACGACAACAATCAAGCTGTACAAGTAGGCAGCCCCCACGCCTATTCCAATGAGTGTGAACATATTAAGACTGCGTTGAATCAGCGATTGCGCAGCCCGCGCAAAGAATACAGAACCAAACCAGAGAACCACTGGTGTTGCTAAAACAACTTGTGCCCATCGAGCCCATACTTGACCTTCAAAGTTCGGTAAAAACTGAGGAAGTGCTGCAAGAGCGATGAGAGGCACAGTAAATATCGTTGCTCCTATAAAACGCCCATTCATCTCGCGCAGTTCCTCTTCCCCTGTGGGGAGCGCAATGTCGGCAACAAGAGGCTCCAAGGTCATTCCACACTTTGGACACGATCCTGGTCCTTCTTTTCTGATTTCGGGGTGCATGGGGCAGGTATATATTGCATGAGTTTGATTCTTGAATTGACCTTCCTGGTACTGACTTGAGCGTTTCTCATCGCTCGAAAGTTCTTTTTCTGATTTAGAATCTTTCATAAGCTGCTCCGTTCCTATGATGATTTCATCGTGTTCAAAAATCTATTTATAGGAGAAGCTGTTCCTATCTATTGGGCATGTCAATGGTATCAGTGCTCATAACACTTGTATTTTCTACTCTCTGAAAAAAAAACATTCTGTTAAAAAAAAATGTCACGTTTTTACTTCTTCGATCCGTATACCGCCTCACGGACTCTTTTGACGGGACAATGGGGGGACAATATGGGAACAGAAGCGCAAGTAGAGCCAACATTTCGGGCAAAATCAGAAAGAGGATTGCGAGACCAGCAGACACTGCAGCGCAGTGATCAGAACTCAACATGGATTCGAAAAGACGTAACAAGAGCAGTTGGAATGGTTCCTATTGTAGGCATCCATCGAATTCATCCCATTTGTTCTTCAAGGTTGTGTTACATTAAGTTGGAGAGTTGCAATCCAGGTGGTTCTATTAAGGAAAAAAATGCGGTTTACCTTATTGACCAAGCAGAAGCCATGGGAACACTTCAAGCAGGAAGCGTCATCGTAGAATCTAGCTCTGGGAACTTTGGCATTGGCCTTGCCATGGTGGGTGCGGCACGAGGTTATCGGGTTATTATTGTTGTTGATGCAAAAACGCCCGCTCCGATGCGTCGCATGTTACTTGCCTATGGAGCAGAACTTGTGGATGTTCCACTGACTGAGGCCGATGCAGGCGGTTCGATGCAAAAAGCGCGCATGAAACGTGCACAGGAACTTGCAAACCGGATTCCAAATTCCTGGTACCCGTGCCAACATCTCAATCCTCTCAATCCGAACGCGCATGCTGTTTACACAGCCCATGAAGTTGAAAATGCATTTGGCGACAGTCTTGATGCGCTCATCGTTGGGGTCAGCACTGCAGGGCAAATTATGGGCCTCGCAAACTACCTTAAGCCGCGATACCAGAACCTTAAAATAATTGGAGTCGATGTTGTAGGTTCGGTGATTATGGGAACCCCGGCTCGGCCATATAAAATGACAGGTGTAGGCCTTTCGTTCGTGCCGCCAAACCTCAAATACGAAGTCATGGAAGCAGCCTATGTGGTTTCCGAACAGATCTCCTATTCTGTGTGTCATGCTCTTTCTCATCAGGAAGGACTGCTCTTGGGGGCCTCTACGGGAGCTATTGTTGCCGCAGGCCTGCATGTGGCCTCAACGCTCAAACCAAAAAGTCGAATTTTGATGATCAATCCCGACAGGGGCGATAGGTATCTGGAAACCGTTTATAACGCTGAATGGCTTGCAAAAAATGAATTTACTCTCCTTGATGGAGCTGAGCTTAACTCTGCTCTTTTAAATTTAAAGCCAATCTCTTTTTGAGAAAGATCATAGAATGACGAATGGCGTATTGGAGCCTGCTCAAGCCTTAAACGAGAACAAGTCTGAACAGAAATTGTCGCCCACGAAGTCTTTAATCAAGAAATTTCTTCCCCTCTCGTTCTCTGATGTCGTGATGGCCCTAGGAGATCCACTTCAAACAATGACCCTTTCTCGCTTGCCCTCACCTCAAGAAACACTTGCAGGGGTGGGAGTCGTAAAGGCAATTGCAGTATTTTTGGAAAGCCCTATTATCATGATCCTTCATGCTTCGACAGCACTGTCAAAGCAAAAAAAATCGCGCGAAACATTGTGGCGCTTCATGTTACTTTTGAGTGCCATTCTGACGGGAATTTTGTTTGTACTCACCCTGGATCCTATTTACACATGGCTTTTCCTAGACGTATTTGGCACAACACAAGAAATTGCAAATATCGCTCATGTCACTCTTGCTTTCATGATTTTATGGCCTGCTTCCATCGCATGGCGAAGGTATTTTCAGGGTCTTTTAATCGGAAATGGCAACAGTCGCTACGTAGGATATGCAAGCTTTGGGCGATTTGGCTGGGTGGTATTAAGCCTTGCAGTCGGTCTTTATTGGGGCTGGAACGGAGCTTGGCTCGCTGGTTTTACGATGATTGGTGGCGTTGTTCTCGAAGCGCTTCTTGTCACATTCTTCGCAAAATTTCTGAATGTGCAACAACAAATCGATTCTCTTCAAATTTCAGAAGATCTTGGCCTTCCTACAACACTTCAGGGAGTGACAAATTTTTACGCACCGCTTGCCTCCACAATGCTCATTGTTTGGGGAGGCCGTGCAATTTTGGTAAGTCTTGTTGCTCGCTCTTCAGATGGAGCCCTTGCATTGGCGGCTTGGCCCGCAGCGTGGGGATTTGTGCTCTCGGTTGCCAATGCAACGCGCATGGTTCAGCAAGTCATTATTTCTACCGCCGACAAATATACTCAGCATGACTTGTTCCGATTCGTCTTTTCTGTCGGAGTGGCCTGCAGTTTAGTGCTTTTTTTCCTCGGATTTACAGAAACAGGCTTGTCACTTTTTGCACACTTTTTAGGGAACAAAGTAGAAATCGTGTCTGCGGCCACTCCGGTTCTTAAAATCGCCGTATTCTTTCCCCTCCTCCTCGCGCTGCAAAATGCAATGCAGGGTTTTCTTATCCTCAGAAAAAAGAATGGATACATCAATATCACGACAGCTCTTGGAGTTTTCATGAGCCTCTCTATTGCAGGCGTCCTTATTTTTAATAGATTTTCTGGATCCGTTTCAGCAGCCTGGGGGATGACAATTGGAACAAGCCTAGAAATTTTACTGCTGAGTCTGTTTTTAGGTATAAAGCGCAAATAAAGAAACAATACTGATGTCACAAAATGTTCCAAAATTGGGGGAGTAGAGCATGTATCTCAGAAAAGATGAAAGACCGCAAGAAATGGCAAATTCTATCGACTCTTCTGACGGCAAACATGTTTTAGCAGATCTTGAGATCCAACCTTTCGAGGCATTTTTCTCTAAAAATGATTTTGCAAGTCAAACAATTGCCAAGCATGCCTTCGAAGTGGAGTCCGCAGACTCACTTGCTGTGCTGGATGTTTTGGGTATGCTTGAGCAAAACAGACAGATTATGTTCAACGAAGGAAAAACATTTTTTATTTATGAACATCAAAGCGCAGTACACACACAAAAAGCGCTTATAGCAAATCTACCGATTGCTCTCTATGAAAGTGGACGCATTTTAGGGCATGAAGAAACTCGAAAAGAAAAAGAATGCCAACGGGCCAAGCACATGCTGAATGAAAAGGTAGAAATTGAACCTGTGTTTCTTTTTTACAAGGCGCAAAAAAAAATCTCGCAGTTCATCAATCTGATTACAAAGCTGGCAGTACCCGTAGTAGAACATTTCGATAGTCATCAAACCCGCCATGCCATTTACTCAATCACGGACCCAAGTTTTAATTTCATACTCACGAGATGGTTCTCTAAAATCTCTCGTTTTTACATTGCAGATGGCCATCACCGTGTTAGAGCCACATACTTGTCACACAAGGAGCGCTGTAGAGTAAATCATTTAGACACGAAAAACGCGTCATTTCTGTCTATGCTTGTCGCACACGACGAAACCACTCTATCGAGCTATAATCGACTTGTTCATCATACAATGAACTCCGACGAGGTTTTCATTAAATTAAACAATTTCTGCCGATACAAAGGAACGGCAAGCATTCCTCATCCAGAAAAAGGTTCATTTTCCGCACTGATTGATGGTGTTTGGCATTTATTTGAATTGAGAAACCCATCTGGCTCTCAGAACATTGACGCAATGTTATTGCAAAATGAAATTCTTGAACCTCTCTTTGGTATTCATGATCCCAGCAGAGATCAAAGAATTGAATTTGTAAATGGCAATGAAGGTTACAAAGTCATCGAAAGTCGCATACAAAGCCAATCTAACAACGCGGTGGGATTTATTTTACATCCGCCATCCATTGAAGAAATTATGGCGGTGGCTCATTCTCATGCATTTTTTCCACCCCATTCTACTTATTTTGAAAACAAACCTATATGTGGTCTGATTGGCAGGATAAGAAACTAACAAGAAATACTCACAGACCATTGAAGTTATCTTCAGACGCAATCCTTGCCCTAGCATCCCTACCCATGGGTTCTGACAAGCCCACAGAAGGAGCTTTGTGGGCCGCCTGTAATGCCCGTATGAGGACCTCGTCAGGTACGGGATCAGAAAGAAAATGTCGCGTGTCGCGTCGAGCTGCAATGCATAAATCCAAATCCACCATCGTTCTCCTGTGTTCGTTTTGATCTGAACGGGACCAGGTGTTTTGCTGGAAAATGGACTACTTTACAAGTACAGAGTTCGTTTCGCTGGGTCTTTTACTTTCTCACAGTTTTCTTATTTGTGAACTTATTTTCCCGTGAAATTTGCAGCGATAAAGTTCCCTATGGGCGTAAAGAACATGTAAAGAGTTTCTTTCATTTTTTCTTTTGCCGCTGGATCTTTAAACGTAACAAGCCACTCCTTTCCCTTTTTTCCATCGACTTGTTCAATTTTTTCGTGCTTGATGTCCTTCCAAGTACCGTCAATCTTTCCCTTAGAAATTAACTTTTCTTTGCGCTTTGCAGCACAAGTCAAGACCGTTTCTTCAGAAGCAGTTTTGCTCCCATGGAAATGGCAGTCAGATCCTCCATCAGCGAGCGCCTGTGAAGGCGAAACAATGCTAAAAACAGCCAAAGAAGACAGTACCATGGTTGCAAAAATGGGCTTAAAGACTATCACGGCCAGACTCCTCTACTGCATTTTCAATAGCCATATCTTCATGAGCATGGCGGTGTTCTTTTTCTGAAAAACGGAAACCATCGGGATCCACATCATGTGAAAATCCGTGAAGCTGCATAAACAATAAAATGATTCCGGCAAAAATAATACCTTGATTAAAGAGCCAACTGAATTTCTGAAATGAAGGACGCTTTCTCCACAAGGCCAAGACAGCAACCATCCCACTCAGAGCTGCAATCTGACCTATTTCGACGCCCGCATTGAAGCAGAGGATTCTGCCCAGCATCCCCATCTTATCATCGCCCAGAGGCAATTGCTGGAGCCTGGTGGAAAGACCAAACCCATGTATCAAACCGAAGATAAACACCATGGAGAGCATGTTTGGAGATTTCATCTGCATGTACTTTTGAAAGCCGCCATTGTTATCGAACCCCTTGTACATCACGCTGAATGCAATGACGGCGTCAATAAGAAAGTAATTCATCGAGATTTTAAAAAATGTTGCAAAAATAAGCGTGATGCAATGACCGATGGTGAACACACTGACGAACTTCGCTATTTCTTTGAAAGTGGTCAAGAAGAAGACCACTCCAAAAAGGAAAAGCAGATGATCATAGCCTGTGAGCATATGTGTTGCCCCTAAGCCCACGTATTGCAGATAGCCACCTTCAAGCATGCGTTGCTTATCTGCTTCAGAAATCCCATGTGCCAGAGCAATGACTGGAGAAAAACTCATGACAGCCGCCAAGAGAGCGGCACAGCGCCGGTTGGATTGGAAAAAGTTCATTCAATTTCCTGTTTATAAGGGTGTCAATAAATAAGCGCCACAGGTGAAATATCAGAAGAAAAAATGTCGACTTCGTAATTCTAAAAATATTTTGTGATTTCTTTGAACTCTTGAAGGTTTCTTAGGGACAATTCCTTATTCTCTTCAAAAGTAACATCGAGACAATGTTCATTTTCCCATGCAGTAATCCTATCCTTCTGGAGGGGATCTGTCAAAAGCGACTGAAATTCTTTTTACCACCACCAACCATTGAAGAAATGATGGCGGTGGCAGATTCTCATACATTTTATCCACCTCATTCAATTTATTTCGAAAACAAACTGAAATGTGGTCTGATTGGCAGGATAAGAAAGTAACAAGAAAGACCCTCCTCAGACCATTAAACTTGTCTTCATACGCAATCCTTGCAATCGCCGGCTCACTGCCATAGCATCCCCTCCTTCTGGAGGAAAAGATTTTGTCGAAGGCACAAACTTCATCACTCGAAAATAAAATAATGCTCAGCCGTCTCCTGACACGTTCAGGGGATCAAGCCTGGGACTTTGCGCTTCCCATGACTTTGCTGACAGTACTCCCACACAATGTGGGGCTTATTTCTTTTGTGTATCTTCTTTCCAAACTCGGCACATTCGTTTTAGCGCCGTGGCTTTCAGGTTTTATCGATACTTGGCCTCGCATGAAAACGGTCTTATTTGGAACCGTCTTTCAAGTCATAAGTGTGCTGTGTGTATCCCTCGGAGTTGCACTTCTAGTTACTCATTCCGAATCGTCTGCATTTATTCCTTTGTTATTCGTCATCACTCTGGGATCAGTGAGTGCAAATCTTGGTGCGGGATTGATGGATATCGCCGTGGGAAACGATTGGATTCCTTCCTCACTTCCTCCAGATCGACTTGGTCATATGAATGGCAGACTCAAACAATTGGATCTTTTTACTGAGGTGGTAACCCCCGTCATCGTAGGGCTCATGCTGGCAATAAAAAGCCCTGCCTTCCCCTTACTGGGTTTTATTCTGGTGGCAGTGTGGAACTTTATTTCTTTTATTCCTGAGCTTTTTTTGTTACGAAGTGTTTTCCAAAATTCACCTTTGTTACAAAAAACAATGCTCATTGTCCCGAATGATTCTAAGCAGAATTTTTTAAAGAAGTTGCTCAAAGGTTGGGAATCTTTTCGCTGTCAACCCGCAGCACTGGCGATGATTGCATTTGCATTTCTTTGGCTTTCAGCACTCAGTCCACATGGAATTTTGCTCACAAGTTTCCTTAAAACGGGTTGGAAAATGTCTGAGTTTGAACTTGGAATTTTCCGAGGGCTTGGAGCCCTGTTCGGACTGCTTGCGACATTGCTTTTTCCGTGGTTACGCTCTAAATTTGGCCTCGTCACAAGTACAAAATTATTTATAGTATTCCAAGCGGGAGTCCTTTTGCTGAGTTTACCCACTTTTTTCTTTAAAATGTATTCGGGGTGGGCTTTTCTTGGACTTATTCTTCTCTCCCGCATCGGACTTTATGGATTTGGCTTAGGCGAAACAGAAATTCGCCAACGATCGATTCCGGAAGGCGTGCGTGGCCGCGTCAATGGCGTCGCTAGCGCACTTACGAGCCTCGCCACACTCATTTTGTTTGCCCTGGGAACTGCATTTTCTGAGCCTTCAATATTTTATATTATGGTTTTAACCTCTGTGATTTCTGTTACCGTAGGTGCCATTCTTTTTCAGCGTTTGGCAAGTAAGAGTGAGATTTAAAGTACATGCAATAAGGCTATTTTCACAATGAATTCACATTCCAACAAATTCACTCAGGGCCTCAAGCAAAATGCAGGGCAGTTTTCTCTGCTCATCATTATTAATGCTTTTGTAGGAGCAATGGTTGGGCTTGAACGAACCATTCTACCAGAAATAGCCGAGCAGGATTTTAATCTTTCTGCAAAGAGCGCTGTTCTTTCGTATATTGTTGTTTTTGGAATCGTCAAGGCCATCACCAACTGGTTCGCCGGGCGGCTTTCTGATAGGATTGGGCGCAGGAAGGTCCTTATTTGGGGCTGGATTTCAGCCATACCCGTCCCCTTTCTCCTGATGTGGGCAAATCACTGGAACCTTATTTTGCTCGCCAATGTGTTTCTAGGCGTCAGTCAGGGGCTTACCTGGAGCACGACTGTCATCATGAAAATCGATCTCGTAGGCTCTAAAAATCGAGGTCTTGCGATGGGCCTCAATGAATTTGCAGGATACATTGCCGTCGCTGCATCGGCCCTTGCAACCGGATATATTGCCAAACATTGGGGCTTACGACCTGAACCATTTCTATTAGGAATTGCCTATGTGATATTTGGATTAGCCTTGAGTATTTTCTGGGCGAGGGAGACTCAAGGATTTGCCCAGCAAGAAACCATTTCATCAGTGCCACTTCTCAATCAATTGACTGCACGCGAAATTTTTCTGCAGACTTCCTTTAAGCACGCAGATCTTTCGTCTGTCACTCAGGTGGGTTTTTTCAACAATTTTAACGACGGAATGGCGTGGGGACTGTTTCCACTTTTGTTTGCCGCTTGGGGAATTTCCATCGATAAAATTGGACTCCTCGCTGCGATTTATCTCGCCACTTGGGGCGTAACGCAACTCTTTACAGGTGGGATTTCAGATTTTCTGGGTCGCAAGTGGCTTATCGTAACAGGAATGTGGATTCAGGCTGGTGGAATTGGAATCACTGCTTTTTCCACAAGTTTCATTGGATTTACAGCAGGAAGTATTCTCCTTGGAGTGGGCACCGCTATGGTTTATCCTACACTTTTAGCCGCGATAGGTGATGTTGCACAAGCATATTGGCGCGCCACAGCCGTGGGAACTTATAGATTCTGGCGCGACATTGGCTATGCCTTTGGGGCGATAGTCTCGGGAGTGGTTGCCGATTTTTTCGGTTTAACTTCCGCAATCTATCTCACTGCTGCAATCACTTTTTTATCGGGTTCGATGGCTGCCTTCAGAATGCGCGAAACTCTTCTTCAAAAAAAGGCACTTACGCAAAGGTAGCCTGCTTGACACTTTACCTCATTCAAACGATTATTTGAATATCATATTTCCTCATGAGGGCCACAAAACCATGAGAGCAGACTTTTGCGAAGTCGAGTGCGCGCATGAAGAGGTCGTCCGTAAGGTGACATCTCGCAAACCTTTTGGCCGCCTGCTTGAGGAAGCGGAAACTCTCTTTTTCGTCCTCTCTGATAAATCTCGCATTCAGATCATTCAGGCCATGAAAGATGGGCAAGAACTTTGCGTCTGCGATGTCGCTGCTTTGCTCGAAACGAGTACGGCCGCAGTGTCTCATCATTTGCGAAAGATGAAAGATCTGGGCGTCCTAAGCAATCGCAGTGAAGGCAAACTCGTTTATTACCGGGTTCGAGATAAGAGGGTGGAGCAGCTTCTCGAAGTCGTATTTGCACGTTAATGTATTACCGCACTCTTTTTAAAGTCTGGATGGGGTGTGATGTCGTCTGCAAGGCGAGAAATACAAACAGCATCTGTTTAACAAGGAACGCGCATGAAGCTCATTCAACCCTTTTTTCTGTATTTGAGTTGGTTTATTGCCCTCGTGGCAACATTGGGCAGTCTTTTTTTTAGTGAAGTGATGAAGCTTCCACCCTGCGTACTCTGTTGGTACCAGCGCATTGCCATGTACCCCTTGGTTATTATTTTGGGAGTGGGAATCATCACCAGAGACATAAAATGCAAGCTGTACGCTCTTCCATTGAGTATTACAGGGCTGTGTATTTCTGTTTATCATAATCTTCTTTATTACAAGATTATTCCCGACAGTATCAAGCCTTGCACATCAGGAGTTTCATGCACTTCTAAGCAGATCGAATGGCTTGGATTTATAACCATTCCATTGCTCTCGCTTTCCGCTTTTTTCCTTATTACTTTATTTATCTTATGTTCGAAAACAAACATCATAAAGGATGATCGTCAATGAAAAAGGAAGTTAAAATACTGCTTACCATTGCTGCCACAGTGCTCATTGGATTTGTGATTGCCATGCAGTTTTACAAAGACGCTTCAAAGTCTACGGTGTCGACTCCCGTGGCTTCAGTAACAAGCGCAACCACAAGTCCAGAAAAAAATGCGCCACCCGTACTCGATGAACGCTTGGTGCGCCCCGACAGTCCTGCAAAGGGGCCCGAAAATGCGCGTGTCGTTTTGGTAGAATTTCTCGACCCCGAGTGCGAATCTTGTCGTGCATTTTTTCCCGATGTAAAGAAAATTTTGAGTGAATATCCTGATCAAATTCGTTTCGTTGTTCGCTATATGACATTCCATGGAAATTCTGTACTCGCAGCTTCGGCAACTGAAGCCGCTGGTGAGCAGGGGAAGTATTGGGAAATGCAAGACCTTCTATTTACAAAGCAGGGAGAATGGAGCCATAAAGAAGGTCCTCAAAAAGAATTTATGGCAAAATACGCACAGGAACTAGGGCTTGATGCCCAAAAATTTGCGGCTTCACTTTCCAACTTAATGTACTTGCAAAAATTTGAACGCGACAAAGAAGATGGAACAGCACTGGGAGTGAATGGAACTCCTACATTTTTTGTCAATGGCAAAATGCTTGAAGAACTCAGTTACGCATCTCTCAAAAAGGAAATTGACGCGCACTTGCAGCCTACGCAGCAATGAGCGAGGGGATGCAAAATGTGGATTTTTGATGCTGAAAACTCGTACCAAGTTTTATTGGTCACTCAGGCCCTGCACCTTTTGCATCATCGAATTGCAAAGCGACACATCAGCTTTGCAGAAGTTATTTCCGGACTGGTACTTTGTGTGAGGCCAAGCTCTTTTCCAGAACTTTCCGACGCATTGCCCTGGATACATCTCACCTTGGTGGCTATTCAGATCATCGGGAGCCTTTTTATCAAAAGGCTTTCCCCGAATTGGCAAAAATAGCACTTCCTGCACGAAATCATTCTGTAAATCTAAACTCAGGAAAAGCATTGAATTTGACTTGTTTCTTTAAACATATTGCATAGATTTGCATGAATCGTAACATAAATTGTGAATTTTATGTCAAATAAAATGATTCATTCGCCAGCAAATCAGGAGAAGTCAATGAAAAAAAATATTCTACGCACACCTTTGTTTCGCACCCTTGGTGTGACATTAGTCGCATTCACAGCACTCAACGTTCAAGCTGAACCAAATGAAAAAGTCGGTGTTTTTTTTGGATCCTATGGCGACGTCGACGACCCTTCTGAAGTCGAAGCCTTTGTGAAAAAAACCATTTCAGATCCCGATGTGGTTCCGCTCCCAAGGGGAGTGGGAGGCACCATTGCTGCTTTGGGATGGCCATTTATCGCAAAAGGTCTCTATGAAGAATATAAAGCCATCGGTAACAAAACGAACATGCGGGCCTCTGCACAGGCTCAGGCAGAGGCCGTTGCCGCAAAACTCCGCGAAGCAGGCACGGATGCTAAAGCCTATACGGGTTTTACAATGACGTTTCCGTTCGTTGAAGAAACTCTCGCAAAAGCTCAGGCAGATGGCGTCGATAAACTCGTCGTTTTCTACCAAGGGGCTCAATACTCGCACGTCACCGCATACATCGTTTTTCGTGAAGTTAAAAAATATCTTGCCAAGCACCCCGAATGGGATGTGAAGGTCACGGGAGTGCGCAGTTTTTCGGGCGATGCTCGGTTTGTCGATCTCGTTACGGAAAGCATTGAGCAAAGAATGAATACCACTTATGCAGGGATTCCAAGGAAAGACATTTGTGTTTTCCTTCCCATGCATGGCAACGTGATGACCTGGATCAATAGAGGAGATCCCTCTTATGATCAAATGGTGACTGCCGTCGATAAAATCAAGGAGCGCTTTCCAGAGTCCTTCATGAACTATGGCTTTCAAAACCATGACGAAATTCCGCTGACAAAGTGGACCCAACCAAAAGACGACGACGCCCTCATCGAGCTTGCAAAGCAGCCTTGCGAGAACGTCATTATCAACGGTCGTATTTCATTTACTGTCGACAGCTTAGAAACTTTGTATGATCATGCTATTGGCGAAAAGGAATTTTTGCAGCAAGAAATACAAAAATTAGGCAAGACCAAAAACATCGTTGCCGAAAAAATGTTCAACTCTGAACCGGGTTTTGTTGAACTGATGAAAGACCTCACCCTCGAAGCGCTCTTGGGTCAGGGCGATCTCGAAACACTTAAGTAACGGGCTGCTTCAAGGAAGAGGCATGACGTGTTGGGGAACTCGAACACATTCAATGTACGTTCCACCGATTTGATCTATTTTTATAAGTTCGTCCCACGCGAACTTTAAGAAGTTCCAATCTTTTGCTTGGATAACGCGCCCGGTTTCAAAAACCTCGATGGTTCTAAATAAGTTGTTATCGTCAATTGTTTTTTCGACCAAAGTCTTTTCTGCTAATGAAGTGGGGCCCTCACCATCAAAAATCACAGTCCATTCTGCAGTTTTATACAGATTGCGGCCCGCATAGTCTACAGCATCGCACGTAATCCCCTGCAGCTCAGAAGGCGCACTGTTTCCAACTTCTGAACCCAAGCCCTGCGTAGATTGCAAGGCCATTCCCAAAGTCATCAAAATAAAACAAAATGTTGTTTTCATAGAGTTATTCCTCATGATCATGATTGAATCCTAAGAGATGTTTCCATTTGAACCATCCCTCGGTGGTGAGGTTATAGCGTTCACGCACTGAGTTGTCTACGAAATTATTTCAATACATTCTTTCATTAGCTGAAAAAAATGGACTATAAAAATGCCCACAGTTGTATACGACTTAAAAATGAATTCTTGCTTTTTTTCTGGTACTTCAAAAGCAACTTTACGGGAAATTGACTTCACTCCGTTTCCTTGGAAGCGCCCGATTTGGTTGAGGCATGACCATCGATCCAACTTTTCAGGGGACCGATTTTTTCGTACTGCGCATCCGGGCCAAAACAGGGATCCCATATCATCCCTCCCCCATGTGCAACCCCCACTGAGTAAGCCCTTCCGGCACGGAGAACGATAGCTGCACTGCCCGAATCTCCATTGCATGTTGTTTCGTTAAACTTGCCTGGATGAGTGAGAAGCCATCTTCCTTGCGTTGACTTAACCTGAGCATTGCCTTCCCGAAGGAGCGTATTCGACTGCTTCTTATCAAAAGTTGATTTCTCGATAAGTCCAAATCCCGCAATTGCAACTTTTTCGCCAATGATAATTTTTTCGTGTGGCGGTAGAATTTCAAGCGGCAAATATCCTTTTGGAGCTGCCCCCGCAAGGCGCAGGAGTGCAACATCAGCCGTGGGGTGAGCGAATATTTGTAGAACTTTTAATTCGATGCCTTTGGCGGCCACATCTGCTCCAAAAAAAACTCCAATTTCGCTGTTTGAGTAAGTGGATGCCCCTTGGGAATTGCGCACGCAATGCCTTGCCGTAACAACGAGATTTCCTTTGTGGAGATTTCCTGAACAAAAGACCTTGCCATTATTTTCATCCCCTGCCTTTCGAACAACCAATGCCACGGCATTTAGAAAAGCGGGGTGAGAAGGAGTGATCTTTGCTCCCCCTTTTCCGTCGCTTGAAGCAATGGAGGGGTCTGATTCGACTTCCGTTTGGGGAGTGCATGCAGACAAGAGAAAATATGTAAACAAAATAATCCACTTCAAAGTAACGACTCCAAGAAATTTCTACTGACAATATGCAGGAAAATTATTAAAAAAAAGTGAACACTCTATTTGATTCTAAAAATTATGGAACAGGTGTTCTGATTTCACGCAGTGCCTTCGAGTTTAATATTGCTTCAAACAAAGGGCGTGGCCCCTGCTTTGAAGCTGTCACAAATTCTTTTTGCGATGCCTCCTGTAACAAGCTCCAATTGCCTCCTGAAAGATTGTCCCAAACCCTTTTTGCCATACATTCATGAAACCAAGGGCTCTTATCGATGAGCGCATCTGCAAGTGCCCCAAGGTTTTCATCCTGAACTCCAAAAATTGAAAAGACCTGGGATTTTGGTTTTGTCCAAGATTCAAACGAGGCAGATTGACTCCAATTGAAAAATCCAGATGCAAAATTGTCGAGACCATAGTGACATTCCGCACAACCTTGCTTGTTACCATGCGCTTTATCAGCGGCGGAAAGGTCTGCATTGAGAAACGTCGTCAGCCCTGCAGTGTTCAGAGCAGGATCGACATCTCGACAAAGGAGGCGCTCTGTGAGCGCCCTCACACGAGTTCTATGATTATTGTATGAAACAAGGAAGCCTGGCGAGGTGATATAGCCGTAAAATTTTCCGGGACCTGATGGAAATGCAGCAAGAGCGGGAGTATCGAGGGGCAAAGACTTCAAGGTGTCTAAGTCCGCTTGCAGCGGTGCATCACCAATACTCATTTTACCTGATTTGTGAAGATAAGTGTGAAAGAGATGTCTGTTTCCATAGAACTCATTTCCGCGAATGAGGTCGTTCCAAGACCAGCTCTTCTCATAGGCAATAATTCCACGATTTTCAAACTCTTCATGAACTGAACCCAACATGCGCGATTCAAGCTCAGAGGGCTTACAAAAAATAAGATCGGGGCCACAGCCGCATCCGGCATTGCTGCTGCGCGAGCAATATTCTGTTTTTGTTCCCACAGTAATTTTGTAAGCAGGAATTGCTGCATCCGTGCACACACGTACTTTTGTGTCGCTCCACCATGCCGTAGATTCTACTACAGCACCGCAGTTTGCCCGACCTTTGCGCACCAAATAATACACTCCATCTACGGGGTCTTTCTTGAGATTCAATCGAAATCCAGGAAAATAATCTGCCCACGACCTTGTGAACAAAATTTCGCCAAAAACTCTTTTGATGCGCGACTTAAACTCGGGAGACTTTTCCCACTCGTCTTTAAATGCAGTGAGATCTTTTGTTGCAAAAAATCGACGAGCTTCCTCGACACTTGGGGGGCTATCGCGATACACGTATGAAAGAAAACGGAACAGACGACCTTCACGACGGAGATCTGTTTCGTCTGCAACGGCAGACCACGAGTAAAATGCCCCGAGCGCAAAAACAAGGAAAAGAGCAAGTGCCAAGCACTTTTTGAGTAAATTAAATAAAGAGTGCATTGAGCTTTCCTTCCTTGGCAATTTCGCTTGCGAGGTTATCCAAGTCGAAATTTCTGAGCAAAGCACTGATCAAATGATCGGGCTTCAAGGCTGTAGCTTCCGAAAAGGGAACAGCAGCAGTGCCATCCCACCCTAAGGCTGCAGCATTCATGTCTGTTTTTCCCAGAACGACGTTGTCGCGCACTCCTTTTCCCATGACGATTGCCGAACCCGATTGCCAGTGGTCTGTGCCATTGACAAGATTAAAATGGGGCGTACGCACAAAGTCAGAAGTAATAAGGATGGTGGTTGTGTCAGCAAGACTCAATTCAGGAGAATGGGGATCGGGAGTGCGCCTGAGATCTTCAACGAGTTGTGCAATGGCAGTGCCTACATTCGTCAAAATCGGTAAGTGTCTTTTTAAATGATCATCGTGGGTGTCGAATCCACCAAAATTGACGGTTACAAAAGGTGACAAACCACTTTTCAAAACAAAGAGTGCAGAACTGATGCGTCCACCGATGGTCGATTCATCGTCATTGACACCCGCATTGTAGCGCAGCAGAGCCTCTTTATGATCGAGCATTTTATCCTGAAAATGCTTTTGATACATGGCATCTGATGCTTCGCCTGACTTTCTCCACGTCAACAGTGACTTTTGTGAAGACTCGTCCAATGAAGCCAAGTAAGATGCATCGAGCATACGTGCATACTCTTGGGCGAATCCAACGCTCTCTTTGCTCACAAGGCGCTTATCTTTCGCCGTGAGAGGTGTGTAAAGAGTGTCGGTAGGCCCTGCCAACATCGCGACAAGTTGTTTGAGTCCGGGAGCCACGAGAGGCGGCCTGGTGCGCGCGGTGTCTCCCAGGGGAGGTTCTGAACCTACAACCACATGGGAGGGAAAAGAATCGCGAGTACCAGAAAGAATCGCTGCAAGCGAAGGGTACTCTCTGGACACGGTTAAACTTTCTTTACCAGAATACATATAACGCGACGCAAGTTCATGGGCGGTGACTTCAATATAAATTCCATTTACAAAGGCTGTAGGCATGGAGGCAAAAGCCGGGATCGCTGTTTCCAGCCCTTTTCCGACGATTAAATTTGGTTTTCCATCCACCGCCTTTTTCATATCAGCCGGTTTGTATTCAGGTGCATAAATCGAGGAGTTTAACTTATCCCCCACAACCGGATCAGTTCCTAATGTGGAATCCCATCCGCCATTTAAGAAAATGGTAATAAGTTTACTTGATGGCACACTCTGAGCACTTGCTGGAAAAGAACGCATGAGTGGAGAAAATTCATTCATGATCCCTAACGCAGCCAATCCGCCTGAAGCATTTAAAAGCGACCGCCTGGAAACCTTTTTCATGTCCTCTTCCCCGTTCCCGCAAAAATTTTCAATAGTGCCAGAATTCAGTGGAACTCATCAGGCCGAAAATAATTCCCGACCACGATCGCCTTGAAAGATGCCCCTCCCACAGGTCTGCCACATCGGTTTTTTTCTCATTCAAAAATATTTTGATAAAGACAGACTTTGCGAGCGCAATCTCAGATTCCGTGGGTGGGCGAGAATAAAGGCGATAATAAACATTTTCGAGTTGCGCATGCCAATTCTTTTCCCAGGTCCTGACGAGTAATTTTTTGTCTTCGGCTTTTGAGCCATCAACTTCTTCGATAAAAGGTCTGCAAGCTTCAACAGGCCGACATCCACCTTTAAAAAGCCCTTGGTTGTCTTCATCTTTCCAAATTCCAGTCAACGACCAAGCGGCTTTTGCGGCCATGTCGCGGGTTGTTAACAAAACTTGGATTTTATCGTCTCGCTGTTTATCTCTCATGCTGTTCGTGTCGATCCCGCCTAAAGGACCACCACGTTTCGTTAAAATTTGATCTTGAAAAATTCCTTCAGTATTATTATAACCTTCTCTATATCCGCTCGAAAGCAAAAACGTATTTGAAACTTGTTGAGGTTCAAAACGCGCCAGTGCCTGTGTCGTTGACTTGTCTTCCATAGGTTTAGGAAGCGGTTCAAACTCTGCGCCTTCCCTTAGCCAACGTAACACGATTTCTTTTTGGCCAGCGACTTTAAAAACTCCAGGCTTTGGAAGCGGAGGCATCGTCCCCAATTCGAGAATTCCAAGAATTGTCATGCGCTTTGACTTTATTTCATCCAGTGATGTCAGATCAGGAGCTTTCGCACCACTAAAGTGACAGCCCGCACAGTTGTCCTTAAGAATGGACTCTGTATCCTGCCAACTCAAAAGATCTCGTCCTAAAATTTCATTTGTCGTGCTTGTGGTTGCACCTGCTGAAGGTGTATTTGCACCGTCAGTCGACTTCAGCGCATCGGTAGGGTTTGAAGCAAGAGTGTCTTTCGTTTTACTGGGGACAGTGCGTGCCGCTTCGAGCGGGTCAGCAGCTTTGGAGCAAGAGATCAGAAAGAAAGGTAAAAACAATTTCAAAGCAAATGCCCTTGCGGCAGATGGCTTTTGAAGCCTCTTGCTGTTCACACACTCCCCCTTACTTAATCGTCGATTTTCATAACATCGGCACAGGGAAGCGAGAACTAAAGAACAAGATCGATTCAAATAATGTTTGCTTTACGCGGCTTTTGTTTGCTCTGCTTCAACCATTGATTTCTCACAGGACTCCGCCCAGTTGAGGATTTTATCGACAACGGTGCGCTGCTCAGCTGTTAACTCAAGAAAACGCCCGCCCGCTGTTTTAGATTCCCGGTTTACCCAACAGACACAGGCAGTCAGGTGACACACCTGCCCATCTTTTAGGCCCACAGCCTGACCCGATGCAATTAACGTAACAAAGTCGTTACGATAAAGCCGATCAACATCGGAAGACCCAATGCGAAAACCGTCTTTTGAGAGGTCGAGCAGAATGGCTTCATGAGTTCGCATCTCAGACGAAAATGTCACACGAATTCCGAGTTCTTCAATCAAATGTCGAATGGAACGGCGAGAAACGTGTAGCAAATCTGAACTGTCTTCCAAGTCTGTGTCGGTCTCCATGGTTTCCCCCTTGAGGTCCAAAAGCATCATTTGTCGATATAGGAGTATCGTCGGCTGGTTTATGGATAGACTTGATGCTGTTTCGAGGGGATGGGAAAAAATGCAGGAGATCTTGTATAAGAACTTATTTAATTTCAGTAACAGCACTTACGGAATAAGCGCGGCACACTTTATTTTGCCCAGCGAGAACGGTATTTTCGTCCTTCAAAACAGGAGATTCTGAGACTTTATCATAGCCCACAGTGGTGTTTGATTCTGGATAATCAGCTGAATTGCCGTCTCCGAGCATTCCATAGTAATTTTTACCCCAGCACACGACGTTTCCGCCTTCTTTCACAGCGCAACTGTGATCGTATCCACTCTCCACTGCAACTGCACCTTTTTCAACAAACTGGATCGGCTTTGTTCCATAAATCGAACCGTGAGATCCCATACATTTCACTGCACCTTTCACAGTGAGGAAGCAGGTATTGAACGTTCCAGCGCCTCCAGCGACCACGTCGGTTGCATTGGCAGAGACAACAGGTGTGGGCTCGCAAATCGTCGTATTGCCACCTGAATTCGGGCAATTAGAAGCCGTGGAGTAGTGACCGAGCTGGCCCGACGAATTCAGACCCCAACACTTCATCGTTCCATCGGTTAAGATTGCGCAACTATGCTGGTCGCCGGTAAAGAGTCCTTTTGCACCTGTGACTCCCGTCACAGTCGTTACGGCCTTTTGCCGATTGGCAGAAGTGACGCCTCCATCTGCGCTTCCATCGCCCACTTGTCCGTAATAATTCACCCCTTCCTGACTCCATGTGAAGCAGGAATTTTGGTGCTCTAATTTTAAGCAATTTGTAAAAAAATATATTAAACTGGGGGCGGGGAACTCAT
>JBIIEI010000193.1:0-3296 GCA_044237915.1 Silvanigrellaceae bacterium | reverse complement strand
CCCCCTGTGGCAGGATTGATGTCTAAAAAAAGTAATCTCACAGAGGGCGGAAAAAGTAAGGCAAATGTACCAGCACTATTCCGAACAGTTCAAAAAAACCGCTGTTCAAAAGTATTTAAGTCGTGGTAACCGCAGTGTGACAGCTATCGCTCAAGAGATGGGTACAACTCCGTTCTCAATATATCAATGGGCAAAGTCATACAAAAAAGGCCTCACCGTCGTGAACACCACCCCTCGCAGCCCTCAAGACTATAGCCCTAGTGAAAAGCTCGATGCCCTCCTTGAATATTCAAGAACTCCGGAGGCAGAGAAGGGTGAATGGCTGCGAAAAAATGGCCTCACGGATGAGAAAATAACATGCTGGTGCGACATGGCAAAGGTAGGTCTTGGCAAGAAACCGGATGTTCGCGACGCAGCAGACGATAAACGAAAAATCAAAAATCTCGAAAAAGAGCTCAACCGTAAGGAAAAAGCTCTTGCCGAAACCGCGGCTCTACTGGTTCTTCAAAAAAAAATAGCAGAGATTTACGGTTCGGAGGAAGAGTAGTTTGTAAAGAAGAAAGGCTTGAGATACTGGAACAAGTTCAAGAGGCGCAAGAAAGTGGAGCGCGCTTAGAGAAGATCTCGGAATGCCTGAATTTGTCTGAAAAGACACTCAAGAGATGGAACCAAAATCCTGACAGTATTGACGGAAGAAAAGGTGCTCAAAAGCAGGTTTCCCAAGCTCTCAGTGCTGAAGAAAAGGAACATATTTTAAAAGTGGTAAACACCCCTCAATTTCGAGATCTGCCACCCTCAAAAATTGTACCTTTGCTTGCCGACCAAGGCTCGTATTTGGCTTCCGAATCGACGATGTACAGATTATTGAGAACTGAAAAGCAATTGGCGCACCGAGAGAAATCGAAGCCGCGCAAGAATAAAAAGCCAGACTCTCTCGTTGCAAAAGCTCCAAATCAGGTATGGAGCTGGGACATTACTTACCTTAAAACTCAAGTGCGCGGCATATATTATTATCTTTATCTGCACATTGACATCTTCAGTAGAAAGATTGTAGGGTGGCAAGTGAATGAGGTTGAGAGTGCAGAATTAGCAGCAGAGTTATTCATAGAGCTGTGCGAGATTGAAAAGGTTCGTCCCTTTAGTTTGCGACTGCACTCCGATAATGGAGCTCCCATGAAAGGAGCAACAATGCTTGCAACACTTCAGCATCTCGGCGTCGTTCCTTCATTTTCAAGACCGAGCGTGAGTGACGACAACCCTTATTCCGAGTCACTGTTTAAGACGATGAAATATCGTCCAGGTTATCCTGAAAATCCCTTTGAGAGCATTCAAGCAGCTCAAGAATGGGTCTCTAAATTCGTAATTTGGTATAACGAAGAGCACCTCCACAGCGGGATCAACTTCGTAACACCTTTGAGCCGACACAACGGCGAGGATGAAGAAATTCTCGTAAAAAGGAAGTCTGTTTACGAGGCTGCTAAAGCCAATAATCCAAGTCGCTGGAGTGGAAACACAAGAGCATGGAAATGGGAATCAGAGGTTATCCTCAATTCTCCAAGATCAGATTCGGGTCAGCAGGTGAGTGCTTAAATTCACCGGACATCTATCCTGAAAAATTCCGGTCTCTAAGGGTGCTTTGTCGCCGTTGACTGCAAGGTAACCCAAAAATTTGATAGCATAGGCGCGCATCTCTGCCTGTTTCTCCCCAAAATCCGCTTTGGCTTGGGTGTGATTTGTAACTGTGTCGATAGCAAGCGAAATGTGCTTTGGATCCGAGGACAGTAAAGAAAAAACCGATTTTTCCAAATTATCTTTATCAAAAAAATCGACGTTTTCGAGTAATTTTTCAAAGGCTGCTTGAATACGTGCCCTTTCAGGACGTGGGTCCGAAGATATTGCAGAGGAAGAAGACATCTGATTTGCAATGGAGCTCAAAACCTCTTTGCGTTTTTCTTCGGCTTTTTTTAAGAGCGCAGGGCTTTGCTGAAGAATGCGTACTTGCTCTTGAAGTGGGTCTTTTTGTGCCGGAGGGCTTTTCATAAAGAAAAGCATGCCTCCTACGGGCACTAAAAAGCACACGCCAATAGTGATAGCAGAAAGTAACTTTTTCATGGCACCCTCTTTTGAATGAGACTCAATACTTTTTAAATGGAATTTTCGCCGAGCATTTCAAACACCTTTTGATTGGCTCGGCGAAAAAGATCTCTCTATTATTTGCGCTGCAGAATTGAATTTTTGATACTTGAAAGGCTGTTTTGAAGGTAAATATCGCCTACTACCAAGCCTTCAGCAACGACCAAGTGTTCTTTATCTGAGTGAGCTTTTGCAACGCCAAAATTATAGACGGGCTTGCTTGTGGTTTTTCGTTCAATAGAAAGAATCGCAACCGGGGAGCCATCCATAGCAATCAGTTTGTCGCTTTTTTTAACATTTTTCGCAGCAACTAAACGCCCATCCGATAACAACATGGCATGATTTTGTGTGACCGAAAGTTTACTCTCTGCGGTTTTAAATACATATAACGCAGGAATTTCGGGGCCATTTGTGCTGTAGCTTGCCTTGCTTTCGGTGAGAGAAAGATTTTTGAGGGTTGCATCTTTTGAGACGGCAACAAGCGGCGTGTCTCGGTGTACTTCTGCCGCATTAATCCATGTTGGCAAGGAATTCACGTCGTAGCTCAAAATGCGCGTGTCGGCCTCAAAACAGCCGCATGGGCAAGCGCTTTGCAACCATATTCCAATACACATTACAGCTGCACCGTTAGCTACTGCAAAGTTATATTCTTCATCAGTGATGCAGCCCGTAGCTTTTGCACTCTCCGTTTGCTGCCGACATTGATCCTGAGGAATCTGCTGGCCCTCTTTACCGCAACGAAGCCAGAGGTTGGGGTCATTTAACTTTCCAGGCGCACCCGCCGGCATTTCTCCAGCAAATGCAAAAGAAGAAAGTGAACCTGTGAGCAAAAGAACTGTACGTGCAATTTTCATAAAACCCCCAATAGGTGTGATTCAATTCAATTGGCGACACGAAATTTTCGTTTTGAAACAATGACCCACTCTAGTGGAATGAGTTTTGATGGCGCCCAATGAGTCATACGTGCATGGAGGGAAACGAGTCCATGGACAAATTGATCTTGCCCTCGATTTTAGATCTCTCGGAACGTAGAAGGGATAATTCGCAGGGTAAACCACCAGCTGCGCTGGTGGACTCACCAAGTTTGACGAATCCGGGAAGAGGGACCAGGCTCCGGATTGTGAACCGCTTCAAAGTTTCACGATCCGGAGTTGAGATTGGAT
>JBIIEI010000040.1:0-42595 GCA_044237915.1 Silvanigrellaceae bacterium | reverse complement strand
CTGCACACTCCTTGATACGATTCTAACCACCTCCAAATTCGCACCACTCGTTACCTTTCGTAAGTCTGATCCCAATGTGCCTATTGCCGACGACGATGTATAGCGTCCTCCGTTGTGCAGTTACGAAATATGCGCAAGTGGAATCATATATCGACCTCAACTGTTTCGTTTTCAATGATGTTCCAGCGTGAGCTGAGCTGGCCTTCTCGATGAGGACTCGTGCAACTCAAAGGAATTTTGTGGAGAGGCCTCCCACTAATAAAAGTGCTCACTTTCGCTGCCAAATCCTCATAGGTGAGTTTTTCCAGGAGAAAGCCTACGCGTTGCAGGTTGGCTTGCTTCATAGGCATTGTCTTCAAACAGGAACTGATCTCTTTTACGGTGATACTTTCTACAAGTTCGGACGCAACAGTGGCAACAGTTCCTATGCCACCAATACGTCCGGCATAGGTGACGAGATCAAAAAGTGTTGCCGCTGGAGTGCTGATCTTCACGGAGCCAGCGGGAGTTTCGCGATCCATGCAAGGCGTCTGCTCTAATCGGTTTTTTACAAAAAAACGAAACCGCGCTGAACCGATGATTTGAGCTGAGACGGGTCGGGGAACGACAACCTCCGTTTCCATAACTGCGTGATGGGTGGATCCGTGAAATGCAGCGGCAGAGAGAAGCCCTAGGTAGTAGGGGAGCTCGTTGAATTTCATCCAAGGATCTAAGTACCAGGTCGGTGGTGGTGAGCCTACTTTGCGGTATGGCACGCCGACGAGTACGAATAGGCCCCGGGCGGGAGAAATAATTTTTTTTTGGCTTTGAAGTCTCCAGAGCGCAACCTGAAGTGCTTTCTCTGGGTAACCCATGCACAGAATCTCTTCGCGGGTAAAAGAGATTCGTCCTTGTTCTTCAAAAGAGAACAAAATGTCTGACAATTTTTGATATTGACCCATACTGCCTCCGCCATACGTTTTTATAATAATACACTAAATGTATGATTACAAGAATTGACGGCTTGGGCCGATTGGGGCAACACTCGAATCAGCCATGTGGAAGAAAAGGATATGGAGCATCTAATACGCATGGGATAGGAACATCTGCAGGAAGAAAGGAACAGATTCTCTCGTGATAAATGCTGCTTTGGGTTGATTCCTGCAGGAACGACTTTAAGAGAGCATGCGGGGGCCGGCCTAACCAATTCATGATGTAAAAGTCGTAACTATTTCTGAGGACATACCCGTTAAATCCATCGACGAATTTCCAGTTTGAGTCGCGAAAATAAATAGAGAGCCCCAAAGAGCCTCCGGAATCGAAACCACCGATGTGCCAAGTTCCTGGACGGCGCTCGCACGTATTGAGCTTTTCGCAAACGGTTTTAAAAATGCCTTGCAGATGCAAAAAGTCAGAAAATGCGTACATTTCTTTGCCTCCCCCTGATTTTAACCATATCTTTGTATGGCATGTCGAGGAGGCGAGGTCAAGGCGAGTGGGTGGCACAATGTAGTGCCTATGAATGGAGCAAGCTGCGAACTTAACTGGCTAGTGTGGGCCGCAGGGAAGCACGCTCACTTGGCGAAGCTTGAATTGAAAAGAACTGATGCTGAGAGGTCTTGCTGCGGTTGCCACAATGGACGTTTTGAGGTCGAGATTCACAACTACAGGTCCAGCCGCGCAGCGGTTCATCAGGAGATCATCAATCATCTCGTGAGTTCCACTACCTCCTGGCATGAATGCACTGTTTCGCAACGGCATCCCCGCCAGTGTCCCAAACTGCCTAAAGCGCGAGGATGGAGCACCCACTGGAGAGTCAAATTCAAAGTTGGTGATGCGCTGCAATTTGAATTGGTAAATTGCTTGGCTCGGTAAATGAGTGAGGACACGAAGGTTACAGAATACGGTGCCATTGTTTCGTGTCGTGAAATTCTGAAAAGTAATGCGCAGCTCGGAGGCGTTTTCTGGTGATGTCGCTGCTGCAAATGACCCACTTCCACAGCCGGTTCCTGCAGCTATTAAAGAACTGGCATCAAAAGATTGCGCCTGCGCGCCCATAGAGCAGACAAACAATAAGGGAACAAGTGCTTTGATTCCATACATGGCAAGTCTCCTTATTTATTACAGGGATGCGGATAGAATCCGAACTCTTCTGGCTTAAAATAGGAGCATTCCTTGTGCAATCCATTTCCCACTGCTCGGAGTGGTTTTGAAGGGGCTACAAAATAGAAATGCCCAGCTTCGAAAAGCTGAGCATTGCAACGTTGAATTTGTAAGAGCCAAATTCAGGTGAGGTAACGGCGCATATTTTTAGAACCAGATTTCCATACCTGTTTGTGTGGTCATGAGCGAGTCTTTAAATTCACCATTGGTCTGCGCTTTTACCTTGGCATCATACTTGCCGTAGGTGAAAGAGGTGTAGATTTGTGGCGAACCAACAGGGTTTTTGTTCATTGCATAGCGCAAAATAGGAGTGATAGAAGTCATGTTCGCATCTGCTGCTGTGGTCTTTTGAGTTTTCGTCGCATAATTGAGATCGAGCGCAGCATGAAATTGATCTGTAACGTAGTAAACAGGTTGTACACCCAAACTGACTTTTACGGTTGAAGAGGTGGTGTTTGTGCCATCAGCTACAATTGCGCCATCTGTTACTTTAAAGAGTTGAGTCTTGTTTTTGAGGCTATAAGACTGCACAGAAAGACCTGTGAGGATGCCTGCAACTCCAAAATCCCAAGTTGAGGAATGGCTTAAACCAATCAGCATATCGGATCCAGAAGTGTTTCCGCCTTTGTCGACAGGATCAGAGTGGACCCATAGTGTCGCATGGCCCGAGTTTCCGCCAGTGCCATGACTCACAACCGCGCCAACTTTAACGCCGGTGCTTCCCTTCACCTTGTTCGCTGGAAGGGCTTTATTTTCGGGTGCACCACCATACGCAAGCACCATGAGCATCGGTTTAACGGAAAGAGTTTCCGAAATTGCAAGGTTGTAGCGTGCCACCAGAGTCAAGTCTTTTCCAGGAGTCGTCACGGCAGATGCCGTTGGACTTGAAGCTGTTGGCGCTGAAGTCATCGGGCCATTGGCATCGTAGCGGGCAAGCTTCGACTTCGTGAAGCTCAGGATTACAGAGGCTTTGTCGACTTCTGTTCCGACGCCGTAGGCATTCACGTTAAAGGGGTTCTTAAAATCCAACATGCGAATATCTTCAAATTGAAATTCTCGTGCGCCGGCCCAAATCTTTACGTCTTGCGCAACGGGCATCGAGGCATAAAGGTCGATGACTTTGATGTCGGAGAGCTCACCCGCTTCGTGAGCAATCTTGGCGGGCCAGCTTCCACTCATCTTAAATGCGTACTGTGCACCCGATTCCATGGACTTTGTCACGCCTAAGTTCCAAAAGTTGGCCGTATAAGCATGACGCGAGTGTGGTGCGGCCGAAGTTCCTTGATTGGAAGGAGCTTCTTGCAATGGATTCGCCGCAGTGTTGAATTGCGCTCTCCAATAGCCTTTGAAGGCAATGGTTTCTGCGGGAGGCTTTTCGGCAGGCTTTTCTTGAGCAACAGCGTTCTGTGAATGACCAACTGCGACAACTGCAAAAAGCGCCATCAATTTGACAGGGAGTTTAACGCGTCCGAACGAAGTCATAACAATCTTCCTTTCTATACAGTGACATAACACGAGAACAAGCACATTAAAATATTAAAAAATGCAACATAGCTTGTGAGTAAGACTATTCTGCAAGTAAAAACACTATTTATGAATCCTTAATGTCTATTCCTCTTTTATCACGAATACAGGCACCTCGCCAAATCTCTCTGGCAAATTTTAGTCTAGTTTTTGATTCTTCGTCCATTTTGGGCCCGGAAGGCAAAATGCCTGTAGATATTGGTACAAGTTCAAAATAATCGTTGCAGTGAATGTGGCAACTAAGGTGACAGACATGTTTTTTAGGAATAAACAAAAATCCCAAAATTGATTTGAAGTCGAATGTCTACCGAGGTGATGCACATTCCTCCATTCCAAAAGGAGTGAGGCTCAATTCTTAAAAAAGGGAAACCTGTTAAACTGGGGGCTCTGTTCATGTGCGCAGAAATTGTGCGTTATTTTATATTTGAAATTTAAGGGGTAAATGTTTGAGAGTAGATATGGAAAAGAAAGATATTTTAATCATGAATTCCATTTCTTTTTGTGCAGTGCTTTTGACCTATGCAACGCTAACCTTCAAAGGTGTCATTCTCGAATTTTTAATTGAGAAAAAATCAGATATCACAATAGTGATATTATTGGTTGGCTTGTTTGTGGTGCTTGAGATTTTAGCTAAATTTGCAGAGTTGTGTAACTTTTCCTTGCCGCAGCTTGTCAATGCAAAAACATTTGGGGCCGTGTGGCAACAATTCAGGCCCACTAAAATTCCTTTTGAGCGCGCAAATGCCGGAGAATCCTTTTTTTCGTCCGTTTACACAAGCTCCATAGAAGTCACTGAACTGAGCACATTAGAGAGAGTGAAATGTGCAAAGATCTGTGCTGTTCTCTGTGTCTTTATGGCTTCAATCGTCTATTATCAGTATTTTGTCCCACTCTTTTTTCTGCCTCTGATAGCTGTCATGGCAAACTTCTCCTCTAGGATATTTTCCACCGATTTTGAAAAAGAAATCACAAAAATTGAAACCGAGCGCATCTCACTGCTCGAGGGTCTGACTTCCCTCTTTAAAGCGCGCAAGGAGGTCTTTTTTAATTGGAGGAGTCGACACAACAACCATTTTAAAAATTGGTACGATGAAAAAGGGCTTCAACATTCACGCAGTTTACAGTGCTTTTCAAAAATTATATTTAAAAGAGAGTTGAGCTTTCGTCTCCTGATCGATTTGCCCCATATGTTTTGTTACGGGGTGGTTTTTGCCAGTGCGGTTTTAGGTAAAATGACACTCGGCGAGGCCTATGTGTGGTTTGGAATCACGGGGCTGCTTGTTGAAGCGGGTTCAGATCTTGCCTTTGTAATGTCCAATCGACTCAAAATAAAGGCGCTCACGACCGTTTTTGAGCAAAACACGAACTGGGTCTTTGATTTAAAGGCATCTGAAGAGCTGAGTGCTCCACAATTGCTGCAAACCACCTCAGCTCCCACTGCCGTAGAAGGAGCTTTTTTACTTCGAGACAATTCTGTTGCCAAGATTTCTTCAGAGCCAGGATTTTACCGAATTGAGGGCTCAAATGGTTCGGGGAAGTCTTTTTTAATTGAAACGATGCTCGGTATGAATACACAATTTCGGAACTGGTCCGTGAGCGACATTGCCGCATTTCGAGCGTTGGTGGGCGACTCCTGCAGAGTGATCGAAAATGACGCCGAGATTTTTCCAGACTGGCCTGATTTTTGGGGGCAGGTCTTTGGCTTTAGTCTCCAAAAAGGGGGCTTTGAAAAATTTCAAGCCACCCTAGAGCAATTCCTCGGCACTCCCCTTTGTGAGCGCTGGACAAAAAGGGTCAATCAAATCTGTCTCGATTTGAGGTCGCGAACGAGTTTAACCCTATCAAGTGGCGAAAAAGTGACGCTGAGTTTTTGCAGAGCATTCTCGAATTGGTCTGATGATGTCCGCCTCTTGATTGCGGATGAATGCGATGCATTCTTAGATACTGAGGGAAAAAACCTGTTTAAAGAAACACTGGAAGCGATTTCTGGCAAAGTGGCAGTTTTCTATGTCTGTCATACCGACTCCAAGAATGACCCTGTAAAAGTGCCTAAAACATCCAGCCAAAACGAAATATACTCCAGTTAAATGAAGAGCCAAAATACTCTTCAATGCCTTTTTTAAGTGTTACTTTGGCTGTTTGGTAAGAGACATTGCTTTTCAAGGCTTCTGCATTGGTGCCCGATTCATTGAGTTCTGCACTGCTGGTTACAAGATACCTGTAGCTGAGTTCCGTGCCCAGCGTAAATCCCGACCGAAAAATATGCAGCCAACCTATTTTGGGCGCTGCAAAGTAACTGTTTACAGTGACATCAAAAGAAGTATTTTCGGTAGAACCGTCGTCTTTTTTAACCGCGAAAGAGGTATCAAGCCTGCTTTTTCGATGCTCAATTCCCAAGCCGCCATAAAAACTCCTCCATCCATTGTCAAACGGAAAATAATTGAGGTGAAGATCTTGGCGGGTATAATCAAATTTCACAGCTGTGATTTTACCTCCCCCCACGCTGATTTCGTTCAAGATGGATTGCGGGAGGCTGATGGTTGGAAATCCACCATACAGGTAACCCAAGTTCCATTTTTGAAGAAATTTAGATTCTAATGAAGCTCCAAAACCACGGAGGCTGATTTCTCCCAACAGACCGACGCTGAGTGAAGCAGGAGCTTCGGGAGCTTTTTTTTCGGTGTCCTCTTTTTTGACCTCTTGCAAGGTCTGTTTCGATTCGCTGGTGCTCACTTCTTGAGCAAAGACAGGCGCTGGCTTCACTGCGGCAGCGTTTATGAACAGCAAGGCTGTCGTGGCTAAATTCTGACCGTTCATGCGCGCACCCTTTCGACTTTTCTGGTTTCGCAAAAAAAAGAGAAGCCTTCATCTGCGTTGTTTGAAAGGGGTGCGCCATAAATGAGTTCATACTTGCAAAAGAGTCCCAAGGCTTTGCTGATGGGCATCGGTGAAACAGCCAGGCTTTTTCGGACCTCAAAACCCTGAGCGCGCGCCATTTGTTCGAGGTCATTCGGGAGATATTCCCGCTTATGCTCGGGATGTACAAATCCAACGCGGCAGAGTTTTTTGGTTAGCAATCCATTGGGAGTGTCGAAACAGAACCAACCCTCATTCTTAAGAACTCTTTGAACTTCACGCATTGTTTGTTGAAGTTCCTCAGGACTCACATGCTCTACGCTTTGCCCGGCCCAAACACCGTCTACGGAATGATCGGCAAATGCGGAAAGGTTCGACATCGGGGAGTAGCGGGTAAAAATCTTTGTACCCGATGCAATAACATGGGGCACGTTTTCTGCGTCTTGCCTGCGTTCATGCGCCCAAAATTGAATCTCAGGGGGGAGGTCTACGATGGTTAGAGATTGAAGGGGATGGGGATATCCCATATGAAGAAGGGCACCTTCGGGAATTCCGCCGCAAGAACCTCCGACATCGATAACGTTGTGCGCCAAAGGCAACTCCGTTTGAATAAGCTTCACGCGCGCCCAATGATGGGCTTCGATGGAATTATTTCCGAGAATTTTTTTCTCTAATTCAAAGGGCCACATAAAGAACGAAAGGACGAAAATAAATTCATTGACATTGCTCTGTGTATATAAAGCTGCAAGCGCCCCTCGAATGGTTTTTGGAGGCCACTTAAAGGCGTACAAAACGACAAAAAGATTTGCAAATAAGGAAGCAGGAGGTCGATGGCCTAAAAAAATGACCCGCAATGCGAGGCAGGCTACAAAAATCGGTACAGATCGCATCATGTCAAGCGGAAAAAAAACAAAGTACCGCAGTGCCTTTTTCAAAGCGATCACAGTCTTTGAAGGGAGTTTTGATGGAGAGTTCAAAAAAGGATCCTCATGAAAAATGAAGTAATCTACAGTAAATATTGCCGAGTATTCTGTTAGTTCCAGGAAGGTAGACAGGAATGGGGAGGGTTCCCACGTCCGGCAGGGATCTTAGAATAAGTTCCGGGAGGTGTAAAATTTCCGGGAGCAATACGGATCAAAAAAACGGTACCCTTACCTAATTCACTGGATTTGAGTTCGAGGTCTCCGCCAAGCAGCACTGCGAGTTTGCGTGAGAGTACGAGGCCGAGGCCCGCGCCACCGAATTTTCTCGTGATGGAGCTGTCGACTTGGGCAAAGGGCTGAAAGAGTTTGTCATGGACTTCTTTTGCAATTCCAGGACCTGAGTCTGAAATTTCAAGGTGAAGCGAACTCGCTTTTTCGGTTAAGCTTCCCTCGGGGTCCATAAAAATCTTTAAATAAACAGAGCCAGAATCTGTAAACTTAATGGCATTGCCAACGATGTAAACGAGGATTTGGCGCAGTCTGATGGGATCGGATTCTATAAATTCGGGTGTGCTTTCATCGATGAGCGTTTCAAAATGAAGCCCTTTTTCATGGGCCTGTTCGCCCAAAAATGAAGCGACCTCACTCACAAGCCTAAACACAGAAAAGCGCGTGAGTTCGATTTCGAAACCGTTGGATTCCGCTTTTGAAAGATCAAGAATATCATCAAAGATGCGCATCAAGCGTTCGCCATTCTTGGTAATGGTCTTTAGAAATTCTTGCTTTTCTCGCGCTTCAATGTCGTGCTCTTGTAAAAGTTCAGCGAATCCAAGCATGGCTCCAAGCGGAGTGCGAATTTCGTGACTCATCATCGCAAGAAACTCACTCTTGGTGCGGTTTGCATCTTCTGCGGAGGCCAGAGCATATTTGAGGTGTTCTTGAACTTGTTTCGTCTGCGTATTGTCCTGACGAATGGTGATTATTCCTACCGTCTCGCCTTTAAAATTTCTCAACAGAGTTTTAGTCGTGAGGTACTGTTGAGATGCCTTTTTTGGAAAGTCCTTTTCTTCAAAGGTCAGATTTGAGTGAGCCGTTAGTGTTTCTTTGTCCCGAGAAACTTCAGATTGTGAAAGCTCTTCTCCAAAGAGTTCGATGTCTGTTTTTCCCAAGATATCCTGCTGTGTCCGATTGAGAGAATTTTCAAAGGCAGGGTTCACGAGAACGTAACGGCCTGAGATGTCTTTCACTGAAATGAGATTGTGTGAAGTGCGCGTGATTTCGTTGAGCAAGACCTCGAGTCTTTTGAGCTCGCGAGCGTATTCTTGTTGTTGAAACATGGCAGTGATTTTGTCGGAATGGGCTCTGTGGATGACATGCTGTTGCTGCCGATTGCGCTGGCAAAAAGCAGCCAGAAGTGCTAATAGAGGCCCTAATGTAACCCCACCCCAAAAGACAAACGTTGGAAATTTTGTGATGAGCGAAGAAAGGTATCTTGCTCGCGGCGTGAGCGTGACGTTCCATCGCAATCCTTCAAATAAAAAGGCATGTGTTTTTTGAAAGGCATGGTGCTGCGATGCCCTGCTGAAAGAGTCTCCCTGGGAAAGGGAAATATCGAAGTGATGAGTGATTGAGGCAGGAAAGATTTTTGTGAGATTCTCGGCGTTAAATAAATTTGTGCTGTTTCCTAATTTAAAGGAGTTTTGGATTTTTTCATGCACTTCATTCATCCGGAGGGAAATTTCGTGTTCATAAAACGTGAGTTCTTTGTGGGTCAGAAAATGTGAATAAAATATGCCTGCGACAAATGAAAAACTTACGATTAAGACAGAATGTCTACGTAAACGCGGTTCGCAAGTTTGCAAGCGTGTTGAATAGGCAAGTAAGCCAATGCCAAGGACAAGTATTCCCAAATAGCACTGACGAGCAATGAGTTCGTTACCCTCAAGCCAAGCACGATTTTGAAGGGGGCCGGGCAATGCACTGAGAAGTCCAGATAACCCTGTGCAAATAAGAAGTGCAGAGGAAATATCAAAACTGAGAGTTTGCAAGGGTTGATGAAGTCGAGTTTGGGCCAATAGGGAAAGAGCGAACAAAAAGAAACAGAATGAGAATTTTAGATTCAATGAATAAATGGTCAAGGTGCTGATATGGAGTGGAACAATGGATTGATAGAAAGATTCAATCCCTTGGGCGACACAAAGAAAAAGAATACCAACAGCACAATAGTTTGCGAGTTGTGTGCGTCGAAAATTTGAGAAAAATAATGCGCCTGCTGCAACGAAAAACAACAGAGCTCTGTGTGTCGGTGTGCCAAAAAGAAAAGAGATGTCGTGATTTAAGTAGGAGGAAGCATTGGATAACAGATATTGACTGATTCCAAATGCCATGAGGAACAGCGATGACATGGGCATCACAAAGTGTGGAAATTCAGAGCCATGACTCTTTTTTCTCTCTTTGCTTGAAACGCGAAAGCTCAACAATGGTTACCCCGCGCCTGTGTTTAAGTGTGCCCATTTGCATTCTTGATTCTTCTTACAAGTTGGATAATTCCTTGTTAGAAAAATTTCAACTCTTGCGACAGCATATTGTGCCTTTCTAGGAAAGAACTCAAGTCATAAACTCAACGTGCCCTTCAAGAGTCCGCAAGATATGTACTGCTACGATACATCTCAAGAGTTTATTTCTGACAACATCGGCGAACAAGGTACATCCTTTTAAAAGGAGTTTGAAGACGCGAATTTATGGTTGAGTTTGGTCGCGGTCCATTTTGGACATTCTTTGAAGTCCACTTGTCAGCTTTAGGTAGCTCGCTTATTGTTACGGAAGTTTTACACCCTGAATCTTAGATATAATCTATAACCGAAAGGTGGAGTGGCATGAATAATGCTCCCAAGGTATCTGCATGTTTGTTGCAAGTATTCTCGCTGAAGTCGATAGCGCATCTCACACTGGTGAGTTTCGTTGTTTTTGATATTGCTTCTTTGCGAGGCGCATCCTTGGCCTCGGCGCAAGAGATGAAGGAGCCCGATTGGTCTGAGAACGCACCTGTTCCACAGACGGGGCGGAGAAATCCATATCAATGGACTGAATCGACTTTGAAGAAAAAAGTGCACGCAGGTCAATTGCACGCTGTCGACTATCCTGTAAAAACATCGGAGATGCTCATTCCCTATGAGCCCATGCAGAAGTTATTGTCAGGCAAGCATGAAAATCCACTCCGGCGCTTTCTGTCTCAATTGTATCGAGGCTTCACGCGTCTGCAAGGCATGGATGATGTCTATGCGTGGCTTGGATTGCACGAATTTCCTCCTGAATCCGAAAAGGGAATCTATGCGATTCCCTATCCTGGGGGAAAACGTCCCGAGTACCGTATGGGAACAAGCTTTATCGAAACAGAAAATGGAAAGGGCTTGACATTCAGTTGTGCGACTTGTCATTCATCCGAGCTTTTTGGAAAAAAAATATTCGGTCTACAGAATCGGTTTGCAAAACCTTTCCACTTTTTTTCAATGGGTGAGAAGGCCGTCCCCTTGATCGATCCTTATGCATTTCAATTTGCAACAGGGGCAACCGATGGTGAGCGTGCAATGTTTGAAGAAACGCGCACTGCCGTGAAATCCACACAAACGAAAGTGCCACAGGTTGTCGGCATGGATGCCTCACTGGCACAAATTGGACTTTCGCTTGCAAGGCGTGAACGTGATCCCTATGCCACAAAATCCGAAGCCGCAGCGCGTCACCCCAGGCCTTCGTGGTTTCGGAACAATATTGCCGAAAGTAAGCCTGGCGTGTGGTGGAATGTGAAATATAAAAATCGCTGGTTACTGGATGGCTCCATGGTGTCGGGGCATCCCATTTATACAAATATCCTTTGGAATGAAATTGGGCGAGGAGCAGATTTAGAGGTGCTCGAAACCTGGCTCAATCAAAATGGCCCCATTATCGAAGAAATAACCGCTGCGGTCTTTGCAACAGAGGCTCCTCCCTACACCGACTTTTTTCCCGCAAGTTCAGTAAACCTGAAGAGTGCTAAAAACGGAGAAATACTCTTTAAAAATCATTGTGCACATTGTCATGGTACTTATGAAAAGGCTTGGAACCTTGCGGATGCCTCAAAGCTCAATTCCATAGAGATTCTTAAAACTGTAGAAGTTCGTTACCACGAAAATACTCCGGTTTTAAATGTTGGAACAGATCCTGGACGTGCAGAAGGCATGCATCATTTAGCTCCAGAATTGAACAGACTTGCAATTTCACAGAATTTAGGTGTTGTTGTGAAGCCACAGAAAGGATATGTTCCACCTCCATTGGTAGGGATTTGGGCGAGGTGGCCTTATTTTCACAATAATTCCGCACCAAGTTTGTGCGCGGTACTCACACAAAGCAATTTGCGGCCTCAATTTTATTATGCCGGACCCGCAAAAAATCCGAGCACAGACTTTGATGCGCATTGCAACGGCTATCCAAGCGCAGACAAAGTCCCTGCCCAATGGAAAAAGAATCGAAGTACTTTTTATGACACGCGCCGTGAAGGCATGGGAAATCAGGGTCACGATGAAGGCATTTTTCTGATGAATGGAGTCGAAATCTTTTCAAATGAAGAAAAGAATGACATCATCACGTTTTTAAAGACCCTCTGAGTTAAAGTCCGTTTGGAAAATGAATGGAAGGAAAAGGAAGAAATGAACATTGGAGCACCACGGAAATCCAAAGCTAAAAAAGTCCTCATGCTGGGAAGCGGTGAGCTGGGAAAAGAAGTGGCCCTTGAATTTGCGCGCCTGGGAGTTGAAGTTGTCGCTTGCGATCGGTACGCACATGCACCCGCTATGCAGGTTGCAACGCGCTCCCATGTCTTCGATATGCTTGATGCGCAGGAATTGCGACGCGTTGTTTTGGAAGAGCGTCCCAACTGGATCGTTCCTGAAATCGAAGCCATTGCCACGAGCGAACTCGCAGCCCTCGAAAACGAAGGATTTGCTGTCGTTCCCACGGCCTTTGCTGCGAAGCTCACCATGGACCGAGAAGGAATTCGCCGCTTGGCAGCGGAAGAATTAAAAGTTCCAACCGCCCGCTACTGCTTTGCAGAGAGCTTCCAGGAATGTGAAGTTGCTGTGCGCACGCTTGGATTTCCTTGTGTTGTGAAGCCTCTCATGAGTTCAAGTGGAAAAGGCCAATCCGTTGTGCGCAGCATCGAAGATCTGGAACGCTGCTGGGATTACTCCCAAACAGGCGGAAGAACGGGGCCTGGTCGAGTGATTATAGAAGAATTTATTTCTTTCGAAAGTGAAATCACGTTGCTTACTGTTCGAGCTGCCAATGGAACATTTTTTTGTGATCCCATTGGACATCGGCAGGTGGAAGGCGACTATGTCGAAAGTTGGCAGCCTCATCATATTTCTTCTCTGCAGATCGAAAAGGCTCACGACATTGCCAAAAAAGTCACAGACAGGTTGGGCGGTTTAGGGGTCTTTGGTGTCGAACTTTTCCTTTTAAAGAACGGAGAAGTCATTTTTAGCGAGGTCAGTCCACGGCCCCACGATACGGGTATGGTCACTCTCGCAACGCAGGATTGGAGCCAATTTGCCCTACATGTGCGAGCGATTCTCGGATTTCCAATTGCTGAAATTTCGCGAAAATGGGCGGGAGCAAGCGTTGCGGTGCGTGCCAAAGGGGAACTTGCAAATCCCGTATTTAAAGGCGTGGAACGGGTTTTTGAAGAACCTGGAGTCGATTTACGTATTTTTGGGAAGCCTGCAGCTGTGTTAAATCGAAGGCTAGGGGTTGTGCTCGCCATTGGGATTTCAAGTGGAGCAGCTCTTGAAAAGGCAAGGCGATCAGCAGACAAAATTCAGTTGGGAGATGATGCGTAGACTTTACTCTTTGTGAGAGTTCCCTCTCACAAAGTTTGCTCTGCCAGGGGTTGGGGCGCTTCGGGAATCAGGCAATATTTATTGACAATACGTAACAGCTGCATGAGATCGACAGGTTTGCGAAGTACCTCATGTGCGTCATTCACTTTAAAAATGTCATTTACGGCAGAGATGACTGCCACAGGGAGCTGCGCCAATGTGGAGTTTTTTTTCTTTGCTTCGAGAAACGCCCATCCTGTCATTCCGGGCATGGAAAGATCAAGTAAAATAAGGCCAGGACGCACACTGTGTGAGAGCAGTTTGAGGGCTTCTGCACCATCTGATGCTGTCAGCACAAAGTAACCTTCGCGCCTGAGAACATCTTCATACAGATCCCTGACGTCTTCATTGTCCTCAACGATAAGCACTGGTTTCTTCATAATTACCTTCGTCATTCGCAATCACCAATCTAATTATTGGAACGAAGCCTTCGAAGTGTCAAGCTAAAACACAGAACGACTTTAAGTTATTCTACAGGGCGTGCTGAATATTGAATTCCTTTGGAGGCATATTCTGTCAAAAGCGCAGAATTGTCTTTACTGCCTATGTAAAACCAAATTTCAAATCTTTGCGTGCCTGTTGCTTCGGACTGACCGACATCTACAAAAATTCCTGTGTTTGTTCCGGTACTCTGAAATCCATACCCCTGCAATTCACTGGGGTTCGCAAGGCTGACACTGTAATCACGTCCAGGTCGCCCCCCTCGGAAACCGATGGCTACCGTGGATAACTCTCCATTAAAGGTCAGGGAATTTGCATTGCTTTTTTGAGCTTGGGTTACTTTAGTGAGTTGAGATGCGAGATCTTTTTCTAGATTTCCAGCATAGGTTAATCCGTAATAGATTCCACTGCCTTTTTGAAGCGACTTTCCTTTAAAGGGGAGTTCTATGATCACCGGAAAATAAAATGCATCTTTATAATAAGAAACATCGCAACAGATCTGTGCGCCGGTTTTAAAACCAAGGGTTTTTGCAGTCATCGAGAGTTCTATGGCATGGCTGATGGGGCCTTTGGCAATGCTTGTGACCTCAGCCAACAGGTCTCCTTCGCGCAGGCTGATGGGGAGAAAAAACTTTGGTCGAAACCTTGCCTCAAGTAGACTTCTTGTAAAAACGTTTGTTTTACTTTTTCCGGCCACCAGGTTTTCGAGAATCATGGGATTTTGTGCCGAATGTGTCACTTCAAATTCACTTCCAGAAAACCGCCGTGCAGCATGATCATAGTTGAATGAAGAGACGGATGACGTAAGGTTTGACGTCTGAGAGGCACACACGGCAAGGAAGCCTGCGGTTTTTCGCAGGTGTAAATCGATACGCAGGATCCGCATGGGCACAGAAGCACAAATTTTTTGAGCGTAGGCGCGGGCTTCCTGATGACACTTTGAGTCACAGGGCGCAAAGCTATCATCGTCCAGGACAACGCGGTGAACGGTGTCCAAAGTTCCTTCAAAAGGGTCAACCCCGGCAGGATGCGCGACTTTTTCACGCGCAGGGAATTTTTGGCTCGCATTGCGGATGACAAGAAATCCGTCATCTTCGAGTTCATCGAATTGCAGAGGCATGCGCTGCCAGCCTCCTCCCCCCATCTTTGAGAAGGCAATGGTATGATCTCGCCTCACTCCCACGAGACTTGCGAATTCTTTATCCTTGAGCTTCAAAATGACGGGATAAGCAGAGGCATCTGAATCCCTATAGAGTGACAATGCAATTGTAATGATTGTGATCAATTTTTTTTGTAACAAATCAACATCCTCGCCATTGGCGTCCGTGCATAAATGGAGATCGGGAGCGATCATCGTATCGCGCAGTATTCACAAAGGGAATTGGTGCCAATTTTGCTTGAGTGTCTTGCCTCATTCGAAAGTGGCGCCTCGCATAAATTGGGAAGATCGTTTGCGAGCAAAGGAGTCTCGAATTGCTACCAGGGTGAGCAGATTTTAGGCTCGAATCTGGATTGCATTGAAAAGTGGCAATCAGGTTAACATATTGAAATATAATTAGAAATGACCAGCTATCGGAGCATCTTTCCACGTACGATGTGGATAAATAGGCCACCCGTCGGCAGGGATGCAGGACCTCCGGGAGAAGTTCGTGCTTCTTGTAAAATTTCCAAATAGGTCATCCCCAATGTTCTTAGGGGCACTCGACATTGTCAGAACGTCGAGTGATGAAAAATATTTCAAAAATAATCAATTGTTATGAATGATATTATTTGAGTTCTCGCTGGAATGCTATGTCGACTTTTTTATTTCATAAAATTTATTAATTTTTGCCTCATATCCTGCTTCAAATGTTCCGATGAGAAAGGGAAATATGAAAACCACATGGACGTGGTCTTGTAAGAGACACGGAGGTAATGAGCATGAGTTTTTCCGAGGTGGACAGAGTTTGGTTCTATTTTGCCCGCGAAAAGCAGGTGGGGCCTATCAGTGAGGTCGAACTGCGCGCAGCGGTGTCGGAAAATTTATTGACTATTAATGACTATGTTTACTGTGAAGGCTTTGCGGATTGGAAGGTGTTACGAGACCTCCCCGAAATGCTCATGCCACCTGCTCCTCCCGCAAGAGGGCCTGCAGGAGTTCCCAAGGGAAATCCCCGTGCAGCGGCGGCTCTGGAACAAGAAAAACGTTCTGCAGCACAGCGTGTCCCCCTCGATGCGCTCATTATTGCTCACAACGATCGTTATGTGGCTACAGGATCCATTCGAAATATTTCCCTTACTGGACTGTTTTTTGAAACAGAGCAGTGGGTGTTTAATTTAAAAGATGAAGTCAAAATTACCTTAAAAGAAGGCCGTGGCCTTGGTAAACCCATGCATTTAAGGGGGGTCATTGTGCGAAAGGCAACAGATGCAAAATTTCCGAAGGGATATGGTCTGGAATTGCGAGAGATGGATGAGTTGATGGAAAAACGCATCGCAGAATACGTGAAGCGAAATGCGAAAGCTGGATAAAAATGATCAAGTGCCAGAGAGAGGAGCCGTGATATCATGACGCCCGAAAACCAACTGCGCGCAAGTGCATCTTTGAACGTAGCGCTCGGTGAATTGTCCGCAATCACCCGGTTTAGTGCAGAGGCAAAGCGAAATGCCTTTGTGAAATTGTTTAAGCAGCTTTCTTCCGCAGAGAGGGCCCAGCTTTGCAACGAAACCGCAGTGCTGCTTAAGGATAAATTCACACAGGAAGGGGGCGGTCAGCAACTCGACGGTGTGGTATATGCACTGATAGGCGGAATCGCCGTAGAACGCGACTGGGAGTCTGCACGAGGCTTCTTAAACTCTGTTCTTTCCTTATCAAGCGACGTGGCTTTCTTCCGAGAATTGGCCATCGTATTTCTTGAAATTGCAGACAATGAATTCGAAGGAAAAAGTTCCAAGATTCCCCTGGCACAAACCAGCTTGGTTTTGCTGACGGAATTTGGGCTTTTACTGGCAAATCGCACGGGCCAAAGTTCCCTGAGTGGAAAAGGGGTTTCGAGCGTTGTCGAATATATCACGACAAATCTGCTTGCCCGTAGCAATGTGAACAATAATGCGATGCGCATTTCCCTTGTGCATTTTCTTTCCAAATGCCAATCAGGTAACAATGCGACCATGCAGCTTGGACGCGTGATCAGTCGATTTGGACAAAGCTTACTTGAAGATCTTTTTAGAGCATTTTTTGAAGATAAAAAGCGTGAAAATGCAGCTTTTTACTTTTTATTAGAACACCTCGATTCTTTTTTTGCAGCTTCTCCGGCCCTTGCGGAAATGAGCCATAATGTTTTAAAGCACTTTATGCTCAAATACCCCACAGAGTTTCCGACTTTTCTGGGAACCTATGTGGAACGCTTGCCCAAGGAAAGTGCACGATTAAGGCTTGCAACAAAGCACATTTCGCTTCTTTTGCGATCTGCTATTGATGTCTCGCAAAAGGTTCTCACCGAGAATTTATTGAAAGTCGTCATACGTCATCTCGAATCTTTCGATGTCAGCAAAGAAATTTTGCAGTCAGAGATTATTTCGATTTCACACATTGTAAAAGGCCCCGGGAGCACGCGCAAAAATGAACTTGTGGATGAAGTTTTATTTTCGCTCTTGGCATTTGCCGAAAGTCACAAGATCACTTCTGCAGATGGGATCATTCCTTTGGCAAAGGGAACTTCCAGAACACGCATCAAAAAGACGCGCGAAACTCCAATGAAGCTTGTGAAGTTAGGGGCAGAGCCGAGCCCCCTGGAGTCGATGCTGCAGCTCGCAGTATAGGTCTTCACATCTCGCTCTAATTCAGGTATGACACCCTCTCAAGAATTTTTAATTGAGGGGGTTTTTGTTTTGAAACAAAAGCATTTGAGTGTCCATTTAAACCGTCGTTCATTTCACTTTATTGGATTTTTCGTTTTTCTTGTTTCGGTATTGCAGCCAGTGCGCGCCCACGCAGAATGCAGTGTGGGAGTCACCCTTTTTCGCGACACCCTCTATGGAACGGGAGTTGGTTTTGTCGTAGGTGGACTTGTTCTGCTTGCCAAGGGTGATGATAAGGACATCGTACAACAGCTTGCCACGGCGAGTTTAATTGGTACCGGAGTCGGAGCTGTAGTGGGAATTGCAGATGTGGCGCTGAATCCTTGCACGCGCAAGGACGGGAGCAAGGGTTTGCAAATTCCTCATGTAGTTTTACACGATGCTCACAATGTTGGAATTGGTTTCCGTTACGTTTTGAACTGAAACCGGGCAGGACCTGATGTTTTCAGAAATTTCACGGCATATTCCTTTCAAATGACAGAAAGTCGTGTTTATAAGTGAGAGCCATGGAGCATGCTTTTTCGGGTTGCGAAAGTTGATTTTCAGCAAGCACTCCAAATGTTTTGGGCAGACATTTTTGGCTTTCTGAGTCTCTCACGCAGCTAAAGACATAGGATTTTAAAGCAGGAACGTAGTGGACTTTTCCGGCAAGTGATTTTAATTCTTTTTTGCTCAAATCTTGTAAATTTAAAATATAACTGTGGGCAATTTTTTCGATAAGCCCCGACGTGATCTCGGGGTGAGTCGTTTTTTCGCTGACAAAAATCTCGGTGCCCGCCGCGTTCCAACCTCCCACTTCCCATTGTTGTGTGCGCTGTGCGCTTTCTTTTTGCAGGGTGCGAAAGAGTGGTTTCCCGTCTTTTAACTGGATGTCGACAAGGGCAAGCATTTCTGCGCTCGGACCCATGTACTGAGGGTTGCAACCCGCCACCAAATGCGTTGCTGAACGCTGTGAATAAAACCACGAGTAAGCATTTTGACAATCGGGAATATCGAAGGATTCTGTCACGGAATCAAAGGTTGAATTGAGTAAGTGCAATTTTGCCTGAGTTGCCTGCATTTTAGGCAGACTCGAAAGAGAATAGCCCGTGGAAAGTGCATAAGTCTTGTCATTTTCAGAAAGAAGAGTTTCCAAATGACTGTCGGCCTCTTTACTTGCCTCACGAAGACCTGTCAGGCTCGAAGTTGATTTAACGAATGCAGAAAGGTCGCCTTTCACCACGGCGGTTTCAGCATGGTCCCATCCCACGGTGAGGAGATGTCCGCTCGCGAGTTGCAAAAGCCCCGACAAATTCATCGGCAGGCCCGCAAGTTCTGCTTCCACTTTGCTCCCCGCATTCGAAAGCTTGGTCATGCGTGAAAGTGCTTGTCCGCTAAATCGTTCGATCAAGTACAGAGCATCTGCATCTTTACTGCGATAAAGCAGCGGATCATTGCTTGAAGAGTCTCGAACTAAGACCGGTGTGAGGTTAAGTTCGGGAAACGTGAGCCGATAAACGACCGTTGAACTTTCAGGACCCGCAGAAAGTCCAAGCCCTGCTGTGAAAAACAAGTTTGTGGGGTTCGTGAGTTCTGAAAATTGTTCAGGCGCACACGCTGCCAAGTCGGAACGTGGAGTTTCAGTGGGTGTTTTTTTACCCTCGCATCCCATGAAGCTCATGCAGAGAACAGAAGTGCTAAAAGAAAAAAATCCGTTTTGAAGAGACCTTGTGAAATGTGTTTCGTTAATTTTAATCATGCTAAATCTCTGCTTTTAATGTTAGATAAATACGTCGACCCGGTGTTGGAAAACCAGGATATCCTTTATGTTCTACCAGTGAATCATTGCCCGCAACGTCGGTGCGCCGCGAATTCATGTCGTCTAAAAGATTTTCGACATCCAGTGCGACTTGCAGTGCTTTCCAGAGCCCTTTGGAACGAACGTCTGTAACCGTTGCCCAAACTCCAGTCCGCACTTCGGGTGAAAGCTTTAACTTCACCAAATTCGCAGTGTCTAAGTAAAATGCCGATTGCCATGTGCTGTGTAGATATCCACCTAAATAAATACTTTGCGACATGAATGCAGCAAGGGGGATTTGTGAGGCATCAAATCCGGCATGCCACGTGTGCTCGGGAGAGCGAGGGATGCGCGTTGGCTCTTCGTGGGCCCGATTCATAAAGGCATTTAAGTATTCATAGGAAAGAGAAACTCGGGAAAAGAAAACCTCAGGTGATTCAAGGGATGCAAATGTGCCCATGCGTTGGCCACTTTCCGTGTTTCGGTATTGCGCAACGCTGGCCCCCGCTCTTTGAAGAAAAATAAGATTTTGATCGTGGGCATTGTAAATTCCAGCGGTGAGATACCTTGTGCTGATGCCCATTTCTCTTTTTTGTGAAGTCTCTTCTGTGAGCTTAAAATTGGCTAGCCGTCCGCCCGGACCACCAAAGAGTTCGCCAAGGTGTGGGCGTCTGGCAATCCAGGCGAGGCGCATGTACGCCACTGCTGTTTCGTTACCCAACTGCAAAGAAAACGTTGTTCCCTTTAAAAGAGGATCAGAGGCATTTTGCTTTTGTTCACACTGCAAGGTGCTGATGCTTTCATCACACCGAAATTGAAAGGTAGATTGTGCAAGACTTAAAAATCCATCTGCAGAAAAACCCAGTTGAAGTGAATCCAGAACATCCCAAACTGCAGTTCGCAGAAGCGTTACTCGCGCTTCGTTGCGCCTGCCATTTTGCTCGCCTTTGAAAATATTGTCTCCGCTCACACTTTCAGCTTTGCTTTGGGTGCGATCTTGTCCGACAAAAAGGCCGAAACCAAGGGTGCCCTTCACAACTTTTTCAACGGGAAGGGTGAACTTTCCTTGGTAACCCGCGTTTGCAAAGGAGCTCTCAATTCCCTGGCTCGAACGCAGCGATCCGTCGCGGGGAGACCGACTGCGCGACAAAAGGCCAAAGACTTGATGCTCCACGGCAAGGCCCGTTTCTGCAGAAAGGCTGTCCCACTTTAAATCCGCAAGCCCCAAGTTTCGCGTGAGCCTGCGCGATGAAAGACTTCCCACCGCTCCCGTGAGGCCACGATCTTCATGGGAACCCAAAACATTTCCACTCAAAATGCCTTGAAATGTGGTCTCGGGAAATTCAAAACTGATGCCTGTGCCCCATCGGGAAAAATCGTTGTTACGTCGTTTCTCTGTAAAATCGTCATCCTTGTTACTTACTGTTCCGTTATCATTTCGTACGTGATAATTTTCCAAGCTCGACGTGTGTTCGGCTGCCAAATGCACAAATGAATTTTTATGCGACCGAAAAGTGCTTGCGCTGCCCTGTAAAAAACGAAAAGAACCTGCCCTGAGTATCCCAGATGTCGCACTGGAATCTCGGCCCGAATGAGGGTAACAGAGTTGCGGAGTGCAGGGTGCAGCATTGAGTGCGCCACCCAAGCCCATATTGCGCAATCCAAAAGGTGGAGCATCCGGATAGGCAGTGATGTCGCTGATAAGGGCTGTCGGAATGAGATCGAAGCTCTGTTCACCCAAATGCACCCCTGCCAAGGGAATGCCATTAAAAAAAGAGGCGGGTTCAAACACACGGGCGCCACGCATCCGAAGGCTTAAAAATCCACCTTCGCCTCCACTTGTGGTGGTCATCATTCCCTTCATTTCCCTCAAAGCTCCCTGCAATGAGCGGAGTCTCAGCGCACGAGAATCATGAAGTGAAGTCGACTGCTCATTGGGAGATTGCTCCTCGGGATGTTCCACGGATCCTACGGCCGATTCATGCCTTTTTTGAGCGGGACTCGTTTTGGATTCTGGCGAAGAACTTTCTTTTTCAGGCACAACCCACATTTGTAGTGGTGTTTGATTGCTTGTATTCTGAGAAACAAGCGGTGCAGCATGGGTACTGAGCTGGAAAAAAACCAGTTCAAACATAAAAAAAGCCTTTTTCAGGGAGCAATCCAAGCATTCACAACAACGATGCCATCGAGATCAAATCCGCAAATATTTGGTCCGCATTTTTTATGAAACCATTCAGGTTTTTCTATAAGGCTGGAAACATCTGTGATAGAAATGTAGCGCACACTGCGGGGAGCTTTTTCGCCAAGAGTTGCCAAATCAAAAGCATCACCTCCGGCTGCGATAGGATCTTGTGGATTTAAATTCAGATTGTGGGGGGACAGGTTCACAGGTGCATAACCCGCACAGCCATTGGGAGCCGGTGTATTGACCTGGCAAGGAAAACTGACCCAATGAATTCCGTCTTCACTGACTGCAACTTCGCCCGGTTCGAAAAAAACGGTCCCACTCGCTCGTAGAAAGGGGTTCTCAAAAACAATAAAATCTGCGCCTTCTCCATCAGCGATAGGGCTCGCAACCGAAAGAATAATGCGTCCCCCTGTGCCCAAACTCAGCACACTGTTGGTATTCCCACACGAACGACTACAGCCGACAGGAACTCCCAGGACCAATTCTTCGCTGCCATATCCGCCTTGAAGTCCTTTTTGAAAGGAGACAACCTTATCTGCAAATGCTTTTTCACGAACAGGCTTGGCAATATAAGCATCAGCAGCAGGAGGTGCGACAGGGGGGAGATCGGGCTGAGGAACAGTGCCGGGTTCAGAAGCCTGAGGCGGATGAAGTGGCACAGGTGAATCCACAGAAGGAAGCTCTTTTTTCTCCTGGATTTTTTCACTGTCTTCTGAATGTGCAGTGACCTTTTTAGATTTTTTTTCGCACGAAAAAGCGAGGCAGGTGACGAATAAAAAAGGCATCATTTTCAAATTCGAAACAAAGAATGGATTCATGGAATGAGCTGACTCCTCTTGCGCGAGAGTGAATCTGGCTGGTGATCGGACTCGTGAACAAATTTCACACACCGTTGCGGCACAGTGCCGGAATCTCACCGGACTTCCCCAGGGGCCAGAATATAAAAGCAAACTGCAGACGCCAAACTCATAGATTTTAAGCGAGGAACTGTCAACGGTGAGTCCAGAAACTGCTGGTGCAATTCTGTATCTCATCCACCAAACATCACTTTTTGGAGCTCTATGAATTCAGTTGCGGATTGCTGAGGGCATTTTTGCGCAATCCACACATGATTCGGGCGGTACAATGTGAGTGTAAAAAAAGAGTTTACACGATCTCTGTTTTATTTTCTTTAGTAAACGTGAATCAGCCCTGGGTGGCAAAGTAACTGAGTTTTTTTGTGGCACGGACTGAGGAAAATGAGCTGCAAGGAGGATAGTTGAATGGTTTTGACAATTTGAATCGAATTGCGCGCCAAATTTTGGGCGAAAAAAGCCCCTTTAGCGCGAAGCCAAAGAGGCATTTGAGGTCATTCACCCGGGAGTAATCCAGGACTTATGCAAGAGTTATAATTAATTTGACAAATTGTATCATCAGTTTTGTTCTTCTTCTTCTTCTTTATGCAGGCACTTCTTTCTTTCTGACAGGATTTGGCACGTCCGCTGAGTGTTTCGGAACTGGATTCGTTTTTTTCGGTACCGCAAGAGATGCAAACGAGGGAAATAAAGAGCGTACTGAATGCAATGCGAATCATGGTGTTACTTCCTTTTGAAAAATAATATGAAACATCGTCTCTGTCCTGGAGACTTCGTATAAACATTTTATTGTTAAAAGACAAGTCTAAAAACGAAAGTAGAAGACATTTAAACAGCAAAAGTGGAAAACGGGTGGAATTGCGGATGATACCTCTCATGAATTCTTCATAAAAAAGAGGATTCTTTCACGAATTCTGAGAATCAACCATTTGCACCTGATATTTGAGGCCTGATTGTGTGGAAAGGCATGCGGATTGCGGAATCCGCACATGATTCGGGCGGTACAATGTGGGCATAAAAAAAGAGTTTGAACAATCTAGATTCTCTGATTAGCAAAGACCGTTATCGTAGCATTCAGATGTTCTTCTAACCTCAGGATTCGTGCAAAATTTATGTTTTTCATTGCAAGAATGACTCTCCCTTTTTTGCTTACAGGCATTCAATTCTTTTTCGCAATCCCGGTAGTTATTCATGCGAAGTGTGTCTGAGCTGGATTCGTTTTTTTCGGTGCCGCAAGACATGCAAAAGAGCGAAATAAAGAGCGTACTGAATGCAATGCGAATCATGGTAAATCTCCCCTATTAAAAATAAAACGTATGGACTTCTCGATACGAGAGTTCATAGACATTTTATGCTCAAAAGACAAGTATAAAATTCAGATTTTATCAAGCAATTGTTTTTTCTTGATAAAAAAGTATACCCAGGCTGGGTAGATGGCAGGCAAAGAGTCAAAGTAGAAATCGGTTTGACTTGCTGATGTTACTTCCCTCATTCATGATGAAAGTGCTCTCCTCCATATTGATGGAGAGAATTATGAATTCTTCACAAAATAGAGGATTTTTTCATGAATTCCGAGAACCAACCAAAGTGGCAAAAAATTGCGGGCTGGGTACTTACTGTTCTTTCGGGGCTCGCATTTTTGGCAAGTGCAGGTGGTAAATTTTCGAACTCGCCAGAGATCCTCGAAAGCATGACAAAACTCGGATTTCAACCAGAACTGCTTTTTAAACTTGCAATTCTAGAAACTGCGTGCGCACTTCTGTATCTCATCCCTAAATCATCATTTCTGGGCGCAATTTTACTCACAGGTTATCTGGGTGGCGCTATTTGCACTCACCTGCGGGTCGCTGAACCTGTTATAGCACCTGTCATTTTAGGAGTTATTGTGTGGATAGGCTATGGACTGCGCAATCCACACATCATTCGGGCCGCATTATGCGAGTGCAAAAAAAAGGCTTGATGCTCTTATGAGCAAATTCCCGAAACGCGGCATTCTCGTGTTTTTTCATTTCTGGCACTGCTTGTGCCGGTATCCATGCAAAAGTTATATTTTTCGGTGCATGACGCGTTTGCACCCTTTTTTTGCTTCTTACAGACTTTAAGTTCTGCTGCGCAGTCCCTGCCATCTCTGCCAAGAGTTTCTGAGCTGGATTCGTTTTTTTCGCTGCCGCAAGAGATGCAAAAGAGAGAAATAAAGAGCGTACTAAATGCGATGCGAATCATGGTGCAACTCCCTTAATGGAGATAATATAAATCGAGCACTCGATGGAGAGTGTCTAAATATTTTATCTTCAAAAGACAAGTCAGAAAGCTAACCTGCATCAAATAAGTGTTTTTAGAGAAAAAACACCTCTATTTTTTCTTACTGTTTATACAAATAGTTTTTGTGAGAGTAGAGTGTTTAGTATTCATAATTTCCTATTGAGCGAGTGTTTTTCTATTAAGAAATAAGCTTTAATCTTTAGTCATCTTCGCCATGGCAAAGCAAATTTCAGTGATGCAGTCGATGGACTCATTTTGCTGGGAGCACCATGTGTTGATGGAGTCATAGAATTCAGTCATTTTTATTCTGAGTTCTGGTAATTTTGAGCTTGGAATCGACCAAGTGCTCGTCAAAAAAAATCGATTCTCTTTACTCACTTGTAAATAGTTTTCTGAAATAAAATTCATGATGCTCGCGCTCAATTTCATGGCTTCTGTGCCATTTATTTCGAGGAACCCTCTCCGCCTAAAGCGTGTACCATCATGGTAAAGGATGTCTTTTTCAATCAACTGTTTCCACGCAGATTGAATTTCTTCGGTAGAGTGGGGCATCCAGAGCTTATTCTTAATCCATTGTGGGTCGGGAGAAAATCCTTCGATATAAACGAGATCCATTAAAAGAAGCATCAAGTAGCTTAAATTTTGAAAGCGATGGGCATTCATTTTTACCTGAAATTCGTACCAGATTCGAGATTTCAGTTCATCAATGGTGCTGATGATCTTTTCTTTATCTTTTGGATTGGATTCAATGTCTCTTTGGTAAGTTAATTCCAGAAAGATTATTTCACGTTCTGAAAAGTGCAAAGTCATGCAAAGCTCTCTAAAATTATGAAGAGAGATATTGTGTAAACCACGAAAGAACCTTGATAAATTTCCAGCGCTTGCCACTCCGATTTTTCGGGCAAGAACACGTAAAGAGAGGTGTTTATTTAACTCTTTGCGCTCGCTCCAGCGAAAATTCAGGGCCTGCCATGCGCATTCATAATCAAATAGATTGAGGTTAAAGTCTGTCATAATTACTTCGATTTCATGACCCAGACTCCGTTCCATTCGGTTTCTGGGGTGTGGGTCGCTAGATAGGTGCATCTTTCAAGGAACATCAGAGCGGGCCCGTCCTGGGGATTCATCTTTAAGACTTCCATGAAAAGTTCTTCTGCTTTAGGCCAATCTCCGGCACGGTAAGGAACAAGTGCAGCATGAAAAGCATCAACCAGGGCTTGGACTTGCGCACGATACCGTTCATTAAATCTGCAAACTTCGAAAATGCGCACAGGTTCCGTTTTTCCTTTGACAACGATGAGATCGAGTTCTCGTAAGATAAACAGTTCTGGATGAACGAGTTTGGCACGGGTAAACTCAGAACAGATGATCCGCACTCCGTACTGTTTGGTAATCGATTCCAAGCGCGAACCGAGGTTTACGGAGTCTCCGAGTACGGTATAGTCAAACCTTTGGGTCGACCCCATGTTACCTACCGTCATGAATCCCGTATTGAGGCCAATCCCAATGTCGATGAGGGGGAGTCCTTTTTCTTTCCATTTTTCGCGCAAGACATCCAGTGCATCCAGCATTAAGAGACTCGACTGCAGACCTTTATCGGCATGATCGGCCAGTGCAACCGGTGCACCCCAAACGGCCATCATGGCATCTCCAATGTATTTGTCGAGCAGTCCACCCGAGTTTAAAACAATATCTGTCATCGGAGTAAAATATTCATTGAGGAGATTTGAAAGTGCTTCAGGCGAAAGGGTTTCACTGATTGTCGTGAAGCCGCGCACGTCCGAGAAAAATACGGTGAGCTCTTTTTTCTCGCCCCCCAGTTTGAGCCTGTCAGGGTGTGCCATCAGTTCATTCACAACACTGGGGTTCAAATAGTGTTGGAATGCATCCTTTACTTTTCGCTTTTCTCGCTCTTCAGTAAAGTATTTAAATAAAGTAACACCAAAATAGATGCCAAAACTTTCTGCATAGGGAAGCCCCATGTAAATCCAGTAGCCTTTTCCAAAGATAAAAATGCGGTCAACAATAAAGTAAACAACACAAAAGCTAAGCAAGATAAGAGCAGAACCAACTGCGGACGCTTTGGTAAGTACCAAAGAAAAGAAGATCCCTACGAAAGCAAGGATTCCCATTTCGATAATGATTGAGCTGAAGGGCCGTCTGACAAATCGTTGTGTGACAATATTTTCAACGGTAGCAACGTGATGTTCGACTCCATTAAACACTTCACTAAAAGGCGAGGGGCGTAAGTCGTTGATCCCCGTTGCTGTACCGCCTAAAATAAGTATTTTGGGAAGTTTGGTTCCGAGTTTGTCATCGAAGGCGTCTGCTAAGGAAACATGGGGAAAGGTGCCCGCGCGCCCATAATGATTGATAAGCATGCGCCCTGTGCCATCGAGAGTCACTGGAATTTGAACGGATTCTTTTTTGCCTTCATTGTCGAGAAGTTCAAAGTGTTCGATGCCTCCGCCGCCAAAACGAATGACAGGTGTCATGCCAAGGTAACGGCTTGCCAAACTCAACGAGAGACTCGGAATCATAAAAGGTTCACCAAGGTCCTTGCCTTCCCTAGACTTGGGCACAATGGTTTTAACAAGCGAAACCATGCGAAACATCCCATCGGGGTCGGAACTGTTGTTGAAGAACCCGTGTTGTGATTCTTCTCCCGAGATTTCAAGAGTGTTGAGTTTTGCTCCATATACAAAGAGCTCCGGATAACTTGCAATGGTTTTGCCTTGCTCAGCCTGCACCATTTCGATTTCAGATTTTTTGAGAATTTGGAGACGTTGAGGAAAGTCTTCGTCAAGTTCGGGGAGCTGATTTTCGTTTTCAAAAAAGAAGTAACCCTGAATCACATTTTTGAAGGACAAAATCCCTGTTGCAAGGCCTTTATCGCCTTTACTAACCTGCAAAACTTCGTTCATTTTGTTGCCAAACTTCTCGAGGTCAAAACCCTTTTTTGTCATACTCGAGTTGATGGCGCCTTCGATGTCTTCCACGCTTTCGTCAAGGTAGGAGCGCTCGGATTCTGAAAATGCAACGTCGAATCCAACCCATTCCACTCCGCGCTTGCGAAGATTTTTAAGGACGTTTTCGTAAACGGTGCGATGAAAGGGCCAGCGTCCGAATTTTTGGATGCTTTTTTCGTCGATGGCAAGGACTCCAACCGTGCCCGAGACCTTTTTTTGTCCCCGCAAACGAAACCTGGCGTCGAACAGTGCACGCTCCATCATTCCAATGGCGTCAAACTCAGCCGAAAGCCCCGCAGTACTCGAATAGACAAAATGTCGCCACAGTCCGACCATGCAAAGTAACATCACAGCAAACCCGATTTTAAAGGGGGTTGGCTTCAGTAACCGCACGATCGGAGCCGGAAGGAAGGATTTCGGTTTCTCTGCCTTTTTCATAGGTCGCCCGCACAGGTTCAAGATTTTAGGCGTCTCAGCCGATAAGTAACACGCTCTAAGCTTACCAACTCTCACGAGTGAGCGTGGCCCATGCACCTAGCCAGAAAACTGACACGACACCCGTTCGGGGGCAGGACTCAAAACAGTCCAAGAATTGCAGTCCTAGGAGCTGTCCTGCATGTTTTCTTTCCGGTTTCGGGGTGTAAAGTTGACGACGGGCGAGTGCGCACTGTGGAGCGCAATGATCCACCTGTGACGCGTGGAATAGATGCGCCCGTAAAACCCGTTGTTCCCGAAAAGCAGACTGCAAAAAAGGAAACAGAAGACGGCGTTGAAGTCGAATTGCCTGAACTCGGCCCCGTTCAGGAATGTGAAGTGATTATTGTGGGTGGCAGCACGGCGGCCTTTGCTGCGGCGTGGAGTTCTGCACAAGAAGGTAAACTGACCTGTCTCTTAGAACCTACCGATTGGGTCGGCGGACAAATGACGACCCAAGGCGTGAGTGCCATCGACTTTGCTCACCATGAAATTAAGCGTGGATCAGGAATTTATGATGTTGAATTGCCTGCTAAAGCCAGCGAAAACCACAGCAATTCCTTTATGGGATTGCTTAAAAGCATTCAATCATCAACAAGTAATCCAGGCGGGTGCTGGGTTTCGGAATACTGTTATGAGCCACTTAAAATGCTCGATAAAGGATTTAAAAACCTCATCAGCAGCTCTCCGAAATTGAAAATTTACTACAATACCGTTGTGAAAAAGGTCACTCGAAAAGCAAATCGCATTGAAGATGTTGTTGGAGTTACACGCCATTCGAAACAAGGTAACGGTTACGATAGATTTCTGTCGCAAGACCTTGTTGACTGGTACTCTCCTAAAGAATCTTCACGCTTTGCAAAAACTGTGGTTCGCTTCAAAGGCCTCCCTGGAAAATTCTTGGTGGTCGTAGATGCTTCGGAGTTTGGAGATGTTTTGGTGTTGTCGGGCGCCCCTTATTTGCAAGGAATGGACGAGGCTGAAAGCGGGGAAGGATTACTCCGAGCTGCAGACACCTGTGGGCAGAGCATCGTTTATCCTTTTGTGATGGAGGCACTTGCGACAAAAACAGATGAAATGGTCACCGCAAATGTTTCGAATCCTCATTACTCCTTGGCGGGAAATCATTGGTCGAAAGTCTGGACATATCGACGGCTCAAAAAGAATCCTTCCGGACAGGTTCTCGCACAAGATCCCAACCAATCCCATGCCGTTTATGTCGGTGATTTAAGTATGCAGAATTGGAATCCTGGAAATGACTATCTTGGTGGCTATATTTTTAAGTCAAAAGCCGAAACGAATGCTCAGATTGATGACTGGAGTGGTGGTGTCAATATTCAAACACTGGGGCGCGCAGAACAACACGCATTGGGTTGGTATTTGAAATTAAAGGAAAGTGCAGGTGCCGTGAAAGATCGCCTTGCATTAAATAGAAATGAAGGCGTTACGAAGTCCGGAGACGGAAAAAAGGGAGTTTTTGATACCGGGCACGGACTTTCAAAAATGCCCTACATGCGAGATTCAAGAAGAAGTCTTGGACTCGACAATTTTGTCCTGACTTTTTCAGATCTCGACGCAAATCGAAGTACCACTGCAATGACTGGAAAAGTCTTCGATGACCGTGTTGGAACAGGGATCTATATCTCGGACTTTCATAACGTGTCAGGATGCGCGGCCCCGGCTTATATCGAGTCCTCTCGGCTGCCGTTGCCCTATTTTATTCCCTTTCGTGCATTGACGAATAACGAAGTCGAAAACCTGTTGGTTGCTGGAAAAACAATGGCACAAACCTTTTATGCAAATTCTGCAGTTCGGTTGCATCCCATCGAATGGAGCTCCGGACTTGCCGCCGGAGTTGCCGCAAGTTTTATGGTCGATTCTTCTTCTACCACAAGGCTAGCATACGAACGCGTTCCTGAAATTCAAGTGCGCCTGCGCAAGTACAGTCCCTTGCAATGGCTTATCAACGGAACAAAGTACCCATCAAACTTTTAAAGGAATTCGAACGATGGGTAAATTTTTATTCTTTGCATTGAGTTGTTTCATAGGCTGCAACGCTATGGCTGCAACCGCTGACAATGATCTTGACTTGGATGTTGTTCCATCCGAGAACGCGCCCGAAGTCCGTCCCCTTATCCAGGAAAAGACTAAATCAGTTCCCAAAAAAAAGCGCCCCGACCGCGTGTCACCTTATTTTAATTCTTCTGTCGGCTTGGGGCTGGGCAATACTTCGGTGCCTTCTGTATACGCGACAACTTTCGACTTGCCTGCACGGCTCGATTTTATGTCCTGGGTCATTGTCCTTAAAGCAAGCCTCTTTGTTCCTTTAGGCCCACTTGAATTAGCACTGGGTTTTGGGCTCGATCTCAATTTTCCATACGCGTTTCTTGAACAATTAACCGGTGGTTCTCTTGCCGAAAATCCCACCCAGTCAATTTCCAGATACTATGTTCCCTTAAAAATTCACTTCAATTCAGAGCATTTTAGTGCTTCAGCAGGCGCTCAATACGTTTTTGAAAGAGTAAACTATGTCAACAAAAAAATTGCGACTGCTTACCCCCGAATTGAAGCAGGCGCGGGTTTGGCTTTTGATGTCCTTTCTGTTGAGGGAGTGAAATTTCCACTCTTGAAAGGTGAGTTTTTTTATATTTTACCTTTTACAGATTACAAAGCAGAAGAATCGCAAAATATCGATCTGATTCGTAATAAAGAAACAAAATTTGCACCCAAAGGTGCCTTTAGTGGGCTCGGATTTGAAGCAGCTCTTGGTGCAGATCTTTCGACCGGCAAGGCCAAATCAAAGAGTTCGATGTACCTTTTATTTTCTTACTCTACGAAATCCTATCCAGGTCTTGTTCTTTCCAAAGCCGATCCCAAGGCAACCGAAACCTATCCCCGTTTAGGTCAACAAAGCGAACTTCTTTTTGGGCTGATGTTTGCCCGCGAACTCAATCCAAGCTGGTAATAAAATTTTAGACCCTTCTGCACAGTGTGTGAAAAAAAATGACACTGCAAAAAAGTCGAGGTGGAAGTCTTTGCCTATCCCGCTTTAGGGTTTGAGCCCTATTCTGGTAAACGAAGAGTTCGCGACTTCAGTGCGTCCAAATAAACTATTGAGTGTGAAGGAAGTTTGCCCATGTTGCCACAAAAACTCATGCGTCGTCGACGCCATGTTGTGAACAAAGAGATGCAGCGTAGGTATGCACTGGCATTGGTGATGAGTGCAACCGCCTCGACAACGATCACATGTTCAAGTTTTTATGTTGTTTCCGCCATGTGGCAGCTTGAATCCGAAACTGATTTTGTCATTCAAGGTGTGATTATTATTGTAGTCGTATTTGCAATTAATCTGTTTTTTACTTACCGAAATGGGATGAAATTGTCGAATAAAGTTGCCGGCCCTTTGCACAATCTTTTGAAACTCTTTGAGCGCGTAAGCGAAGGTGATTATGAAACGCGCGCAAAATTCAGGCAGGCAGACGAACTTCACTATGTTGCCGATGGATTTAATGAAATGGTTATTGCCTTGGAATCCAAGGATTCTAAACTTCGAAACTCAATGAAATTGGCGCTCGAAGCGCTCGATAGAGGGAACTCAACTGAAGCTAAAGAAATTCTTTTGATGAACAATGAAGCGCACGCAAAAATTGAAGAAGTCCCAGCAAAAGCAAGCTGAATTTGCAGTAATTGATTTCTTTACTTGTCTGTTTGCGGAAAAAGAGTATTTTAACAGACTCACTCCGTTTTTCCGAAAGACCGTTTTAGAGGAGCAGATCGGTTTTGTGTGAAAATTCGGATTGAATTTCTGGTGAGAAGGACTAAACCTTAAACCAGACTGTTGCAATTTCTGACTGCAGGAGGATTTCATGTTGCGAGCTTTTGCATTAGCGTTCATGCTTTTAAGTGCGTCCCAAGGTTTTGCTGATTCGAGCCCTGAGCTTGTTCCTTTTTCTGCTGCCATCTACGAAAAGCCACAACATGTTCCGAACAAAATATGCGATGTTCACACATCCCTCGATATTCAAGTGAAAGGCACCAAAACTATTGCGGTGCTTCAAAAAATTGTTCTGGGGTATTGTGAAATCTATGTTTCTCCCAATAAGCGCGAGTACCTTATCGAAGAAATCTACAATCAATGTGGCTCTACTTATCTCAATGGCATCGGCGTAGGCTCAACCCGCATCACCATTGAAGATCACCGTTTAAGGGTGTGTGAAGACATGAAGCCCGACTCCTTGATCGTAAAAGAAACCACCGCAAATGGAAGTCTCGCTGTGCAGTTCGGCAAAGTACAATTTTAAAGTTCCACCGAATAGCGTAGCCACAGCTCGTAAAAATGCACTCACTCTTGCTTACTGAAAATGCAATTGAGTTTATTAAAAATCATTTTTATATTTTTTGTAGCCAATCCATCCACGTTTTCCCTGTATGAAGATCAGCAATTCGCGGTTGGGTTTCATGAAAAGTGAGACCCTTAAAGAGCGCATGTGACATTTGGTTTTCCTCTGCTAAAAATACCAAACCTCCGCCTGCCAAGCCGACATCGATATTTATGACACTTAGTTTTTCAGGCGACATTTTGCGTAAATCAACAACAAGTGATGATTTTCCTGCAAAGATTCTGCTGTCGCCCGAATTAGAATTCACCAAGTTGAGGCGGGCCTTTATTTCGAGCAAGTCGTGTCTGTGAAACAAATTAAAGGGAAGTTTAGCATGATTAAATAATGCGCTCATTTTGAAATCAAATTCTTTTTTAAAGAGCTCATCCCATGGCCCGCTATCAAGTGAATTTTGGATAAAAATAACCAGAGGGGTAAGACACCCACGGCCGTAAAAGGCAGAACATGCTGAGGCAAGTTGTTGGGCAGAATCAGAGTGATTTGTCGCAACAGCAGCATTGCGAACATCGCCCAGTCCCACATACTGAGTGTTACCTTCTGAGGTCCATTTTTTAAAATTTTGCACCGTTTCATCGCTGCCAAACACGAGGGCGAAATCAAAACCCGACAGCGAAAAGGCACTCTGCAAAGTTAAAGTTGTGTTGAAACTTTCAAACAAAGGTTGAAGTGCATTTGCCAGGTAAATTGTTTGACTGCGGATGAGTGCCGACAAGGGATCTTCTTGTCTGAGCGAGGGAAGGGCGAGGACGATTTTTGAGACACCCATGGCTGCTAGAATGCGTGCAGGATGCAGCCAAGTGATCGGAATATTGGCAGAGGCCACGATAAGTGCGCATTCACCTTCACGAGTTCTTTCAAGAGGTGGAATTTTATTCCAGCTCTTCAATGCAAAAGTGATGTCGTTTATAACTTCTGAGGGAAAGAGTTCGGCAGGAAAAAAGTCTTTTTTGAGAACTTCTTCTAACTGTGAACTTGAAATGTCCCTAGAAATTTTAGGCAAAAAATGCGTAACAACGGCAGGGCTACTTTTTGAGAGGAATTGAAAGTGACTTTTTACGTTCAGGCTGCAACCTTTGAGACTCGAATCAGGAGATCTTCCCACGAGATGAAACGCCGCAAGGTCACTTTCCGAAGGAGACTTTGGGAGAAGATATCCAAGGTCTTCGGTGAGAAGTGCCATGTAAGAGTCAGAGTTGTTGCGATCGATAAAGGCCAGAAATCCTTCTCCCGTTGTTTCGCAGGGAGACGATCCACCTAAATCAATTGCAAAGGGTGTCAGAGTGGAGTTGCAGAAAAAATCTCCCCCGTGAGGCGAGGTCATCGACCATGCCTGGCTTGCCAATTCACACATCCCGTATTCCGATAAAAACAGGGTTTCCTGTGCAAATGGCAAGTAGAGGTTTGTAAGAATCGAGCGCACTTCATCCACTCGAAATGCGACGGTCCTGCCTTTGGTACCCCCGGTGTCGATGACTGCAATTCTTCGAAAGGGCGGAAATGCGGCCTTTGCCGAATTTGCTGCAAGCAGCTCTTGTAAAAGCAGATGATGAAACGAGGTCCCAAAAATGATGATTTCATCGGATTGCACGCGCAATGCAGCGAGAGCGTCGAAAAGTGAAGAGGGGAGACTGGAATTGTCGACCCAAGTCACGTTAAAATTCTGAGCATGAAACATTTCGATCATGTGTGCCAAAGAACTTTGAGACCATTCGTTGGGATGAGGAACTAAACTGAGGAGAGGAGTGTTTGAGGGCATCCCAAAACGCTTTAGGAAACGCTGAAATCCGTTTTGGGCTCCAAGAGCGTAAGCTTCAAGTCCTGCGTGAGTAAAGCTGTGCTGTGCGCGTGTTGCCTGGGTACTGCCACTGGATAAAAAAGTTTTTGCAATGTGTGCGGGAGGCTCGGTGAAAAGGGCAAAATCGCGCATCACTCGAAGCGGTAGAAAGGGAACAGGTTTGGAAACACCTGAGAGGAAGATGTCCACAAAAAAGGCCTTAAGTGCCGGAATTTTTTCAACAAGGCCATTTTTTTGCCTCTCGAGGATGTCGAAGTTGATGTGGGAATGCTGTGTCATCTTAAAGCCTCCGATTCGTGGGACAACGGTCCTTGAAGGATATGCATAGTCAGTTGGGGTCAAAACGCAAAATTTGGAGTTTATCGCTTGGCATCCACTCAGCACCGACATTCAAAATGGTTACTTGCACTCGGATATTTTTCTCTTTTTGTAGCAAATGTTCTATTTGATCAAAGTACAAAATGGCATGCGGAAAAGAGTTTTCTCACTTCTTCAGATCAGCATGAAGTCAGAGGCTATCGAGCCACTTCGCAGAACGTTTTAAACTGGGGGGTGTCACCGGCGGTGGTGCATGCGCAAAAGCTGGCACGCGAACTCGAGACTTCGCAATGGGCGGATATTCGCTTCACTTATGTGCGAAATCCAGGGGCAGCGTGGGGATCTTTTTCGAAGATGCCAGCATCGGTGCGGTTGCCCTTTTTCTACTTTGTCACCTTGTTTGCAACAGCGGTCGTTGTGGCTATTTTTTGGATGAGTCACCCAGGGAATAGGCTCCTGCGTTCTGGTCTGGTGCTTGTTCTGGCGGGGGCGGCGGGTAATTTTATTGACAGGGCGATCCTGAATTATGTCATAGACTGGATCCAGATTCACTGGAAGATTCTAGGTTGGGAGTTTTCGTTCCCTGTGTTCAACTGGGCAGATGCTGTGATCACCATAGGGTTCGTGCTCTGGATAGTTGAGGGGCTTGGCAACGAAATTCTTGTGAAAAGGCATGTCAAGGTGTAAACTCTTTTACCTAGATTCGGGCTCTCCATCCATACAGGAAGTGATAACAAGAATGAGTTCAAGAAAGCTGCTCCTTGCGTATTTAATTCTTTTTTTGGGCTGTGTTTTCGTCGATCAAACGACGAAGTTTCATGCGGAAAAAGCCCTCATGGTGGAGTCTCATCCGACCCTCGTGCAGGAATATCGACCCACTTCCCACCCCGTTTTTACTTTGGGCGTTTCTCCGTCGACAGCTTCGCGTGAGAATCTTGAGTCTGATAAGTTAACAAAAAATTGGCTCGATTTTGAACTTACTTATTTGCGAAATACCGGAGTTGTTTGGGGGCTTTTTTCAAATGCGCCGCAGGCCTTTCGGTTTTGGGGCTTTCATGGCTTCACGCTCATTGCAATTTTTGTAATCCTCTATTTTTTCCGCACCACACATCCAGGGGCAAGGGCGCAACGCGCAGGTTTTGCCTTTATATTGTCGGGGGCCATTGGAAATTTCATCGACAGAGCCATGCTGGGTTACGTCATCGACTGGCTTCATTTTTCATGGAACATACTCGGTTGGGAATATTCGTTTCCTGTGTTTAACCTTGCCGATGTCTTTATCGACACAGGCATCGGTCTCGTTCTCTTGGATGGCTTTATGCAAGAGTCGGAACTCAAGAAGATCATGAAGTCGAGTGCGGCCCCCGCTGCACCTGTGACGTCGGCTGTTTAGAAGTCCTTTCTTCGGCTGCTTCAAAAAATCGCCATAACGTAATATTAAAAGCGGGCCTTTGATAAATCTTAGAGCCCCCGTGTTGACACTCCACAAACCTGATGCACATTCAGGCAAATTGCGTTGGAGGAAATGCGCTTATGGCTCAGCATCATCTCAAGAACTCCACTTACAAAGTGAATGAAATCTTTCAGGCGGCGATTACCGAAGCTGTCAATACGCAGTCGCGCATTCTCTTGGCTGAGTTTGTGCTTATGGCTCTCGTCGAACAAAAAGACTCCGTCGTCTTTCGAATGGCAAAGGAATGTAAAATAGATGAGGTGGCTGCAAAAACCAGCATTGTGAACGCGCTCTACCACTCCATTTCAATTCGCCAAGCAAAAAAAGAAACTCCCTACCGGGCGCAAGGCCCGAGTGAAAATCTTTATGGCTCCCAAGAACTTCAATTTCTCCTCGATCGTGCAGACGCCGAACGAAAAAATTTTGGTGATGCCTACATCAGCACCGGGACCCTGTATTTGGCCTTTTTCGACCCCCGATTGACAGACCTTCGAGAAATTTTGGAAAGAGCAGGCTTTGGGTATGAGGATTCCAGGCGTGCCCTCCTCGCCGTCAGAGGCACGCACCGCATTGCCAACCGGGACGACGAATCGAAGCAAAGTGTGCTCGAGCAATACACCAAAGACCTCACTGAAATGGCCCGCCGTGGTGAACTCGATCCTGTCAGTTGCCGCGACGAAGAAATGGAACGGGTTATACAAATTTTATCGCGGCGCAAGAAAAACAATCCCGTCCTTATTGGCGAGCCTGGCGTGGGTAAAACGGTTATTATTGAAGGACTCGCCCAGCGTATTGTTGCTCAGGAGGTGCCCGAACACCTTGTTGGAAAAAGACTTCTCAGCTTAGAAATGGCCGACATCGTTGCCGGCGCTAAAATGCATGGTGAGTTTGAAGAGCGCCTCAAAACGCTTAAAGAAGAAATCATTGCCGAAGAAGGGCAGGTGATTCTTTTTATCGACGAGATTCATACGGTGGTCGGCGCGGGTCGCACTGCGGGAGTGCTTGATGCCTCGAATATTTTGAAAAGTGCATTGGCAAAGGGGCAGTTGCAATGCATCGGGGCTACAACATTTAAGGAATACAAACACTACATCGAAAGCGACCGCGCCCTCGAACGGCGATTTCAACCCATCAAAGTTGAAGAGCCGAACCTCGAAAATGCGAAGACTATGGTGCGCGATCTTGCTGAAAAATATGAAAAGCATCACCAAATCCGTTACGCCTCCGAAGCCTTAGAGGAAGCGGTTGAGCTTGGAAATCGTTACATTTTTGAGAGGCATCTTCCCGATAAAGCCATCGACCTTATCGATGAAGCAGGCGCTTTAAAACGAATTAAAGTCGTCAGTTTGCCGCCCGAAATCCGCAAACTCGAGCTAGAAAAAGTAACAGCCCAAGACATGCGTTCAGACTTTTTTAATAAGCAAGACTTCGCTCGCGTTGCCGAAATTCAGATGAAAATTCTCGAACTGGAAAAGCGTATTTCTGAAAAGAAAAAGGCTTGGGAAGCAACGATTCGCGATGAAGATCGCATTGTCAGCGCAGAAGATATCGCTGAAATTGTATCTAAACAAACCGGCATTCCCTTGCAGCGATTAAGATCAGAAGATCTCGATAAACTCGCTCACATTGAAGAAGCCTTGCAGAGCAGGGTTGTGGGGCAAAATGTGGCTGTGACGGCAGTTGCAAACGCTTTGCGCAGAAATCGAGTGGGCCTTCGGGAGCGTAAGGCTCCCATTGGTTCCTTTTTATTTTTAGGGCCTACGGGAGTTGGAAAAACAGAGCTTGCCAAAGCACTCGCCGAATACGTTTTAAATGATGAATCGCGTATCATACGCTTCGACATGTCTGAATTTATGGAAAGACACGAAACCGCTAAACTCATCGGCTCTCCCCCTGGATACGTGGGATATGGCGAAGGAGGCCAGCTTACCGAACGCGTGCGCAGGCAGCCCTACAGTGTGATTTTGCTCGATGAAGTCGAAAAGGCACATCCCGATGTCTTCAACATGTTCTTACAAATCCTAGACGACGGGCGATTGGCCGATGCCGAGGGGCAAGTCGTAAATTTTGAAAACACTCTCATTGTTTTTACAAGTAACATTGGCAGTGAATATATCAGTCAGAATAGGCGCACTGTGGGCCTTTCGAGCGGAGAAAAAAGCCTCACCGATGCTGAAGTCGAAACCTTGGTAAACGATGAATTAAAGAAGTTTTTTAAGCCTGAATTCTTAAATCGACTTGATGAAATTATTGTCTTTCATAAGCTGACAATGGAGGAATTTGAGAAAATTTACGAAATTCAGAGCAAGAAACTTTCGGAAAAACTGTTACGTTTAGGACTCAAAATTGAAATGTCTTCCGACGCAAAGCAATGGTTGATGAGCAAAGGCTTTGATCCCGTTTATGGTGCAAGGCCCTTGCGTCGCGTGCTCGAGCACGACCTCGAAAATCTGATTGCCCATGAAATTGTGAGAGTCGGAAAAAATAAAGAAACAAAGCTTGTGAATGGAACGCAATTGACTGTGCAGTTGAATGCAAGCAATACATTGGAAGTCCATATCCGTTAAATCAAAGCATCACTCTTTGATGCAGATCACACCAAGTTTATCGGTTTTTTGGACTGCTGTTAAGTCGGCTGTTGCAGTTGCTGTGGTGGATCCTGCTCCCGGCGGAAATGCTGAAAAAAGAAAGCCCTGTGCTCCCGTGGTTGAATTTGCTCCGCCGTCGCCGACCCAAATGCCGCAGTATAAATTCCGTTTTTGGGTCGTCGCAACGTCTTTCATTGAATTTAAAGCATTGCCAAACGCTTTGGCTTCCTTTGCCGCAGTCAGTTCTGCGCTTTTGGGTAAACGCCAGGGTCCATTGGGGAGATCTTTGCATCGACTTTGCATCTCTGCAAAGTCAGAAAATGTACTTAAAATTTGAAATTTAATGTTCGTTCCGGGAATGCTTTGTTCTTCCTGTTTCCATGTTGAACACCCATCGAGCTTAATTTCGGAGGTGTTCCCAGAGCCATCTTTTTTTCCTGCAATACTGCCTGCTTGGCTTGCGGATTTTGGAGCATTTTTGGAACTCTCAGGCGAGTCACCTGGATTTGCATTTCCAGTATCCGTTTTGCCGGGTGCACCCTTATTTGAGCAGCCGGAACTTTCCTCGCAAGGAGCGGCCTTCTGCCTGGCAGTCTCAGCTCCACACGAAATGACTAAAAAAGAAAGCGCAATGCTATGAAGAGGTAAGGTCAAGAAAATAAATTTGCTAAATAATTTTGTTCTCATTTTCACCATTTCCCTCAGTGTCATGCGCAATCTTTACATAGTATCGGAAAATAATGAACAAAACCTAAACAAAATTTGGCCTTTTCAGGGGAGCCTTGGCAAAACAAAGGCACTTGCCCTTGCAAGCCAGCGTGTTGCCGTTTCTTTACTTTCACCAGAGATCGGTTTCACAGCAAAGGTCACAAAATATTTGCGACCATCTGCGCGTTCGATAAAGCTTGAGTCAATGTAGGTTCGCGAAAGTAACGCGACACCGCACTTGCTCATCAAGCGACCCTTCGTTCCACCCAAAATGCTTTTTCTTTCGAATTCTAGAAAGCGGCAGGCACTTGCTTCACGATCGGCATAGCCCGCTTCTGCAGGGGTTTTAGACATGGTTTCCTGAAGCCACAAGCGGTCTTCCGTGCGCATTTGAAAATTTTCTGACTGTGTGAAAAAGTCTGGACGAACAATGCGCATCAAAACTCCCACAAGTTCCGATGCAATGGCGCAGTTCCCGAGTTTGCCAGGTGTCTCAAAACACGGAGGGCGACTAGAGACGCTTTGTGCAGGAAGATTTAAAATGCGTCCAGAATTGCGGACCTGATGTGCCGGAGAAGGAACGAGTGTTCCCTTATCGAGCATCAGACGATCCACAGAAAATCGGCGAAAACCCTTCTTGCGCATGCCGTTATTCAAACGATCGAAGCCCAGCAAAAGAATGAGTCGATTGGTGGAGTCGTTGTCTGATAGAATCACCATTTTGCGAATATCTTCTTCAACGGAGTGCCAAACATTGGCTTGGGTTGGCTTGAATTCCGATTTGCGCGACACACCCAGTTCATTTAAACGTTCGAGCACTAACTGAGCAATCGCCGTTTTAACTGTCGATGCAGGGTTAAAAAATCCAGCATCGCCCTCATCTTGAAATTCATTTTGATTGGAGTCGGAGTAGATTGCGTCGAAAGAATAGTAACGCAACTCAATGGGCACTTTTTGTTCGTCGACTTTTACAAAAAGTGCCTTACCGTCCCACGCATTCATTTGTGCTAAAAAGTTACCTTGCGCAAGGATCTCTTCTAGTTTTGTCGAGTTGATGACTTTTGTGGGAACCGCAGAAATGGTTTCATCCCCACGTGCGGAAATTGCAAAGCTGCAAATGCTTGCCAGCATCGCTGCTGCACGAAGCATCTGAGCTGTATTCATCTGCTGCAAGTGGGGAGTACTTCTCATTCTGTTTCCCTAATTGACATGAAATTAAATGGAGCCTGGAAGGCTGATGACGGTGTTGTTTTTGATCCAAGTAAACAGACCGTCTGTCAAGCGTTCCAGATCTTCAGGTTTCATCATGTCTTGAAATTTTTCGAGTTTTACGGCAGATGCACCGAATAAGAGCCAGCCTTTTTCATGCGGAAAGAACTTCATATGAAGCTTGAGATTTTCCTTTTTGATGATGGTTCCTACAAAAGGTGCAGAAACGTCTGTTCTATTGGTGAGATCTGCTTGGATATACCCTGCTTTATTAAAGAGTTCTAAAGTGATGGGGACAGGCAAGCCTCCCATGGGCGACTTGATTACAAGTGTGCCATAAATCTTTTCTCCCGTTGCAGGGGCATTTCCGTCAACGACATCAGGAATAGTTTTTCCAGAAGCATCTGTGGTAAAAGCGTCTTCAAAAAGAACTTCGCCTTTTGTATCTTTAATGGACTTCCACAAGCGCAGTCCTTCGAAATTCTTCAAAAGCCGGCTTTGAAGTCCGTTCACTGGAAGATACATCAGATTGAGAAAGCCTTTAATTTCTCCACCCGCTGTAAAATTGCCCCATTCATTTTTAAATTCGGGAGTCGCAGAGGCGAACGGAAAAAAATTCTTGAGAAGGGGTTTCGATACAGGAAATCTTTTGCCGTCAATCAGCTCTGTATCGGTGCTATAGACTTTAGAAATTTCTGCCTGAGTAAAACGATTCTGTACAGGATTGTCTTTCCAAGAAAAAATTTCAGCGTTCTGCTTTTCATCATTTTGATGGCCGCATGAAAACGCAACAGAGAGCATGAGTGCGCATGAAATTGCTTTGATACGAGAAATATTTTTACTTTTAAATCCTACCATGTCTATATGTTTCCTTCATTGGATTAGAGAAATCAGAAAAATCCGAGCGAAAAAGAAGCTCTGGATCTGAAGTCACAGTAACCAATCAAGGGTTAATAAGAAAAGGGAGGTGTCAGGATTTCTGACAAGAAAAAAGTATTCATCTTTAAATTAATTAATTAAGTGCTTTTAACTTTAGAAGAAATTATAGAATTTAAAGATCGAGAACGTAAATAGCTTTAACCGAAGTGGAAGAATTTACTCCCTTAACAGTGAATTTAACCGATTCAAAATCAGGAGGGCCCGGAGGCGTTAACTTAATATTTGCCCTATTTGAAAAGCCTAAGCCTTCCTTTGGAATCCCAAGAAAGTTCTTGTTCAAAACACCATCACGATTTTCGTCGTGGATGATGGCCATTCCGTATTCTCCCTCTGCGAGCCCTTCAAGACTAAATGTTAAGGGGCGCGCAACAATTTCAAAGCACTCGGCAGAAATCGCCTTGCTCGCATTGTCTGGAAATCCATCTCCGCCACGGAAAAGCGTGTAGCACACAATTCCGGTTTGATTGCGCAAATCGTCGACCGTGACCGTTAACTTATTGCGAATGCTCTCGAGATTGGTGGGTACCGCAGCAGGAACGTTGGGTAAGCCTGCAGGAAGTTGATTTTTGTTGTCTGGAATTTTTGCGCCGGAGTCGGTTTTCGTTTGAATGACTTCTGTAGGGTCTTTACCGCGATTGTTACCTTGCTTTTCGCTCCCGCAGGCTGTGCTGATTGCGCTGAGGGCAAAGAAAGTCACTTGATAGGTCAGAAATTTTGACTGGCGTTTAGATTGCAAAGTGGCTGGGCGAAATTTTTCAAACATAGAAGGCTCCTTCAAGAAATGAGGTCCTTTTCAAAGGAATAAAGTTTTGTACAAGTTTTGTCAATGGACAGGTTGCAAATATCTCTACACTTGTTGTACAAAGAAGTTGCTCTATCCTGAACACGACGCTAAAGACGGTGACCATGGGAGAATTAAACAGACACAAGGGCTGCTTCAAGAAATCGCCGACAGCTTCGTTTTCGGCCCCCACCGCTTTTTTCATGGACCAATGCGTCCATTGCAAAAAGTCGGCAGGGGCACTC
>JBIIEI010000192.1:0-3312 GCA_044237915.1 Silvanigrellaceae bacterium | reverse complement strand
CCTCGATTTATTATGAAATTATCAAAAACCTCTGTCAAGACAACGTAACGGATCTTCAGCCGCTCAACGAGCTGTCAGCTATGCTGCAAATCTTACCCAGACTCCATTTCCCGCTGAACCAGTACAAATGTGGGTTGGGGTGATGGATGTTACATTGAAAGAAACCCACCTTCGGCTACAGTCATGCTTCCGTCCGGAAAACGAATGGGCGGGCGCGCTGGAATTTGTAGCTTTCTGACAACTCACTACATCGGCATGATGCGTTTTGGAGAGATGGTAAAAAATAAAGCAGCATCTTTTCCCATTGAATCGCAATTTGTTGGAGTTGAAAAGGACTGTTGTGTTTCTGTAAAAGCTATTGAAGAAGTTGTTACTTCTGCAAAATTAGTAGGAACAAAAGCCAGTGTGTGTTTGTATGGTCCTGATGAAAAAGAGAACCCGGCAAATCACTCGCTTTTTTCACGCTACGATGCCTTTGAAGAAAATAAATTTTGGCTGCCGAGTTTGTTGCATGACGCAACAAAATTTGTCGTCGATGGAACTGCATTTCCCCAAGGAAATCCCAGCGCCACAAGTTCCACAATTTTAAGGTGTATTGTTCATCAAAATCGCTAGAGAAATTCATTTTCTTGCGAATAAATTTTCTTTAACAAGGATGTCTCATTGAAAAATATCTTTACAACTTTTGGAATTATTCTGGGATGTGGGACTTTACTTTTTCCATCAGATGCGCTGGCTGCAAGTAAAAAAATTCTTCTAATTCAAAGCTATCATAACGAATATCCATGGGATGCCAGTTACAAAGCAGGATTGAAAAAAGGCCTTGGAGACGGCTACGACATTGAGTCCTTTGAGCTTGATACAAAGCGCCTTCCCAAGGATAAAGTACCAGAAATGGTTAAAAAAGCTTGGGAAAAATACGAATCCCTGAAACCCGATCTTGTTGTTCTTGGCGATGATGCGGCCCTTAAAAATCTCGGTCCACGCTTTGCAGAAACAAAAACTCCTTTTGTGTATCTCGGAATTAATAATAATCCTCGAAAATATTTTACCACCAAGCCAACGAATATGAGCGGTGTTTTAGAGCGGCCTCTTGTTAAACGCTCAATCATCTACCTCAAAGAAATCTACCCGACTGCAAAAAATATACTCGTCATGTTTGATACCGATATTACGGCACAAATAACCCGAGAAGAAAGCAATTTTTTCGGTGGAAAAGATGACATGGTGATAAATGGTATCAATATTCATCTCAAAACCATTGGAACTTGGTCGGACTGGAAAAAGACAGTCACCGATTTGAAAGGCAAATATGATGCCGTTGTGGTTGGACTCTATCAAACCATTAAAGATGATACTGGCAAGCAAGTAGATGCTGAAGAAGTCATTCGCTGGACATCACAGAACACCCCTGTTCCGCCGTTCTGCCTTTGGGACTTTGCTGCAGGCGAAGACAAAACAGTAGGCGGGATGATTCTGTACGGAGAAGATCAAGGAGCACAAGCCGCAGTTGTAGTGAAAAAGATTTTCTCGGGTACTCCGCCCAACGAAATTCCACCCATCGTAGTGGATGAAGGAAAATTTCTATTCAGTAAAAAACAGCTTGAGAAGTGGAAAATTAAATTGCCGACAGGAATTTCGAGTCAAGCAACTTTTATAAATTAGTGCTATCAAGTTACAACAAGCGATTCACTCAGGGCCCCTTGTTGTAAACTTGAAATCACAAAGTTGGAACGACTCAAATGAACGACTTCTATCAAAATAAGCTGGCGACAGCAGGTGAAATATTTGCAAGCCTTCGTCCGAACCAGCACATTGTAACAGCGATGGCAGCGGCTGAACCAACTCAGTTCTTTCTCACTCTCTGCCAGCATGCGCGAAGCTTAAAAAATGTCACAATCCACTGCGCGAATCCCATGAATGCCTACTCCTGTTTTTTGGAAGAAGGTTTAGACGAGCACATCCGTCTCAATACGATGTTTCTCACGGCAGCGCTTCGTAAAAACAAATTGCCCTCGCATGTTCAATACGTTCCGCAGCATCTGTCGAAATGGGTAAGAAACATTTTTGAAAATTCATCTGTGGACGTTTTTTGGGGTAGCTGTACCCCGCCCGATGCGAGGGGTTATGTGAGCCTTGGGGTTGGATGTTGTTTCGAAAGCGAAGTTCTGAGTAACGCAAAAATCGTAGTTTTGGAGGTTAATCACCAAATGCCTCGGACCTATGGCGCGACACAGGTCCATTCTTCGCGAGTCACGCATTTTATCGAGAACTCGCATGACCTGCCACTTTGCTTGAACGAAGCACAAGATGGAATTGATGAGAAAATCGCTGATTTTGTTTCAGAGTTCGTCAAAAATGGCTCGACACTTCAGCTTGGAATTGGATCAATTCCGAACGCGCTCGGAGAGCGACTGAAAGACAAAAGAGAGCTCGGAATTCATACAGAACTTATTACAGACTGCATTGTTACCTTATATGAGCACGGTGTTATCACGGGCTCCCATAAAAAAATCTGGCGCGACAAAATCATAGGCTCGTTTGTCTATGGCTCGCGTCGGCTTTACGACTTTGTCGATCAAAACCCAGCAATCGAGCTTCAGCCTTCATCTCTTGTGAACAATCCAACTCTTATCGCAAAAAACGATCGCGCTGTCTCGATCAATTCAGCAATTGAAATTGATTTGACGGGTCAGATCTGTTCAGAATCCCTGGGGCACAGAGAGATCAGTGGAGCAGGTGGTGCTTCAGAAACACATCTCGGTGCGCAAATGTCGGCAGGTGGCCGAGGTATTATTGCGATGCGCTCGCAGACTAAAAAAGGCACTTCGAAAATAGTTTGCTCACTCACACAAGGGTCTAAGGTCACAATCAGTAGAAATGACATCGACACCGTCGTAACAGAGTACGGCGTAGCCCACCTTCGCGGAAAATCGGTGAAAGACAGAGTAAAGAGCCTCATCGCACTTGCGCACCCCGAGTGTCGAGAAAGTTTACTGAGCGAGGCTCAAGAGTGCGGATATCTTTAGGCCCGCTTTAAATATTTGGTCAGGGCTTCGTTGCGCATCGGATTGGGCTTCCTCATGGACCAAAGCGGTAGGCCCGCTTTAAATATTTGGTCAGGGCTTCGTTGCGCATCGGACTCGGCTTCCTCATGGACCAAAGCGTCCATTGCGTCAGCTCTCACCTCGCGCGCCTCGCCCTGACGAAGTGCGACCAGCATGATCATGAACTAATGGGGAATCCCATCACGGCCCCGGAAGGAGGGAATGTGTAGGCAACAAAGCAAGGGTGTCCGAAGAAACTTCTGAA
>JBIIEI010000117.1:0-12148 GCA_044237915.1 Silvanigrellaceae bacterium | reverse complement strand
CTGAATCGTACGCTTCTTGCCGCTTTGAGAAATTATCTTTGGCTTCATTTTGAACCTCGCAAAATTTATGCTAGGTAAGTAACATGGATCTTTGGTTTTGTCTACATCAAATGGTAGCCACACCCCTCCAAATAATGTTTCATTACAAATGCGCTACCATCATTTTAATTTTAAATGGCTCAGCTGCCCGTCTTTTAGCCGGGAGGCCATCCCATCGATCGACCTCCTAAAACATGACAATGAATATAGTCCACCGTCTGCCCTCCCTCATTTCCGTTGTTCATCACAAGTCGAAAGCCTTTTTCAGAAATTCCTGTTAACTCCGCAACTTTTTTTGCAGCAAGCAAAATGTTGCCCAGCGTGTTGCAGTCTTCAGGGGTGGCTTCCGAAACGCATTTTATTTTCTTTTTTGGAATCACAAGAACATGAACGGGAGCTTGAGGATTAATATCATTAAATGCCAGTGTATATTCGTCTTCATACACCTTTTGAACTGGTATGATGCCCTGAAGAATCTTGTCAAATATCGTTTCAATACTCATGTTTTACTCCTTTTTTCGTTGCACAAGCGCAAGCTACTTTCACAAGGAGGACTCTATCAAGGGATTCCTTCAAGTAAAAACAAATATCATCACAAGCAGGAGTGTAAATACGCCCCCAAACCAAATGAGACCCGACCCTTGTACATTTCCCAGTCCCGATTTTTCCTTGGCATTTTGTTTTTCGCCAGAATCAGCGTGCGCAAGGTCTGTTTCATTTTTTTGAGCATCGTGGGAATTGGGACTTTGCTTTTCTGAGGGGCGCGCCTGCTCAGATGGCGGAGTGACCGTCGCTTTTGGGATCGGGTTTGGAGGAGGCGGCAAATCACTCGCCTTCGTTTGCTTTGGTTTGGCTTTTTCAAGAGGGCGCGCGTGGAGTTCTTCCTCGCCGATTTCAGGAGGCGGAACTTCGAGTTCCGCAGCAGCATAAGCCCCCGTCTGGCCGAAAACGAGAAGAAGCGACCACCAGTAAGGTATGAAAAGACCTTCTTTCATCTTGACGGATCCTAGTGAAAAAGAGGGTTTCGATTCAGTCTACCTTAAGCTGGGCAATATTTCATGAACGAGCCGTTGCCATTGCTGGACGTCCAATGGAGTGACACCTTGCAGGTGTTTTAAGCTCACAGTGAGCTGTGACTCGATTTCATTTTCGCATTGCGGAGAAAACTCGGTCGTTAAGGTGACAGGATATCGCAGCCCAAAGTCAGACATCAATTCTACAGGGTAAATTCTGACTTCGACACCCACCAAACCTTTGGGACGCAACGAAAGTTCATCAAGAAATGACGAAAGGGAGGGGCCATCTTCAACTTCGTTCAACACCGGGAGAAACTTCAAATTTTGATCTTTAAAACCACAAAGAACACCTTCCATCCCATAAGCGAAGGAACCAAAAAGCAACCAGACGTCGATTGAAAATGGATATGTGTGCAGCCTGAACCTCTGTTTACTTGAATCGACCCGACCTTAAGATTCCTACAACGAGCCAGGTTCCAAGCAAACCTGCCAATCCAAAACCAATGAGCCCGAGGGTGGCAAGAGAGTCAAACAGGGGACCCTGCTTTCCGTACGTCAGCACGCTTCCACCTAAAACCAGTGCCGCCAAAATCAGTGCCAAACTCGTCCTGTTGGATGCCCGATCGATTTCGCGCACAAGCCCATGGATATCATCGGAATGAATACGGATTGACAATTGCCCTGTTTGAGCACGTTTTGCAAGCAGTCGCATGGCCGAAGGAAGCTCTTTTAAAAGCGCTTCGGAGTCGCGTAAAAAAAGCGCACCATCTTGAAGTGCCCAACCCTTTGCAATGGATGCCTTTCCCATCGACTTTGAGTATTCAGCGGCTTCTTTCAAGATTTCTAAGGTCGGATCGAGGCTTTTTCCAAAGGATTCCAGAGCAACGAGGGCCCTAAAAAAAAGAATAAGGTCACGTGGAACAGTGGCCCTTTTTGTTGCACAGACACGGGCAACCTGGATGAGCAGCTTGCCAATTTGCAAGTCGCGCATGGGCATCGAAAATGCAGAATCAACGATTTCTCTAACTTCAGATTCAAGTTCTGCACGGTCGGTGTTTAGGTCGCCTTCGGTCAGTTCCACAAAAAGGTGCGAAAAAGTCTCGATATCTTCATTGACGAGAGAAAGAAACATATAAACAAGTGTGCGGCGCATTTCTCGAGTGAGGCGCGCAACAAGACCAAAATCCAAAATGGCCAGCTTGCCTGACTCCATCAGAATGAAGTTTCCAGGGTGCAAATCAGCGTGAAATATTCCGAATTTAAAGGTCATGTCGAGAAACGCTTGCACTCCAATGCGAACAAGTCCTTGGTTGGAAGGATTGGGCTCGAGCTTTGTCAGCTTTTCTCCTGCAATAGCTTCCATACAAAGGACATGCCTCGTGCAATACTCTCGAAAGATCTGTGGAATATAAACATTGGGATGATCTTGAAAAAGTCCGCGCATGCGTTCCGTATTTGCGGCTTCTCGAAAGTAATCAAGCTCACTTTGCAAGGATTTTTTCAGCTCTTCAACCACCACCTTGGGGCGCAAGCTCCGCAGTTCAGGAAATGCCCCTTCGAGCAGACCCGCAATAACAAGCAAGATCGAAAGATCGGTGCGGATGGTATTTTCAATCTCGGGACGTTGAACTTTTAGAACCACATGGCGGCCATCGATGAGTGTTGCTCGATGAACCTGTCCAATGCTCGCCGATCCGAGGGGTTCGGTTTCCACCTTTGCAAAAAATTCTTTTTGCCGGCCTGTAAAATTATCCGAAATGAGGCGCTCTAATATTTCAGGGCTGATGGGTTTGGCACTGTCTTGAAGGCGCTTAAATTCTTGAATATATTCTTTGGGAAGCAGATCTTCGCGGGCGGCTAAAAGCTGTCCAAGTTTGACAAATGTGGGTCCAAGCTCTTCGAAAGCCATCGAAAGACGACGAGGGCGCGAGTAGTTTTCACGAATTGGTGCACTTTGTGATTGTTCAGAAGTTGAGTCTTGCTGAAGAAACGAGGCCAACTCGGTCTGTTGAAGCTCTTTTTTGAAGCCATACCGTGCCAGAATGTTTACAATCTGGGTAAGTCGACCAACATTTCGAATTGTTTGCAAAAGTGGTGATGCCATAACTCAAGAGTTTGTCGCTTCTGAAGTCGACGGTCAAGTGCCTATGACTTTTTGCACAGCTGCGAGAAGTTTGTCAGGCACAAAAGGTTTGACGATCCAGGCCATGATTCCAATTTCTTTACCTTGCATCGCAACCTGCTGACTTGCTTCAGTTGTGAGCATAAAAATCGGAATACTTGCCAACTCTGGATTAGATTTGATGGCTTTCGCCATTTCCAGGCCATTCATATTGGGCATATTCAGATCCGAGATGATCAAATCTACTTTGTTTGTTTCAAGCGTTTTTAATCCGACCAGACCATCCTCTGCCTCAAGAATGGTATAGCCACCTTTGTTTAATGCAAACTTTGCCAAATTGCGCACAGTCATTGCATCATCGACAACGAGCACTGTTTTCGACATCCTTGCCCACTCCCGTGATAGAGATTTTCAGAAACATTGAACACTTCAATTATGGCTATCGGTGAAGAAAAAAAGAACTTTAAGTTCCTTTCCGATTTTTTATCTGCCCATTCAGGTGTCAAAATCATGATATGAGCGGATGAAAGAACATACGCTCTAATTCTCGAAACGTAGAAGCCTTGGAATGTAAGTCAGGATCGCAGGAAAGTTCAGGAAAAAGCTCCCGCAGTGTTCGAGAAACCGCCCGGAGGTTTTGCTCTCCTCGTTTGGAAAGCCCTGCAACTTCGAGGTCCACCCCACATTGGAGGCTGCTTGCTTCAAGCGTGAGTTCCCTTTGAAACCACGATTGCTCCTGGAGGGCGCAAAATTTTTCAAAAAACATTTCAAAGCAGCGCTCGTCCTTCAATTTTTCCATCAGTGTCGCTTCAAATGAATCCTCTCCAGGCGGAGAAACCCAAACCTGCACAGCAAAGCGATCGAGAAGCGGTCCGCTCAGCTTTTGGACATACTTTCGACGGGACATCAACGAGCAACGACAGGGTTTGCGCTTTGAAAAAAGAAATCCGCAGGGGCAAGGATTGGTGGCTGCGCACACGAGGATATCTGCCGGATAGTTTATTTTTCCCCCCGTTCGACTGAGGGCCACTTTGTGATGGTCGAGAGGTTCCCGCAAGGATTCCAGGGCATTGCGCGGAAACTCAGCAAGCTCATCAAGAAAGAGCACCCCCCTGTGGGCCAATGTGACTTCTCCGGGGCGAAGCGATGCCCCTCCGAGGAGCGCTGCCGCCGTGGTTGAATGATGGGGAGTGCGAACGGGACGTTCGGTGCTGAGATGGGATTCGGAGACGAGTTGAAGCTCGGTTGATTCTTCGGCAGTCAAGGGAGGTAACAGCAAGGGCAAATGCGAAAGTGCAAAGCTCTTTCCAACTCCAGGTTCGCCGGCGAGCAAAATATGATGTTTTCCGGCAGCGGCAACCAACATTGCCATGGCAAGCCTTGGATTATCAGACATTTTTTGGAGGAAAAATCTGAGCTGTTCTCGCCTTTTTTCAAGTTGAGAATTGAGCTTTTGTATTTCACGAGCGGGATTTTCTAAAGTAACAGAATTTTGCGCGGGAACGGGTGAAGCAAACCAATCTGAAAGCAGTGCAAAATGCTGCGAGCCAGGCAAGGATTCTTCTAAATTTTGATGTGAATTGGGCAAAAAGAATTGTGCATTTACTTTACCCAGTCGAGACTTTAAAGCTTCAAAAACCAGTGAACACTTCAGGGGCCTCAGCTCGCCTGAAAGGGAAAGCTCTCCACCAAACACCATAAAAGGACTGTCGTTGCTGGTTCCTGAGGAAAGCTCGAATTCTAAGGGTCTCGTGAGAAGTGAAGCCTGCTCAAGGGAAATAACAATAGAAGCTGCAACAGCAAAATCGAGTTCGGACAAAGAAGAACGGGCCATTTTCACAGACTCTGCGGGTGAAACATTCACAACCACACGGCGTGCAGGAATAGGTATCCCTACACTCTCAAGCGCAGATCTCACGCGCTCGCGCATGTCCTTTGCCACATCCATGGGAAGCCCCAGGATGTTCAGTCCACTGAATCCAGTTCCCAGCACAGACTCAATTTCAACGAGATGAACATCAACGCCCACAAGCACAGCCGAATATGTTTTAGCCAAAAAAATTCCCCCTTCGAAACCTGACAGTTGCGCTCTGGGCTTTTACAACCGTTTGGTATCCAAAAAGAGGGGATGGCTAAAAATCATTCAAAAAAAACGCGGTTGCACAGAAATCGAAGGGTCGGCAACGAAGCTTTAAATGCAGTGTGCGTTTCAGCTGGGTTGCGAATCTTTATCGTCTTGCATTGCAGCTTGTTCAATAAATGCCGGAATTTCATTGTGCCTATTTTCGGAGTTTGCTAATTCGCGTTCGGCTCTGCGCTTTGCTTCTGCTTCCGCTTCTGCTGCAAATTTTGCCCCGAGGTTGGGTTGAATTCGGAACAAAGACTCCAAAGTTTCTTGTTTAATGGCACCAATCATGCGCTTAAACAATTCAAAAGCTTCGCGCTTGTATTCTTGCAGAGGATCTTTTTGGCCATAGCCACGCAAGCCAATACCGTCTTTAAGATGGTCGATATTCAAAAGATGATCTTTCCAGCAAGAGTCAACCGTTTGCAACATCACCCATCGCTCAATATCCCGCATCTGCTCTTCTTGGAAAAGCTTTTCTTTTTCGTCGTAACAAGCCTTCAATTTCTGTTCAGTGAGTGCGTAAAACTCCTGGCGCGTCCAGTCTTTTTTGTTACGTTCTTCCTGTGTAAACGTAACAACAGTACTGAGTCTTTTGAACAAATGACGCTCGAGCTTCGAATATTCCAAGGTGAGCATTTCTCCGGGCATGCCCGAAGGTGGAATAAACTCATCACACAAATCCAAGGAAAGTTTAGGAAGGGCATCTGTGAGGATGAGCCCTTTTACATTTTCCTTTTTCAAGATCCGCATACGCGCTGCATAAATGGTATGACGCTGTTTATTTAAAACATCATCGTATTCCAAAAGGTGTTTACGGATGTCGTAGTTAAACCCTTCCACCCTTTTTTGAGTCTTGCCAATGGCACTCGTCATCCAAGGATGTACGACGGCTTCGGTGCCCATGGCATTGCGCATGATCATGTCATTCATTTTGGTATTGAATCGCTTCAGAAGGTCGTCTTCCCACGAGAGGAAGAACATACTTTCGCCAGGGTCGCCCTGACGTCCCGAGCGCCCACGCAACTGATTGTCAATTCGCCTGCTTTCGTGACGTTCCGTACCAATCACCACAAGTCCGCCCAATCCAGAAACCTCAGGTCCCAGGATAATGTCGGTTCCACGGCCCGCCATGTTGGTGGAAATGGTCACGCGAGACTTTTGGCCCGCCTGCGCAATGATCTGAGCCTCGTGCTCATGATGTTTCGCATTTAAGACGCTGTGCGCAATGGATTTAGCATTCAGAAGTTCGCTCAAAAGCTCACTCTTTTCGATGCTCACCGTTCCCACAAGAACAGGTTGGCCAATGGCATTTCGTTTCGCAATTTCTTCGGCCACAGCATTAAACTTCTCGGTCTGACGATAAAAAAGCACATCGTCGTGATCGAGACGAACCATGGGCCGATTCGTAGGCACCACAACAACATCGAGACCATAGGTTTTATGAAACTCTACGGCTTCTGTATCTGCGGTCCCGGTCATGCCTGCAAGCTTGCCGTACATACGAAAGAAATTCTGCAAAGTCACCGTTGCGAGAGTTTGATTTTCTTGCTGGATGGCAACATTTTCTTTTGCTTCCAAAGCCTGATGTAACCCATCAGAGTAGCGGCGTCCCTGCATCAGACGTCCGGTAAATTCATCTACAATGATGACTTGTCCATCTCGCACGATATAATGATCGTCTTTGCGAAAGAGAACATGGGCTTTGAGGGCCTGATTCATTCCATGCACGAGATCCATGTGCTGCGGATCGTAAAGGTTGTCGACGCCGAGGCGCTTTTCAACCTTGCGGATCCCTTCTTCAGTGAGGGCGCTGGCACGAGATTTTTCGTCTACGGTGTAGTCGATTTCCTTACGAAGTCCGCGCACGGCATCATTGGCCATCAGATATTTATCGGAGGTTGAATCGGACGGACCCGAAATAATGAGAGGAGTTCGGGCTTCATCAATCAAGATCGAATCGACTTCATCGACGATGGAAAAATTGTGTCCACGCTGAACAAAGTCTTCTATACGGACTTTCATGTTGTCGCGCAGGTAGTCGAAACCCATTTCGTTGTTCGTGCCGTAGGTAATATCTGCAGCGTATGCTGCTTTGCGCTCTTCATCGCTCATGGAATTGAGCACGCACCCTACATTCATGCCGAGAAAATTAAAGATTTTTCCCATTTCTTCGGACTGTGTTGAGGCGAGATACTCATTCACCGTCACAATGTGAACGCCTTTTCCCGTAATCGCATTGAGGTACGCAGGTGCGGTTGCCGTAAGGGTTTTTCCTTCACCGGTTCTCATTTCAGCGATTTTTCCTTGATGGAGGACGATACCACCAATCATTTGAACGTCGAAATGTCGTTTATTGTACACGCGCTTCGATGCTTCACGCATGGTTGCAAATGTCTCTGGCAACAGAGATTCCAAGGATTCGCCCTTGGCAAAACGCGCTCGATATTCGGTCGTTTTTTCTTTGAGCTGTTCATCGGAGAGAGCCATCATTGACGCTTCCAGCTGATTTATTCTCGCGACGTCAAACTCGAGTTTTCGCAGCTCTCGGTCATTCTTAGTTCCGAAGATCTTCTTTAGAAAATTCATATCCCTACGACCTTTCCTGGTTCCAAATTCCAAACCCGGAGTCCAAACCATTTTTGTTCAGGCTCAATCGCGCCGATTCATAGCACACCTTTGCAGTACTGCCAATTTGACTTTGGAAACTCCGTTGAACTTCAACTTACTCAATGTTCGCCGATAAGAAAAGCAGACGGCGCTTTTGGAAACTGCTCCGTCTCGAACATCGGATGGGAGCCATTTCATGAGCCTTTTGAATCCACAACAATTTGATGGAAGTACTTGCGATGAGAATCCTGAAGACTTTCATTTTCAGGTCGACTCCGAGCAGCAGACACCGGACGACAGCTGTTTGAATGAAGCGCTTCAGCATCAGGTCAAGCAACTTCTTGAGAGCATTACCCGCATTGGGGGAGAAGTCTGTCGGCTACGCGTCGAAATGGATGAACTTCTTGAACAAAACGGCTCCCTCGTCGATTCCTTCCAAAAACTCAAAGATGTGATCTCTGAAAAAGGGCACCTCGATTTGGATGATTTCGAACTCGCCTGCGACGTGTTGGGATCCACAACCGACCCCTTGAAAATTCATCCCATCAAGAAATTGGCCAATTGAAACATGTTACGTTGCGTGTTTCAGGATGTCGACGTCAAAAAGAACACAGACTGCTCACGTTAGGTCCCATCGACCCCTGCAAAGTTCATGCAAAACTGTGCTCTGGGAAAGTGCGAATTTAAGCGCCCTTTTGTAAAGTACCCCCTCCCACATTTATAAGTGAGAGGGCAATCCTTTGCATTCTTTACAAAGGTCACTTAACTTCGTTTTTCAGATCCATTTCCAAACATGATCGATCGAGGGGGAGAAAAACGTCATGCGTTTCCCAAGAATTCTCTGGATTCTTTCAGCAGGAATCCCTGTTTTTGCGCGTCCTGCAAGTGCCATCGATTTTAAAATAGATGTCCCTCCGAGCGGACCTTCGATACTCATGCGTGCTGCAGATACACAAAGTAACAGCGCTGCTGTGTTTTCCAATGACGAATTGTCAGAAGTTTTAGGCAAATCTCAAAATGTTGAACACAATCATTCGGAAACTCCTCGCTCGGTACCTAAAAAAATTGCCGAAGCACCCATCATCGAAAACACGCCACCCGCAAATTCACCAAACACAGCGCCCAAAATGATTGAGGACACCCCTTTTGGAGTTCCTCCTTCACCCTTTGAAGCTGCGCCCATCACACTTTCTGGACCTCGAACTTCGGCTCGGAATCTTGAAAAAGTTGTAGAAAAAGGGGACGCTAACGAAAGCTTCCCCAATCCTGCTTGTCTCAAATCCAATGTCAGCTTTTGGAAAAAGATTTATACCGAAACAGATACCGACGATGCTGTGTTTCACGACAAAGAAAATCTTGGACGCATCTTGGGAATTGTAAAAATTCCGCGTGGTGAACGTGAACGACTGCTCGCCGTGCGCGCCTACAAAGATTATTTTGAACGCAGGCTCGAAGAACTTTCCGAATCCCTCCAAAAAAAGGATTCGTGGGACTCTCGGCTCTCCGACCTCGCAAAACTTTTTCCCGGGAATCAACTGACCCGTGAAAATATCTTGCGAACAAAAGCAAATATTCGCATACAAACAGGCATGAAAACTCGCTTTGAAGCTGGCATTCAACGTTCGCTCTTGTTCCTTCCAACGATTCAACGCGTTGTTACGGATTCTCAACTTCCTCTGGAAATTGTTTACTTACCCCATGTGGAAAGTAGCTACCATCCCCAGGCGAAGTCGAAGGTGGGCGCGCTCGGCCTCTGGCAGATCATGCCCGAAACGATGGCCCAGCTGTCGGGACGCCACACGGTCTCCCAACGCACAGATGTGCACATTTCCACCATTGCGGCTGCAAAACTCCTCCGCCAAAACTACGGAGCCACAAAAAGTTGGCCTCTGGCGTTGACTGCGTACAATCACGGTCTTAATGGAGTTCTTCGGGCAGTTCGAAAAACAGGAAGTCGTGACCTTTGTGAAATCATCGATAAATACGACTCTCCGACCTTTCGGTTTGCCTCAAGCAATTTTTATGCACAGTTTCTTGCTGCTCGAAATGCAGCGAAGGAGCGTTATGCTGAGCTTGCAAAAAACATGGACAAAGGCAAAATTCTGAAGCCTGTTCTTGCAGCGGGTACAAAAGGTAGGACATGAATTACGCAGATCTGAAGCTGGACACGCGCCTCGAATTTGGTTTGAAAAACGAAAACGTAACATCTACTCAGAATATTAAAGTCACAATCGTCGACGAATCTGAGTTGAAGAACACCGTTTCGCCTTGGATGGCCTCTGCCAAACTCCTCTTTCTCGAAATTCGCGCACGGGGACTGTATCCAGGAAGCGCAGATGGCTCAGAGTTCTTTTACGTGATGCCTACGGAAGTTCCTAAAGGACTGGCGTCTCACCCTTCAGGCCCCATCCATACCTTGAGCCACTTAGGAGCCAATTTCGCGACAACCTTATTGAACAGCCCTTTTCTTGCAGCTCGAAATCACGTCGATGTTACGTTTTCAGAAATAGCCAAAAAGCGCACCTTTGAAAATTTTGAATGGTTTTTGATTGGAGCCTTGCAACGTGCAACAACTCAAAAAGGTAAAACATCCTACCGCACGCAAAAAGAATCACAAAAGCTTGCTCTTACTCTCTGCGACAGCGAACTTTGCAGCAGAAAATTCAATCGCGGAATGGCCTTGCACAACTCCATGACCGTCACCCGGAGTCTGGTGTGTGCTCCCGGAAATATTTTGAATCCCGAAACATACGAATTATTTGTACGTGAACTTGTGCGCGACGAATGCGAATCCTCCCAAAATCCGAATTTGATTTCCATGGAAGTCATGCGCCTGGATAAATTGCGAGAAGAAGGTTGTGGATTGATTGAGGCCGTCGGCAAAGGGAGCGACATTCCTCCCCGCATTATTCGCCTTGTTTATCAGCCACGCATTGCGCTTCAGCCCAGTCGCCATGTTACCCTCGTGGGCAAAGGCATCACCTTTGATACGGGCGGCCTCGACATCAAACCACCCGGTGGGATGCGCAATATGAAAAAAGATATGGGCGGTTCTGCCTGCGTTCTGGGCAGTTTTTTAGCTCTTGCTAAACTCGGAACTCCCGCGCGGATCACCTGTTACCTTGCGCTGGCAGAAAATATGGTTTCGGGAAATTCGATGCGCCCCGGTGACATTTACCGCAGCCGCACAGGGCACACCGTTGAAATCGAAAACACCGACGCAGAAGGAAGGCTTGTGCTTGCAGATGCACTCTCGCTCGCAGCCCAAGATAACCCCGACTGCATTATCGATGTCGCTACTCTTACCGGTGCTGCACGCGTGTCCTTGGGAGGAAGCGTCGATTCGCTTTTTTCAAACAACGTTGAACTCGAAAAGCTTCTTTTTCAGGCGGGCCTTGAAACGGGAGACTGGGTTTGGCCAATGCCCCTTGTCGACGAATATGAATCGCTGTTTGACTCACAAATTGCAGACATGATGAATGCCAGCACTTCGGGTCATGCCGGTTCCGTCACAGCAGCCCTGTTTTTGAGAAAATTTGTAGGTAAAACAAAATGGGCGCACATTGATTCCTATATGTGGGCCGACCGGCCTTTCGACATTTATGGTGAAGCAGGCGGAACTGCAAAGTGCGTTCGACTTCTCACCTGTGCCGTACAACAGTTTCTGGGCCAGCCATTGAGCCACAGCTAGTTGAAAATTGGCACCGTTGTTTGCGGGTCAGAATTCGAGGTCTTACAGTAACAGGAGCGATCCCGGATGGAGAACATACCATATGGCTGAAATCACTGAGACGACAATCGTCGCGATAAGCACTCGACTCAGAGAGTGGATTCACGACACCAATAATGCGCTCTTTGTGACAAAAGGCTTTTTAGAAGAAGTTCTCGCGGAAGTAGAAGAACGTGCTTATGCTCGTGAAGAATTCGACCACGACAACTTTTTAGATATGCTGCAAACAGTCATAAGAAATGTCGAGCGCCTTGATCAGAATCTTCAAAAACTTCGCAAGTATGCAAAAGAAGATCTGTTTGAACATACAGGGATCCAAAGACCCTAAGTGCATTTTTCACACTGATTTACTAAATCCAAACTCATTTCAAACAAAAAAAGTAACCATTCAGAGGGAGGGGGTTGACGTTTGTTTGAAATTCGGCAGTTTGCCTTCAAAAAGGTCAGTCAGCGCTGAAGAAACGCAGATCCCTTGTTTTTGGCACGTCGAAATGAAGCTTCGGATG
>JBIIEI010000191.1:0-3335 GCA_044237915.1 Silvanigrellaceae bacterium | reverse complement strand
CAATCCTGTAAACTCTTGGAGAATTCTAAAATCTCTTTTTTCATCAATACGCCTCCTCAAAAGCTGAGGGCATCATCTCTCGGCAGTACCTTTGAAGTACAAATGATTTCTCGGGAGCTCACGCCGCGATGGGTGAGCGCGGTTCGTGTGATTGGCTTCGTTCTTTTGCGAGCGCTATCAATGTATCCATGCGTTCTTTACTGTGCATTTGATGTAATTTTAGTCTGTCATCATCAGAAAGTGCGTAGGTTTCTGCATGACTTTCGACGGCGTAAATGCTTCGAAAGATGGCGAGGACCTCCCGAACCTCAGATTCATTTTGCTTTGCAAGTTCAACGAAGTTGCGCCGGGCATGCACAAGGCATGCAAGTTCATGTGTTTTGTCAGCAGCGTCATGTGCGCGATTGGCAGCAAGTCCGTCACTCATTGCAAGCATGGGTGAGTCGATGGTTCTTTTTTGCAGAAGTTTTCCATATACGTCACCTGCATGCTCATTACCTGTAAAGTAAAGGGCCACTATATGCGCACATTGAGTTTGGGCATGAATATGGGTTGTCGTGATTCCAATGCGAACATTTTCATCTTCCATTTTTTGCCTCTCAAGTTCTTTTCGCAACTGCAAAACTCGCATGGAAGAATCATCTCGGAAGCTCATTTTGCCATTAGCGGCAAGAGAAACCATCGCATCAAACACAGGGCGAACACAGGACAGCGCATACTCGAAGAGATTAAATTGAGTGCTATCGGAAATTCTCAATCCACCCATTTCGGTGAAAGTTTCCATACGATGGCTTGGCATTCCCATCATGTAGCGCAGCACGGTGAAGAGAGAAATGGCTGTAGGATGATAGCGTCCAATGCATTCTTTCAAGATCTCTGGCTCATCAGCAACCTGCGTCGTGCCGCAGGTATTGCATCGCAGTGTCTCAAGCTCCACAACTTGAACCTGGATAAGATTGACGGCATGAATAATGGTTTTTTCACGGCTTTCGCTGCGGTAGAAGCGTCCCTTTCCACATGCCGTGCAACTGCAACCCGGAGTGTGATTCTCAAGCTGAATCTTCTGACGACTGTGTGCGACTGCCTGCAGCTTTCTAAGCCCATGTCCGCTCCTTTTTCGAGGAGGATGTGGAGGTGGCGGTGGACCCTCTTCCAATGAGGATTCTTCTACTGGTGGTGGCAACTCGATGACAGCGTCATCAAACAAAGAATTGCTTTTTTCAGAGGTCTGACCAAATGCGATTTTTTGCAACCGTTCCTTGCTGATCTGCTGCTCTTTGAGACGGAGCGCAAGGTCTTCGTGAAGCGAAAGTGCAGTCATCACTAGCTCTTTCTCATCTTCGGGCCAACCGCCTTGAAAAAGGCGGTTACGAACCTTGTCATAAAGAGAGTTTTCAGCTAGCTTCACATTCAGATGCATCGTCATCTAGAGCCTTTTATTTTGTTTTGTCTTCGCAAACAAACAGATAATAAGGCTTTTTCTTTTTGTCAATCTGTTACATTAAGATATTTTCTTCCATTCACGCTGAAACTTCGCAGCAAATGGATCTCCGTTCCACAACAGCACTGAAAGTTCTTTGGCCTGTAAAGCACTCATCATTTCTCCTTCCTTTGGCCAGTGCTTGAAGGACCCCTTTGAAAGACGTTTCATGCAAAGCCAGAACCCGGTGGAATCGTAACAGAGGATCTTTACCGCATTTGAACCTTTGTTTCGGAACACGAAAAGTGCGCCACTTGTTGGGTCCTGCTTTAGGATTTCCCGACATAAGCCCGAAAGACCATCTATTCCATTGCGGAAATCAACGTATTTATGAATGACAAAAATGGTAACCGAGGGCGAAAGTGCCAACATAAATTTTCACCTCACGGACGAAAAAAATGCTCCAAGGAGCTTCGTTGCAAAATCTGAGTTCGCTTCAACACGCAATTTGACTCCATGTGCGTTTTCAAATTCAAGAAGCGGCAGTTGTTCTCTATCCGTCGGCGGAACTATTTTTGAAACTGTAATTGTTTCAGTTCGAGGAGGACTCACTGATTCAGGTAACTTCTGAGTCCGAGAAAGTTCATGTCGTCGGACGCGATCGCGCAATTGGTAAAAATCGAGTCCAGCAGCTTTGGCAACTGCACCAACCCCACGGAATTTGCAATTGGCTATGGCTTCTTGCCAAATTTCTTCAGGCAACTTTTCTTTGCTGGTGCGAGTTTTTCTCCAGGTATTCAATTTCTTTTTGAGATCTTCTAGGCTCGAACTTGGAATGCTCATGAGTGACCTCCAGTGATGAACATTCCAAGAATCTCTCATGAGTCGTTACGAGAGTTCACGCAGCACTGCCGGGAACTCACTCCGTGTCTGGTTCCTCAATTTGCTCTGGAAAGTCGCAATACAAGTCTTCTAGAATCTTGCAATCCCTTGCGAATACAAAGCGCCTCCGTTCTGAAATTGCATTTTCAGCAGAGTTTATGAGGATTCTTTTGAGGTCATGGATATTCCGCTTGAGTTTCATGGAACGGACTTTTTGAAATATTGAGCTTATAAACTCTTCGTCAAAGACCACATCAACATCATTTCCTGACGACCTCCACGAGCGCTTGAGGTTTTCAACAAGGAGCGAGAAATCTAACTCAGGGTACTCATGCAGTCCTTTCAAAGTAAGGCATCGATTCACGCATCGACTGATGTGTGGAAGAGTCTCAGTGCAATTGGCTGTGAGAATAATTTTTATTGATGAGATGTCAATATCCACATTGTAGTCAGTGCGTGCGATATTTTCTTCTAAATTTCGCTTGAATCTGTCAGCAATGCTTTTTGGCAAAGTATGAATATTCTCGATAACAAAAATGGAGCTGGATCTTCCGTGAAAGATACTACGGTATTCTCCTTCTCGGGTGCCCCAGCAATGGTTAAGCTTTAGGAGTCAGCACAGGTCATTGCGCGGTGGCGGGTCGCTCGCCGCAAACGGGCGCCATGGTTTATAGCGACACTTATCTTTCTCAATCGATAGGATATGTTGGAAAATCAGTGAAGATTAAAATCATCGATCGCAAGGAAGTCAAAAGCACAAACGCAAAAATTTCGCCCGTTGTGATTGTGAAAGTGCGCAGAGAAGGCGGTTTTTTTGATGCTGCAAAGACCAAAAACGAAGGCTGGATGCTGTCCGGATTTTTGGATTCCGCGCAGGGTTGTAAGTAGTTTGTGGCAAAATTCTGAAAGTGAGCTCCCGAAAAATCATTTGGACGCGCTATTCCCAGCGTTATAAGATGGGTAGTACGGGGGTTTGTGAAGCCATCAGGTTTTGGAGGGTTTTATCAAAGTTCCATGGCAAGAATGCCTCTGG
>JBIIEI010000039.1:0-43214 GCA_044237915.1 Silvanigrellaceae bacterium | reverse complement strand
TACCGGATCCCATTCCGAACTCCGAAGTCAAGCTCGTCTGCGGCGATGGTACTGCACCTTTAGGTGTGGGAGAGTAGCACGGAGCAGCCTTTAAATTAGAATCCCTCTGGGCTTTATTGCTCAGGGGGATTTTTTTTGGTCTTTTTTTCTTCCAATCTCAATTACTGCCAAATTCTGCACACAAAACTTCTTGGGAGTCCTTGAAGGAACTTGCAGATTTTGGTTAGATTCTAGAATCGATGAACCCTCGTAAAAAGTCCGCTTTGCTAAGTTCACAAAAACGCGATGTGATTTTCACATTCCGCCGTTTTCAAGGAGAGGCAACGCACCTGTTTTAGAGTCAATCATCTGAACCAAAACTTTTCAGGGGGCAACACTGCGCATCCTGTTTTCATGCGGTGACTTAGAGACATACAGCTGTATTGATTCGTATAGTGAGATTCCTCATTCTACTGGCTGTCAGTTAAACTGCGTCACTTCGGAGGAATTCTCCAATGGTATCAGGAACTGCTAGATTTTGTGTCGTCGGTATTGGACTCATCTCAATGGCGGCAGTCTTTGCGGGGCTTGCATCTGTTGAGAAGTCGTCAAATGACAATAAGATCTTACTTGATAATTATTCGGACACTTTTTTTTCTGCAAACAGCTCTTCTCTTCCCACTTCAGTTCGTAAAGCTGTCTATGATGTTACTCTCGATGGAATTTCAGTGGGGGTTGCAACGGCAGGATTGCTAGTCGACCAGCCGAGTCAGAAGCCAACTTTTGAAATCAGATTTACCCATCGTCTTGGATTATCGCAGGCTTTTTCCTATTTGCTGACTTCGGGCGGCCTTTTAAGCGATGATATCTCCGCGATATTTGCGAGCCAGTCGACTGGTGCATCAGCACTTCTACAGAAAGCTACCGGAAATTGGAAGTATCAAAATCAGTCATATTTATTTGAAGAAAAATCTATTCATTCTGCTGATTTTTTGTCTTTTTTATTAGGAAATTCAAAAGAGATTGCACTTCAAAAGCCTCGATGGACCGATGAAACCCATCTTTTTTATTATTTGAAGAAAGAGGCTGCATCTAAGGCAAGTAAAAAACTGTTTGTTCCTTTTACGGGCGAACTCATTTCCAGTGCTGATGCGGATGCACGCTTTGATCCAGATGGATTTTTGGCTGAGGCTCGCATTCCGCTTATTAAGGATCTGAACTTTCATCTCGTGAGGCGTAAACCGGATTCGGGGTTAGAATTTGTTCGGTCAAAATCTTTAAAACGTATAGAATTAGGCCTTCTTTCGACCTCAAAATCCCTAGGAAAAGACCTTGTCGATTTAGAGGTTGAGGCAGAGGGATGCCTGACATTTGCACTTGAAGCTGAAAAAATGTTGAATCGTCGTTTGCCCGAAGTGTCGTACCTTTTTCATCGTAAAATTCTTGATGCGTCAAACCTCTGCTCTCTGTTGAAGGGAAGGGTTGCTGAGGCAAAACCACTCATTGGATCTCAACCTGAAAAGGTACTTTTGAAGGTCCTTGTGCCCCTGAGAAAGTCCCTTGCTGAGGACAGGAAAGAGCTTCCTTCAAACTTGGCAAGCAGTTTGGATTGGGATGTGATTTTCCAAGATGAAGGAAAGTGGCAGGCGGTGAGGTTATTGCGCCGCATGGTGCGTGATCTTAAGTCTGAGTTAGAAAAGTCGCTTTCAGTGGAAGAGCGTCTTAAAGTCGCTACGGTGCTGCAAATGAACGTTGCGAAACTTTCTCCTCGTTCAGTGATGAAAGCAACACTTCGAGCCAAGGAAATTCAGTGGAGCATTGCACTGGATGTCAGCAAAGACAAAGAGATGCTTGGGACAAGTTGGACGCTTCCTCCTGATTTAAAGAAGCCCATGCGTGTTGCAAATTCAAAAGGAGAAACTCCGGTTCAAATTGGCAACGATAAATCGAAGGATCCCGTGTTTGCCCCTCTGAATGGCCTTGCTTATGCAAAAGGAACGTTTGCAAGTCTTGAAGAAATTTGCACAAATTATCTTGGGCAGGTCTCACTTGATTTGGGCGACTCACCCTCGAATTTTTTCGATTCGAAAGTCGTGCGAGGCAGTTGGGATGCTCCAACTAAACTCCGTGTTGCAGAGCATTTTTTGCGGCATGCCGCTGCTTCACGATTTTGCCGAAAAATTGTCATCCGAGTTCCTAGTTCTATGGAGATCGAACTTAAAAATTCGCTAAAAGTGTTTGAAAAAGAGGTTTTGCAGACAGAGAATGCCTTTCAGATTTCAAATGGACGAGTCAAAAAACTGCGCGTCGTTCCAGGTACCTATGACCTGATTGTGGGGTCTATTGTCACAGGCGCCGTGCTGGGTCGCACTGAAATTCAAGTTTCAGAAAAGGGTGGAATCATCGATATCAAAATGCCTTGAGCGCATGTTGAGAATTTGTTCAAATTTTGGCGCTGCAGTTGTGTTTCACTTCATTCTTTTTGGCGCTGATATTCTGCAATTTAGGATTTGAAAAATTTCGTTTGCCTATCAGGCTCTGGCTTCTGTGGCCGGAGATTCGAGGACTTGCCATGCTGAAAAATGTCTATGCGCCACTTTCTGCAGGTGTTGCCCAGGAAAGAGTCATGGAAATTCTTGCAAATAACATGGCAAATACGAATACAACAGGCTTCAAAGAAGACAACGTTTCATTCGCTTCCATGTTAGCCGACCCCTGGCCAAGTTACCGTACTGAATTGCCACCCGCTCCATTTAAACTTGATATGCGCGAGCTTCATCCTTTGCATGGCAGTGAAATGGAGTATGCGGCTCTTTCAGAAGTCAAAACTGATCATCGACAAGGCGCATTGCAAAAGACCGGGAACCCATTGGATTTCGCGTTGGAAGGAAAAGGTTTTTTTTCAGTCATGACTCCCTTTGGAGAACGTTTTACGAGAGACGGCAGTTTTTCTCTCAGTCCAGAAGGCGTGCTGATGACGAAAGGTGGATTTGCTGTGCAAGGCGAAAATGGAGCCCTGACAGGACTCAAAGAAGGAAACGTTAAAGTGCTTTCGACGGGCGAGGTTTATGTCGGAGATCGCTTTGTAGATAAAATGAAAACGACCTCTTTTTCCGATGAAAAGTTGCTGCAACGGCTGGGCTCAAACCTCTGGGTACACGACGGACCTCAGGCAAATCAATCCCGTGGAACTGCTGAATTAAGCCAAGGTTACGTCGAAGGAAGTAACGTGAATCCCATGAGAAATTTAACAAATCTTATTACCGCTCATCGCACATACGAAGCACTTCAGAAAGCGGTGAAAGCACATGATGAATCCATGGGGCTATCTGCGAATAAGATAGGAGAAGTGCAGGGCTAAAAGAGCTGGCTCAATAGGAAATCGCTGTCATCTCCACTAAGCATCAAAAATGAGAATCTTTTTAAACTGCAATTTATAAAAATTTCGAGCCGAAAAGTCAGCGGCGCATTCTCATGCCCAATGCAGACTGCATGTCTTCGGATTTATCAGTAAGCAAACTGCCAAATGATTTCATATCAGGCTTAAATTGTTTAGAAATATATTTTATAAAACGAGCGAAAATCTACTTTACAGAAATCAAGAAGTACATTAATTGGGAGAAATGGTTAAAAAATGAGAACATTTTCTGACCATTTTATATTCAGGAGCAAATGATGTTACATAAAATGGATGCGTCTCATCGAACAGTAAGCAAGTTTTTACTCGCCGCTTTTTCTCTGCTTGTCACTGTAGGGTGCGGTTCTCCGAGCTCCAACGGAATTGTGAGTCGTCCCGATGTGGTCGATTTACCTCAGACTCAAGTTAAATGGCAAAGTATTGGAAATTGCTGGGCCTATGCGACAATGGGATGGGCTGAGTCACTGGTTTTGCGCGGCACCAACGAGAAGAAAAACTTTTCGGAGTCCTATCATTCCTATCGCCATTGGGAATATCAACTCCTCCACTTTGGTTGGATTAAGGAGATAAATACCGGAGGCGGTTGGGACAGCTCAATGAATCTCATGAGAAATTATGGGCTCATGGCAGAGGGTGATTTCATCCCTGAAGAAAACGAAAAAACGAAAAGCGAACGTCAAAGCAAAGCACTCGAAGTCATCAATCAAAGTTTAAAAGTGGGATTGCTCTCGACAGATCGCTCTCCCGCTTCAATTCGGCAAGAACTCAATCGGGCCTTTAATGTCAATCTTGATGCTGTGCTTTCTAAGCGCTTTTGGGCAAAAGATGTTGCTATTGGTAAAGCGCCTGACGGCAAAGCCATCACACTTGATAGCCAAATGAATTCTTGGTCAGAAATCTCGTGGGACGTGCAATCGAAGCTGAGACCTATTGGAGGACAGGCTCTTCCTTTGGTGCCTCAATCTCTTTCACAGTCGAATTTATCTCTCTTAAAAAGAGTGAAAAAAGCGATGAACGACGGTCACCCCGTTGTGATGAATTGGTTCGTAGATTTTAATGCACTCGATGAAAAAGGCATCTTTTCATTTGAGCGGCTGGCTGCTCGGGGTGAAGGACGTCAAGGATATCACCAAACTGTTCTCGAAGATTACGTTGTCAAAGGCACTGATCCCAGCACAGGCAAGATTTTTGAAGTGGGCGAAGGAGAAGCTACCGCCGAACAGAAAAGATTGGCGCTTGAATACGGACAAATTCAATACTTTGTTGTTAAAAATTCTTGGGGTGGCGCAGAGCGACTGGATCGTACAAGCTACGAGCGCGCAGGAGAAAAGGGGTATCATCGCCTAGATTCGAAATACCTTTATGCGTGGATGGGATTTAATGACGAAAAAACAGCGAAATACCAGTACACCACAACGGGTGTAAATGGATTTATTCTACCAGCAGGATATTAAATCTCTCTTTTCTCGATTTAGAGCGAAAAAATTGTAAGAGATTGGTTCGCATTCTTTACCGAAGACAAAACCTGTTCAGTCGTAAATTTAAGATTACGGAGCAATCCCGCATCAATGCGCGTGTCTCGACTGTAGCCAGGAAGGCTCGAACCAAAGCGGTGTGCAAGGGTATCTGCAAGCATGACGAGATCTATCATGAGATGTTCAGTTTCGCTGAGCTTATCTCTTAAGGTCCGATTCTTGATATCGTGATTTTTGACAAGTATTTGCACATTATCTGGAAGCGCCCACTCTTTGAGTATCATTGCGCCTATATTGTGGTGAGGTTCCAACTGCATCTGCTGTTCACTTGTCGCAAAATCGATGCTGTTCTCTTGAGCATGATTGACCAACGCTGCCATAGAACCTGGCAGCTGTCCTGCAATGGCTGCAATTCCAATGTCATGCATGAGCCCTGCAAGTTGTAAATCAGTCGCCATGGGCTTGAAAAAGGGGTTCGAATTTGCGAGTTCCAAAGCAATGAGGCCGACATGGGCGCTGTGTCTCATAAATGCTTTGTAATTCAGCATGGAAGTTTCTTCGAACCTGAAAGTCGCTTCTAGTGAGTGACTGATAAGGATTTGAGTCAGAGAACTAAGCCCAATTCTCGAAATTGCAATTTTTAAGTCACTGGTCGGCTTTCCTGAAAGAAAGTGCGCCGAATTTGCAAGCCGTAGAATATTTGCAGAAATTCCTACGTCGCGACCAATGGATTTCGAAAGCTTTTCGAAATCTACCTCTGTTTTGAATATATACGTAAGACTTTCCCTTGCAACGACTGGAAAAGTAGGTACCTTAAAATGACCGAGCGATGCGAATGCGGGTGCACCCATTTGCGTCACCATTGGTAATGAGGACGAATCGAAAAGTGGATACCTGATTCGAGTGCGTCCTGGCCTAAATGAAATTCCTGACAAAAGAGTTCCTTTTTAAGGTACCACGGATGCCTCGGTTTCTGGCCCCCACAAAGAGCGTCGGGATCTAGACGGAATTTTCAAGTTGCGAAACTTTTTCGCGCTATTGAGTTTCAAGGAGATGCAAGAGGGCTTCAAGTCGAGCTTCTGCTTGCTGAACATCTTTTCCACCACAGTAGATTCCATGTCGTTCCAAAACAAAAATGCCTTTTGCAAGGCTCTGAGAAGATGCAAGTTCTTGATGGAATCGTGCTTCGACTTCCTCGGAGAGGGTGACCATGTTTTGATTGTTTCTAAAGACAGTCAAATCGAGCGGTTCTTCATGTCCTGGAGCACCCAGTGCTTTCAAGAGTTCATGACCTTCAAGTCGAGCGCTTGGAAAGCGAAGGAATTCTATTTCTGGAGCATGGCAATGCAAAATGCAGTTCACATTTTCAAAGAGCCGATACAACACGGCATGCAACAGGGTTTCGTCACTCGGTTTGGGAGCAAGGGGGTGCACTGCTTTTCCATCGAGTTGAACACGCAAGAACGAAACGGGAGTAAGATTTCGCTTATGAACACCCGATTTTGAAATAAAAAACCGCTGAGGTCCGCAGCGCAGACTAAAATTGCTACTCGTGGCAGGAATTGCAATTCGACTGTCGAGCCGCTTTGCAACCTCGCACAGGTTTTTAAGTGCCACCCTTTCGAACAAGCTGAGGGGAAGAAATGAGGCATCAGCTTTGTATTTTGTAACTGCGCGCATTAGGAGTTTCCTTCATAGAGACCCTTGCGAAATGCTTGAACCGCATGTGCCGGAGAGACAGAGGCCGCAAAAATCCCCGTCCCTGCATTGAGGACAAAATCATGACCGAAGTCTTTTCGTGCGAGCGGGCCATGTTCAGGTTTGATGCCCGCGCTTGGAACGGGGGTCATTTTTTTAACGGGTTGTTCATCGTTTAAGCACACATTGGCGATGCTTTGTGCAACTTCAAGGGGAAGTCCAAGCTTTCCGTACGGACTTGGAAAGAGAGACAAATCTGCTCCACCCGCACGTAAAAGTTGACCCAATGTGACCTTTGGATGAATGCGGCTCGTTGTGCTTCCAAGCCCAAATGCACCCACCAGAGCGGGATGTGCAAGAATCGGGAGTCGTGTGTGTGAGCGAAGCCACTGCAACGTACCCAGTCCGCTCGTCCACACATTTAAGAGCAGCGCATTGGCGCCTGCATCTTCAAGTTCTCGAACGACCGAAGCATTTAAGTCGACATCAGCCTGAAAATGGACGGCATACAGTGTCTTTAAATTTTTGGATGCAGCGCGCTTCGCCACGGCCTTCACGCGTGAAAGCGTTTTGAGGGGAGAATCGTCGTGACGAATTTCATCATCTTTCACAATATGAACGCCTGCTTCGGCAACCTGTTCATAGAGATCAGCAATTTTTTCATCGGGCATGGCAACGTTTGGTTTCAAAATACCCATCAAAAGTGGGACGTTTTGTGCAGCTCCCACAAGGGTTCTTAAATCAGAAATATCGTGCCTCGGGCCCGGCAAGGCATGGGCACCCGAAAAAGCGTCGTCGGAAAATCGAACGGAAGAAAGTTGAATTCCTTCATAAAAGCTCATTTTTCCATACAGAATGGCCATAAGCCACGCAAGACGCCCATGCCAAGTGGAAACGGGAATGGCGACAGTTGCGACATAAGTATGCTCTTGCTCTTCAAAGCTTACGATTTTTGCAACTAGGCCTCGCAAGGTTTCGATTTCAGCAATGCTTGTTTCCCAGGCTCCAAGGGTTTGTCCAATGGCAATTTCTTCAAAAATGGAGCGGTCATGTTTCGATTTGTCGACCGAAAATGTCGCAAAGGCATGGGGGATGGGCAAAAGTGGCTCTAGAAGTTCTTTGTTTTTGACAAAACTTAACGACATACTATTGGTCCGCCTTTGCACTTTGAAGAAACTTTTTAACATCGAATGTGCCATCAGGCTTCTTATCAACAAGGGTTCCAAATTCAGTGACGATGCCTGAAATAAGTGCGGCAGGTGTGATGTCAAAGGATGGATTCCACACGCCGATCCCCAGGGCGGCAATTCGAATTCCGGAAACGTTTGTGAGTTCGTCGGGGGGGCGTTCTTCGATGTGAATTTGCGCACCCTCTTCTAAAGTCAGATCGATTGAACTGACGGGAGCTGCAACTAAAAAGGGAATGCCATGGTACTTTGCAGCGATGGCGAGCTGATATGTTCCAATTTTATTTGCGGTGTCACCGTTAGCAACAATGCGGTCTGCTCCAACGACAACAGCATCGATTCCTTTGGTCGCCATGAGAAACGATGCCATGGAATCGGTGATGAGAGTCCCAGGGATGCGTTCAAACACCAATTCGAAAGCCGTGAGCCGGGCTCCTTGGTTATAAGGACGTGTTTCTGTGGCAAAGCAATGTTTGAGTTGCCCTGATTCATGCAGAGCCCTCACGACTCCAAGGGCTGTCCCGTAACCTGCTGTGGCCAAACTGCCTGTGTTGCAGTGGGTCAGAACCTGTAGATGTTCTTTTGAAGAGAGGCTGAGAAGCGTTTGCGCTCCAAATTGCCCGATCGCACGATTTCCTTTAATGTCTGCTGCCAGCATTTTTTCGGCTTCGACAATATAATGGCGCAGTAGGTCACGTGCTCCTTTCTTTCCTGCAGTTGCAACCCGAAACTCTGCAGTCACGTAAGCCTTCAAACGTCCGGTTGCTTCAAAAAGGTTGACAGCCGTCGGGCGACTTGTTTGAAGATAGTCGAGACGATCGCAAAGAAACTGGTAGGCCTGTTCCAGACTTTCGAAACTTTCACGTTTTTGCTCTGCCTCAGCTGCGAGACTGAGGACTGCTGCGATGGCAATGGCGGGGGCCCCTCTGACCTTCATGGACCGTATGGCTTCCCAAGCAGCTTCCGAAGTTTGTACGGTGTCGTAAACGAATTCATGGGGAAGGCGAAGTTGATCGAGCAATTCGAGAGTCCCACGCCTGTAGCGAATGGCCTCAAGTGTAGGCGTTGAGGATGCTTGTTTTGACACGTTGGGCTCCTTGTGGCTTAAAAATCTGCACTGGAACCATTTTTTTATATAGTTTTAGAGGAGATGACAACGGAAATGAATTCTCATAAGCCAGAATGGACACCTCAGTCCTGGAAAGCCAAACGCGTTCTCCAACAGCCAACTTATGAGGATCATGTGCATCTGGAAAGATGCCTTGCTAAAATTGGTCAGTTTCCACCTCTGGTTCATTCGGGAGAAATTCTCAATCTCCGAAAACAACTCGCAGAAGCAGGCGAAGGACGCCGCTTTATTTTGCAGGCAGGGGATTGCGCCGAGCGCTTTGTTGATTGCAATCCAAAAAGCATCACTGAAAAGCTAAAAATTATTCTTCAGATGAGCCTTATACTCGTCTATGGCTTGCGAAAACCTGTGGTTCGAATTGGTCGCATCGCTGGTCAGTACGCCAAACCAAGGTCTGATGATGCCGAAACGATAAGCGGGGAAACTCTTCCCAGTTTTCGAGGCGATATTATCAATGGCTTTGCATTTCATCCCGATGCGAGAAAACATGATCCGGAACGCTTGGTGCGAGCCTACATCTGTGCAGGCTTTACGACCAACTGGTTGCGAGCCCTGATTGAAGGTGGATTTGCAGATATCCGTCACCCCGAGATGTGGAAACTTGAACACATCAATGAAGAAACACAGCCTTTTCTTTATACGGAATTGTCGCAAAGCGTGCGCGAATCGACAGAATTTCTCGAAACCATCGGTGCAAGTTCCGAGGTTTTAAAAAGAGTCGACTTTTTTACCTCCCATGAGGCTCTTCTCCTCGACTACGAATCGGCTCTCACGCGTTACGACCAACGAAATGGAGGGTGGTTTAATCAGAGCGCACATTTTGTATGGCTTGGTGAACGCACTAGACAGTTGGATGGCGCGCATGCCGAATATTTGCGTGGAATCGAAAATCCCATTGGAATTAAAGTGGGTCCCACTGCCGATCCGAGAGAAATTATCGAATTGCTGAAGTTTGTGAATCCGCAAAATATTCCCGGTAAAGTAACGCTTATCACGCGAATGGGGGCTGGAAAAGCCGCTCAATGTCTGCCTCCCTTGCTCCAAAAAGTAAAAGATGCAGGTGTGAGTGTGGTGTGGAGCGTTGATCCGATGCATGGAAATGTCATCAAAACTCAAGGCGGGATCAAAACCCGAGATTTTGATTCCATCCTTGCCGAAATCAAAGAATCCCAAGCCGTGCACAAAGATCTAGGTACGATTTTGGGTGGCGTTCATTTTGAATTAACGGGAGAGAACGTTACTGAATGCATTGGTGGAGGAGAAGGGCTTCAAGAAGAACATCTGGGTCAAAATTATCAGACCTATTGCGATCCCCGATTGAATTATTCCCAAAGCATGGAAATGGCCTACCTTATTGCAAAGGGAATTGGCAAATAGTCAAATTCTAGGGCTTCGATACTCTGCACATCCCACCTATGATAATATTCACCTGCGTTACTTTAATGTGGGAAGGTGAATTTATGCGGCAAGGCGACGCTGTAAAGGCGGCACTGGCATGGCTGTTATCAAGCATCACTTACGAAGCTTATGCACAAGATCCATCAGGATCCTTAAAGGTAAAAAAAGGCTTAACTCAGGGTGTCAGTGAAACAGGTGATGACTTTGGGACTGGATTTTTGAATGGACTGATCCCTGGAAAATTTTCCATGGGCGTTTTGTTTCCTTATGGAGGTGCCGTGAATGGTTCACCCGCCATGGGAATCAAATATATGGCCAAAAAGAACGTGGCCTTTGAAACACTTATTCAGATGGGCTTTGACAAAGCAAACAAAAAAAGCGCATTTGGACTGACCATGAGAGGATTCTATTACGTTGACCCCGACGCTCGCGCAACTGCATACATTGTGGGCGACGGGGCCGTAGGAAGCAACAGCGGTGAAGGAAATCGGAACAAGCCAGAATTCCAAGCGGGGATGAGCCTGGGACTCGGAGTCGAATATTTTTTATATTCAGAACTTTCAACCGCTGCAGAAACGGGTTTTGCAATTCGTTTTCTTCCGACAGACGAATTGCTGGTCTCTACAGGAACGGGGCAATTGCGTCTCAATTACTACTTTCACCTGTGAGGCAGTGGCGACATAAATGGTTAAATGCTGTTTGATGAATCGTTTCGCTGTCTGGATCAGTATTGTATTCTCGTTCGTATTTGTGAGTTGCGGTTCGATTTCTAAGAGAAAGCTGAATGAAGCTTCTGCGAGAATCGTTTTCAAAAATGTCGTACTTTTTGAGGCTGATGCTGAGTATAATCTTCAACCGACAACGCCTCGGAATGTCGACTTTGGAATCGAAAAACTTGCTGATGGATTTGAATACCAAGCAGAAAAATCAAGCAGTATTGCGTGGGAAATACAAGATTTTAGGCCTGATAAATTCAGTCAGCAGAGCGGTAAAATAGGAGAATTTTCATGGAGTGGGCAGGAATGCCAAGTGAATTCAGACTTTGAAGAAATGATTCGCCTTGTTGCAAATTTAACCGGGGCGAAAACAACTCCGGAACTTGGAACATCGACTTTCTTAGGAATGAATCATTGTCAGGTCAAGTTTGCGATCCAGTGTTTTACCCATGATTTAAAAAAGATGATCAGCCTACAAAGCAGAGAAGGTGAGAATGTTGGAAAATTCTTACTTTCGAAAGTGCTCACGAGTTTGGAGAATTGCGCCCGAGGAGATTCATTTCCAAAGCTCAACGTTGAGTCCTATTTTGTGATTCGCAATGGGCTCATTATTTTTGAACCTGTTTCACTTTATTCCATCAGTATTTATGATGGTGACGAAACTTCGGTTGAAGATGCAATCTTAAGAAAGAATCCTGTCGCAACAATCTCAAAGCTCGATTGTGCATCCGATGGAAAAATCTGTCTTGTATCACCTCTGCCCTTAAGTGACTGCAAAGGATGCTCGGATTTGAAAAAAGGGCAAATCTATACCGCATTCTTATTTCAAAAAGTGAATCTAAGCCAAGCTGTGCCGCGCTTTGTCTTTACAGCAGATTAAAATCGAAGAATTGTGAAAATTAAAGAGCTAGTTCTTTTCAAGGTAATTAATGAGCTTGGCACGTTCGTCGTCTGTAATTTTAGTTGAACTGTACGATGGTGGCATATTTTTATTTTTAAGCCTCGTGATGAGGTCTGCTTTGTGTGAAGTCCAAGGGCCTGCAGCCTCAATATCTTTAAATTTTCGAGTAGAATCTTTTGTATGACAGCCTGCGACAGCACAACCTTTTTCACCAATTTTAGCGGCGACCTCAAACGTCACGACTTCAACTGGACCTGTAGGCACGTCCCCAGGAACGGGTTTTACCGGATTTCCATCTGTCGAAGTTGTACCCTTAAGTGTTGAAAACATTCCATCTGCAAGAAAGGCGTAAATTCCACCTTTGAAAGTCGGCTTGAACTTAGGTGTTTCTTCAGTTTTTTCGACATAAATTCCGAGCGCCATCGGAGCGGTTTTTAAACCACTGAATGAGTACTTGACCGCTGAAAAAGTCCATGCATCTGACTTGCCAGCTTTAAGAAAAAGAATTTGTGAAGCCGTCGCAAACCAAAGCCCTTGTTGCGCGCCAGGGACAAATCCTGTCGAAATGACATCGGCGGCTTTGATGCTTTGGTCGAAGGCGATTTCGCGCATGGAAAGGTTACTTTTTGTTAAAGTGGCAACAACGGGGGTTTCGCCCACCAGGAAAAAGAGCTGATCTTTTGTTGCTCCAACGATTCGGACCGGAGTGCCCTTTTCTTTCACTTTTGCAAAAGAACCTCTTTGAGTAATGCGCGTATCTACAAGTGGTTTTTTGAAATCAGGGCTTGCAGGATTTTCAGTTGCATTCAATTGTCCATAGGAAAGCTCGTCATCGCTGATAAACCAAAAGCTCTTATCCGGCAAAGTCACAAGGAGATTGCCTTCAGCTTCTTCCATCCGCACAAAGGATTCGAGGATTTCCATCTTCAATGTTTTTTCATCAAAGAGCCAGCTCTTTCCTGTGTATGGATTGGAAATGAGAGCTTGAAAGTCGCTGATTTTACTCACCACATGGGGCTGAGCTGCAGTATTCTTAATTGCCAAGAGAGGTGTTTTTTCGGTGAATGCTTGTCCACCCAGCTCAAATCCGCCGCCTGCTTTTCCAGGCACTTTGAGCGCTGAATTCGTCTTTCCCTTGGGTGCTTGAGGTGGTGCTCCATTGCAACTTCCGCCCATGGCTGCCGTGCAGACGCTCAGAGTGAGCAAAAGCAGAGTGCGGCTAAATGAACCCTGACCAAATGCCTGCAATTTCATGGATCCTCCTCGTTCAAAAATCTCTCTTCTCCCCTCCCTCAATAGATGAAATCGAATTCACCTTTTGAAAAAGGGGCAAGATATAACGAATAGGATCGTCACAACGGGGAAAAACTTTACCAGAAAGTTAATTTGTTTAAATTAAATTAGAGTTTATAAGATGTTAAGGAAAGCTAAACCAAGGTCACAAACATCAAATAGAGGATGGGAACGCCAAAAAGGAGGGCATCGACGCGATCGAGCATTCCTCCGTGGCCAGGAAGGAGATTGCCACTGTCTTTGCAGTTGGCTGCTCTTTTGAGAGCGCTTTCAGCAAGATCCCCGATTTGACCCGAAAGTCCTCCCAAGAGCGCAAGAACGGCGACCTTGCCGAGGTGGAGCGGCAAATTAAAGAACCAGACGATGCCCATTCCTGTGAGCACACTCGCAAAGAGTCCGCCAATAGCGCCTTCCTTGGTCTTTTTAGGTGAGACTTTAGGGAGGAGCAGTGTTTTTCCAAAGGCCCGCCCCGCAAAATACGCCCCACTGTCACCCATCAGGATGATGGCAAGACTCATGAAGAGTGCAATTCCCTGGGGAGAGCCTGGAATGTCAACCCGTGAAAGTTTGAACATCAAAAAACCCGGCAAAGCGATATAGACAAAACCTGCAAGAAAATTCATAAGTTTTTGTGTTGCAAGGTCGAGATCGATCTCGCGCTTGTAGAAAAGAGCTGAGCTGACAACGGTGCTGATGGCGAACCACATAAAGACCGCAGCCATCCCTCCACTTTCGCTTTTGAAAAAGTATTCTCCACCCACTTCGACAGGCATTGTCATGGCATAAGCAGCTCCCATGCCAAAATGTTCCCGGCGAATGGGTGGTCTTGGGAATTCTGTATGTGCAATTCCATCGATCGTATGCCACCGGAGGGCAATAAATTCCGTCCCTGTAAGAAGAACCGCTCCTACAAATAAAAGCATCGGGCCCAGCGGCGAATCTGTAAAACCGACGCTGTAGATCAAGAGTGCAGCAAGTATTGCTGCAGTAATAAGTCTGATTCGAAGCATACATCCCACTTCAATAAGAGTAATATTCATTTGATTGCACGGGAGAATATCAAAAAGGAGCACATTTGCCTAATGACGGATTCGTGGCGTGAACTTTGACCGCATTTTCAAGAGAAAGTTAAACTCAGAAGCACATCGACACCCATAAGATAGAGGGGAGCGGAATGGCCCGAGAAAATCGTCCCCATCCTTCTTCGAAGGAACTGTTAGACGAACTCGCCTCGCAGCTCGAGAACTTGAAACGCGAAGCTGGAGGTGTTGCCGAGAAAGTTCAAGATGAACTCGAAGCCCAGTGGTTTGAGGCGCACACCGAACTTTTTCCGAGGCTGTGCCAATGGAAAGAGTTATTGGGAATGGCATTTTTCACGACATGTGCTGTGAAGCCAGATTCACTCGTTTTCAAGCCCTTGCTTTCCGACGCAAATTCTCCACAAATCGAAGATATTATTCTCTCAGATATTCATTCCGTGGCGAAATTAGATTCTGCATTTCCTGGAAAAATCAGCGAAATGATCGGTCGCGCTTTCGGTGCGCGCGAGATGCAATTCGACTTTCAAACACAACTGACCGTATTACCCCTCGTGCTATTCGAAAAAGTGAACGGAATATTTATCAGCCATATTCCAACACTGACTACGCAAGATTATTCCCGTGTTATTCATGAGTCGGAAAGCTTACTGCAGGGGCTTCGTAAGACAATTGTCCGAGGAAGAATGAAGACAGAGCAAAAAGTTTCCAAGGTTGGATAAGGAAGATTGAAAGTATGGATTTGCGCAGAATCACACAGTCTCTGCTTTTAAGGACAGGGAATGGTGTCAAAGTGGCTGTCTTGGATAGCGGGATTCATCCTGAATTACCATTACTTAAATCCAGAAATAATAAAGTTTTTGGATGCGAATTAACGCCTAAAGGCTTGGAAGTGACCGAATTGCCCGCAGGCGAGGTGTCTGATCGAAATGGGCACGGAAGCTGCGTGCAGTCGTGCATCGTTTCTGTTGCGCCCGAAGTTGAAATTCACCACTACCGAATTCTTGATAAATTTAATAATTGTCCGAGCGCGCTGCTCTGTTACGTTTTAGATCACGCTCTAGAAAAAGATTATCAAGTCATTAATTTGAGCTTGGGCACTCGAAATGAAGAGCATGTTCCTTGGCTTGTTTCAAGCATGAAAAGGGCATATGAACAAAACATTTCCATTGTCGCAGCATCAAGCAATGTCGGAAATGTTCTTTATCCAGGGCGATTTACTTATGCCATCAGCTGTGAAGCCATCTTGGCCACTAATCCCATGCACATTCGATTTCGAAAAAATTCAGTTGTTGAATTTGCAGCCTGGGGAATTCAAGTTCCCATTCCAGGAGTGAATGGCCTGCCTTTTCAAGTGACAGGTTCAAGTTTTGCAGCAGCTCACATCACAGGGCTTGTTGCCAGAATTATTGAACTCATGGGCACTTCTTCACCCCTCGATGCAAAGGTATTGCTCAGGGAGTACGCTAAAAATATCGAAGAAAGTGGCTCTAGAACTGCATTATTCAGTGCATGAGTAAAGTGATTCGCATTGCGGAATAATTTAAATTTCCTCGGGCTTTGGCGCCCGTTCTCCAAAAAGCGAAGTACCCACTCTGACCATGTTACTTCCACTTGCAATGGCAATTTCAAGATCGTTTGTCATGCCTAAGGAAACAACGGGCTGCGCGGACGAACCAGAATTATGATGGAATGTTGACCACAAGTGATTGCACTGGGCCACAAAAGAATCAAATAATGCTTTAAGTTCCATGGGGTCTTTTTCTGCAGGTCCAACGCCCATAAATCCCGACCATTCAATTTCTTTCATGTGGGTCATGATTTCGCAGACTCTTTCGGCTTCTTTAGCCTTTAATCCAAACTTGTTTCCATCAGAAGCATCGACTTGCAATTGAATGAGCGCACGAAGAGGCGTGGTTCCTCGCTTAGGGGCCAGGGTAAACCTGCGTTCTAAAATTTCGGCAATGGTTGAACGATCGATGGATTGAATACAGTAACAACCCTCGGCCAAAAGTTTTGCTTTGTTACTTTGAAGGTGCCCGATAAAATGCCAGCGTATTTCAGTGAGATCCATGAGAGCATCGCGTTTGGTGAGCCACTCCTGGATGTAGCTTTCGCCAAAATCACGCTGTCCAAGGTCGTATGCCGCTCGTATGGTGTTGGAATCGTGGCCCTTGCTCACAGCAACGAGGGTGATGTCTTCGAGGGAGCGACCGCAAGCTGCAGCAGCTCCAGCGATCCGTTGCTTGAGAGCGAGGTATCGACTTTCAAGGCTCTCTTCTATTGAATTTTCCATGGAACTGGGCGGCATTCGTTCGCGTCTCCCGGATTTTTAACCGCTCTCTGTTTGATTTATCGACAGGAGCGGCTCTTGAGTTTAGAAAGAATCACGTCCACTGCTTCCGCTGTCAAATCTTTGATGAGTTGTTGCTCGTTATTTTGAATTCTTGGAAAGCAGTAAAAGTCCACCCATCAGGTTGAGCTCGCCAAGGTGATTTTTAAGGTCTTCGATAATATGAGACAACGGGAGCCCAACGACATTTGTGTAGCTTCCATCGAGTGATTCAACAAAACTTGCCGCATACCCCTGAATCCCATAAGAACCCGCTTTGTCGAACGCTTCTCCAGTCGCAATGTACGCTTGAATTTCTTCGTCGCCCAATGGACGAAATTTGACTCGCGTTTCAATGACTCTTTGTGAAACAAATGTGCCTTGTGGGCATTCCAAGATGGCGTACGCAGTAAAAACGGTGTGCCACTGACCTGAGAGCAGACGTAACATCGACGTGGCATGTTGTGCATCGGAGGGTTTTTCTAAGAGAGTTCCATCTGCTGCAACAACAATGGTGTCTGCAGAAATGATAAATGCCAATTCAAGGGGGTTTTTATTATGAATAGCCTGTGATTTTTCGCGCGCATTTCGAAGGCTATATTCTTTGGGAGTCTCCGTTGGGCGTCTGACTTCTTCGATATCGGGCGGCAAGATTTCTAGGGCAAATCCAGCACCTGTCAGAAGCTCCCGCCTTCTGGGCGATGCGCTCGCAAGAATGACCTTTTTAAATGCAGTAGACATGGGTTGAATTTCCCTTTCGGTAAATATTGAAGTGGGTCGTTCAAGGGAGTGCCAAAAAACAACCTTCCTGGGGGGCCTGTGTCAAAGGTTCAGGCGTGGCAGAAGGTAAAATGAAGAACATGCGCAGGTCAAGGTTAGAATCCGGAGGTATCGCAAGTGTGGACACTCAGCTCGTCTTTCCGCAAGTTTTTTCAGCGAGATGAAGACGCCGAGGCGCGTGAGCCTATGGATCTTGAGTTTGCAACGGGAATTCGCGTTGAAGCTCTTGAACATGTTGAAAGGTTAGGGGCACAATGCGTCAATCTGCTCATGGCCTCTCAAAACGACATTGAATTGGGCAAAGACGACATCGATGAACTCTTTCGCTCCCTCCATTCGCTTAAAAGCCTTGCCGCAATGGCAGACTTGGCGCCCATGGAACGGCTCATGCATGTGGTTGAAGATGGTGTGTCACTTTTTAGAAAAGGACAGTTGGTCTTTTCAATTCAGCACGTTCATGCCCTTTCTGATCTTCAGCATTTGACAGAGGTTTTCTTTAGTCATTTTCCAGAATCAAAAACCTTTGGCCCCGAATTTTTTGAAGCAGCAAAAGGCGTGCAAGATGTTTTTCTGCAGAAAAATGCGACTCAGGAATCGAAACATACTGCCACACCCTCGAATGCATTTACGCATGAAGTCAGCGATGTGGAGCTTGAAGCTTTTGAAAAATATCAACCTCGATCGGAGCGGCTTTTTGCAATAAGTTTTCATGAAAATTTGTTTGGTAATGTTGATGAACTCTTGCAAAGTCAACATATCGACAACATCTCTCGTGTGGGCGATGTTATATTTTCCAGGGTCGACGGCCCTCGTGCCCTTGTTCTTTTTACGGCTGAATTAGACCAGGAAATTCTTGAGGAAATTGCCCAAGCGCCGATCATCGAGCTTGAAAAACAACCCGCTTGTCTCAAAAATTTAGGCAAGCCTTGGGAGACAATAACCTTCGAGCGTCCAGAGACTCGTTTTACGCGCGAGGCGATGAGCCCCGTCAAGCAAGCTCCAAAGATTCCTGTCCAAGCTCCTAAAGAGGAGGTTGAAGATTTTGACGGCGCAAACAAACTGCAATCTGCAAATTCCCAACCGGGACTTGACGCCGATATGCTTCAAGATTTCCTCTCCAATGCTGAGGATCTCCTTGAAAGTCTTTCTCAAAGCATGCTTGAATTAGAACAAAATCCAGGAAGTGAAGACGCCATTGAGTCCATCTTTCGTTCTGCTCATACCATTAAGGGAACAGCAGCAATGTTTGATTTTCGAGCCATGGTTCGCTTGACTCACATCATGGAAAATCTCTTCGATCGCATCCGTAAGGGACATGAAACAGTAACGCCCGTGTTGATGGATGGACTCCTCTTTGCATTCGATCGCATAAAAGAGATGTTTGAGTGTTTGAAGTTAGGAAAATCTGCAGAGATTTCTATTAATGATGCGCTTGCCAAGCTTGAAAATAAAGAACCTGTGACGTCCAATGAACGCGTGAACTCAAGTCACAAAAGTTCGGCAGCGCTCCCCGATGATCCTCCTCATGCAGATCGATCCCAAGCTGCTCAGGCAGCAGTGCCAAAAGAAAAAGGAAAGCCAGGAACCCCAAGTGCCGAAGCATTGGCCGCATCAAATCACAAGCTTTCCTCAGAAGGATCGGGCACCATTCGCGTCGATCTGAAACGATTGGATAGTCTGGTGAATCTGGTGGGTGAACTGGTGATTGACCGCACCCGCTTTGCACGCATTGAAGAAGAAATTAGGGGAAGGGCTCCCAACAGTGAGCTTGCATCGGTTATGAGTGAAAGTGTTTTGTTGTTTGGACGGCACATGAATGAAGTTCAAAGCATCATCATGAAAATTCGCATGGTTCCCATTGGAAATGCTTTTTCGAAATTTGTACGCGTTGTTCGTGATTTGTCGAGACAATGTGAAAAAGAAGTCGAACTTGTGATTGAAGGTGGAGAAACTGAACTGGACAAAACTCTAGTCGAAGAAATTGGCGACCCACTCATTCACCTCATCCGAAATAGCGTCGACCATGGCATTGAATTGCCCGCAGAACGCATTGCAAATGGCAAATCTCCGCGCGGAAAGATTCGCTTGTCGGCGATGCAAGATGGGAACATGATCGTTATTACGGTGCAGGATGATGGCAAGGGCTTGCAAGTTGATAGAATTCGCGCAAAAGCCTTGAGTCAAGGGCTCATTAAAGATGCGGAAGCCCTTGCAGACAAAGAGATCTATAATCTGATCTTCGAACCCGGATTTTCTACCGCTGAAGCGGTGACGAACATCTCCGGACGCGGTGTGGGAATGGATGTTGTTAAGAAAAATATTGTCAAACTCAAAGGTGTTGTCGAAGTCGATTCCGTATTGGGCCGTGGGACAACTCTCACCATTAAGCTTCCACTGACACTTGCAATCATTCCAAGTTTAATGGTCGAAAATCTAGGGGAAAGTTACGCTATTCCACTGGTGAATGTCATCGAAAGTATTCGCATTAAACCCGACGAGATTCAGAAAATTGGCGCGGCAGATTTTGTAAAACTGCGTGGACAAGTCCTTCCCCTCCTTCGGCTTTCCGATGTTTTTGAACTCCATCAGATGGAAAAACGCCTCTGGTACCGAACCGATGGAAGTGAAACAAAAGGACGTTCTCTTGGCCAGGAAGCGGCACTGAAAAATGGAAAATCCAGTTCCGTTCTAGCTGGAACAAGTGCAACAAGCGTGGCGAGGCGCAGAAAACAACGACTTATTTTTGTCGTTGTGGGCGTTGGAGAACAACGCGTAGGACTTATTGTTGACCAGCTTTTGGGACAACAAGAAATTGTGATAAAATCTCTAGGACGCATGATGGGGAAACTGCAGGGTGTCGCCGGTGGTTGCGTTTTGGGAAATGGATGTGTCGCATTGGTTTTGGACGTCGGTGAGATTATCGATGACTTCAATCATTCTAAGGGTACTTTTAACGGTCGGGCTGTCGGGTGATTTTTAGCAAGGAGCTGACTTTTCATGACTACTAATCTTAGGGCACCTGAATTCCGAGATGAGAATATTCTCCCAATGAACACTTCACTTGTTGGGGATTCCTCATTTGAAATCGATCCTGAAGTTTCGGCAATTTCTCACACGGGCGTTCAACATATTGGTTTCAAAGTGAGCGAAGAAGAATTTTTGTTACCCATGGAAGGGGTGCGGGAAATTATTATGCTCCCCAAAATTACCTATGTGCCCCGCTCCAATGATGCCATCGAAGGGATCATTGCCCTGCGTGGAGAAATCATGCCCGTCCTGAACTTAAGGAGGCTGCTTGGATTCTCGAAGGGAGAGACAACTCCCGCGACACGCGTAATCATCCTGCAAGGTCCCAATGGTGGATTTGGGAGCATTGTCGACGAAATCACGGATGTGGTTTGGCTACAACGTCATGAAATTGAAACTATCGCACAAAACTTTTTTTCATCAGAGTATAAAGTTCTTGCGGGCGTTGCAAAAATTGGTGAAAAAATGCGCGGTATCGTAGATATTCATCAGCTTCTTCTTATCCTTTCACCTGAAGGTGATATGGCACAGGTGGTCGCATGAATAAATTAACAGTGTTACTTTGTTTCCAGTTTCTTTTTCTGGCCACTGCATGCACTCCCAAAAATAGAAATTTCGTGAAGGCAAAGGTCTTTGCATTAAATCCTGGCGAATACATTGGAAAACGTGTGTTTCTCGTGGGCAAAGTGAAAAAGACAGGGCCCGCTGGAAGCTTTTTTGTGTTTGAAGATGAATCCGGGCGCGTGCTTGTTACATCCGAAAGGGTGCCTCGCCCCACTTCATGTGAAGAAAGTGCACCTGTTACGCTCAGTGGCAAGCTTTTGAAAACCCCATCCTCAGACGAAGCTTTCTTTTCCATGGATTCTCTGCTCGAATGTGGCACGGCTCAGAAATAGGGTATATGCTAGGTCGGATAAAACGTGGAGACATACCACCTCCTTTCCTGTCATTCGGATTGCAGCTCTCATGCAAAAATTCTGTAAACAGATTCTTTTATTTATTCTCTTTCTTTCTTGCGAACGGAAGCCCGCTTCAGAGCCTAAAGGGACTTTTCTTTTAGAAGGTCCTGAGGGCAAGGAAGCCGTGATTTATCGCGTGGTCAAGGCTGGGATGGGAGGCCGGCACGCAGAGTATCTGCCCCATGTCAAAGTCGGAACCAACGTTTCTATACCCCTCGAAGCCGGGCACTATCTCATTGCAAACGAATGTTCGTCGTTTCCTTTTGAGCACAAGGCTTCCGGGGAATCTCGAATTAAGCTTTCAAACGTCCGACTCGATGTTGCAACAGTGCCTGTTCCTCCTCCCACTGCAACAGGGAACGAAGATCTGCCGGAAAAAGATCGCAAAGATTCCAATATTGACCCCTCCGAATTACAAGACATGATTGCCGTGAGTTGTATCGATCCCATTGAAGAAAGACGCCAAGAATGGACAACCAAACTTGATTTTCAGCTGTTTGCAAAAGAAAGTCGCATTTGGATTGGAGGCCGGCTTTTTAAATTTGGCAATGAAGGCAAAGTGCTTCCCCCTCACATGGCAATCAAACTTTATCCCGTGCTTGTACAAGCACCCGGAGCAGGACTTGAAACCCGCGTCTTCTTTACCGCAGAACAGGGCTTGAAAGGCGAAAATAACCCCATTTTTTATGGCAGAGTTGGAAGACAGGTGTGGCTCCCGATGGGCAATTACATCATGGAAGTGAATGGCTCACGGCGCAAACTCGCTGTGGGGATCCCTCAAAGTACCGTCATCCGCCTTGGCATTTTACGCATTGAAAGTCCGACTCAGTTTCCCATGGAAGAACGCCTGAAACAGGGTGCACCGCCGATTTTTGCATATTTAAATGAGGGTGTTTTACTTAATTTAAGTACAGATTACTTGATGTTACCTGGAGAATATTCGGTAAATATTGAGGGAACAGACGTCAAGGCGAAGTATGTTGTCTCGGAGGGTGAAAAAACCGTTGTTCATACGCGCGGTGCTGTGATTGAAAATCCGCCCTGTCCCGAAAAATACAAGTCGTGCAAAATACCTCCCCGCATCACCCTGCACGCCGATAAAGCCCCCTATGTTTTAATGACCGTCGAACCCAACACTCCGTTTCTTGTTCTGGATGGAAAGTATGAATTCGGTGTGGAAGGCACACGCGGCGTTCTTAAAAATTTGGAGCCTTCGGAAAAGGGCGTCACAAGAGAGTCTTTGGCCCGCGTCAAAATCAACTGGGAAGTGCGCCCCTCCACCAGCCGCGTCCGCACCGACCTTGTGCGCCTCGAAAGTATGGGCGGTGCCAATTCAGGCAGAACTCTCGATCTGCTTTTTTCTAAACCCGAAGAAGTCTATGTCCCCGCCGGACACTACCAGCTCACCTATTTTGTCGGAGATCCCGCGCTCGAACGCTCGAAAACCAGAGTGGACGTTCACGTGAACTCCTCGGAAACCCGAGAAGTCATCGTGCCGATTTATACCGAAAAAGGCACCGGCGGCCGAAACGACATGGCCCAAACTGGAAATCGGGGAGAAAAAGAGAATCAAGACTCCCCCCAGGAACTTCCTTCGCAATTGGTCCCCCTCAGGCGCTAGTCGAGGACATTTTGTTCCCACAAGGGTCCCACAGCTGCTTTTCGCTATAATTCTTCAATTCAAATTGCTACTGGGCAGAAGAACTTGAGACGCACAAGCGCTTTTGCATGCGAAAAGGAAGAACGAAATGCTCAATATTTATATGGGTGCATTGCCCACCCAACTTGATGGCCTTCAGACCGAACACTTTGGCCAATGGACGGTTGTGTACAACATCGGTGACAGACTTGTTGATTTTGGAGACAAAGGCCAATTTTTACCGAATCTTGCACAAAGCTGGCAAGCCTCAGATGATGGACGTACCTACACCTTTTCACTGGTAGAAGGCCGAAAGTTTCACAATGGAGATGTTGTGACTGTCGACGATGTGCTCCATTCCTTACAACGAAGCATTGAGCAACAAAATTCATATGGAAAACTGTGTGAATACATCGAATGCTCAGAGCAGTCCAATGGACTGAGTTCGGGACTCATAAAACTATCCGAACGTGAATTTCAAATTAAACTCAAAAAGCCCGATTTTTCGTTTCTTAGAATACTGAACATGAACGAAAATATGGTGAGGTCGAAGAGTGAAGACTTAAAAGGGAGAACCGTTTATAGCGGTATTTATCAAGCTTCCTCTCAGTCTTCTCTTGAATTAAAGCTGGTTGCAAACACAGCGCACCCACGTTTTTTACCGCAAATGTTTCAAAGCATTTCAATTAAAAAAATTCCAGAAGATGAGAACGCTTGGAAAGAAATTCTTAAAAACGAAACATCGATTTTTATCAGCAAAGGTTTATCGATGCGGAGCACCTCTGAAAATGCTCCTTTTGAATCTCATTATTTTAAATTCGCCTCTGGAAATTCATTCATTCTTTCGATACGCGAAGATGTTCCTGACTCTCAATATATAAAATATGCTGTGCAGCAGGCTTTAAATTCACCCGGCCTTTTTAGTGAGAATAAAGACCTTGAACCCCTGCGCGCTTTTTATCATAAAAGGCACCCTGTTTCTGTCCCTTACAAATATCAGAGAATAGACAGACCTCTCAAGCAAATTTCAATCAAGATTATGATACTGCAAGGGCTCTTGAGCCAGAATATTCGTATGAAGTTGGTTGAGTCATTGGCTCAGCAAGGCATTCACTTGACACTTATTGAAGTGGGCGCAGAGGAAGTAAACAAGAGCTTTGAAAGCGTTAGGGTGGATGGAATTATAGCCTCGCTCTACTTGGATTCCAACGATGAAGTCAATTTTGCACGCGGATATTTTAGCGGGTATTGGAATTACTTTTCAAAGCCATCACCAGAACTGCTCAATTTATTGGAAATTGCCTCAAATGAAACTGTGGAAGAAAAACGAACCGTGAGGATGAAAGAATTTTATAAGAATTTGTTGGGGAATTACAATTTCATTCCACTGTTCCATACACCCAATATGATCTTTATGAGTAAAGATATCAGTCGTGAATTGTTGGAGTATCAAGGCAATACTTTAAAGTTTGATTTATTCAGAAGGATTTAAAAAAAAATGGGTTCTGTCGATCATCTGCCACGGAAGCGATTAAGCTCATTTCCGCTTTTTTGTATGAACGCAATCTGATCTCTCGGAAACGCAATTTTCTAAGGGTGAATGTTCTTCGAGTGCGATTTTTTCGGTACTGAGAGAAGAATGCCCTCCGCTAAAATCTTTGGTATTTGATGGCAATTAAAAAATGTACTTATTGAGTCGTCTTCACATGTTTCAGCTTCTGCCGGGCGAGGGCGTTGGGGTGAAGCTTTGTGAGCCCAAATCCTGCGAGCATGCACGCAAAGATTGCAAGGAAGCGACCGCTCAACGGCTCATTTTCGAGAAGCGCCGACAGGCCGAGCGCGATGACGGGAAAAAAAATGAAGACGTACGAAAGGCGTGTGGGACCAAGCTTCTGAAGCAGATAAAAATAAACTGCAAGTCCGATCACTGATGCTACGATACTGAGATAGAAAATGGCCCAAAGTGAGGAGGCCGTCATGGTCGCAAAGTTTGGCGACTCGAAGACCAGCCCAAGGCCGAGGAGCAAGGCACCACTCATGCCGATGGGTAGGCAATTTAAAGTGAATACGTTGATTCCGTCTCCATGTTTCTTGATGATGACGTACGATAAAGCGTGGCATACCGCAGCCCCGAGGATGGCGCCTGTTGCGAGCCAGTCGTGGCTTGCAAACGACCCTCCGCGCTCGATAATGAGAAGTGCCAAACCTACGATGCCAATTGCAATGCCGACCCATTGGAGCGGTGCTATGCGCACGCTCAGAAAGAACATCGAGAAAAGGATCATCAGCACAGACACGCTCGAGAAGAGAATGGCTGCCAGACCCGAAGAAACGAAGCTCTCGCCGTAATTCATCATAAAATACGGTGCCGCAAAGTATATGAGCGTAACGAAGACGAGGAGGCCGAATTTCCCTTTTGGATATGCGATCGGGACGTTGAAAAGCTTCGTCATGACCAGAAAAAACGGGAATGCAACGATAAAGCGAAGCCCCGCTGCAGTGAGAGGCGGGATGCTCTCTACTGCCATCTTGATGCCAATCCAGGTCGTTCCCCAAATGAGACACACAACGACATACAGAACGACGAGGATGAGCTTGCTGGCAAGCACCGCACGGGAGGACAACATGGCAATATTTCCTTTTAAGAGTTGGGTCGACTTCGCACGCCGAGGAGTCGATGCTTTCCGTAAGATTTTAGAGTCGTGTGAATTTGAAGGCGCTCAAGACGGCATCGTGAATGTCAGTCATTGTCATTGCAAAAGTTTCGAAATACTTCCAGAGACATTTTTGAGGGCATTTCTTATCGTTGCTTAATATTCTTGAATATGGATTTTCTCTAGAAAAGTAACAATCAAAGGCTCCTTCTGAACGCCCTTTTCAAGAGCAAATTGTGAGCTCAATTGAAAAATGTGCCGTCCTAATCCTGTACCCAGGTGAGAAGTACGCACGGCTCGCATACAAAAATGCCCCGCCATGCATTCATCTATTGCCAGCCCCCTCACTGCAAGCAGCAAATCGGTTTTACGATTGCGAAGGCCAAACCAGTACCCTTGATCGAAAATTTCAAGAACCTCATCGATGCTTGTTCTTTTTATGCCACCAAAGAGTTCATCTTGAATATTGCCATAAGCCTCGTTGATGAGACTCGCAATTTGCTCAGTATCGTGTTTTTCAAGAATAGTAAAGTAACAATCGGTTGCATTATAATTCATTTAAATACTCTAAATAATCTCCATCTCGCAAAGGAGTTTTTCCTGAGTCTAACTGCCAGTTATAATGATAGACCCATGCATTTATAGAGGTGCCATCTGCGATGAGAGCAGAGGCAATGATACGGATGTATTCATGAGGCAGAGGATCTTGTAAAGAGCATCCTTCATAGACATCAAGTGCTGTAAAGATAGACGCATCGTTGATTTGATAGAGTTCACCCTTCACAAAACCCTGTGCGGTCTGTGAAATAACGGCACCTGGATAATCTCCTAAATCAAAAAGCTCACCGGCTACTTTTGCGTGTGAAATAAAAACACATTTTTCTTTCAAAAGATGGTGCATCTCATGATTAAATGCTGACATCAGGCTGCCATAGACAAATAGGTATTTGGCATGCATTTCTTCGTTCATGTCGCATTCGACAATGCTGCAAGTGCGAGCCGACGCGCCAAGGTTCGATCGACGGAGTAACAGTCTTGGTTGCACAACACGACGACCCGTATTCCAGCGCTTGCCGACCACAGCATTTCGGTCGTAAAAGCATCCGGAATCAGCGAGCCTGTATGAAAATGAACGGTGGCTAAATCAGCCTCATGAATTGTTCGCCATCCGCATGCATAACCGTCTAGGCCAGGCTTCAGAAGCGTTGTGAGTGCTTTTCGCGAAAGAATGCGTTCGGAGGCAAGGCTTTCAAGAAATATATCGAGGTCGCTGGCGCTAGAATAGAGGTCAGCTGCAGCCCACAGGCACGTGACGTTTGGGTCATTAATTCCGCTTCCTTGGAGCCTGTCTGAGCGACTTCCCCGTTCGAGATAAAATCCTCGTGTTGCTTTCGCGGCGGCTGGGGCATCCAGCAATCGGCCTGTCGACGACATGCCAAGCGGATCGAACAATTCTTTTTTGAGGAGAACATCGAGATACCAACCGCTTGCGGCTTCGAGCAGCATCCCGATCAAAGTGTAGCCCGTGTTACTGTATTCAAAATGCTCGCCTGGACGCGCACGTAACGGTTCGTTAAAGACAGCAGATATAATCTCTGTCGGACTCACGGGACGACTTCGCGCGAGCGCATGTTTTACCGCAGTTTCTTCGTAAGCAGGACATCCGCTCGTGTGAGTTAGCAGGTGGCGTAAAGTTACCTTATGCGACTCGGCAGAAAAGGCGCGTGGCATGATGTTACCGATGTAAAGTGCTGCCGGCGCATCGAGATCTAGCAATGCACGTTCTTCGAGAAGTAATGCTAACGTTGCGATGAGGGGCTTTGTCAGGGAGGCAATTCGAAAGATGGCATCGGTTGCAAGGGGAGTGTTTTTATCTGCTGAGTTCCAGCCACGTGCGAAAATAAAACGACGTCCATCCGGCAGTGCAACATGTGCGACGCCTGAGAATGCTGCGCGTTCAAACGCATCTTCGACCAATTTCTCAAGTGTCTCTGCGAGTGCCATAAATCTTATAAAGCCTTTTTAAGATTTCATTCGTCTTGCAACGTATTTGATTCAATGGCTTCATTTTGATTGAGAGCAAGACTTGCAGCAAGCTCCTCTTCCTCTTTTTCTTCCTCATCACTTAAAGTAACGCTTTTTTTGGAAGCAATGATGGGTGTTTGATCTTCGCTCATGTCTCGCGAAGGTGTTTGCGGTTTTGTAGCCACAACGGGAGCTTTGGCTTCAGCGAGGGCATCCTCGTTTTGAGGCTTAGATTTAGCCTTGGGACTTTCAATGGCGCTGCTTAAATCGGAAAAAGATTTTGCATCTCCGCATCCTATAAGTCCGGAGAGCAAAAAAATCGCAATTCCAGCATTTCGATACCTCGAGCGAACAAGGTCAAGCATAGCAACACTCCTCTAGTCTGCTGACTTCTCTGTGCTATCGACCCTGTTGACCCAAACTTTAAATGTGAGAATTTACCGTGCAGTTTAAAGGGCTTTGACAAACTCTGAGACCCAGCGTCCAGCAAAGCTTGCGAGTTGGTTGGATTTTGTGGTGTCGCTTGCGCTTTCCAATCGGGCATGTTCGGCTGCCAAAGCTTTAACGAAGGCGCTTCCTACAACAACTCCATCTGCACCTTGGGATTGTGCCTCCAAGGCATCTGCTGGGGTCGTGATTCCAAATCCAAGCCACAAAGGCTTTTGTGTCACTTGCCGGATCCTGGCAATGGCCTGAGCCGTTGTAGACTCACTGCGTTGGTGAATGCCTGTTACTCCTTGCACCCGCGTGAGATAGACCATTGAAATGTCTTCGGGCGGTGCGCAAAATTCATCGGACAATGCGACATCCTGGGACAAAAACCAGACGCGTTTTCCAGAAAGCGAAAGTGGAACCCGTTCTTTCCAAGAGATGTCTGTTACCAGAGTGCCTTCAACAGCAGGAAGGAGATCTGCCCTTTGTTGTGAATAAAGGAGTTGAAAACTTGTCATAATGGAAATGGGCGTTCCAGTCTGTTCCTTTATTTCTGCGATGACTTTTGCAACGTTTTCAAAGGTAACACCGGATTCACGCATCGCACGGGAATGGCTTTGCTGAATCACAGGGCCATCGAGCAGGGGATCGGAAAAAGGAAGGCCAATTTCGAGCAACGAGGCTCCCGCCTTTGCTGCCTCAATCAGAATTTTTGCGCTTGTCTGTAACCCAAAATCACCTAAAGTGAAATATATGCCGACTTTCACGTGGGATCTCCATTCTGAACATCGTAACGAGAAATGATATCGAGATCTTTGTCGCCGCGTCCGCTGACATTCACGAGGCAGACATGACCCGGATTTTCGCGCAGATAAGCTTTTGCCCCATAAAGAGCGTGGGCAGATTCTAAGGCGCAAAGGATTCCTTCAAATTGAGCAAGCTCTTTTAACGCTTCGATGCATTGGCTGTCAGCAACGGGCATTGGAGTGAGGCGGCCTTCCATCTTAAGGCCCGCAAGCCACGGACCTACTCCTGGATAATCAAGTCCTGCACTAATGCTGTGTGTTTCTGCAATTTGCCTGTCGGTGGTTTGCAGGATCAAAGACTCCATTCCATGCAAAATGCCTAGAGTCCCAAAGGCCAGACTTGCCGCTTGGTCGGCTTCGCAACCCATGAGTTTGACCCCAGAATCTTGAACAAATCCACTAAAAATTCCTGCCGCGTTGCTTCCTCCACCCACACAAGCAAACACCGCGTTTGGAAGTTTTCCTGATTGCGCAAGGATCTGTTCTTTTGCTTCTTCGCCAATCACTTTTTGAAAATGACGCACGATTGAAGGGTAGGGGTGGGGCCCCACAATCGAACCTAGACAATACGCCGAGGTGCGGTAGTCTGCGACCCACGCGCGCATCGCGGCATTCACAGCTTCTTTGAGCGTTGCAGAACCATCGTGAACAGGAATAAGGTCTGCTCCAAAGAGTCGCATGCGGAGAGCATTTAGTTTTTGCCGTTCAACGTCTTTTGCGCCTTGATAAACACGCACTTTTAAATTGAGTTTGGCACCCGCCATTGCTGTGGCCACTCCATGCTGGCCTGCGCCTGTTTCGGCAATGATTTCTTTAAAGCCCATAAACTTTGCCAAGTGGCACTGCCCCAAAGCATTGTTGAGTTTGTGTGCGCCGCCGTGCACGAGATCTTCCCGCTTCAAATAGATCGTGCCGCCCCATTTTTGTCCGAGTCGATCTGCTTTGGTGAGAGGTGTTTCTCGTCCTGCAAAATTTGTTAAGAGAGAAGAAAGCTCTTGTTGCGCTTTGTTATCTTTTAAGTAATTTTGGTAAGCTTCTTCGAGGCGAACCAAAGCTGGGTACAGGAGGGGTGGAACGAATTTTTGACTTTTTTCAAGAGACTCAGCCAAAGAGCCCATAAAGGTCTCCATACATAAAAAGTGAATTATTTTGTTGCTTCAATTGCCAATTTTGCGGATATGAATTCTATGCGCGCAAGGCTGAAGCCTGTCCCCGTTTCGTTTTCGATACCCGAAGCCGTATCTATTCCGGCAACGCAATATCCGGCTTGCGAAGCTTCGGCAAGCCTTGTTGTTACGTTTTGTTCCGAGACTCCCCCCGCAACCAGGACCGGGACACGACCAAAAGAAAGATTTTTTGAATAGGGCTCAATTTTACCACTTCCGGGCTGCATTCCATCTAAAATATGAGCCACAGTGCCCAGAAAAACTTGCTGACCCGTGGATAAAACACCGCGCCTATTTGGAATTATGGGAGCACCATAGCATTGCTCGTAGACTTCAAGCTCAGAAACAAGTGTCAGCAATTCGCAAGGAGTTGCGTGAGAAGTTAACAGAACGATTTTTCCAGAGTTCTGTTGAATTTGAGGTAACATCTTATGCAACTGCAAGGCCGTTACGCAACGACGCGAAGTGGAGATGAGATTTATTCCTACCAGATCGGCTCCCCCCTGCAGTGCCACTTCGATATCTTCAATGCTCCTTGCCCCACATGCTTTGAAAATGGGCCGCGAAGTTTGAAACTCGGAAATATAAGATGCAATGGCCGACGGAGTAGAGAGCTTCATGAGCTCGCTTCCGACAATGATTCCCCGTGCTGCTTTTTTGGCAAGCCTCATTTCAAGGGGAAGCGAGAGGCTGCTTGCAAAAACGCAATTTGGGCTCGTTTTTGGGGAAAAAGAGGCCACGCTATCGCGGTAGTTTTTTCCTTCCTCTAAAGAGAAAAGATTGCGCGAATTGAAGACAGGAATGCCCACTTCAGGAATGCGCCAGGAACTTTCCACAAAAGGTGTGACGTTCAATTCGAGACAGGCTTTGACAAGTGTGGTCAGGGTTTCTGAGGAGACCATGTCTGCCAACAGCAAAATTCCATCTGCACCCGAAGCCGCAAGTGCCTTCACATGTTGAGGCTCGCGCACGAAATCTTTTGCTAAAACGGGTTTGGAAGTGCTTGCACGGACTGCGCGCAAGAGTTCTAAGTTTCCACCAAATGAAGGATGGGTAACAACACTCACGGCATCGGCAGCTGCATAGGCTGTGACCCTTTCGTGCAAAGACATGCTTTGCGGAAATACGCGCAACGGTGTGCGAACCTTAACTTCTGCAAATAACCATCCCGGAGTTCCGGATTGATTCGAGAGGGGGGAGAAACGAGATTCTGCTGCGCGTGTGAAATTTGAAGTTTGAATATTCAGATGTGCAAGCGACTGACTTGTTGGTGTGTGCGAATGCACAGGTGACAATTGCCGGATGCGCTCGATACGGCGATTTGCCTTCGTAAGTCGATGAGAAAAAGAAGTTAAAATTTGCTGAAAACGTATTTGGAAGTTGGCCAAGAATTGAGTTGCGTCTTCAGGAAACTCAGCTTCGATAAAAGTAACAAGTGCCAAATTATAAGCGACGAGTTCGCGTGCCGCATTGCCCGCATCCGATAAAACGCCTCCCAACATCTCTAAAGCAGCTTGTGCACCGTCTGCAAAGAGTGCCTTGCGATTTTTGCCTCCCCTAAGGAGTGGCGGGATTTTAAGGATCGAAACTTGGCCTTTGCGCACAAAGCGAACTTCTGTGATTCCCCAAGGAGAGCCCTCGTCGAGGTCGCCTTCGTCATCGTTAGAAGTCACAACAAAACCGTCTTCGCCCAGTCTTCCCATGGTGAGGGCAAGCATTTCAGCCACGGTAGAATTGTAGGCTCCAAGTAAACGGAGCGAAGGAAGAGTGGGGTTCAGCAATGGACCTAACAAATTGAAGATCGTGGGATGCCCCAGACTTTTGCGCAGGGGTGTATAACGTCCAAAGAATGTGTAAGTGAACGCAGCTCCCAGATATCCAAGGCCTGTGGCTCGAAAGATTTCTGCCGCATTGTTGAAAAGAAATTTTAAATCGAATCCGAGACGCTCAAGCAAATCGAGAGATCCCACTTTGCCACTTGCAGATCGCCCCCCGTGTTTGATGATGGAATACCCCAGATCGGGAGCAAGCAAAGCAACCAAAGTAGACGTATTTAACCTGTGCCCCGTGCTGCCACCGGTTCCGCACACATCTAAAAGCGGGACGCGCTTGGCTTGATACAGAGTATTTAATAACCCTTCGGGAACGACTGCATCTTTGCGGAGTTCGCGGACAACTTCACTTAAAATCTGTGGTGAAACTCCGTGTTGTGTCGACTTCAAAAAGTCGAGTGTTGGCTCTTCATTTCGAATGGCCTGCAGAATGTCGGATGCTTGCATAGAGACCCCCACAAGGAGTTGGCAGTGTTATTATGTACTAGTAAAAGAATACATGGAATGGGTCAAGTGGGAGCAACTTGCATTTAGTTTGAGTTCTGAAAAAGTTTGATGGAAATGGAGGCAGGACGAATGCTGTCGGCCGCAGTAACGGGCAAGAGAAGCTGCAAGTTAACAGCGGAAGGATTGTCCGACCAGGGGAGGTTCCAAGTGGCTTCGTCGGTACTGCTAAAACTCGTATCGAAGCCTCCCTTTGCTAAAGACCCCGACTGAGCATCAAACCCATGACTTCTATTCGAGCCCGCAGTCAGCTTTAAAAGCTTACCCTCGGAGCGTTCTGTATCGACGCTGATTTTCACAGTGACCGCGCCTGATTTTTCAGTCACAAAGGCCTTGCATGCGGAAGAGAGGGATCCTTGGTAAGTAAAAGAGTTGTAAGAAGGATCGGTGGCAAAAGCTGACTTCGCCTGAAAAGAAAGCGGGATCTCGCAGGTTGTTTCCTCTGAGGTGGACCTTCCACAACCTGCCACTGCGATTAAAAACCCAAAGGCAAGTGCAACCCGAATTGCTGGGACTCGATTTTGTCTCAAAAGGGATCTCCTCGTTTCATGAGCAACGCCTGTTGCTTTCCTTATTTAAATTTATAGTCGTATTCCCTCGACAAGGGAACAGGTGTGCAGATTGAATTCAAAGCGGTGAAGGAGGGCAGGCTCAAAATTCAATTTCGATTTATGAGGGGACGCGTTTTTTTTGGAGGACTTATTATGAATATTATTGATATTTCACCGCTGATTTCGCCGAAAATCGCGGTCTATCCGGGCGACAAAAGGTACGAGCGAAACGTCGCGCTCTCTTTCGCCTTGGGGGCTTCCATGGAACTTTCTTCGATTCAAACGACTTTGCATGTGGGTGCCCATGCCGACGCGCCGAGCCACTATTGCGCTGGGGAAGCAGACATCTCGCAGGTTACATTGAATCCTTATTTGGGGAGATGTCAGGTGATTTCTGTGGATCTAGAAAGAGGAAAAAGAATTGATCCGATCCACATTGCCCAAGTTGCAATCGAAGCTCAAAGAGTCTTGTTTCGCACCCGGTCGTTTCCAAACCCCAATGTCTGGAATTCCGACTTTAATTCCCTTTCTCCTGAACTCATTGAAATGCTTGCGAGCAAGGGAGTGATTCTTGTTGGAATTGACACTCCTTCCGTTGATCCAGACGATTCAGAAAGTCCGTCTACTCTCGAAGCACATTTGAGCTTAGCGCGCCACAAAGTGGCGGTCTTGGAGGGAATTTTACTGGAACATGTTTTAGATGGATTTTACACGCTTGTTGCGCTTCCATTGCGCTTGCAAGGAGCAGAAGCATCTCCAGTACGCGCTGTTTTACTGCCTGAAGGGATGCTTCAATAACAGCGCGATAAAATCATGGAATGTAAAAGGTGCCCGCAATTCCAATATAAGCATAGTTTTGTTCGTTGACGACTTCGCCCTTTTTGCTCACACCATCCCCCCCACAGCTTGGATGCAATGCCGTTTTTCCGGCACAGTCCGGACCAGCAAAAAAGGAATAGAAGTTGTCGCCTGATACGGTATTGTGCCAAAAGTGAATTGATTTTGTCACAGGAGCAGAAAGTGGAAGCGACAAGTACCAACCTTCGAGTTTATAGCCTCCATTTTTGACGTAGTTGTCGGCCACTGCAGCACTGATTGTGTAAAAATGCTTTTTAATATCTGGATTGTAAAGTCGAAACATTTTTCCAAGCAGTGCGTGTATAGGCTCGGTGTTTTCAAGAGTGTAAAATTCGATTCCTTCATAAACATACTTGCCTTCGTTTACCACTTCTCCTCCACAACTGGAGTGCAAACTTGTTTTGCCCATGCAATCTGAGCCAGCTGCCATTGTGTAAAAGTGGTCGTTATTCACACTCGAAAACCAGCGATAGACAGGCTTTGCGACAACGCATAAGTTATTTATTTTGATAGACTTGGGTGCGCACAACAGTTCTGCAATTGCAGCTGCGTTTCCGCTGTTTGTCCCGGTACCACTGTTTGTTCCACCGTTTATTCCGGTACCACTGTTTGTTCCACCGTTTATTCCGGTACCACTGTTTGTTCCACCGTTTATTCCGGTACCACTGTTTGTTCCACCGTTTATTCCGGTACCACTGTTTGTTCCGGTAGCACTGTTTGTTCCACCATTTATTTCGGTTCCGCTGTTTGTCCCGGTACCACTGTTTGTCCCGCCATTGGCACCAACCGCTAACCCTTCCGCTCCCGCACTGTGACGAGCGTCAGATCCGTTCAATCCTCCTGAATCTGCCTTATCCAATTGAGCGGCATTGTCCTTTGTTTTTTTGGGCTGGTTTTTGCCGGAAAATCCACCTTGAGCGCAAGAATTTGCCAACGCTAAAAATACAGAAAACAGCGTAAAAACACAATGACTTACTTTCAAATTAAGCTCCTTTTAATCATAGTTATTTGCGCTTTCTGACTTATTTTAAAAATTAATCAGAAATGTTAAATTTTATATCGGACTTTCAATGGAGATACTTAAGAAAAAATCTCAAACCGCATGAGGAATAACTCTTTTTAAGGAACAAAGAATGTTCCCGCAATTCCAACATACGTATACTTCGATTCATTGACGACCTCACCCTTTCGGCTTGCGCCGTCTCCCCCGCAGCTTGGATGCACTGCTGTTTTTCCAGCGCAGTCAGGACCCGCGTGAAAAGAATAGAAGTTATCTTTTGTTTGGGGGTTAAACCATTGATGAATGGGCTTGGTTGCTGGCGGTGCAAGTGGAAGTGAAAGATAATAGCCTTCCAATCGAAATCCTTCTGTTACCTTTTTATCGCGTTCCACCGTGCTCAGTGTATAAAAATGTTTTTTGAGTGTCGGGCTATAGAGGCGGAACATTTTTGCAAGTTGCACCTCGGTTGGTTCGGTATTTTCAAGTGTATAGAACTCAATTCCCTCAAAAACGAACTTACTTTCATTTACAAATTCGCCTCCACAACTCGCGTGTGAAGACGTTTTTCCTTGGCACTCCGGAGTTGCGGCCATTGTGTAAAAATGATCTTTAATGGTGTCGGAGTACCAACGATAGACAGGTTTTGTTCGAACGCATTGAGTGCCAATTTTTATGGATTTTTCAGCACAAATCAGGTGTGCGCCACTTTGGTTAGCATTTTCGGCATTTTGAGCCAATGTCCCGCCCGACTGTTGAGATCCAGACAGAGGTTCTGTTCCTGATGTTTTCTGCGCAGTAGAAAGCGCTCCATCCGAAGAGTTGTTTGTGCTCCCTGGATTCGCAACATTTTTCTCTTTGGCACCGTTTTGGGTCTCTTTGTTCTGTGAGGGCTGATTTTTTCCAGAGAAACCACCTTGTGAGCAAGAGCTTAAAGCAATGGCAAGAGCACACGTCAACAAAGTATTTTGATTCATTTTCAAAGTGCTCCCCCCTTTTTGTCGCTGCCCAATGCTTTAAGCAAGCAGAACGATGTACACCCTCTGTATCGATATTTGAGTGCACATTCTTGAGAGTTATTTATAAATTTTTTAATTAGGTAAGCATTAGGTGAGAAATTATCGGTATTTAAAGGGCTGTTTCAAGATGTCGGCAAGGGCGCTGGGCCTCGCTCTCGTCTGATTTGACGAGAGCAGTCTGCAGAGAATTTTTTAGTTGTTCCAGCCGACGTCACATGTGGAGTGTGAGTGCAGGGTTTTGCCATGACTGTCGAGTGTGTGCGAAATGGAGATGGAAGCTCCAGGACTGAGTGGCTCAGAGAGTGTTACTTCGAGGCCGTAAACCGAAGAATCAAGTGACCATACGCTATTATTATAATTATAAGAGTGCGAATGAACTCGGCGCAAGGGCTTGTTGCGCGCATAAACTTTCGTTCCATGTTCGATCGTAATTGAAAGGTTGCTCACCAGGTTATATTGATTCCAGTTGTAAGGATCTGCCTGAACTTTGCCTGTGACATGATAAACCATGGGTTCGCCACCGTGTGTCTGCGATTCTGCATAGCAATTTAATTCCGAACCCGGGTGATTAGCAAGTGCGGGAAGACTGATTGCCAAGCAACTCATAGTAATTGCGAATTTTTTACATTTCATGTGAACTCCTGCTTTAATGTTGGGAAATAGGCTCAGGAACTGCTCCATTGCGACTATTTTTCCGAATAGTTAAAGCAGTCACGTATTTCAAACTGGAATTGTATGCAACCCCTTTATTGAAAAATGTATAAATAAAGGGCCCGCTTTAAATATTCCGCCATGGCTTCGTTGCGCATCGGATTCGGCCTCCTCACGGACCATATGTCCGCTGCGTCGGCTCTCACCTCGCGCGCCTCGCCATGACGAAATATTTAAGAGCGAGCAGCTTGAATTTTTCTCCAATAAGTTGATACAGTGATATTCATGAAGTCGGCCTGTTTGTGATTTTATTTATCTCATAATAAATTTATATATTTCAGTATTTTTTTTGAATATGTTTCATTATAAATGCTGAAAACGGCTGCACTCAAGAAATCAGTTCATAGGTTTGAATTTCAATTCATATAGAAAGGACTCCGCAATGATTGATCACATCTGCATCGATGTTTCTGAATATGAAAGAAGTCGTGCATTTTATGTCAAAGCTCTAGAGCCACTTGGCTATTCAGTTATCATGGAGTTTGAAATCGAAAACGGAGTCAAGGTTTTGGGCCTTGGAACATCTCCGAAGCCTGAGTTTTGGATCATCGGGCCTCGGCAGGTCGCATTTAAGCACAATGTCCATCTTGCTTTGCAAGCTTCAACCCGCAGTCACGTCGATGAGTTTTATAAAGCAGCCATGGCCCATGGTGGAACGGATAATGGTGCACCCGGTTTGCGCCCTGAATATCATCAAGCTTATTATGGCGCTTTTGTTTTTTGCCCCGATGGATACAACATTGAGGCCGTTCGTCACGGGGAGTGATGAGGATACGCTTAATTCCAAATTTCGTGAATGGCTTGTGCCTTGGAATCTTTTTCTCCGAGAGTTCCAATTTGAAAGACTTCCTCCAAAGTGCGCAATAAACTGTAGTGATTATATTCTGTAGAAACTTTGATACCACTCTTTACCTGTGAGCCTAAAAAGACGGTAAAAATTTTGTTTCGACGAAACAGTGCGCCCTCATCAAACGTCACAATAAAGAGCGTGTCTTTCATGAACACCGGGTCGGACAGCAGACTCGAAAAGCGCTTTCGAAGCCACTGGTCTGCAAATTTTACTCCCGTGTCGTGCCCGTCGTTATTGAGGTCGGGAACATAATATGAAAAATCTCTGAGTTCACCACGTGAGACATCTTTTTCGAATTCTGTGGCATTCACAACTTTGGCGCAGCGTTCAGCATCTGTTTGAACGTTCACATAACTCAGAAAGGGAACATGCTTTCTGACATATTTTCCCACTTTTGCGCCTAAAAAGCAGTTTCCTGGAAATCCTTCTGCATAAACGCGCCAATCTTTTCCGCTTTCTTCAAGGAGATCTCCGATGTGCCGGACATCGAGATCGTGGTTATCGTTGTTTCTGACTCCATGAGTTTGTCCCGAAGTCATTGCAATGTAATTCGGCTGAGAAGGGCGAGCGACTCCGCGAAAATTGGAAAATGAAGCGCCTTTTGCTGCCAATTCATTGAGAAAAGGTTGTTTGCGTGCCGCATCGTAGTCCGTATTTTCAAGGACAACAACAATCGCTTTTTTAACCTGAGGAAGATTGGGTTGGTTCGACTGCTGTTTTTGATTCTGAGAATCAGGAGACATTTGTGCAAAGGCATTGGGTACCAAGATCAGGGAAACAATTGAGCTCAAGATCAAATTTCGCATCTTTTCCTCCAGTGGATTGATGCGAGTGATATACCTTTGAATTTAAACTGCTGCAAGGCTTCTCAGTGGCCTGTTGTGCACTGTTGAGGTTGTTCAGTCCACATCCAGTTCAACGAATTCGTCATTCATAAATGAAACAGCTTCAGCGCACTGCATGGCTGTTTCGCGATTAATGCCAAGCCCTTGAACGATTGCATCCGCAAAGCGAGAAACATTGCTGATATCCGTGCGATTGACAATGACGGTCAAGATATCGCCGAGGCTTTTTCCATGGGATGTTTCGCAGTAGTTTGCAACAGGTTTCTGTCTAAAAAATCGTGTTCCCGACAAAATAACCTGGGTAGGAGTGGCTGCTGAGAAGGGAAGATTTGCAGAATAGGGCTCAGAAATTGACCAATAGTAAGTATATTGAGGAAAGACGTGTTGCCCCGCAATGACATGGACTGATCCTCCTTTAAAAAGGGGGCCGCAATCTGCTTTGTTCTGAAACCAGTGGCGACTGCAGAGCCAGTCATCATGGAATCCCTGAAAATTAAGAAACTTGCGAAATCCATAGGTCGTGGCCCCTCCAATGGAGGATGAGTAATTAACAATTGCGAGATTATGGCGATTCTTGAGAATAAATAGAGCGTTTTCCATGACACAGTAGGTACTTGTGCGATTATATTCGTGACATGGCGAGCCTCCGGGGATGTCTTGATCTTCTGGGATTGGAAAATCGGTATCGGAAGGTAAGGTTCCACCTGTTCCGGTTTGGGCATTTCCAGCAAAAGTATCTATCATTTCCAATCGAACGGGTTTTGCAATTGCTTCGTCCATTTCTTCATATAGCACGTATGCAAGATAGGTCGAAATTTGCGACCCCAGGCTCGTTGTCGCAATACGGATTTCCTGCGCATAGTGAGGATATTGCGAAAAAAAGTCCTTGTACCTTTGCACAAATTTTCGGCCCGAAAAAACTCCATCACCCCACACCCGACTCTCGGCTTTTTTGGGACATCCCATTTTTATCACACCAAAAATCGTGCAAAGAGTATCGTCATATGCATCTTTATGCCAGCGATAAAGGATGGTGTTAAATCCTGCAGATTGCCAGCCTTCGAGGTTGATAAAATTGTCTGCGGTGCGCTCGATGCGCCATCCATTGAGCGAGACAATAGTGGGCTTTAAAGGATCAAAATCTCCAAGAAGAATCATTCCTTCAGGCAGATCCCAGCTCAAATTTCCCTGGGCAGTAGCAGGTGTTTGAGTCAAGATAAAGGAACATAGAATTCCGATGAATGTCAGAAATATACGAACGACTTGTTTCGCAGTTTTTTGCACGTTTTTCCCTCTCCAGTAATTTGTCAAACTTCTGTTACGTTTCGGACATTCTGGTGAGGATTTGAGGAGAAAATGCAATAAATGTTATTTTTCGGTGAGAATAAAAAGGCGATCGAGACTTAAAGACCTCTGCGCTCTTCACAGAGGCCGAATTTTACAAAGTGACCCGTGGCTGCGATGGTGTTGGTGCCAAAGGCGTTTTGTAAATCGGGGTACAAATTTAAGTAGCGCTGAGAGTGAAAGAGCGTGTTTCCCTGCCTGCCTTCACGGGCACCAAAATTCACCCAATGCGCAGTTGCTGCTCCCTCTGTGCGAATGCCTGCGGCTCTGAGATCGGGGTATCTGGCGAGGTAATTCACCCAATTAAAGACCCTGCTATCGAGGAGGGCCTCCGCATCGGTGACATTTCTACATTTTTTTCCTGGCAGATCGCCAATCTGACATTGAATGTTCTCGATGTGATTTGGATTGGCGGTGTCCTTAGGAAAGTAACTTTGCAATCGAACAGAGCCATTTGGAAGTTGAATTAAAAGGTCATTTCCTGCTTGGGCTGTGGTGACTTCTCCCGGGAGAAATCCCAGGCAGCGAAAGGTGTCGAATCCGCCCCCTTCATCTCTAATGACAAGATTGCCACCTCCGCGTCGATAGAGGTAAATGTCGTTGCCAGCTCCACCAATTAAGGTATCAGTCCCGCAGTCTCCGGAAAGGATGTCGTCGCCAATGTCGCCGTAAACAGTATCGTTGCCTTTGTCTCCATAACATCGATCGTTGCCATTTCCGCCGCGCATGTTGTCATCACCGCTTCCGCCATGAACGATATCGTCTCCTTGATTTCCATTCAGATCATCGTTGCCTGCGTTGCCATTGATGGAGTCATTTCCTTCGGCGCCTCTGATGACGTCATTGCCCCCGAGGCCTGAGATTCTCTCTGCAGCAAGGCCGCCTAGCAGTGTATCATTTCCTTCTGTTCCTACGATGTCGATGTATGTTTGCGGAGTTTCAGCAGCGAAAACTCCAAATTCGACACCTAGATCAGAGCTGTCTGTGGCTGTTTTGCTGCCTTTAATGCTGACACCTGATTCACTACAGCTATATCCCACAAGTATGAATACAGTAAAAATATATCCAGCTCTTCGCAAATATGTCAGTGCAGTTACTTTACCAGAATACTTCAATGTCATTTTATAGTCCTTTATAGATGTTAGGTGAGTCGCGCTCGAAATCCGCTGACAATTGGCGCAAGTGCAGCGTCTATCGTTTCACAGCGCGGAGAAAGCAGGTTTTCCCATTCATTGGGATCATTTTCATGATCATAGAGTTCTTCGGAGCGTGCAATATCTCCGTAACGAATGTAGCGCCACTTGTCGGTGCGCAGGGTTTTGTGCAGTCCTGTTTCCGTTCTCCAGACTGAAACAGACTGCCCATTCCAAGCCAAACGAGGTCGCATGAGCAAAGGTGCAAATGAGCGCACTTCACTTCTCTGTTCTTCGCGGGGAGGTTGGATGCCAAGGCAAGTTTCTAAAAGGGTTGCAGAGAGGTCGCCAAGGCCAACGATTTCGGGAGAAATATTACCGCGTGCAGTGTCTGCTCCTGCAAAGATTAAAGGAACACGCAAGGAGCGCTCCCAGAGTTTGAATTTTCGCCAACTGAGTTTTTCACCGAGATGCCAACCGTGATCTCCCCAAAGAACCACGACGGTGTTCCCGGCATGAGGACCTCTTTCAAGTGCATCGAGTACAATGCCAAAGCAGTGATCTGCAAATGAAATACTTGCCAAATATGCTTGAATGGCATGTTTCCATTTCCCCGCTTTGAGGATTTTTTCGTGATCTGTGGCTGGTGACGCTAAATAAAGACCTGGAGTTGGAATATCATCGAGATCATCAATTGGAACATTGGGGATGACAATGTTATCGAGGGGGTAAAGATCTAAAAAGCGTTTGGGCACAAACCAGGGGAGGTGTGGGCGATAAAAGCCGACTCCCATAAAGAAAGGTTGCGCGCTCGGTTCTTGTAACCTTGCTGCAGCCCATTGTGCCAGCTGCATGTCGGGGGTGTTGGCTTCAGTGACCAAACTGTCCCATTTTCCCCAAGAGAGGCTTCCTTCCACTCCCTCATGGGGATTGAGCATGGGCTCCGAGCCAAAATTTACAAAATTCTGTGTCCATGCGGAGGGTTCGAAACTTTTCGGATTCCAGGTTGCTGGATTTTTGGAATAATCGTAGTCGCCGTGGAAGATTTTTCCTCCGCCTAAGGTAACGTAACCAGCTTCGCGAAAGAGATGGGGCAGGCTTTTGAGTCCAGAGAAAAGAGGAATGTCGGTGTGCAGTTTGTCTCCGCCATTCATCCCCGAAACAAGCGGGTGTACGCCATAAAGCGTCGAGCCCCGAGAAGGCACACACATGGGGGCATTGCAGAAGGCGCGCGCAAAAGAAACACCCTTGGCGGCAAGGCGGTCGAAGTTGGGCGTTTTTACGCCGGGATAATTTCCAAGATGTCCAAGCCAGTCGTTGAGATCATCAACGGAAACAAAAAGAACGTTCGATCGGTGCATCAGACCTTTTGCGCTTTTGTAACGTTCTCCGATGAGAAACTGCGACATTCCCACACCTGCCGCTGCTGCGAGTGATTGCTTTAAAAAATCTCTTCGATCACGTGTATTTTGTGACATCGTCCCCTCTTTCACTACTGAAGTCTCTCAAGCAGCATGATTTCGGAGCTTTGCAAGTAATTTTGAGGAGTGATGTTAAATTGACATTGGACGAAAACAGGAAGTCTGCTTACATCTCTTTGACTTATGTTTGAGTTTTATGAACATTTTGAAATGACTTTTTGCAGGAGACGATAATCATGACATTCAGAAATGAGCCTGAACTGTTAGCGCAGATGCAACTGGATGCCTACAATGCAAAAGACATCGACGCTTTCTGTGCCTGTTACGCTTTTCCGATTTCCATTTACAATTTTCCCGACCCAACCCCTCAGATTTTTACAAAGGAGGCATTCTACGAACGGTACGCAGGTTTTTTTATCAAAGAAAGTAAGGTGTACTGTAAGATTCTCGAAAGAACTTCGGTCGGAAAATTTGCTTTCGACAGGGAATATTTAACAGGATTTTTGGATAATTCTGTTAAGGAATGCATCGCTATTTATGAGGTTGAAGACAAACTTATCAGAAATATTTGGTTTGTGAAGTAGGATGCCTCAAGAAAAAACTCCGTTTGCCGATACTGCACTTTGTAGCTGATGAGATCACCATTTCTATCAAGGGACTGACATGCCATTCTTGCGGAAAAACATTCTGCTCTTAGCACTAACGTCCTGCTTTTTATCGTGTTCTCAGAGCACGCCTCTGAAAAATGATAAGAAACCAAAACTAGCCAAGCAAAAAAATGCGGATGATTCAAAAGCATCTACCGACTCTGCAGTTTTTATCGTTGAAAAGCTGCCGCAGGATGTTGTGAACTTATCTTGCCAGGGTGCCTTAGAGTTTAGCTTTTCACTGGTGTCTGCAGGCTCGAAAGGCAAGGATGCCGTTTCAACGGCTTCAGATGTCTATCCACTTGTCGAAGGAGCGAACTTCAAAGCACCCCTTCCTGACTCCATGTGAAGCAGGAATTTTGGTGCTCTAATTTTAAGCAATTTGTAAAAAAATATATTAAACTGGGGGCGGGGAACTCATTGGGTTTACTGTCTGCGGACAGGTTTCCTC
>JBIIEI010000116.1:0-12251 GCA_044237915.1 Silvanigrellaceae bacterium | reverse complement strand
AGGGAGTAGCTTGAAAAGTGAAATTTTATCGTCTTCTCAAGATTCAGATTGTAAACAAGAAAATTTAGCAGGAGACATTATGTTCGTTTAAGTTGCAGATTTCCATTTTCAACTGAACCAAAACAGTCCCTTTGGAATTACGTGTCTTGACAATGGACGAACGGTTTCGTCGGCAGCATACAATGCCGTCGTTGATGACAAAGGGGGCCTCGCAGTTGAGCCTGTACGGCTGGTGGACTTTGTAAACCGGCTCGAGCAGTCCCTCAGTTCGGGATATCAGCCGACATCGACACAAAGTCTTGAGGGCATGTTCTTGGGTACTCTCGATGGGCTATCCAATTTTAAGGACATTGCCACCATGCGAAAGACGCAAGAAAGTGCCCTTGAAACGATTCGTAAAAAAATTCCGGTTTTTGGATCTCTGATTCCCATGACGACGCAGAGAACTCCCTACAATCTCGCCATGGGCACCATTGCATTGTCTGAACCAGACGTGGGGGCTCCCGTCGGATTTCTTGCACAGTGTTCCTTTGTCGCCGAGATGCTCGATGGCATGGACCTCTGCAAAAATTACAACCTGTTCATTAACACATCTGATCTCAACACCAATGTCTTCGATATGCCGACTTCCATATTGCCTTCCTTGCCAAAGGGATATGCCATACATACCGTTGAAGCAGCAAGACAACTTGCAATTGGTTTCAATATTTTGGCAACTGCCATCCAAAAGACGCAAAAGAAAGTCATCGTTGTTTTCGGGTGTGACACAGGCAGAGGTATTAAAGGAGCAGATACAAGCTCTACTTTTGCAGCTATTTTGGCTTCAAAATCCTTTAATCTCGCAAATCATCTTTACACGAATGACAATGAATTCAAAAGATCGGGAGGCTCGATCAGTGCCGATCCCGATGGGCTTCCTTTTGCGTGGGGCAAGGATCTTGTACAAGCCGACGGGACAGAAGCAAATAACTACGCTCCATCTATTGAGAACTTTAATAACGGTGTCGCCAAGTTTCTCTTTGGAGAAAATCCGGCCGGCGGCAGATATGTTAACTTGAAGAAAAATTCCTGAATCAAAAAGTGTTTCATTTTTGCAATAATTCTTAAAATTTTATTTAGATTTCATTTTTGAAATGCAAAATTGCGCATTATCGGGACGTTTTCGCGAAAACGTCCCGAGTTTGAACAGATATGTAAGCACTTGTCGAGTGATTATATTCATACCCCATAGGATGAGCTTGATCCTATTCAGGAAATCTTTCATAACCGTGACGTCCTCTGGTATGAAAAGGATCCCTCATGCGCGTAGACCTTTTTCTTTCCACACTTCTTTTTGGCGTTACGTTGGTGACTTTTGGAATTGCGTTTGCTCACCTCGCTGGAAATAGCTTGATGGGCAAGTCGCATACGCAACCCCTGCTGCGAAAGATTTTGTATAGCAATCTTCTGTCTTTCTTCATCACCTTGAGCCTCCTTGTGACGCTCACACAGAGTTTTCGCGTCATCGGTGATAAAAAAGTAACAAATATTTGGACTGCCTTGTGGAAGAAAAATGTCGAATCTGTTTTTTCTCCTAAGCTTATTTCAAAAAAAAATCCTACGACCGCCCAGGAAAATTCAAGCGAAGATATTACACAAATCAAACTTCGTTCAGACGGTAAGGCGACGGTTTTCCAAGCCGCTTCAGAAGAAACGCTTTCAGCTCTGCATTACTCTTCAGTTCAAGCGATGAATTTACCCCCTTTTGTCGCGCTTTTTCCCGCAGATGCCGCACCCGATTGCCTTGCTTGGGCCTCTGAACTTCAGGAAATGGGTGCAATCGTATCGCGTCCCTATGCAAAAGGACAGGAATCTTTGGACAGCATTTTTCTGGTCTGCGCTCTCAATTCATTGAGTGACCGTGATTGGGAAAAGACTTTAAATCACCTCCAAAAGGGGGGCGGGCTTTTCTATATTGGTGCCACAAAGTCGAAGAATGATAAGCATGCAAGCAGAATATTTGGCGTAGAACAGTGGCACAATATTGAATCCGACACACCTGTGAGCATTGTTTTCGGAAGCGAGTTTCTTACTTTTGGAGGTTTTCCTGCAGGCCTGAAATTGAACCTCGGGCAGTCATGGCAGCAAAGATCCGATGGTGCATTTTCGTTTGCCCAAACCATGGGAGGAGAAGGGATCGCCGTTCAATCCAGTGGCCTTCCATTCCATGAATCGCAATCCAGTTCACTCCTGATGAGGTCGTTTGCGAAAGGCCGGGTGGCATGGACCTCCCTTCCCGCTCAACTCTACGGAAAAAGCCACTACTTGTATGAACATTATTGGAAATTACTGAAACAACGCCTCATCGCTCATTTGGCACGCATACCTGTCGTTGGACTTGAGCCTTGGCCAAGCGGAACAGAGGCTACGACAACCCTGGGCGTCAATGCAGAGTACGAGTTTTTGAACGCTGAAAATGTAATGAAGATCCTCAGCGCCCAGAAGATCCCTGTCACATTTTATCCCACTTCAAGTGAGTCGCTCACCCAGGAATCGACAACGCTTCAGCTTTACAAAAATAGGACTGCTTTTGGATCACGAGCTTTTGATCATGCAAGTCAAGCTGGAAAGGACTACCTAAGTCAACGCCAAGACATGTTACGATGGTCTGCCACACATGCTTCTTTTTTACAAAAATCGGGACTCAAAGCAGAATCTGAAGACGCCTTTGCAAAAAAGAAATGCTGTGAATTGGGATATCTTACAACAGCGCAAGATGCCGACGCGGATACCCTTGCGGCCGCTGCGCGAAGCCCCGTAAATTTTGTCATTGGCGACCCCTATGCCGACCGACTTGAACCGTATTTAGCCACACAATTCAGTACTGATACGCTCAGAACAATCCTGGGCGACTGGCAAACTTGGCTTGGCGCACAAGCCATTCATCAAATCGTTGTTGTGCCCTCTGTGCTGAATGATATCGAAATGCACGATCCTTCCAAACCTGAGCCCGAGAAACGCGTTGTTGCCAACTATCTGCAAGCCTGCAAGCAATTATGGAGTCTGAAAGGCGCTTGTCATCTCACAATTCATACGCAGTTTCTGGGCGCCCCCAGGAATCGTTCCATTCTCTCAAGCATCCTTACTGAGCTGAAAAATGAAGGCGCACAGTTTGTCACGCTTTCAGAGAGTGTGAAATGGTGGGCTGATCGCTCTCAAGTGCGTGTCCAGACTTTGAAAGAAGACTCAAAATGGTTTGTCACACTGCAAAATACCGGAACAGAGGAATTGAAAAATGCCGTGTTGAGAATGACGGAGGCCCAGGCTTGGCAATTGAAGGAACTCTCAAAAATGGAGAGCGCACCGCGCTCTTTAAGTTCCAAAACTCCAAGTGAAACGTCGCAAGACGCGAAAATTCTCCGCTTAGAAATTGAAAAATTGGCTCCAGGCCAAATTCTGACTTTTGCCCTTGAACGATTTCAAGAGTGACATTTTTTGAGTCACTATCGGGCGTTGGCATTTTGCGTTTGAGAGGATTGAACATGCTGAACATTGAGAATGGCTTTAGGTGGAAGAGACTCCATGCGCGATCCTTGCAACAGCATATTGGGCGTGCTCTTCTTAGATTCTCGTATTTTATAAACGACATACAGAACAACCGTAAAAATAAATGTTCCTACCATAAAAAAATAGATCAGAAGAGAGAGAATTCGATTCAGATTTTCTACAAACATAACTTTGTTCCTCCACTCATAAGTGTAGTAGACATCCTGTGGGCAATTGGTAGCTATGTTCCGTAAAATTCCCAACAAATACACCGTTTATTTTTCAAATTTCTAAGAATGAAAGTACACCCATGTTTCGATTTTTTTTTCGCAGCGCAAAGGAATTACTCAGTCTCAAGTTTTACAAAATATCGACCTTGTTTCTTTTGTTTACTTTTTCGCATGAAGCCCATGCAGAGAAATTCTCGGGCTGGCTTGCAGAATGGGATTCTCCTAAAACCATTGAATCAACCTTGAAAAATGTACACAATCTCGACACCATTTGGATGCAAAATCTTCTCCTTGCTCAGGACGCACAATCCGTAACCTTCACGGAAACAGAAGCCATGAAAGCGCTTCGAAAGGCCGTGCGTTCGCCAATGACGCGTATCGGGCCCGTTTTACACAATGCAACCGAAAAAGGTTTTGATGCACAACTGGGAATGAGGCTCTTAAAGAAGCCCGACGCAGTCTTAAAAAGACTGAGGGAACTGAGCAAAAAAGAAGGCTGGACAGCACTCAATATCGACCTGGAGTCGCTCGATCCGGAAGCAGCAGAACTCTTCGAAAAATTTCTCGACAATTGTGTTGCAACGCTCAAAGGCTTGGACGTTCGAATTTCGGTTTCACTTCATGCAAAGACCGGACCCCACTCAGGTTTCGAGGGTAACAAATTTCAACGTTGGGACAAAATTGCACAAAAACCTGTCGACGCCGTCGTGATGGCATATGACTATACTTGGTCGCAAAGCGAGCCTGGCCCCACCGCACCGTCTCATTGGATCGAAAATGTAACAACCTACGCAAGTTCGATTTTTAAAGAATATCGGCTGATTTTGGCGCTGCCAACTTATGGCTATCACTGGAAAAAATTAACATCAACAATAAACGCAACGACTGCAAAACAAGATAAAGTGAAGGATCCCCCCCATTCTAAAGTCAGTTGGCAGGGCACTGCAAAGCTTGGAGTGGAACTGATGGAGACAATTCGCACCGATAAAGAGTGGAAAATTCGCTCCAACACTGCTCTTGCTGACGGAGTTTTTTACTGGAAAGGCGACGGTGAGGCCATTGCATTTGATACACCAGAATCTCTATCAACGAAGCTCAAAATGATTCGGAAAAAGGGAATTAAAACTCCCATCGCCTTCTGGCGGCTTGGGGGCGACAACGCTGATTTTCATTCGAGCTGGGGTGCCTTAAAATGAATCTTTGCACTTCTCTTCTGCTTGCAGTCCTGTGTGTGATTTGTCTACCCGTGCGCCTCTCTTATGCATGCACATCAGCGGAAATGGATGCTCTCAGAGCATCGGCACAGTCGTTAAACCCCAACACAGAAAAGTTGGGCGTAAAATTGTTAGACTGCGAAAAATACCGTAACGAAGCGCAGATGTGGTTATCTTTTTATTATCGTGCACGTGGTGATTATGCGAAAGGTGCAGAACTTGATCTCAAAACAGAAAAAAAGAATAACCTCAGTGAAAGAGATCAGATCTTTGCTGCAGCTACTGAAGGTCAGTATGAACCCTTGTTAGAGAAAGTAAACAGTGGTGAAGAGAGTTATGCCCAAGATGCGGAGTCACTGCTCATCCTGTCACGTTCGCTTGTCCGCAGAGGAGAAAATTCCGAGGGCCGCAAATACTACACAGTCTATTTAAAATTCAAACCAGACGACGTCGAAGTTGAAATTGAATCAGCCTATACCTTTATTTGGGAGGGAAAATGCGCACTTGGAAAATCGGCTTTTTCAGCGTTGCAACTCAAAAAAACAAGCAAGGCCTTGCAGGAAAAAGTAACACAGGGGCTCTTGGCTGCAGAGCGCTGTTCCACTGATAACGTAACCCAAATACAAAATCACGAACGAAGGGAAAGTCTTTTCTCAAGTGCCGTTGTCGGCGGATATCAAGGATTCACAGCCCTTTCTCCAGGGCAAGAGTCCCACGCCTTTCGAGTGCACTCCCTTTATGGAGGCTGGACTTCAGATTTTATCTCCCTGTGGGCGAAAGGGCACCGCATTTCTTCGCAGCAATCCCAGGGACGCAAAAATTTTGAAGGAGCCCATGCAGAAATCTCTGCAAAACATTCCCTCGGTGCCAATTTCGAGATCGTGGGAAGGGCTGGTTTCTTTGCCATAAAATCGGGTTTGCTGACCTATGAAGCCATGCTCACATCCGCACTTTCCAGTAACAGTCGATTGAGTCTTGGAATAAAAAAATTCTCTTTGGCTCCAGAAAATTTTCTTCCAGATTCAGATCTCGAAGTGGCACGCACAACTGCTTTTGCAAGCATTCAGGTTTCACAAAATGTGTTGTACCGCTATGAATTCCGAAACACCGATAAGTCAAAAGCATTTCATCATCACGAAGGCGAAGTGAAACTCCCCCTCTTGGAGTTCCCTCCTTTTCAAAAGGTTGCTGCAATATTTGGAGGTGAGTTGGAGTTTCACAATCAACGATCCCCCTTTTATTATTCCCCAAAGCAGAGTTCACTGGGCTATCTTGGGATAGAACATGTGAGCAAATTGAATTCCAAAGCCTCAAGCTCCTTCCGAACAGACTATGGTTTGAGTTGGGAAAAAAGTTACCCAGGCGAAGTGACTGAAAACCCAAGGACCCCTGCCGTCAGCCGGGGAGATTTCCTTCGTTTGAGAGCAGGTGGTGCATTTCCACTCACCGACACGCTGCTTGCACAATTAAATGCGCGTTTTTTGAACAATTGGGGATCTCAGGGTCGTTCCATCTATCGAGAATATTCAATCAATATGGAATTATCATGGTTGACTGTTGATACAATAAAATGAGGCGCTAAAAGATGTCACTGCAAGTCTTATTTTCTTGGCTTTTTAGATGTTTTTTAGGAGTTTTTTTTGCAGCCCTCACAGTTGTGGCATTCACCTATGGAACCATTCCTCGCCTGACGTCATCAGGCTTTCTGGGCATGGTGAATATGGGCATTATTTCGTACCTTTTGCTCTTAGCTGTTCGCCACTTTTTAATGATTTTTTTCGCGGGCCTCGAAAAAGTAAAACGAGATTCAACAGAGATGCCGACCGATTTTCCTCCTATTTCAATTCTCGTTCCAGCCTTTAATGAAGGGACCGTTATTGAGCACTGCATTGAAGAGCTTTGTAAAATTGATTATCCTCATTACGAGATTCTTATCATTGATGATGGAAGCACTGACGACACCGCATTTTATGCAAGAAAAGCAGCCTCTGAAAGAGGGAACGTTCGTGTTTTGTGCAAAAAAAATGGTGGAAAAGCGAGCGCGTTAAATCTTGGGATAGAACAGGCAAAATTTTCATATGTTTTTTGTATCGATGCAGACTCCTTGGTTGCGCCAGCAGCCCTCAAAATGGGAATTCGTCACCTTGTGGCAAACTCTTCGGTAGGTGCCGTTGCCGGCTCGGTCTTTGTCTTGAATCAACACACCGCTCTTACGAAGTTTCAAGCGCTTGAATATTTGATAGGGCTCAACTTCTTTAAGTCTGCGCAAAGTTACTTTGGACTTGTTACGATCATACCTGGACCTTCGGGGCTGTTTCGAAAATCAACACTGCAAAAGCTGGGCGGATATGCAGCGGATACTTTTGCAGAAGATTGCGATGTTACCTTGCGCCTGCTTATCGCAGGACACAGCGTCATTTTTGAACCACAAATGGAAGTCAGAACCGAGGCACCCCAAGACTTACTTTCACTGATAAAACAGCGGTATCGATGGAATCGTGGAATTCTACAGGCGCTGCGGAAACACTATGGAGCACTCAGGCATCCTGTTACGCAACCCGTTGCATGGATGCTTATTTGTTACTTTTTTCTTGAATCTTTGTTACTCCCTTTTCTCAACATTTTCTTGGCAGCTCTTTCGCTCTTCTACACTGCTCACACTCAAGATTTCAGTCTATTTTCAATGTGGCTTATTCAATTGACACTTTTAGATCTCTCTACGGTCCTTGTATCTTTATCTGATCTTCGATGGTCCACTCAACTCGTTTTTTTCGCGGTTGTGAATCGCTTCAGTTATGCATTTTTTCTCGAAATCATAAAACTGCTTTCCTCTTGCGAAGAAGTCCTTGGCATTCAAATGAATTGGGGAAAACTCCATCGCATTGGTGAGGTTAAAAAATGATGAATTTTTCACCTCTCATCATCCTCTTGTTGAGCATTTCTGTTTTTGCCGCGCTCATGACTTTGTATTTCTCCTGCAGAACACCCTTTCGATGGCGTTCTGCGCTTGCAGTCGTCTTAAGTTGCGCAACTTTGGCCACGGTCGTATTTTCGATTTATCAGCGCACTTATATTTCTAAATTCGCAGGAAATCACCCTGGAATTCCACACAACATCGGCAAAGGTCGCATTGCATTGATTGGCAAAGCGCAGGACTCCAAACCTCCACTCTTTGATTTAAGTACATCTTCGGGCACTCTCGAAGAATTTTTTGCGCGCTGGAAAAACCACATGGGTTGGATCATACTCGATGGTTCACGAGGCTTACATCCCACACATCACAGTTGGTTCAAAAAAAATGGAGTCTCTGTTCATTCTTTGCAACATGAACAAGTCGCTTCAAAAAAGCGCATCTGCTGGGTTCGCAGCAAGCCGTTCCCGTTTTCGAGCGGCAGTTGTTCCTTTAGAAATGCAGCGGTCTTCTTCGATGGCGAAGGCACTTCACTCGCTCAAGATTCCCACGGTCGAAACCTTGCATTTCATTTTGCAGACACCGCACATCATGTGGTTGCCCTCGGTTTTTCTCAGGGTGCCGAGGAGCCTTCTCCCGAAGAACTGTGCCTCCAGGGCCTTGTTAATGGACAGACCTGCGTTGCTTTAGAAATTTTTCCGGGTGCTGCTAGGGAAGCTCTAACACTGATTCCAACCAACGGCGAACAGGCTTCGGTTCTGGCAGAATTCGGAGTTCCCTTTTATTCCATCGATGGCAAAGAGCAGGAAAATGACGTTCTGCTTCCCACAGAATTGGAAGAGTTTTCCGTAACAGAAGAATCTGCCGCTTGTGCCGGAACGGAAGAAACCCATCGAATTGCGATTCGAGATTTAAAAAAGACGACAGAAAGGTTATCGGTTGCCACATCCGAGGCAGGGCTTTCTCAAATTCTGGAAACTCTGAGTCATAAAATTCCTTGCGCTGAAATTTCAAGGCTCATTCTTCCTCCTTTAAAACTGCGCGATCCCCGCGCAGGCCTTCGTTCTTTCTTAACTCAACTCTTGGAACAGCCCCTTTGGCTTACTTCTCCCGAAGGCTTTGCCGAACGAAAGCGTTTCATTTCTGAAGTCATTCTGTCGGCAGACTCCGCACATCAAATTTGGTTGACTCCACCTGAAAGACTGAAAGATGTTTCGTTAACTTTTGTCGCTCCTTATTCATTTAGCGACCTCAGTTTAAAGGGCATTTCGGTTCACGCTGATGCTAAACAATTTCGTTTCTTTAGACTTTCACCGCAAAGTGCACGTATCGCATTGGAAGGGCTCAACAGTTCGGCCCGTCTGAGCTTCGAGAGCATCGTCGCTCAACGATTGGATAGAAATCCATTCGACTCCTTTCACGACTCTGGAAACTTCGTCGAAGCCCTGCTTGCAAGCTTTACGATTGCTTTGATTGCATCCATCGTGCAAACCCTGTGCGCATCCTCTGCAGAGGGTCAGAAACCTTTTTGGCCTGCCACATCACTTCCCATCTTTGCGGTGTCCTTCACTCTCATTTGGCTCAGCCTGCGTGCTGCTTCTCGTACCGAGCGCGAAGATATGGCGGTGGCAAGTGTCGGAGTTGTTGGCCAAGGACAACATATTTTTCTGCAAGAATGGCCTGAAGCCTGGTTTCCTGCAGCCCTGCCTCGAAATGTGACTCAATTTCAGGGAGAAGCTGAACAACTTTCTCCTCATCAATGGTCGGTTTGGAGCGAGACTTTAAAAGCTGCCCAGGCCTTTGCTGCACAATCGAAGCCAAAGAACGAAACAGTAACTGTCGATATTTCTCGCATTCCCAAAGCCCATTTCGCTGCAAAAGGCCGCATTGTTCTATGGTCAAGTTCCCAAGCACGAAATGCATTTTTCCGCAAAAGTACCGCCTACGATGCCGCTGTTACGGCATGGAAAGGCTTTCTGGCACAATCACAATTCGACACAGAATTTGTAGATGACAGCTCCCTCGTTACACAACTCAATGCAAAAACAAATATCCTCATTGTTCCCGATGCCCGATTTATTCGAAATCCCATCGCAGAACATGTGCTCCAGTGGATTACAAAAGGAGGAAAAATCATTTTTTCTGAATTTCCTGAGGCAGTCCCCCTGCCCCCAGCAATGACGGAACAAACCAAACAATCAGCATCCCTCACCGCCCTCTTGAAGCAGGCAGGACTTGGCCGCAGCATCGGGGCAAAATACTCTTCTGTGCAATTTGAAGATCAGTTAACGTATGAAATTAAAGCTCCGCACCGCCTTATTTCAAGCAGTGCCCGTAATGCGCGCACAAGCAGTTGGTTTGGGAGTTCTCTCCATGGAGCAGGTGCTGCTTATTTCCTTGGAATTGTACCGACAGACTCTGTGTCGGTGGGTGCTGTGAAGAAACTGATGAACTCACTCCTTGGAGAAAGCCAAACCGTTCCCCGACTTGCTTCGGGCTGTACCACTGCCCTGTTACTTGAACCCTACGGAGCATCCGAAGCAACCCTCAAAGCCTTTTCGCACGCCTTAAAACAACGGGGAATGACCATCAATTGGCTCCTTGATGCAGAGAGTTTTGCAGGCATGATTCCAAACTTTTATCAGGAGTTTTCGAGTCACAATGTTGTGTTTTTGGATCACGGAAAGGCCCCACAGCGCATGGAGGCAGAATTTATTTGGCAAGCGTTTCAAAAAAACAAACTTCCCCTGACCTTTGCAACCACGGGAATCATTCCCCATCACGCCGTTCAAGGGCCCCGCGCCTCTTTGACACGAGCACACCTGCTCCCACCCTTTGAATCAGCACACAAAGACCTTCTCAATTGGCGCAAAGAATGTGCATACGGTGTGGCTGAAGCACGACTGATTCCAGGATCTGACTTGGATAAAAATGCACAGCGTTGGATAAATGAACTTTCAAAGGTGGGAAGAGGAAATTTGACGACACTTTCTCAGGTCACACGCGCTCTCGAAAGGCTCTCGGCTGTTAAACCCGAACGACTCGCAAAGGGGGATATTCCTGTTCTCAAAGTGAGGTCTCCCTTGCATAATCCATTTGGTAAGGAAACAATAGTTCAAGGCCCGCTTTAAGTATCCCGCCAGGGGCCATGGCTTCGTTGCGCATCAGATTCGGCACTCCTCACGGACCAATGCGTCCGCTGCGCCCTGCTCTCACCTCGCCCTGACGAAATATTTAAGAGCGTGCAGTTTGAATTTTTTAAATACGAGCCCATTGCGAACAATAAATAGTCGCTCAATTTTAATTTTTTTGTCCTAGAATTCTGGACCCATTTAAATTGTAAGTGTCAGCAGTCGAAATGCTGTCAGTGCAAGCACTCCAAACATCAGATGGCACATTACTTTTGTAGCACCACGCACACAAACATATCGTGCACCATAGTCATCTTTAAGGTTAGAATTCACTCGTTCGGCTTCAGTGCGGCCTTTATAACGTGCTTTTTTCGGAGGGTTGAAGTCTATTTTTTCTCCTCGCCTGGGATTGGAATCAATGACTGCAATGGACTGAATCTTTCGCAAATAGGAAGAAACTGTGATATTCATAAAGTCAGCCTGTTTTATATTTACTTACTTCACACTAAATCTATATATCGCAGGCCTTATTTTTTCTCTATTTCTTCAAAAAATACTCACCAGGCTGATCTCAAGAAATCAGACGAAAGCGAGGCTGAGTGCCCCTGCCGACTTTTTGCAATGGACGCATTGGTCCATGAAAAAAGCGGTAGGGGCCGAAAACGACGCTATCGTCGATTTATTGAAGCAGCCCTCTGTACTTGGATATTGCAGTTCGGTGGACTACGTCTCAGAAAATTGGTGGTACCAATACTCCTGTGGAAGAGGTGAATTTTGAGACCGGTTGTCATTAACCTGAACATATGGATGAGAATCGCCGTTTTCCTTTTCCTCTCCTCACTCCCTCTCTGTGCGCTGGCACAGAAAATTGAGGCATTCCCTCCTTATATCGGCTTCAGCGTGCTCTTTGATTATCCATGGGTAGAGCTCACATTCAATGGACAAAACGATGCAAAACGCTCGTTTGCTCCCAGCAATAAACCTCGTCTTGGAATAGGAATAGATTCCGAATATCTGTCGGGCTCACTAACATTTGCCAACGTGCCAGAGACTTCCAATAATACCCAAGATCCCGAGGTGAAAACCGACTATTTTGATTTTCAACTGCACCACCACGTGAGCTCCCGAAAAATCATTTGGACGCGCTATTCCCAGCGTTATAAGATGGGTAGTACGGGGGTTTGTGAAGCCATCAGGTTTTGGAGGGTTTTATCAAAGTTCCATGGCAAGAATGCCTCTG
>JBIIEI010000212.1:0-3374 GCA_044237915.1 Silvanigrellaceae bacterium | reverse complement strand
TTCCTGGATCGATTGCGCTTCCTCTCGCTGCTTTCGGTAGCATCCATCAAAAACCCCATTTGATACATATTTTAATAACATATGTATCGCTTAGAGTAATTTTTCGCAAGTTAGAGCCCGGGACCCCGAGCAGCGGTGTTTCCCAAGACACATACCATCAAAATGGCACCTCAAAGTCTTCGTTCCCATGGGATTGAGTGACAATAAAAGAAACTCCTTTGGATTCTCGCCAACGATTCAATGCATCTTTCTTCGTTTCTTTTCGGCCACAAATCTGTTCGGCATGCAGCACAATTTCGGTTCGATCGATTTGTTCAAATAGTACTCGTTGTTTCGTTATTCGAGGGGAAATCAACTTAAGTTTCATTCCAAAATAAGCCTGTCCTGACTGCATAAGAAACTCAAGAACTCTTGAAGCTTTGTAGTGCTTTTTGGTCATACATAAGATCATTTTGTCGTTATCAAATATAGCAATACGCTGTTTATGCCGAACGACCCATAACGTTTTACTTTTCAGATGTTCTTTCGTCTCAGTGTGATCTAAAAAATTAACACTTCCAAAGTTCACGTTTTTTACGGAAAGCTCAGGCAACTCTTTTTGAAGCTCACGGGGAGGTTCATGGCATAAGGAAGTAGGATTGAAACAAATAAACTCCATTCTCTCCGAACCAGAAAACTCTTGCACAGCCTCGCCGTCACTCTTGCTCTTCAAAAAAGCCACAGGGGTTATACCCCTTCTAGTAGTTGTGCGCTTAAAAAGTGAGCAAAAAGTTTCATCGTTTCGAACCCACTCTGGCAGATCTTTCCACGCGAGCACGCCGTGGTTTTCTGGGAAGCGGCGGTAAATGGAGCGCACAATAGCTTTGACTTGTTTACAGTTCCGGGAGGTCTCATTGCCAGGAATTGCAAATAAACGCAGATTCACCTTTTCAAGCGCCGTTTCGAGTGCGTAGCCTGCCCATTTATAGGTTAAAACAAGCTGAACGATCCAGGCATTACGCTCTCCATCTGGAACAGAAGAGGGAAATAAGAACTCAGCGGGATTGAAGGAAACTTTTCCTTTCAGTTGTTGTGTTTTTTGCAAAAGGTACAGAGATCGATCAAGAAGCCAGGGAACGTCTTTGGAAAGGGGTATGCTTAGGTTCCACCCTTCGTTTGCAAAGTATTCAGATTTGAGCCATTTGGGAGGATCCTTCAAATACTTGCGCAAAAATGTTTCGGAAATCCCTGTCAGAGTACACAACTCACGCATCGTTGCACTCAATGACCATCCCGACAGGTAGGGAGTGCATTTAAATCTCTTCTCATAAGTTTGGCCGTCTAATTGCCAAACTTGATCAAAGTTTGCTGCACCTAAAAGCCACAAAACTAATTTGGCGAGCCCTTTTTCTACTCGTTCATCATTATAGATGCGTTCGGAAATGCGGGCAGCTCTATCGCGATCGTTCAGTAATTTATGAAGCAAGGTAACTACGGGCCTGCGAGTGACTTCAAGCTCACGCAGCGGCTTTGTATTGCGGTAAACACAGCGCTCTGGATTATTAAAATTGGGAAGGTCGCGAGAAACTCCACGGGCTCCAAAATCCGCACCAAGTCCCATTTTGTCAAAAACAGAAAGAAGGCGCCCCTGGAGTCTGAGAACGGATTGCTGATTTCCTACGGTCGACGGAATGAGGGGCAATGGAGAAATAGCCATCACCACGCCTAGCCCTTTGCCCCCCGTGCTGCGAACCGCGTAACAGATCAAATTGGCAACTTCAGGAATCTCTTTTTGGAGAGCTGGAAAAATCATATCCCAGTCGAGCTTGCCTTCTACATTCTTCCAACAGTCGTGCGCGCGGTGGGCATCGAAATCGAACACAACTCCAAACACTGTCTGCACGCCATCTACGTTACGGTAGCTATTGGAAACGAGGTCTGCGTGAACGCGCGGGTCTTTGCCTTGATAGGGTCGAGCAACACGCTCACCCTGAGGATTGTGTGCCCAGGATTTATACCCATAGCGGCCCGATGCATTTTTATTTGTAGGGAGGCTCTGTGCAGCCTGCATTAGCTGGCCTTTCCTATAAAGTAGAAAAAGCCAGCAAGAACCTGAGAAAAGAATGCATGAGGCATCACCGACTGGGCCTTTTTGGCAACGCTCTATACAAACCACAATTTTTTGTGGTAACGTCGCCTTATGAAGTTGTGAAAGCAGCTTTGTGGCGCCCTTCGAAAAGCACCGATTTTTGAAGCCTATCTGTTACTAGCAGCTAGGCTTTTCTATTTTTAAGCTACCGAGGCAGATGTATATACCTGCTGGAAATCAGACCATCCGATTCTCCTGATTGTTTTTTCTGAAAAAATATTCTTCGCATTGTTTAAAAAGTTGCAACTTCTAGCAGGAATTTGCTCTTTCAAATATGAGCTAGGGTTAACTAGAAAGCAAGAGAGTTATTGAAATTTTTTTAACACTTTCACTGCGTTAGCTGGCTCATTGGGAGCCAGCTCATTGGGAGCCAGCTCATTGGGAGCCAGCTCATTGGGAGCCAGCTCGTTGGGAGCCAGCTCGTTGGGAGCCAGCTCGTTGGGAGCCAGCTCGTTGGGAGCCAGCTCGTTGGGAGCCAGCTCGTTGGGAGCCAGCTCGTTAGAAGGTCCATTTTGGGGCATTCCTATATTTGCCAGAATCGTTTTTCTTAACTGCACCTGCGTTTTGAAGCCAGACAATGCAGCTTCTTTAAAGCTTATTTTTCTTTGATCCACTTATTTAATGCCTCAAATATTAAATCTCTTAAGCGAAAATCACATCCAAGGGCACCTAACTCTGAAGTAAGTTCCAGGCTTTAAATTTCCTTTTCGGCAAGTTAAGGAAACGCAGTCAAAGAAACCCATTTCCCCACCCCACCGAACTGCTCGAGTTACTGAACTATTTGAACTTGTTTGGAGTGACTTTGCCAAGTCCTGACGATTCATGCACACGATCTCAGTTTCCTGCACCTGAGCTCTTTTGTAGACTTCAATATATAACTTAATTGGTAAGTATCTCTTTATTCCATGAGATTTCAGGAGAAAGTTCTGGACCCATTCCTCTGTTTTTGAAAAGTCAAGTAAGAGCGGCTGATGTGGAAAAAGATTGAGTACCGAACTGTAATCAGATGATTTCATGAATGAAGGATTTTGACTCAATTTAACTTCAAATTGTGCAACCAGCTCATTGGGAGCCAGCTCATTGGGAGCCAGCTCATTGGGAGCCAGCTCATTGGGAGCCAGCTCATTGGGAGCCAGCTCGTTGGGAGCCAGCTCGTTGGGAGCCAGCTCGTTGGGAGCCAGCTCGTTGGGAGCCAGCTCGTTGGGAGCCAGCTCGTTGGGAGCCAGCTCGTTGGGAGCCAGCTCGT
>JBIIEI010000038.1:0-43902 GCA_044237915.1 Silvanigrellaceae bacterium | reverse complement strand
GTGCATAAAAAAATATCCGTCCTTTCGGGTGGAGAAAAAAGCCGCGTTGTTCTTGCAACCATTCTTTCAAAGCCCGTTAATTTTCTTGTCCTCGATGAGCCCACCAACCATCTGGACATCAAATCACGTGAAATTTTGTTAAGCGCTGTCAAGAATTTTGCGGGAACTGTCGTGTTTGTAAGCCATGACCGTCACTTTTTACGTCAAGTTGCGTCAAGAATTTTTGAGATCGATCATGGCGAAATGCGCGTTTATGAAGGAAACTACGAGTATTATCTTTCGAAGTCCATGCAAACTCATTAGTTTGAAGTTGCGAATCAGGAAGAGACACTTCGTACTTCGAGGTCATAGATGCCCGAAAGTTTTGTTGAACGTCTCAAATGGGACATTCCGGCTTCGTTCGTCGTCTTTTTGGTTGCGTTACCTCTTTCATTGGGCATTGCCTTGGCATCAGGGGCTCCGCTTGAATCGGGCCTCGTTGCTGCCGTCGCTGGGGGCATCGTTGTAAGCTTAGTGGGGGGCGCACCCCTGCAGGTCAGCGGCCCCGCTGCGGGCCTTACCGTGCTGGTCTTTGCACTCATCCAAAAACATGGTTTTGAAACCACTTGCCTTATCGTTATCGCCGCTGGTCTCTTTCAAATGATTGCCGGAGCCTCGGGATTTGCACGCCTTGCACTCGTCATTTCTCCCGCCATTCTCCATGCCATGCTTGCGGGAATCGGCATCCTTATCGTTCTTTCTCAATTTCACATCATGCTCGGCGCTTCTCCAGGCGGATCAGGTTTCGATAATCTTTTAAAGATCCCCCAAACACTCGCTCAACTCAATGCTTCAGCGCTTTATTTAGGAGCCCTTACCATTGGAGTGATTGTGCTCTGGAATCGTTTTATGGCGCGTAAAATCCCTCTCATTCCAGGCCCCCTCATTGCCATTTTCATTGCAACTCTTCTTTCTTTATTTTTTTCAAGCGCAGTGCCCCGTGTGCAAATCGATGGGCAACTCTGGACAGGGTTTCATTTTCAATTGCCCACCGATTGGCATCAGGCCGCACTGCTTCTACCCGATGCTCTGGGGTTGATGCTTGTGGCAAGCGCCGAATCACTCCTGTGTGCACGAGCCACCGATAAACTGCACCAGGGGCCGCGCGCAAACCTCAGCAAAGAGCTTGTCGGGCAAGGACTCGGCAATATGGTTTCGGGCCTTTGCGGTGGGCTTCCCATCACGGGAGTGATCGTTCGCAGCTCAGCTAATGTGGCCGCCGGAGCCAAAAGTCAGGTTTCGGCCTTTTTACACGGCGTGTGGATCCTGCTTTTTGCAACCTTATTTTCAGGAATTTTACGCCATATTCCCCTTCCCGTTTTGGCGGCTCTCCTCGTCTTTGTCGGAATCAATCTCATAAAAATCAGAGAATTTAAAAACGTTTGGAAATTCCGCGAGGGGCTTGTTTACTTGGTCACCATCGGAGGCGTTGTGTTTGGCAACATCCTCCTTGGAATTGGCTTTGGATTTGCACTTTCGGTTACTTTTCTTGCCCTTCGGCTCAACAAAATGGAATTCGAAATCACTGAGCGTCAAACCGAAATCGACATTAAAATCACAGGCTCCCTCAGTTTCCTAAATGTTCCACGCCTCCAGCAGCACCTGCAATCTTTGCCAAATGGCCGCATCATCCGCATTCAACTCGAGGTCAATTCCATGGATGCCGCAGCCATCGAAGCCATCCGCGCGTGGCGAACTTCGTACGAAACCATGGGCGGCAAAGTGAATAAACCTTCGCTGGATGAAACGTGGACCCAGCTTTCTGAAGAACGTAACGCGCACGGGGAAAGCAGGGAATGAGAAAATGAAGCGGGAGGGAGTTGCTTGGCATCCGGTTCTCTTAAAAAACAAGACCCATTTCGTCTGGACATACGCTACGAGAGCTGAGCCGCCGAAAGCTTTCAAGCCAAAGTATCCGGATTATAGTCCGGTCAAGAAAATCACGATTGATATTAAAACTAAAAAAATTACAAAGACAATTTGGACAGGCGATGATTGTATGCTTGGCCCGCTTTAAATTTCCCGCCAGGGGCCATGGCTTCGTTGCGCATCGGATTCAGCTATCGAATGAGCTTTTTTATGTTGGAAATCAAGGAAGAGATCCAGGATCCGATTGCCAATTTAAGGGCGCGCCCCCGATGAGATTATACCCTCTCCGTTACACGGATATGAATTTTACCCATTGCCCTTCTTTGGTAGGGTTCAGCGTTACCTTAGTCGTAGGCGTTCAAGGTTTACAAAAGAATCCTAAGTTTCTCATGAGGAGTCGTGCCATGAAAAATAATGCTCAACATTATTCGCCCCTCTTTTTTCTTTTGCTCGCAAGTTCAACTGCATTTGCAGGTGCACGAGATGTAAAGGCGATACGAATCAACTTCACAAACGTCGCAGCAAGCCGAACGGGCGACTTCCCTACTCCCGCGCACCAACGCGTTGATGTGCTCGTTCGTAATCAGGGGACTACTGTGCAGGGAAGGTCAGCTGCTTGCTCGGGAAGTGGATTGTGTGTGCAAAATCTTCTGGAAGTCGGAATCAAAGATAAAACGGGCAGCAGCTTTATGGCACCACTTGCCCCCAATGGCCAAATCAATGTCTCGATTCAACTTCCAGCAAATACTCTACGTCACTGCGAAAAAATAAATGTTAACTTATTCGGCACTTCGTCCCCTGATGACGAAATTTTTGCAACAAGCTCAGCCTATCTTACGGCTGTGCAGCACAATAATATCACGCTCTGCTCACCCCTAATTATCATTCCAACTCCTAGGCCGTTTACGGAGTCAGAGTTCGAAGATTAAAGAGCAAGTGAGCAGCCAATTATGCGCTTAAAAACATTTTTGGTAAAATAGAATGATTTTTGATCTGTTACCCTCTCATAATTGACATTCACTGACCAGTCAGGCAATTTGAAAAAAGTTTCAATTGCCAAACCTCTGATATGGATAAATTAAATGAGTATATCTAAATATAATTTTGTGGGGCAAAACGTGCCCACAAGGTTGTTTCTTTGTATTCCAACGCTTGTATTTGCATTTACAAGCGGGTGCTTTAAAGCTCCTGCTTCAAAGGCAGTCAATGATGCTCCACTTTCTCAGTCAGAGCGAGAATATGTCCGTTCGCTTCAAGAAACTCAAGGGTCAGAAACCAAGGTTCCACTCGTTGTTTCCAATGCCACCGCGATCCCTGCGGCCGCAAAATCCTATGTAACAAGCGATAACGCGCAGATTACCGAATTGAATGTGCCTGCTGCAAAAGTCGAAGAGATCGAAAAAGCAATTCTCGCAAGTAATCCGAATGCGGCAGTGGCTGTTAACTTTGTTTCCGACCTTACCGAAGAGCGGCCTCAACCTTTTACACCTGATGAAGGCCTTCTTTTCTCTGGGAAAGAAGAATTTGGACTTGCGGAATGGAAAGAGCGATATCCGGATGCGGACGGCCGAGGCATCAGCGTTGGAATCGTAGACGATGGCGTTTCTCTCGACAGACCGGGACTTCTCACCACATCAACTGGTTTGCCCAAAATTGCGCGCAGCATTCAGGCGAGCCCACTTTGGCAATTCCCACTTTACGAGGGTGCAGGGGCATGTGCTGCCGAAATTCCGGCCCCACATGCAGCTTCCGCAATCACGGCCTGGAAAGTAGCTGATGGGGTGGTTCCTGCACTCCAGTCTGCATCTGTAAGCACACCAATCGACATCACGCCTTGTGGAATTCACCCGGAACTGACCCGCTCACCGCGCGAATGTGTCGACTGGAATAAACTCTTTCCAGATGCCGACAAAAGAAAGATAAATGATCGCCTCACCATTCCAGCACTCTTTGTAGAATTTGCGAGTCAAACCGGAACAGAAACGCGTCTCTTGATCGATGTGAATGGCGATAATCTCATCGAAGCCAGTGAAGCCCTTGCACCGATTTCAAGTGCGCATCCAAAATCTTATCGTTTTTCCGATGGCCGAACTCTTGGGTTTGACGTTCACGCCACAGAGAGCATCCTTCCTCCAAGTGCGGGTCTCGATCATCCTATCCGGCCCTGTGCCAGCTCCAAAAAAGCTCCGCGCACCTTAACTCTCACCGTTCCAGAAGCCGAAGACGACTTTGGCTCCCATGGTGAAGGTGTTGCTGCCATTGCAGCGGGATATCGCATTGGCGGAAGATCCTTTGACGGCGTTGCGCCCGGTGCGCAAATCGTCGACGTTCATTTTGCAGATGAATATGGCGGACGCCGTTATAGCATTGCAGAAATCGGCAGAAATTTAAAAATGGCGGGTACCTTTTCGGAGATCGTTAACCTCTCATACAGCCTCTATTTTAGCTCACCTGTGTCACAGGTTGCCATGGGCAGATTTCTCGAAAGCACGCTTAAAGAAACAAAGGCGCTCTACCTCTTTAGCGCAGGTAACAATGGCCCTGGGATTGGTTCTATGAACAGAGCCCTGGTGTATCCGAGCATCGGTATTCCGGTCGCTGCCTATCTAAATCCACGTATGGCACAAACAACTTTTGGAAGCCTTGCGCCCTATGGCGGAGTTGTCAATTATTCCTCGCGCGGGCCTGGGGTTGATGGGGCTTCAGGGCCTCTTATCCTGAGTCCACTTGCAGGAATCGTTCCAGCCACGGCCCAAGCAGGATTTAGGCCTTTTAGCGGTACCAGTTCAGCGACTCCCGCATTGGCTGGATTCACTGCACGACTGCTTTCACAGATCAAAGCATCGGGTCTCAAAATCGATCGCGTTCTTGTTAAAGAAGCCATTCTGCAAAGCGCACTTCCAATCGAGGGTTTTGGCTACACAGAACAAGGTTACGGCATTCCTAAACTGCTGCGTGCCTTTGAAATCTATAAGAGCCTTGCAGAAAAAAAACTCACTCCAGTTCGATACACAACGGATGGACGCAAGAACAGCAATGGCGTTTCTACTCGGGGTATTTATGTGCGTGGAAACTTGGGCAAGAGCGATGTCTACAACCTGACCATTCTTCCAGAATTCTCAGCAGACTGGACAGGCGCAGACATGGGCGCCTTTGCAGATCATGTGAAGCTTTCGTCCACATCGAATTGGCTCAGATTCCCGCAAGACCTCTTGATTTCCCGAGCTGGTTCGAAACTTGATGTTGCGCCAAACTGGGAAGACCTCCAAAAACCCGGACTTTATACCGCAGAAATCAGTGTCGATTCAGTTGATGGAAAGATGAGGCATGCCATCATACCAGTGACTATCATTGTCCCTGAGGCCACAACAGCAGATTACGCAGCTGATGTCCTTGTTCCAGCAGGACAGTTGAAAAGAATTTTTGTTGAAAAACCTGCTTGGGCAACTCATATCGCCACATCCCGTGAACTCGTAAATCCATCGCCTGGAAACACACAGCTGTGTGGAGCTGCCAGTATTTATGCCCCGAATGGAACATTTCTTTCACGTCTGGGAGGCGCAGCAAAAACTCCTCCGCGCGTCACTGAATCGGACAATGCATTCGCCACGACAATGCCTGGAGTGTATGAAATCATTTTAGCAGGGGCCAATTCGCACACCATTTGCGCAAAAGACCAAACACAACGCATTCGTGTTTCCTTTCTTCAATTGGATGTTTCTTTAGTCAATACAAAAGTTGATAAAGGCGCCACAGAAGAAACAAGCATTGCAAAAATCGATCTGCAGCTTTCTACGCTTGCGCCCAAATTATCGGGTTCACTCACACTTTCCAACCTGGGAACGTTCGAGGAATTTGATCTGACACGCAACGGCACAGAGAATTGGGAATGGTCCACCGATAAAACGCTGAATTTATCAAACTTTGTTAAAGCGACATTCTTTGTCGATGAAGCATCGAGACGCTGGACGCAAGGCTACCCAGCATGGTCACTCTTTCTATTTACCAAAGCGGCACATCTCATGCCTTTTAGTTCCTATGTTTCTTCTGCTGGAACGGAACTTAAAATTTCTGATTTAGGTGAAGGCACTGATGCTATTAAACCTGTTCTTTCTGTATTTGATTATGGAATTCCGGGTGAAACGCAACCTCAGAAAATGCGACTTGCAGTGAAAGGTGTTTCTACAATCGGATCGATTGTCAGCGCGACGATGGACGACGTTCAGGCGACTGAAGAAACAGGAGCCCTCATTGAAGGACTGACCTTTGAAGTGCCCAAAACAATGCTCCCCGGTGCTGCCCTCGATTGCAGTTTCCGTCCTGCTCGCTTCAACTTAAAAATCCCCTGCGGACATATTCTCCTGCCTTAATCTCCCTAAATGCCCATACCAGGTCACAAAATCATCCCCTGGAGCGATGTAAATAAGCTCTACGACAGGAGCCAGAGGTTGAGGGGGTATGGGTTAAAGGGGATGGTTTTTTTGGGTGGTGCCATAGTTTGTGTCGTGCTCCTCAGTCAAAGCTTGCACGACAGTCTCCACATCTTGTGGAGTGTTGTAAACATGTGGCGAGAATCGCACACCGTAATGTGGGCGCCAATCCGCAGAAATTTGCCTTTTCATTAACCGCTGGACCACCCCTGCCGGGTTTTCAAACATTACGGTTAAAGTACCTCCCTGTTCTTGCTCTGCAAGCGGAGTGAGAACCTTTAATCCCAAAGAAGTCAACCCTCGCCGCAATTGATTTTTGAGATCAAGATTGGTTTTTCGAATCGTACTCATTCCAATTTCATTCAGCAGCTTCAAGCCAGCGGTTGCGCAAGCAAAGGGGAGAATACTGGGTGTCCCGCCCCAAAACCGCAGCGCGGACGAATGGTAACGAAACGCATGAATATCAAACTCCATAGGGTTTTCATGCGAAAACCATCCGACATCTTGAGGCTCTAAATTTTTCATACCGTTTTCATCAAGCCAAACAAATCCGGCTCCTGCGCCGCCGCAAAGCCATTTGACACAGGAACCCACAACACAATCGACTCCAAAATCGGGCATGGAAAAAGGCACAACACCTGCAGACTGGGCAACGTCAACAATAGTAAATATCCCGCGCTTTCTCGCCAGTTGTGCCCATTCTGCAATGGGGTTCAGTCTGCTGTCGCCATACTGACTGTGCGTAAAAAACGCCAAGGCAACGTCATCGGTGAGTGCCTTTTGCCATTGTTCAGTGGTGACTTGATGATTGTGTGAGGTCAAAATCTCCAGATGCCACCCGCGCTTTTTGGCTTGTTCGAGTGCAAATCCTTGAGATGGAAAATCCACGTCGGAGCACAAAACCTTTGTTCGGCGTGAATCTTGAGGGAGTGAAAAAAGCACTTTAGACACACCCGCGGAAACATTTGTTTGCGCACAGTATTCCTGGGCTTTTCCACCCAGAAGATTCGAAAGGGCGAGGCTGAAGTCTTCAGTCACCTGCAACCAGTCTTTCCAGGCCTCACTTCCTTTTGTGCGCCAACTTGTTAGGACCTCCTGACACAAAGCTTCCGTCCGGACGGGTTGAGCACCCATCGAGTGATTGAGGAAATAAGATGGACCAGGCAGATGAAACAGATTTTGACCGGAAGCTAACATCAGTGGTGCCCTAACGAGTTACGGACTCGCCCGTAGTTTCCGCCCCATGCATCGGTCATCACATCCCGCACTTCCCAAAGTTCTGGAAAAAACTTTTGTTTCAACCCGCGATCCAACAATTCTACAGGCCGACCCTTGAGGCTTTGTGCTCCTAAACCAATAGAACGATGTATCAGTTGTATGTGATGAAAACGAAATTTTTGAAAGAGTTCATCATACTCAGCAAGCGCTTCAGCAACCATATAAGCATCGCAGTGGCTGTATTCAGAATTGTATATCTTTTCCACAGTGAGGTTCTGTGACTCTAAATATGACTTTTGAAACGTGACCCAAAGTGGATGAAACATCTTCAACAAAATCTTGAAACCAGGAGATTCTTGGCCACTTCCATTGCCAAGTTGCAGGCGAATCTCCTGGTACTCTTTAGGAGACATCGTTTCGAGCAAATTCAGCTGCTGAATCATCATATTTTGAATTTTGTGCACTCGGCCAAACAAAGTGAGGACACGATTGGTATTTCGAGCTTCCATAAACTCATCGATATCAAGGAGTGTGTAGGCAATGAGTTTCATCCACAATTCTTCGCACTGGTGCGTAATTTGAAACTGGAGTTCGTCACGATTGGCCAACTCGGAAAAATCTTTTTGGCAGCTCAACAACGTCCGAGTGTTAAGGTAGATTTCGTAGTCCATGTCGCCGTGGCTCTGCATGGCTTCGGTGATCTGTTTTCTGTCCATACCCGCGTGTGCTCCTGAGTGGCGGTGCTTTGTTGAAGTCAATCTAAAGATTCAAAAAGTACGTTCAATTTTTTTATTGTGGGCTTGAAGGTATCATAAGGCTGGGAGGAGGAGCAAAAGCTTCGATTCTTTTTTGAGTGCCTAGGAAATTCAAGCGCATTTGACCCATAGAGTAGGCTCCAAATTGAACTTTTGCAACTTCAGGTTTGCTGAAAGATGAGGCTATTTCTGGAGGGGCGCTGACTTCGGACAGGGTTGGACTTCGCGGTAGCCGCAATTTTTTTAATTTCTAAGCTTCCCGGGACTGTTTTGAGAATGCTCAGCCCATCATGCAGCCAGATTCCCATTGCCGTTAGAGTTTCGAAGGCGACCTGTGAGCATTCGACGAGGCAATAACCTTGTTACCTTTGCCTGAAACACAATTTGAAATTCCGGAAACGCGAGAAGCAACTGTCCACCCTGACAGTCGTATCAAGGCTTCCGCACAGTGTGTTCAAAATCATTAAAATGAACGCACTTTCTGACTTGAATCAATTTTTCCAGAAACCGTAAAAATCACAAAAATATCAATAGTTTTGTATTGTTTACGAAACAGCGCACCCCTATTGCCTCAATTCTGATTTGAACGTAGACTGCGGCACTCAAGCCACAAAAAAAAATAACTCCTCGGGAGATCGATTCATGCGCTATTTTTTATTTTCCATCGCACTTATGCTTTCAAATACAGGATACTCAAAAGGTGATTTGAACAAAACAGACCCCAATTCTCCGACAATTGCGCTGGGAAGTATCGAAAAAGATCCTGTTTCGACTTGCCTTGCATGCCATCAGGACGAAAAACCCAAGTCAATTCCGCAAAACAGCCCCTTTGAGCCTTTGTTACCCAAGCATTATTCTGCAGAATGGTACTATTACAATGTTCGTTCCGAGACTCCGCCGCCCTACGATAAAAATCCCGATACCGACACCAAAGGGCACGGCATTACCTACTACGACTGGGATCGCAAGGCGATGGTCGAAATTTACGAAGACGTCTGTGTGAACCGCTTCCCTGGTGGACACAAATTTCCATGTAAATTTCTTCACGTTGGCGATACGGCATATTACATGACTTTTGAGAAATCGGCCTATGCAGCGCCCAAGTCTTGCTGTGTCGTTATCAAGCCACCTTTTTACGCGGTTCGGCCCGACTTTGTTTCGTTAAAAATGACATATCAAAAGAGCATGCCTTTAGACCACAAGGAAACTGAATGGTGGCTCTTGGACGTGCACTATCCTTCCCGTTACTTTGGCTATGGCTTCGACAAAAAGACACGTGAGCCCGCAGCGTTCTGGTATCGCGTTTTAGATGGTTGGGGACAGCAAAATTTTTACAATGTGCGTAAAGAACGACCTGATCCAAGCGTTTTTGAAGTGCCGAGTGCATGCCAGCAGGCTGTTTCTTGTAATTCAACACGTGCCGGAAAATAAGCCACCAAACCTTGCGCAAGGAGGGCTGAAGGTGTGAATGATTCACGATATCCCACGCAAGTCTCTTTAGATAAGTCCCAGGCCTCTAAATCCGGCGGAAATGTTCGCATTGCGATTTTGGGTGGCGGAATCAGTGGGCTTGTCAGTGCCTATGAACTGAAAAAAATGGGATTTGGCTGCACAGTCTTCGAAAGAAGTGAACGTGTGGGGGGAAGAATTCAAACCTACACTTTTCCAGGGACAAACCACATTGGCGAATTGGGAGCCATGCGTATTCCAGGCGGACATCTCAATACCCTTCGCCTGATTTCTGCCATGGGACTCGACAAGCAACTTTCCAGATTCACCACCATTTTTCAAAATGAAAAATGCGTGATAGATCTGCGGTCATTTTCTGAAATACCGAGTCAATTTCCTCATTCGGGGCCCGCAGAGAGCACGCTTGTCGACAACATCATTAAAGTTGTGATTTGGAAATTAAAAGTCGTCATTGATTCCATTTCACCTCGTGAAATTCGTGAACTTTTTGACTCTTATTTATCCAACACACTCTATAGCGATCTCGCTCATCTTATCAATACCCGCGTTGATCCACTCCAGTTTTGGTTCATTCTGAATGCTTCTGTTGAAGAACTGGTCGAATTTTTTGCGAACTTAAGCCAACAGATGGCCCCCTCGCTTCGGATGTTTTTTGGAGACATCTCCCTTGAAGTCTCAAAAGATCTCTTTCTTATTAAAGGAGGAATGCAGCAGCTTCCCGACCGCCTTTTTGAGGAAGTTTCGGAGCAATTCCGATTTAAGAGCGAAATCAGGAGTATTTCAAACGAAGAAAATCATGTAGAAATCGAGATCTTCGATCGCGAATTGGGAACCTTGAGACGCGAGAAATTTGATTATTTAATCTGCACCATCCCTGTTCCTGTGCTGCAGAATATGACTCTGAAGGGATTTACTCAAAGAAAGATGGATGCCATTAGGCAGGCGCGCTATGCGTCTACTTCTAAGGTTTTGTTCCTTTGTAAAAGAAAATTTTGGAAGCATTCTCCTTATGAAATCGATGCGGGAGCTTCCTATATTGGAGATTTTGTCAGGCAAATTTACTATACCGATTCCAAGATTGACGATGGCACTGCCGATTCTGAACGGGGTGTGCTGCTTGCGAGCTATTCCATTGGAAAAGACGCCGAGGAAATGGCAGACCTTCCTGACCAGCAATTAATTGCCATGGTCAAGGCGAGCATTGCGCGTATTCATCCCGAAATCGATGAACCGGGAATGATCGAAAACGTCAAGATCCACCATTGGCAGCAGGAGGCAGGGTACTTGGGCGGATGCAGCGTTGCATGGCCTATTTACTACAAGGAAACCTCAACAGAAGAAGATGTGTACCGTGTTTGGGATGCCATTGCACAGCCCGAAAAAAGAGTCTTTTTTGCGGGTGAGCACTGCTCAGATGAACGGGCCTGGATTGAAGGTGGCGTGACTTCCAGTTTAAGAGCGGTAGAGTCTATGCTACAACGCATAAAGTGCTTGTGAAATAAGCGGTAGGGGCCGGAGCAACCTGGCGAATTGTTGAAGCCGCCCTCTCCTCTATCGCTTCTCAACTTCACGTTCGACTTCTTCCAGATGCGTACACGATAAGTTGATTAAAACCCCTTGTTCTTTATTTTTAACCTTGTTTTTAATGTGCAAAACCGCAGATGAAACTCGGTTCTTTTCATAGAAATCTCCCAAAACTTCAAAAGCAAGCTCAGATTTTTTTTCTGTGCAAGAAAGTACAATCGGGGAAGGGGTTTCGCCTTTTTTCGCACTTGCAGTGCACACTCCGCGAAAGAATTTATTTTTGACGGAGACTTCTTTCTTACCTTCCAAAAGATTCCCCAGTGACGTCGTTATCACTCTTGAAAAATCTTCGGTCTCCGTTAGCTCACACATCAATCGCTCCCGAGTTGTCGGCACCACAGGCGCTTGTGTACTTAATAAGACTCCCAGGGTGAGCCAGGAAAAAGTCATTTCGAAATCCTCTGTGATTTAGGAAACAGACGTCGCATTTTAGGTAACAGACGTCGGATATTGCGCCACCTAATGGCACAGATTTTATTCGGAACAGACAGCCCTCTTCTTGATGCTCTGCGTGGAAAATCTTGCCGGTGCCGTCAATCGATCCCCAGGGAGTTTTCTTTTCAATCTTTCAGGCAAACGCAAAGTAAAGAGCGTCAATCGGGAAGGTTAAAATGTGATTTCATTGTTGGGGCTTGCCTTGGGAATAAGAGGAGAGCTCTCGCGCTCTGGAGCCGTTTCCCGAGGGTTCGCAGGTTTACTTTCGAGTAAAGTCACTCCGATCCATGTGAGCAAGAGGGGAACAATCAACGCTGCTCCCAAAAACAACTGACTTTTCTTCATCATTTTCGCAGTTCCCTTCTCACGACCTCGCCTCAAACTCATCACTGTGAAAATAAGCACTGATATAAAGTAACACTGGAAGCACAATGGTCCAGCTGATTTTAATCAATGAAAGACCAATTCCGTCTTGGGGCCCCCTGCTTATTTTTTCAAAAATTTGCGGAAGCGATACGTCTGCAAACAGGTCTTTCAAAAATCCGGTCGACAGGAGAATCATAAACAGGCAAAACACTCCAAACATATAGCCAATCATACTGAATATCGTTTTCAAGAATGCATTTTTTCGGAAACGAACACCGCCTAAAAAATAGATGCTGTGAAACACAAAAAAAGACTGCAAACTATTTAAAAGTATTTGTGTGGAGGGAAACACAAAGATAGCGTCGCCTTTACCAGCCATAAAATTTACAAGTGCAAAGGCATTGCAAAGAACGATGATGACACAGAGGGAGCCTACAAAGGCGAGTCCAAAAGTGAGCAACCACCGCGACACAAATTTTTCCAAACTTGAAACGGGCAGCATCAGATGAAAAGGGGCTGTTATTTCATCCATTTCTTTGCGATGGGCATTGAGTGTGGGACCTATTCCGAGGAGCAAGCTCAACTTAAAAATGCCTTCTGGAAAAGAAGAGTCGAGTTCTTTGCGCGTCAAAAAAGTAAACATATTTAAAAGTAACAGAAGTGCTGCAGGCAAAAGAATGGGGAACAGGAACTCCCCTCTGCGCGACATGAGCTCAAATCGCAGAAATCTAAAGAATCTAAACTTCACAAATTCAGGCATGAGAATTCCTCTCCGGAGAGCTGAAGGAATCGGTCAGACCGATGAGATTTGTATACCACTCTTCAATATTTCCCCCTAAAAGGGGGCCTGTCTTGAGACGTGCGAGGTTTTCTTGTACAAGTATTTTTCCTTTTTCAAGGACGATCACTTCGTCTATCACCTGCTCAAGTTCGCGCACATGGTGTGTCGAAACAAGAAGAGATCTCTGGGGAGTGAGATAACGCTTGAGGAGTCTTCTCAAAGTGAATTGTGCCGAAATGTCGAGTCCATTGGTGGGTTCATCCAAGATCACAAGTGCGGCTCCTGTCGCAAGTGCAAAAGAGATGTGCACCTTTCTACGTTGCCCAAAAGAGAGTCTTCCCAAACGCACATCTGTCTTCACTTCAAAGCCCTGAAGCAGTTCTTGAAATTCAGTTTGAGAGTAATTTGGATACAGAGAACCGGCGAGGCGCGAGAATTCTAAAGGCATTAAATCAGGCAATTGGGCCGTTTCGGGAACAAACACGACCTGTGCGAGATTTTGAGGTGAGCGCGGATAAACGCTTTTACCGTCACGCCCTGCGCTCAACAGAACTTCGCCCGAGGTTGCCTTCATAAGGCCACAAATTAATTTAATGAGGGTTGTTTTACCCGCGCCATTGCGGCCCAGGAGGCCATATAAAAGGCCACCCTCAATACGCAAATTGATTCCTTGAAACCAGTCTACTTTTGCCTGGGGCCATCGAAAATGAAGGTTACAGACCTCTGCAATTCGAGGGTTCATTTGGCAGCGCTACTCGTCAGAGTGCGAACGATGGAATCCGCAATGGTCTCGTCGATTTTGTGCACAATATGCATCCAGTCTCGCGAAGATGCCACGCTGGGATCTCCGACTTCGAGAGTTTTTACTTTATCCTTCTTAAACTCAAAATGAACATCCATGGAAGCCGATCCCGCACCCATTCCCACGATCATACGGGCAGCTTTGGAGCCCGCATTGTAGCGCGTAATTTTTGTAGTGAGCAGGTATTTATCGGGCCCCGCAGAAAAATCTTCTTGCTTTTTGAGAGGAACGGCATGCATACCACGCCTTTTGAGGGTCCCCATGAGATTTTCATTCATGTAGGTTGAGATCTGAAGGCGCTGTTCCTTTTCTTTTGCATCAGTCAGAGACTGCTCGCCGCCATCGATAACAAAGTAGACCTGCGCTCTTTGCACTGCGGGATTCGGAGGCGTCGAAGTACAAGAAAACGAACTCATGGCAATTGCAGAAATGAATAACGATGAACGGATTGCAGAGTTTTTCACTTTTATTCCCTTTTAAAAAACTTGAAATTTAGTTTCGGTCTGGAAAAATTTTACCCAAAAAATGGGTGCGTTCGTTGGTTCTTTCGTTCAAGCAACTCTGAACGAGAACTTTTTCAAAGGTCCCACCTTCCATTTCCTTCCCTACAACGATGCAATCGAGATCGCGAACGGTGATCCAAGCTTTTTGCGCACTCAAGAGGGCTTTGCGTGCTGTTTCTGAGGGTGAGCGCTCAAGTGTAAGCTTCCAGACCTTATTTAATCTTGCATCCACACGGGCATATTCCTTAACGAGGCACTGATAAATTTCATGGGTTGTCCCGAGATCTGCGCAAGGTGTAAAAGTCTGTGCAGATGCCATTGATGAAAGGCCTGAAACTAAAAGACCTAAGCTAAGAACCTTTGCAAATGTGAACATCGTTTCTCTCCATCCTTCGCGGTTAAATTTCAAAGCTTTTTGGCTTTGAGTGGATACTCGTCTCGAAAATCCAAATTTCTCCCATAATAGTCAAAAAACTTGAAAGTGAATATGTCTTGCGGAATTTTTTGGAAGAAGCCTAACTGGGGAGTCAAGCGAATGGTTAGGGGGACTCTATACCGAGCCTTTAAGCGCGGAAAATTGACTTGTGCCGGTGATAGCGGAGTCGGCTATGTCGTCAAGAGGCCCGAAGGTTATAAAATCGTGGCTGTCCACAGAGGAAAGACCAAACGTTTAGAGCCCCTCATGTATGGGTCGACGATCAGCAATTATTTTGCTTGTCAGGTGTTTAAAGCTGCAGGACTTAACAACCATTTTTGTGTTCCACGCTGAAGAACGAGAAAACAACTTAACAATTTAAAACCGTTACTTTCCTTAATATGCAAGATAGACCTTGCTCAATATCCATACTTCCCGTGCAATAAAAATTTGTTGACAACCCTTCCTATCTTTCTCTACCCCTCACTACTCGGAATGTGATTGCACCCCTCATAGAGGATTGTGGGAAATGAAATTCAGTAACAGGTTTAGCAAAACGCTTGGCTTTTTCCTTGCCTCAGCCGTGTCTTTTCAGGCTGTTGCCTCTACCTATAGTTTTGGTGGAAGCTGCGAATCAAACGACGCCTGGACTGCCAAAGCCAATCAGCAAGCACAGTCCATTGCAACTGCCCTTGAAACTTTACGTAACGACCCCAATTGCCAAGGCATTGAAACCTCTGTGGTTGCGCTGCAAAAATCATTTTCAGCGATGGCAGCTCAACCCGCATTGAACTCGCCTTCGAAAGAAGCCACAGATTTTGCACGGATGCCTCAAGACATTCTTGCCATGCGTAACCTTTTACAAACGCAACCTTCGACTGAAGTTTTGCAGGCTGTTTTTGGTGCGACGCTTGATATCTCAAATCTTTCACGTATCCGCTGGCTTGCAGAAGGCGCTTCTCGGGCGGCCAATGTGGGACTTGAGTTTCTCGACCAAGTTCTCGTTACGTTACCTAAATACAACCGCTGCCTCGACTCGAACCCCGACCAAGCTCTTGCCATTTTAGGCGGAACCCTTCAACTGACCTCCGCATTTTTGGCTTCAGGTGAAGGAATTGTAAGCAAGGTTGGCGCTTCTGTCGGACGTTTCGTAACTTACTTGCGAGAAAGTAAATTCTCGGACCGTTTGCGTGAACTCGATCGTGCACAGTATTGGTCTTCGCTCTCTTGCATTATGGAAACAACTGCAGACTCCTACTGTTACGCTAATGATGCTTATCAGATGATGGAAATGTCGCAAAAAGAAGTAAACTTTAAACAAGATCTGCAGAAATCAGAAAAACACTCTTCCTTTAAACCCCTTGAAGGTTATTTTTTAATGGTGCGGGAAGTACCCATTGTTTCAGAGTGGTTGCAAAGCGTGATGTACGGGGTTGATCCTCGGACTCCAAGTGATGCGTCGTTTAAGCAGAACGTGCAAGACAACGTCAATGCCCTTGTCAAACAACGTTACGCTATTATTGGCCAGTACAACTATGAGCTCAACTTGCTCGAAGGTTTTACTCTGAATGACGCCAAGAAAACCCATACGCTCGACATGCTCATTAAACTCATCAGCCTTATCGATCAAACATCCGCGGGCAGCACCATCAACTTCTTTCATAAGGGCATGACCAGAGAACTCATTCCCTTCTATTTAATTGGTCGAGACACCGTTCCTAAAGAAGTGATTCCTCAGAGTGGTGGATATCCCGTGGCATGGAACGTTTACATGAAGACGGGTGCTGGAGGGACTTTTATACCGGAGTTTTCCAATCCTAAAGAACTCGCTGAACGAATTGGTGAACGCCTTACCAAATTAATGGATCTTGCTCTGGTCAGTGCCAGCGATTATTTTCGCCAACAGCTTATTATCGACATGGAAAATCTCGTAGCGCGTTCGGTCACAAGTCAAACACTCAGCGTTCTTGATAGCCTTACCAATATTCGCTCCTATCTTGCGCGCATGTCCGATGAAATACTTGCCGGATATGGCGACAAGGCCTTGTTACGACATGCTTTGGATACCGTGCAAAAGATCGACTTCGTTTTACAAGGGTACGAAAGCAACCGTAAAATCATAGCTGAATATCTTTCTCAAGCCGATACCATGAGCAAAGATGAACTCAAGAAAAAACTCCTTGAAGATGACAAGCTCAAAAAGACATACGAAGACATTATTACGCGTGTTTATGCTGGATTTAACGTTCTTTATCAGCGCGATACCTTTCTTCAAACCCGGATGCACACCTTTGTTTTGTCGGATTATGCCTACAAGACCAAGAACATGGAAAATCTGTCGGAACATCAACGCGCCATCCTGACACTTTCAGGAAAAGGCCTTATCGATCGCATGAACAGTTCGCACAAACAAGCACCTGACCTTGTTAAGCTTGATCTCAGCAATGCTCAGACCATCAACCGCCGCAGTATTGAAGTTTTGCAAAGCTCATTTGATGACAAGCTCTATAGCATTTTGCTGGAACTTAAGTTGATTGATGAAGGAAAATACACGGCAGCAAACATGACACGCGAAAGCCTGTGGTCATTGATTCAGCAAAGCGTTCCTGAAAAGAGAACCTTTGGCACGGAGCTTTGGCAGCTTGAACAATTTCTGGGGAAAGTCTTTTACAACTTCTTCGTGAATCGCGATCGCTATCGTCATCCGAATCTTTTCAATCGGGAGCACATCAACACAGACGACGATGATCAGGGTTCCTTTGCGACAATGCGCGCAAGGCTTTGTACTCAGACTCTCATGTTTGATAACCGCACGCTCTTTGAAGGACTCTGCAAGGGTGTTGAACTCAAAGCAAACTTTGCGGGACAAAAAGCAGCAGAACAGAGCAAGTTAAATCTAAACTATGACAGCATGCTAACCAATCTTCGCATGGCCGAAGCCTCGGGCAATTCACAGTTGGTGCGCCAAACAAGGACGCAAAATGTTTGCGCTTACTACAACTACAAGTTAAAAAACAAAGCTTACTGGCTTTTGAAAGACTTGAAGCAGGATTAAGTTCTTTCTGGGGCTCAAGATTAAAGAAGGAGTTTTGAAATTGAGCCCAGAACCCGCAGTGTGGACCGCAATCAAAAATCCACTTCCCATTTCTGCAAATTCTTTTCTCTCTTGCCAAGCCGATTCAAGCCTTATTCAAATCTCGTACTTTCAATGCGAAAACCGTATCCGGGCCGACGTCTTTTTTGGCGCGCGATCCGAGGGCCCTCCCGGACATGTCCATGGCGGAGCCCTTGCGGCAGTGCTGGATGAAGTGATGGGAAGTGCGGCCTGGGTGGGTGCATTTCCTGTGCTGACGGGGCGAATTACCATCGATTATCATGCCATGCTTGCCATCAATACAACGGTCAAAGTTGAAACCGAAATTGAGGCAAAAACTGATCGCAAGGTTCAGGCCAAAGGCTACATTGTGTCGGAGGATGGAAAAATCATCTATGCCAGTGGCATTGGTACTTTTGTAAAACTTGCAGATGAAAAATATGCGCAACTTTTAAAAATCCTCAATGCCGATAAAAAACCACACCGTCCGTGATATTTCAGAACTTTGTATCAAAGGGTGCCGAGGGGACTTGCTGAATGGTGAGCGCAGGAATTTGCTTAAATCCTTCAATTTGTGCAGAGCATTTTTCACCACCCACTGCGGTGAATTGGTGCAAACTTGTGCCGCTGGCAAGGCAAAAAATCTTACTCGTCACTTGAGTTTCAGTCTCGCCCTCATAGTCTTGATAAGACATAATAAAATTTCCAGCCCCTGAAGTGACCCGGGTGTTTCCAAATCCTTGAGTTGTGAAATATTTTGGATTCTTCCCAAGTTTTTCAGTTTCGACTTTAATGCCGCGCAGCGCAAACTCATGCTGAGCACCTGTTCCCTTAAATTCAATGCGGGTTCTAAATTCAATGCCAGTTGAATATCTTAAAACTTGCGCAGATATGACGTGCAAATTTTTTTGACACGCATCATAATAAATTTGAATCGCCTGTGAAATTTCGTATCCCGGACCTCTTTCTGCAACATTGATTGCATTCTCACGGGCCCAGCGAATTCCCTTCAGAAAATGATAGGTATGAGGGTCTTCTGGGCATGTGACTTTGTCGCGTTCTTCAACGGGAATTTGGCTAAAATACACGCGGCCATTGTCTTTGTTGAAGGCGCAACCGTATGGCGTTGAAGGCTCCCAGCCAAACTTAAAAAAAGACTTTTGTTCATGTGAAGCAAACCACGGCAGAGGAATAATGGCATCATTTTTCACCTCAAGACAAGGATTGTGTTTCTTGCCATCATCAACGATGGAATAAACTTCATTCACCTCTTTAATGGTGTCTTTGAGGTCATTGAGCATGGGGATAAATCTAAAGAGTTCTTGAGGTTCCTGTGCAGGATCTCCAAAGAGATCTTTAACTTTTCCGTTAGAGTTAACCTCGGGCCATTCAGAGCTTGCCGCAAAATTCAGAGCTTCTAAAGTTTGCGCATCCGCAGCGCTCACATTGGCAGAGGTACTCCCCAAGATGGGTGCCATTTGCAATGCGATAGACGCGATATCTGGAAAAGTACCAATGCCATTCTTCGCCTTTTTGGGTCGACAGCTTTGATGTGTCGTGACGCATAAAGCTACTGTGAAGAGCATCACTTTCAGAGGAAGCCTCGTCTGAGTCTGCATGGCATATCCTTCCATTATGTTACTTTAATTTGTGTTCTTCTAATCTTCAGTTCGAATGCATCCTTGTCAAGTCGAACTCATCATTGCCTTGCGGTCCCCTTTCCCATTCCGTTGCGCGTGATATCGTGCGGCAGCACTTAGGCAACAGGAGGATGGAAAATGGCTCTTTCGAACGAAAAGAAGAAATCTTTGGAAGCAAAAGTCACCTTTCAATTCAATGCGACACCCGAGCAACTTTTTCAGGCGTGGATCGAACCGCAAATGGTTTCCCACTGGATGACAGCCTCTGGGGGCACCATGTTACGTACCGAGATTGATGCGCGCTTGGGAGGAACCTTTGCTTTTGTGGTGAGACGCCAGGGCGAAGACATCGCTCACATCGGCGAATACTTCGAATTCGAGAAGCCACATCGCTTAGGGTTTACGTGGTCGGTGCCCCAAGATTCTTCAGACATTTCTCGCGTTTTTATTGAAATCACATCAAAAAAAGCCGGCAGCAGCGAACTCACGCTCGTTCATGAAATGCATCCCAATTGGGAACTTTATATCGAGAGAACGAGCGAAGCATGGAAAAAAATGCTCCAAAAAATCGCTGATCATTTGAAGTAACAAGGCTCTTTAATCTGAAGTCATTCGTTACTTCAAAGCCCACAGTCCTTTTCAAATTCGACTGGCTCTGCGCTCTCTCCAGTGCGAAGCTCCCAATAAAATAGCGCGCAGCTGCTGCACAAAATTCTCGGTCATTTCATTTTCGAGGAGGGGCTGATCGGGGGGGAGATCGAGCATTTCAGTGGCCGCTGTTAACATCGTATTTACGATGAGTCCACACACCAACTGCAAGCGGGCTGTGGGAAGCTCAGGATAGAAACCAAATCGCCTGAAGTCTTGGGCCATTTCATTTGTAAAGTGATTGACTTCATTTCGAATGGCGAGTCTTAAGATGCGACTTCCACCTGACCGCTCACTAGAAACAAATCGAAATTGCAACCGGTTCTGTATGACATAAGCGCGATACACCTCAACGGAACTGCGAACCATATCGGTTTTAACGCCTCCCTGGCGAGCTTCGCGCAAGAGCCTCCGTAAGGTAACACCCAACTCTTCAACCAACGCCAGCCCCAATTCATCGGTATTTCGAAAATGCCTGTAAAAGGCATTGGGCATGATTCCCGCCTCCCGGGCGATCTCGCGAATTCCCAGACTTGTAAAGCTTCGATCTTCACCCATCAATTGCAGTGCCGCCTGGAGCAGAGTGGTTCGCGTGATGTCTTTGCGCTCCGTTCGGTTGGGGGAATCGTTCCGTTTGACGCGCGCAGCAGATTTTGGAGCAGATGGCATAACTGAATCTTTGTTTTGAAAAAAATTGCACATGAGGGGTCACCATTCTCGTACCTTACCGATTCCCAACTGATTTGTAAAAATCAAACTGAGTGTACAAGTGTTTTAATTCTGCCGGGCAATCAGATTCATAAGATATTGAAATTACTTAATTCAAAAGATTCACCATAATTATGTTTCTTTCCTCGCCGAACACAGTGTACAGTCGTACACAAGAAGACACAAACGTCGGCATGTCCGATAGAAAGGAATCTCAAGGATGATCACACAAACCCCGGAAACCAAACACTTCCAGGCTATTGCCGTTTCCGTTGCGTCCACATTAAAGAGGGCAAGCGTTCATCCTTGGGCAACAGCCTTTGTGCGCCCGGAAACATGGAACGGCGCTTTGAAGTCTTTAAATCCCATGCTTTCGCTTGGCGAAGTCCGTGCGCGCGTGATTCAGATCACAGACGAAACGTCTGACACAAAAACTTTTGTCTTGCGACCCAATGTCTTTTGGCAACAAGCCAAAGCAGGTCAATTCGTGCGCGTCGGTGTTGAAATAAATGGCCGCCTTACGGAACGCATCTATAGCTTGTCATCTGCTCCGGGAGATAAATTTCTTTCCATTACCGTTAAAAGAAAAAAACAAGGTCACTTTTCGAACGCTCTGCACGACAGCCTTAAAGTGGGGGATGTTGTTTCCTTAAGCCATGCCGAGGGCGAATTTATTTTGCCCCCCCTTATTCCCCAAAAAGTCCTTTTGCTGAGTGCAGGATCAGGAATAACGCCCGTGATGTCGATTTTAAAGGAACTTGCAGCCCAGCAGCCCCACACAGATGTCGTTCATCTCCACATCTGCAAAAACGAAGAAGACTTTATCTTCGCGCGCAGTTTATTAAAGTTGGCAGAAGCAATTCCCTCCCTGCTCTTACTCCCTCATTTTACGCAAAATTCAGGACGCTTTCCCGCGAAGAGTCTAAAAACTCTGCTCCCTGATATTGGCGAACGTTCCACATGGCTTTGCGGCCCCGAAAATCTGATGAAAGATGTTCACGATCTCTGGAAAGCAGAAGGCTATAAATCTCCTTTATACAGCGAAAAGTTTGCAGCAACCTTGCTGTCTCCGGCAACGCCGGCAAGCCCTGCCACTGTAACGTTTGCAAAATCATGCAAGACTTTTTTAACGCAGAGTTCAGCTCCCCTCTTGGTGCAAGCAGAGGAAGCAGGACTTTCTCCAAAACATGGCTGCCGCATCGGCATTTGCGCAACGTGTCAGTGCATTAAAAAAAGCGGCACGGTCGAGAATCTACAGACTGGAAAAGTCTCCTCTGCACCCAACGAACTGATTCGTATCTGCGTCTCGGTCGCCCGTTCCAATGTTGAACTCCATCTTTAATTTACATGCGAGAGATGAGCTCAAACAAAAACGATAATAATAAAAAAAGGATTTCTAACATGAACTTTTCCAGACCCATCAAACTTCCCCCCGAACAAATTGCGAATTTCGAAGCCGAAATCGATGCTATCCGCGAAGAAGAAATGGCAAAAGTCGGTCAAAAGGATGTTCAATACATTCGCAAGGTGATTCGCATTTGCCGTGCCAGCGAAATCACCGGACGGGCGCTTCTGCATTTTGGCGTGGGTCCCATCAGCTGGTTTCTGGGAGTTTTTGCCCTTGCGACCTCAAAAATTCTCGACAACATGGAAATTGGTCACAATGTGATGCACGGACAGTACGACTGGACACGCGATCCTGCTTTAAATTCGCAAAAATTTGAGTGGGATATTGCTGCAGATGGTGATCAGTGGCGTCATTCTCACAATGTGATGCACCACAATCATACCAATATTCTCGGCAAGGATCGTGATTTTGGATACGCTATCCTACGCCTCACGGACGAACAAAAGTGGAAGCCTCGGCACCGCTATCAACCCTTTGTGAATTTAATGCTCGCATTGAATTTTCAATATGCCGTGGGCTCTAACGATGTGCCCTTTGCTCGTTACAAGTACGGAAAAATAACGAAACAAGAATACAAAAGCTATCTCGATAAGTTCTTAAAAAAAGTGGGCATGCATACGCTCAAAGACTATGTCTTTTTTCCACTTTTGGCACTGTGGAGCGCTCCACGGGTCTTGCTTGGGAATATGGCAGCAAATCTCATTCGTAATGTCTGGACTTATGTCATTATTTTCTGCGGACATTTTACAGATGGTGTGGCCCTTTATCGCCAAGAAGACACCGTAAACGAAACACGCGGAGAGTGGTATATCCGTCAATTGAGTGGATCAAGCAACATCGAAGGCAGCAGACTCTTTCATATTATGAGCGGGCATTTAAGCCATCAAATCGAACATCATCTGTTTCCCGATATGCCTGCACATCATTATCCTCTCGTTGCTCCGCGCATCAAAGCACTGTGTGAAAAATACGGTCTTCGCTACAATACGGGGAATCTCTTCAATCAGTTTGCAACGGTCATCAGACGCATTCACAAATACTCGAAACCCTCGAAACAGACGTCGCTCGAAGCCGTTCTTTCTTAGGTCAAAATCCTCTCAAAATTATCAATTCTTTGTCACTCTGAAAAATCGAGAAGTGCTTCTTTTAAACGTAACAAAGGCTCAATGATCTGTTCAGGTTTAGAGATGAGCTTTGCCTTTTGCTTGAGTTTTTCTCCGCTGTGTTCTTGGGCAAGTGTCACAGGAATGCGAGGGCTATCATCCAGTAAAAGCCGTGCAAAAAATGCAGCTTCTGTGGGGAGAGCATATTCCAACTCTTCTAAAATTTCCCGCACCATGGTGTAGCGCCCTTCGCGAATCCAGCGCTCCATCCCAAACTCCTTTAAGCGCCTCCTTGAACACGCACGAAACCATATTTCACGCAGTTCACCGTTGCCCTCATTACGCGATTTCAAACGTCCATCCAAAACGCGTGCTGCGCGTAAGGAAACATTGCGGTACAGAAAATGCCAACCGCGTTCAAACAGATCCACAACGCACAGAGGCTGATCTGCGGGTGTTGCTGCGTCCGTGGCCATCTGCATCCAGCAGTGAAGCCCCAGCTCTAAAGTGGAATGAGTGATTTTGACTGCAGTCTTTGGCTTCAGAGGATTTCCAGCAATTTGCCAGCCACCTGCGAAGAGGTTTCCTAACCAAGCCATTTCTTCCTGACATGAGCTTTGTTCACGGTATGAACGATTGCTTGCCCATTCAAAAAGCAGCCGATTCAAAGGAAACAACTGTACCTTTTCAGGTTCCTGAACGAGAAGCGAACCCTGCTCAGGATCACCCGAGCCAAAAGGAGAATTCTCTCGTAAAAATTGCAGCAGTTCAGTGGCTTCGTGTGCTTTCCAGACCCCGTCACGTGACGGCCCATGAAATCGTTTGAGCCCTGTTTCGCTGCGAAAACGTAACAAGAATTCACGTGCTTTGTGAGAAGGGGTGTAACCTTGTGCTTCCATCCTGCCCACGCGATCCCAGGCAAGATCTTCATGCAGATATTTATTTTTCTCGCTGCGAAACATCAGTTGAAAAGTGCCCTGTAAAAACTCAGGGGCATGTTCTTCAAAGGCACCCAGGAGCTCAAGAAAAACCTCCTCGACTTCATCCAGTGCAGCATCGTCTTGCAAGCGCACATAAGAGCCACCATAAATCCCCAGTTCAAGGGGATCTCCGTGCTCTAAGTCCTTGTCTTCGGTGGCAAGACCCGATTCCATGCGCCGCAGTGCAAAAATTTCCATGGGCGTTTGATCTAAAAAATGTGCAAAAACGCCTGCACAGAACTCAGGTCCCAACGCCACAAGAGTATCGATAATAAAGTCTGTGCCCCCCTCAAGCAGGGCCTTCAGCCAACAGAGAAACTGCACCTTGTCGAAGGTCTCATGCCGGGAATCCGAGGTTCGGTGCCAAACATCTAAATCGAGAACCGCTTGAATCTTTTCAGGAGCAAGATATTGAAGCAGTGCAGAGCATTCTTCAACTCCATAGGTGCGAATCAGGGCATGAACTTGCGCAGGCTCGACGCGCTCGGCCCACTGTGCAAGGTCGGTGCTTTGAAAAACGAGATCTTGGTCTGCTCTCTTGCTCATAAATGCCCCCACACTTTCAAATTCTATCGCAGCTCGAACATGTTCTCCAGCCAAGACCCCGGTACGCATTTGCATGCAAACCAAACCTGTGGTGTTGTGATCTTAAGTTCGCCGTACCTAACTCATTTTTGGCTTTAGAGCCGTTTTATCAAATCGTACTCACAGGAGATTCTATGAGATTCCATGCAAAATCATTGACCCCCTCATTGCCTTCCAAAAAAATTTCCATTTCTTTGCAGTCAGCGATGGTGGGCCTGCTCGCGGGTGCCACACTATGCACGCAAGTCGCCAGTGCAGCAACACTTGCAGGCGTTAATCTCGAAGACAAAACCACCATCGAAGGCAAACCTCTCGTCCTGAACGGCATTGGCATGCGCAAAAAAGCGATCTTCAAAGTGTATGTTGCAGGACTCTATGTCGATGAAAAAACCCAAAGCCCCGACAAAATCCTGGCTTCGCCTTCCCCTAAGTTCATTAAAATGAAATTCCTCCGCGACGTCGATGCTGGAAAAATGCGGGATGCCTGGAGCGAAGGCTTTAAAGAAAACTGCACAAAGAGCTGCGAAACCTACAAGGCAGAATTGGAAGAACTCAACAAACAGATGAAGGATATGAAGGAAGGCCAAACATTGGCATTCCATTTCGATCAAGAAACGCTGTCTGTTTGGATCAACGATCAAAAACAAGAGCCTGTCATTAAAAAAGCGGGATTCCCAGCAGAAGTTCTTTCGATTTGGCTTGGCAAAAATCCTCCCAGCGCAGATCTGAAAAAGGGTTTGCTTGGAATGCTTTAAACAAAAAAAAGCCACCCAAGGATTGCTTGGATGGCATTTGAGGCAGCACTTTTAAGACGCGGACAATGTAACAAAGTGACTTCGATCAGTTGATGGAAAGAAGGTAACCTTCATCAAGAAGCTTAGACTTCTCACATCCATTGGAAAAGCCCACTTCTTCGTGAGTTTCGGGGTGATAAACAACGCCCACTTCCATTGTGCAGAACTTATTGTTTGCAGTTTCCCCTTCAAAAGACTCTACAAATCCATTCTTGATAAGCGCAGTTTTTTGGCAGCCGCTATAGTATGTGACAGCTTCGCCAGACACAGGGTGAAACAGAACTCCCGTTTCAGCAGAACAAAACTGTGCTTGAAACGAAGGAGGATTGATGCCAAAGCTGGTTGCAAAAGCTGAAACAGAAAACAAAGAAACCATAGCTACAAGTAGTGCTCTCATAATAACCTCTGTATAAATAATCTTTAATATTTAGTTGGAATGTCACACTTTGATGTGCGACTTGGAACCATAATTAAGATATACGCCTCATTTTTATTTTTACAAGGGGATGTCTATATTTTGTCCAAATAGATCATATATTTTCCTGGCTAAAGAGCCACAAATTCATTAGCCGGTCGACCAAGACAATTCCATGGGACATTTACTAACTGGCCAACTTTAAATTCCACCGACCCCACTTTAGAAGCGAGGAGTAGGAGGCATTAAATTTTCATCGATAAATAAGGAAAAAGCCAAACGACCCGATTCAATTTATTGCGGTTCGTTTGGCTTCTTTTAGCGGTCTATCTCTTCTTGATTTGGGGCCGAGATCAGAGAAACCGAAATTTCAAAGGCATTCTCGCAAGAGACATTTCTTAGAAATGAGGAGCACCGATTTGCATATTGAAAGTTGCCCAGTAGCTGCCACGGGAATCGTCGTTAAATCTCCATCCGGCGTGTACGGCATTGGGAAAAAAGAGCATGTCGCCCCACAATGCACTGAGCCCGACGCCAGGCAACCAACTGTTTGCCAATCCGGCTCCTACGTTTTGTAACTGAACCGTATAACTTCCCAAAAACTGATTGCCGCGATCGTTTGCAATTCTTTGAATAGCCGTTCCAATTTCCTTACCAACCTGGGCTGCCTGCGCAGTCACACATGCCGCAGGTATAAAGGCACAAGCCGAAGAGGCCGCAGTCTGCACTGCCCCACCTACCGATGCCAAAAGTGCACCAATATCGCTTTCATCGTTTTCCATCATTGAAACCGTAACAACGAGAGGCTCAAAGGGGGGCAAGTCTCCTGACGCTATAACCGTATTGTGGGTCTGCACAGCTCCTTCGGAAATGGAAATTTCTCGGTTGCTCGGAAACACCTCCGTCGAAGTGTAAAGATTGGAATACGTTTTTGTCACAATCAGATAGATTTCATCATTTTCGGTAAATTCAGGATCGTCGGTTTGTTCAACGCTTCCCAACTGATTCAAAGTAATTGCCCAGGGAACAGATTGAGCAATTGCTGAGCTGCCAAATCCAAAAGTGGCAAGCGCTACGAGGGAACTTTTAAAAAGTGAAGACGCTTTCATAGAGGAACTCCATCGAAAATTTGCAGGGTTTTACAGAACCAATGTTTGCTGGAAACCCATCCCAGCTTGGTTCTTCTCCTACAAAACGCTTCGATGTGAATTTTGCTGCATGCTTGCGAAATATTTTTTTGAGACCGCAGACATCAAGACATCGAGCATGCAGGGATCGTGCCGTTGCCCGGTTACTTTATTAAGCTGTTCATAGAGTGCTAAGGGATCTTTTCCGATGAGGTCTTGAGGCTGGTGTATCCCGAGGATGTTGAGATCGCGCGTCACAGCAGGTCCAACATTGGGAATGTGTTCAAGCTTGACGGCCAGGTGAGGTTCCTTCGCTTTTTTCGCCATGCAATTCTCCTTCACTCAACGTCAATGCAATTTCTCTGCCTCTGTGTTCACCTTTTTTCAGACTCAAAAGAAAAAAATCTTTCAGATGAATTTCGTGCGTGCGTTCAGCATACAAAGAACACTTGAGAAGGTGGCGATGCATCACGGGATAATATCGAATGGGAAGCGCTGGAAACAGGTGGTGGACTAAATGATATTCATCATTACGCGGAAAAAAAAGCAAACCTAAGAGTGGGTGGGACAGAAGATGATTGCGGGTGCGCAAAAACTCACCGTTGTCTTGGATGATTCCCGCGTGATCTGCGGCATCCGACCAATAGCGCAAAATCTGATAGGTTGTGCAATAAGGCACAAGATAAAACAAAACAAAAGGAAGTGGTCCAATCACAACACAAGCCAAAATGGCAAGCAAGCTAAGTAACAACAGACGCCGCAGCTTCTTCCCAGCAGGCACTTGTGCACTCCACACTCCTGGTCGAAGATAGACTTTCAAATGCCTCAAACTCAGTGCAAACCAAAAGTGATGCGCCAGACTTGCATTGCCACCGCGCTCAAATCCAAAAGCAAAACGATCTTTAAAGTCGGCATCGAGGTCGGTGTGACCCAAATACAAGTGATGCGAAAAATGTTCTTTTTGATAAATTTCTAAAAATCCAAAATCAAGGGCTGCAAGAATTTCTCCCATTACAATGTTCCATTTTCGACTCGAAACAAACATCGAATGAGAGCACTCATGAAGAATATTGCCCAATGCGCGAAAGCGTGTTCCCACATACAGCACTGCCATGGGGTAACAAATGACTGCGAGCACTGAATGATAAAACCACAATTTGTAGCAAAGAAACGAAACAAGGAGGGCAGACAAAATGTGAGAAAAAATCAAACAGATCCCACTGAAAGGAGCAGAGCGGTGGCGGCATTGTGCAAGCAAGGGCCCCGCAAAGAGTCGAAGTTCGCGTATGGCGCTTTGAGCTGTTTCTTCAATTTCTCCCTGTGCCTGTTTCTGCATTTCAGTCCGAGTGCCCCAACACTTGCCAAACATTCTCACCATTTAACTGGAAGTTCCACTGTACCTTGCCCGTAAAACCCCACCTTGTGCCAATCATTAGAGCAATTTCGGCCATTTTGCGAGCCTTCTTTTGATGACTGACTCTCCACGTGCAGACATGGCAAACTGCATTTTTTACGGTAATCATGCCTGCTGCATTGATGGCATCCGCTTGACTGAAGAAATCCGTTGGCAACAAAAGAACTGAAAAGGTCTTTTTAACTGGGAGAGACACTTTTGCTTTATTTTCACAGCGACCCTACAACGCCTCACAGCGAGGCCATGGACAGAACTCTGGCCAGCGCTTCAAAAAACTCCATGACAATGGCATATTTCGCACCCACAACCGAAAAAAAGAAGCGTCAGTTTGAATCGAGACAAGAATACTATGCTGGATTTGGGGTTCATCTTTTTTACGTTGATCTCAACAAAGAATATGATGCTCAACTCGTAACCAAAGCTCTCAAATCCGATGCCATTCTTTTACCAGGAGGGCACACGGGCGAACTCCTCGACGCCTTGTTACGTTGTCGCTTGCTCGTTGCACTCCGCAATTTCGTTGCCCAAGGGGGAGTGCTTTGTGGCATCAGTGCCGGCGCGATTCTGATGACACCGACCATTCGCATTGCCTCCAGTGTCCCTGCCGTAGATAAAGAAGAACCTGTTAAAAATCCCCAGGCCCTCGGCTTGGTTGATTTCGAATTTTATCCACATTTTGGTGCAGAAGAGTCTGCTACAGATAAAGAACTCATGGCTTACGCAAAACGCTTTCAAAAGCGCATTTTGGCCTGCGACGACGGAAGTGGCATTGTGGTTTCAAAGGGTCAAGAAATATTTTACGGTGAGGTCTTTGTTTTTGATGGAAGATAACCCTCGCCTGCACTGGCATGAAGATTCGAATTTTTCGCGCATTGTAAAATGGATCCTCCTCGATCTTGAAATTGAGCACCAAGATGTCTTTTACACATGGCAAGAACTCAATGCGCCTGAATTTAAAAGCATCAACCCGCTGGGGCTTGTGCCGGTTTGGGAATTTGCGCCCCAGCAAATGCTGACCGATAGCATACGCATCGTTTCCCATCTTTTGCACCGTGAAAACTGGCTCTCCAGTGAAGATGGAGCACTCTTTCGCATTTGCGATGTTAACTTAGCACTGGGAGTCGGCTTACTCTACCAAGGACATCGACTTGAAAAATCAATATCCCGTGGCGAAAGTGGGCCAAAAGCCGCCCAGGGGGACACCCAAACCCTTCAGCGTTTTGCGAACTGGAACCGCGAGCGTGGAAGAGCGCTCTTTTTGGAGGGATGGAAACACGCCTTTGAAAATTCAAACCTGCACGCTTTGAAAACAACACCGGGCCTTATTGCCTTGTATGTGCATACTTCATTAGCTGTTTTTTATGATGATTTTTTGGCCCAGCATCTTGAAAAAGAAACACAAAATCTCGTCCAATATTTTTCGCAAATTCAAAGTTTCAACAAAATGCAAGCAGCCCTCAAGGCACGGCCCATCACCTGGAAACTCCTCGGTCAAAAGAATTAGAAAACTTGGAAGTCTCTTTTTAAAACGCACCCGTTTTTAAGCGTGGCAAACCCTGCGGGGTTTCTGTTTTTTCTTCAAATTATTTCCTGAACTGTGCTTTTGCGGAGGTGCACGTAGCAACATTGACAACGCTTGAGTTGCTCGAAGACAAGCCACTTCTCGCGATGAATTTTCGAGTTCTACAAACCTTAAAGATTGCGGATCGGTCACGCACACTCTAAATTTTAATTTTCCATCGCTCATAATTTCTCGACAATTGATAATCAAATCCTGTGTTATTTCCATGAATATTCTCAGTCCTTTCATTTACTGCGTCATTCGCAAGATGATTGCACATAACGCTCTTCATGGAGCGACATCAATGGACAATTTTATTGAACAGAATGTGTGCATCAAAAGAAAAAGGAGAGGGAAGAGCAAGGCCCCGAAGGGCCGTGGATTTTACTTCGAGTAAGAATCCCAAAACGAGGCTTTTGTATCAAAAGGGCGCATGACTTCGCAGCTAAAACCCTCTTCAAATTCCATATCGTTTTCCAAGAATTTTAACAGCGCAGCAACGCCTGCCTGAGCGCCCTTTGCAAAATTTTCGTCGGCTGTGCTCAGCAAGTCGACAGTTTCACCTTCGGGACTTTTTACTTTAATGACAAACATCCTCGAATTCCTTTCTTATTATTAACGGCCTCTGCGACGAAAAAATCCACGTTTTTGGGGCGCTGAAGAAGGACGAGAAGAATTTGAAACATCCCCTGGTTTTTGAGAACCACTCCCTGCGCCAGACATGGACGAAGAATCCGCTTTTTTACGGAAAAAGCTCTTATTTGCCTCTGCTGGTGGAGGGGTATTATATTTGCTTTGGTAACCAGAAACCGCACCTTGGTGAGTCGGCGCAGCAGCACCATAGCCTCTAACTTCAGCCATGCCAGGACGCGGTGGCGGGGGCTGATAGTATTGGGGCCTGTTAAACATGGAATTAACAGCCATACCGACGACAGCAGCACCCGCAGCTCCGGCAAGAAAGGGCATCCAAGAAGAGCTTTCTTCTTTAACAACGCGTCCTTCTTCGATGACTGCATTTACCATTTCAATTTTAAAGTCTTCCGTCAGGTGAATGGTAGGGTCTTCGCCGGAAGGAATTTCGAGTTTCGCTTGGGGCTTTTTATCTGCCGTTTCGATGCGTGCCAGCCGCACCTTTTCTAAAGTAACAGGCTGTTTTACGCATGAAGCTGCACCCAAAACAAAAAGCGCATACTCGCCTTTAGAATTATGAAAGGTCACGCTTTGCACATCGTACTTGCCCGGAGAAAGCGGGCAATTTGCAGGAGGTTGTTCGCGCGTCGCAACGTCACTGGACGAACTTTGAAACCATGTACATCCTACAAGTGCAAAGGGAAGCAGGGTGAGTAAGTATTTTGTTTTTAACAAGTTCATTGCATGCCTCCTAGGCTTGACTGTTCGCTATTATGACCCACTTCGGAGTCTCGAAATGCGTTCTTCGAGAGGGGGGTGAGTGCTTAAAAGCTGAAGGAAACGGTTCTGACTGCCTGAAATTTTAAAGGCTGCCAAATTGGATTGTTCCATCGTTTGCAAATCTTGGTTACGGCGCAATCTCTCAAGTGCAGAAACCATTTTCTGTTTGCCACCAAGTTTAACGGCTCCCGCATCTGCCCTAAATTCACGCCAGCGCGAAAACCTTGCAACCACCATGGCTCCCAACACGCCAAGAAAGATTTGCGCAACAAGGGACACCGCAAATTCCACCATCGGTCGGCTTTCTTCTTTGACCGACTGCCCCACAAAATAGGCGATGATTTTTGCAAAGAACAACACAAAGGCATTCACAACACCTTGAATGAGGGTCATGGTGACCATATCGCCGTTGGCAACATGGGCGATTTCGTGCGCCAACACACCTTCAACTTCTTCGTCGGTCATCTGGTGTAAAAGTCCACTCGAGACAGCCACAAGTGCACGATTTTTGGTTGGGCCCGTTGCAAAGGCATTCAGCTCAGGGCTTTCATAAATACCAACCTGTGGCATCTTTTGAAGTCCAGCTGTACGCGCGAGTGCATACACCTTCGAGACAAGAGCATTTTCAGCTCCTCTTGCAGAAGCCGGATCAATCACTCGAACGCCCATCATCCACTTCGCCATGATGCGAGAGAGCGCGAGAGAAATAAACGAACCCATGAAGCCCCAAATGAGGCAGTAAATCATCAATGGGCCGTATTGAAGTCCATCGGCGCCACGTATTGCGCCAATCCCAAACACCTGCGTAACAACCATCCACACTATGGAAATCGACACCATAATGAGAATATTTGTGAGCAGAAACAGAGCAATTCGCTTTGCGATAGCCATAAAAAACTCCTTCGAACGAGTGAAATTTAATAAACAAAATCAAGAGGCCGTTTTATCTCTTTCTTTCGAAATTCAACCATCCTTATCCTCCTGCTGTTCCTCTGTTTTCGGCCAAATCACCGAAGCGAGGATTGACAACCCGATGAAACTGCCAATGACGGCAAGTGAGATAAAGGGCGAAATCTTATAGTAATCTACAGCGAGCATCTTTGCGCCCACAAAAATTAAAACTGCCGACAAACCGTACCCAATGTAGTGAAAAAGCCCCGCAACATGCGCCAATGCGAAGTACAGTGATCGCAGACCCAGGATGGCGAAAACGTTAGAAGTATAGACGATAAAAGGATCTTCTGTAATAGCCAGAATTGCGGGGATAGAATCCACTGCAAAGATAAGATCGCTAATTTCTACCAAAACTAAAGCCGCAAAGAGGGGAGTCGCTGCAAGTTTGCCTGCTTTGCGTCCAAAAAATTGACCTTCATTTCCTTGAGTCGTCATAGGCATGATGCGACCCAAGATTTTGAGAGTCAGACTTTTCTCGGGATCAAACTCTTCCTTTTTTGGAAAGGCCATTTTGATTCCCGTAAAAATCAGCAGGGCTCCAAACACATAAATAATCCAATGAAATTTTTGGATGAGTGCAATTCCTGAGAAGATAAACACCGCACGCAACACCAGGGCCCCGAGGATTCCCCAAAAGAGCACTTTGTGTTGGTACAGCTTGGGAACTTTCATTGCCGCAAAAATCAATATAAAGACAAAGATATTGTCGACACTTAAAGATTTTTCAATGAGATAACCCGTCAGAAACTCAGTGGCTGGGACGGGCCCTTGCCAGAAATACAGTCCAAGATTGAATATGAGCGCAAGCGAAACCCAGACGACGGTCCAACCCATTGCTTCTTTGAATTTGATTTCATGGGCATTTTTATGAAAGAGCCCGAGGTCGAGTGCAAGCATCAAGAGCACGAACACATTGAATCCGGCCCACATCCAAATATTAGCTGTCATAGCGAAAAACCCCCTAGTTGACTTGAATCTAAGACCGACATAGGAGTATGTAAAATTGATAGAATACAAGAATTGGATTGATTAAATCTATGGATAAACTCAACTACGGACATTTGTATTACTTTTACGTTATTGCACGTGTAGGAAGCGTGACACGGGCGAGCGTAGAATTAAAACTTTCTCAGCCCACACTCAGCACTCAGCTCAATCAATTCGAGGATTCCCTCGGGGTGCTGTTGTTTGAACGTAAAAACCGCACCCTTTTTCTCACTGAAATGGGAAAGAGAGTATTCGACTATGCAAGCGAAATTTTCAGGCTCGGCGCGGAACTGAGCGATGTCATTCACGATCGCCGCGTCGAGGCGCAGGTCAAAGTGCAAATAGGGGTGCTCGGCGCAGTTCCCAGAACCATCACGCGTGCGCTTGTTGAAAGGGCACTGCTCGAACCGGGTGCCCACGTCACTATCGTGGAAGGATCTTTCCCACAGCTGATGAAAGATCTCAAAGAGCACAAGCTTGATCTCGTCCTTGCCAATGTCCAAGACCGCAGTTCTGCAGAACCGGTTTCATTTCATCAACTTGTTGCGGATATCCCTGTGGTGTTCTTTGGGCATAAAAAATGGGGTGAATTTGCGAATCGCTTCCCTGCTTCTGCAGCGCGGATTCCCATTATTCTACCTACCAAAGGAAACTGGCTACGCTCTGAAATCGATCAGTATTTTGCAGCCCACAGCGTGCAACCTCAAATTATTGCCGAAATTCAAGACCCTGAATTACAGCGCCAGCTTGCACTTTCAGGCGCAGGAGCAACGGCCTTGGCTCAGCTTTCGATTGAGTCGGAACTTAAAAGTGGTGAGCTGATTCAGTTTGATGCGAAGCCGTTCTGTTACGAACGCATTTGGCTTGTTTCTGCATACCGCAGACACGAAAATCCTGTGGCATCTGCACTCATGAAAAACTTCAAGCTGGAAAGCACTTCCAGAATCGAAGCCCCTTAAAACTCAGTTCGATTTTTCTATGGCTTCTTTAAGTGAGAAACAATTCCGTTACTTTTCTGACCTTTGCTTGCTGCTCCCATAAAAATTTGCAAAAATGCGCCGCCTGGAGGATTTTTCGATGCGACTTTTTATGATTCGGCATGGTGAAGCAGAAGACAAATCTCATGCTCAAGAAGATTCTGAGCGTGCACTCACAGCTCATGGCAAGGAAGAAACCCGAGCAGTCGCCCGGCAACTCGTAAAATACGGCGTCACTTGCGAACGCATTGTAGCCAGTCCCTTGGTGCGCGCGCATCAAACCGCCATCATACTCCGGGATGCAGGTTTAAGCGGTATTCTTGAAGAATCCAGTAACCTTGCCCCTAGCGGACACTTAGAAACTCTGCTCGAAAATTTGAAGGAGTGGCGGAAAAATCGCGATACAGACCTCCCCTCAAATCTTGCTTGGGTAGGCCATGAACCCGATTTAAGCTCAATTGCTGAGATGCTCATCTGGGGAAAATCGCCAGGCAAACTCAACCTCAAAAAAGCAGGTATTATTGGCTTAAAACTTCCTGAATCTGGAAATTTCCAAGGAAATTGCGAACTTTTTCTAATGACTTCACCAAAGTACTTCATTTAAACTTCAAATTTACATTGCATACTCTTTCAATCTTGGAATTTTCACTTCGACATCGCTTTTTTTTTAGACTAAAGAAAAGAATGGCGATGGTCGCTTCCGTGCATAGCATTCAAAATCAAAAAATGAATGATTCCCTTTTGATGGAGAAGAAATGTTACTTTTTCGAAAAATTCTCATTGCACTGCAATTTGCAACTCTATGCCTTATAAGCTCCATTATTTTCGCAAAAAACAACCCAGTAAACACTGAAAATTACACAAATAAATACCCGGATGCAAATCTAAATTTCCTTGGTCGCTGTAATAGCGAAATGACGCAAGAACAATATCAAGAGCTGCTGAAAGAATCCGATATTTCAACCTTTTCGAATTATTATGAAGCGGCCCCACGCGTTCAGCGCATTGCAGAAATCTTTGCACAAGCAAAAGATCGCCGGGGTATTTTTTCTACGATGTATGTAGAAATTACAAAAGAATCTGTCAGTTCCTCAGAACGAGGTGCGTATCATAACAACGAAAAATCTGCTGAACTCATTAAAAGATTTGCCGAGCGCTATTTTGAACCGCTACACGCCTATCTTCGCAACGGTTCTGAAAATGCATTTGGAATAAATAGCATCCATTATAAAGAAAAGTATCCCATCGTGAGCGAATGGCGGGCCTATTTCTTGCTGGCTGAAGACTGCAGAACATCTGATCTGAGGCTCTTAGGAGCAGGAAGCAATAGTCACCTTTCCATAGATCTCCCTTACGCCCTGAGCGAAATTCGCGCTCCAGAAACTTTCAAACAAGATTTTATGAAATTCGGAGATATTCTCATCCAGAAAAAGCGCGCGAGTACCAATCTTTTAATTGAACAACAAAATGTCTATGCAGCAAGCTTTTTTGATCTATTTTTTATTGGAAAATTTATCGATGGGTTTGCTCCCGATGGCACTGCAGCCACCTGGGGATTTCAATTGATTCGAGCCGAAGCTTGGTACTACGGACAATCTCTCCAAGTAAATGGAATCGAGCGAGTCGCAGAATCAGGCATGAGGGCAGCTTGGAGGGCTAGACAACTTTTACTTTCTATCATGCCGCATTCCAGTCCTGAGATGAGGGGTACGGAGGAATAAAATCCTATCGAATCTTGAGCAATTCAACAGTCGCAAGAAATCCAGCATCCAAATCACCCGCCTTCGGATAACATAACAAAATCAAGAGAAACGATAGCCCCTTTGGGATAAAATGGTCCCATCAGTCAAGACAAAAAATTTGAGCGAGAAATTATTAATTTCGAAGATATTTTCACCCCATTTCAAATGTCTTTCAAAAAAAACACTCTCCATTTGCGAGCGGTTCAGGAATGAGCCATGATAGCGGTGTTTAACCTCTAGAGGATCTTTGACTTGACCTTCAGCCTCATCGCAAAATGCCCCACCACCGGACAGATGGGCGCTGTTACCGCTACAAAATTTTTGTCGGCGGGTGCTTTTATGATCCTTGGAGAGCCTGAAATTGGAATCTGTGTAAGCCAAGGCTTTTTAAATCCCCTGATTCGACACAAAATTATGACAGATTTAAGATACAAAATATGCATTTTTGATTCATTAAAAAAAGTGGGAGAATATGATGAAGTCGCCTTGGATTATTTCAATTTCAGCTCTATGCTTGGCTGCCGGTGGTTTTTATTTTTTGAACGATATTTTTAGAAATCCCATCCATCAACCAGAACAACAGGCCCTTGTGAATAAAGCGGATACTCAGGCTGTCTCAGAGGCTCCAACCTCAGAAAAGACTTCTCACCAAGCGAATTCAGCTTTAAGCGCTTCACCAAGCAAGCCTTCGTCTGAAGAACAAGTTCTGAAAGAAAGCAATTCTAGCCCTCGTCCCGAAACAGGAACAGTTCCAAATTCCAGTGAACCACCTATAAACTTAAAAGGAACCTCGGAATCAGCTCGACAATTTGTGCTCCAATCAAAAGAGGGCGATGCATCTAGATCCCTCGAAGCAGCCCGAAAATTCTATGCAGACTCAAATGGAAGCTTTGCTTCTAAAAAAGCATACCTTGGAAGCCTTCTCAATTCTCTTCAAGATGCTTCGATATCCACAGAGGTCAAATCACAATTATGGCAGGAACTTGTACAATCTCTTCAGCAAGCACAAGACGAATCTCCCAATAACGCCAGAGAGTATCAGCTTTATATCAGAGTCGGATTTGCTGCAACGGCAATGTATTACAAAGGTGATTTAGCAAAAATTGAATCCTATGTTCTGGGCATCGACAATAAAAAGTCACACGGATATGGCCTTTTTTTACAGGCCGCAGTTGCTCGTAAAAAAGGTGACGTCGCAAATGCCATGCGTTTTCTTGAAGAAGCCATTCAGTTGTATCCCCTTGCAGAATATCATCAGGCATTATCTGCATTGAAAAAAGATCCCAATTCATCGCCCTTTAATATTTCACTCTCGCTGGACGAAGAGGAACTTAAAGAAAACTAAAGGGCGCAACCTCACTCACTTCTCCTTCACAACTGGACAGCGATAAGGATTAAATATACAGTGTATATTAATTTCGCTTTTTTGGAGGAGAAATGATCTCTGGACATGTTTTTATTGCCACAAGCCTGGATGGTTTTATTGCTCGAAACAATGGCGAAATCGATTGGCTGCTGAGTCTCGACTCCCGGGATGAAGATCATGGTTATAATAGTTTTATCGAAGACATCGACGGAATTATCATGGGTCGAGGAAGCTATGAGAAAGTTTCCACATTCGATCCGTGGCCTTACAACAAACCCGTTGTGGTGTTGTCCAAATCCCTTGCCGGTGCCCAAATTCCACAAAAATTAGAAGGTCAACTCCGTTTTTTGAATCTCTCTCCAAAAGAGGCCATGAGGCAAATGGCGGAAGCAGGATGGAAAAAAGTCTACATCGACGGTGGACAAATTATTCAATCCTTTCTGCGTGAAAAATTAATCGCTGACCTGATTGTTACCAAAATTCCAGTGCTCATCGGTGAAGGGCGACCTCTCTTTGGCCTCCTTCATGAAGATGTCTCACTGACACATCTTCAAACAAAATCTTTTCCTTCAGGCCTCGTTCAATCTCATTACCGCGTGAAAACATGATAAACCCCAAAATAGGTCGTCCCAAAGGAAAAGTTCTTCTAAAAAAAGCGGACATTCTAGCAACTGCACTGCAGATTCTTGATGAAGCTGGAACGAAAGGTCTTTCTATGCGAAGTCTCGCTCAGCGCCTTAACGTAACGCCTATGGCCCTTTACAACCATGTCGCAGACCGCTCGGCGCTCATTCGTGAATTGTCGGATACTGTTTATAGTGAGGTTTCAAGAAAGTATGAGAGCAGCACAGGGAGCGTACGCGAAAGACTTGAACTTTTGCTCATCACATACCACAAGACTGTCCTTCGCCATCCCAACCTTTCGCTCAGCATCTTTGAATCACCAGAAGCATTTTCTGATGAAACCAGGCGTATCACAAACTATTTACTGCAATTGCTAAAAGAAACCAGTTTGACTTCTTCAAAACAAAAACTCTGGTTAAATATTTTGGTCGACTTTACCCACGGAAGTTCCATTGCTCTTGCAGCAAATTCTGCTTTCAATAATGCGGAGTCTCGTAACATCGAAAGTGAGTCGGTTCAATATTCAAAGGAACTTAAAGAGCTTCTGGATTGTGTTTTTAGTTTTTAGTAAATAGGCAAGAGATTGAATCCGGGATCACTCTATCGTAACAGCATGTTTTCGAGAATGCATCTGTTATACACTTTGAAAAATAAAGTAACAATAATCCTTTGCAGACTTCTAATTTCGCAAACTAAGCCCTCTCGTAACTTGAAATGATCGTCGTGGCTTCGACAGAATTTTCGAAGTACTTCGCCTTTATCTCCTTGTAGTCTGGGTGAGAAAAGAATTCGTCCATCCTACCTTTGCTTGCAAAATAGATTGCAAAAACCCGATTGATAGGTTCTGACGTGACTGATTTCAGAGTCTGAGAAACGACAAAGTCATATCGAAACCCACCTCCATGACTCTCCAGCAAAGACTTCATAAAGTGTGACCTTCCTGATTGAGAGCGTTCAAATTGAGTATGGAAATCAGGGAACACTCATTTCTCGCGCGTTTACTTAGTTTAAAAGTGTTTTTCAGATCGCAGCAACAGTGAAGCAACTTCAATATCGAAAGGCTAGTTGCGCGAAACCGAAAGATCTTTCATGATCTGATGATTCAGTTCTTCAATTTCCGCAGCGCCCATACAAGGAGATGCGTGAGTGTCCGAGATTCTCAAACGCATTGAAGAACAAATGGTGGCATTGCCCGAAGGTAAGGTTGCAATGCGAGACGAGGCGAAAAAGAGGAGCTGGATTGTCAGGCTTTCCCCCTTTCAAATAGCCAAGTTTCCTGTGACTGAAGGACAATATTCGCTTATGAATGGCAGTGTTGCTGTTGGTGCAGGGCGTGATCCTACGTTACCTAAAGTTGAAATTTCGTGGCGTGAAGCGGTGAAATTCTGCAACCAACTTTCCGTCAATGCCGGATATCGTCCTTGTTACACCATCAGCGCCGATGAAGAGGAAGTGAGTGTCGATTGGAACGCTGAAGGCTATCGCCTCCCAAGCGAAGCGGAGTGGGAATATGCTTGCCGCGCTGGAGACAAAGGCGTCCGTTACGGCGAACTCGACGCCATCGCTTGGTATCGCGATAACTCGGATGGGCAACGACATCCTGTGGGCCTGAAACAGCCCAATGCGTGGGGGCTGTTCGACACCATTGGCAATGTTTGGGAATGGTGTTGGGACATTTATGATAGCGAAGTGTATAGAAGCTACCGTGTTTTTCGAGGTGGGGGTTGGTTCGATGAACCTGTCGGCTGTCGCGCAGCATGCCGGCGGAAAAGCCATCCAACATTTCAGATCGATGATTTAGGTTTTCGGCTGGCACGGACTGTGTTGCAGAAATAATTAAGGCTGCGGCGCACCGTTAAGTCAGCGGTCATTGAGACCTTTGCCTGCCATGATTTGCGGGATACATTTTTCAATGCGCGACTGGCGAGTGGAACTCTGTTTTGCACTCGAAAAATGCAGCACATAGGCCCGTTGGCGCCCCGGAGTTAACGCATTGAAGGCCTTTTTTAATTCTGAGTTTTTTGTAAACATTTTCTTGAGTTCATCGGGCAGAACCAGCGTGGTTTTTTTAACTTCTACTTTTTGACCCGACTCTTCAAGTGCAATGGCTTCTTTAATATAAGCCTTTATGCTGGGTGCCAGTTTCTTGATTTCTTGCAAAGAACCAAATTCGAGTCGACGTGCAGACTGCGAATTGGGACCGTTGTCGATCATGATATTCTTCGCGTCCTTAAGAAAGGTTCCCTTAAAGAACATCAATCCTAAAGACGCTTTGAAAGGCTGGATGATGACAATATTGCGACCCTCATGCGTATAACAGGGGAGATTCCACTTTATATTTTCTTCCAGATTTGACTTCAGCAAAATGGCATGCAGTTCAACCATCTCGTCCTGCCACTGGTCCGACTTTTTGATAAATTGCTCGACTGCTGATTTCATCGTGTACCTCCAAACACGCCCTCGTCTGTCTCAACAATTTTCTTCGGCTTTTTAAAGAACTTCTGCATCTTATCTCGTTTTCTGCAGATAAAATACCTGACAGTCGTCCTTCGAAAGATGCTCTGTGGTTTTACCAGAATTTGATGTAGCTATGTCATTGAACGTTGCAAGTCATTCAATCATGGCTGGATTTTTTTATCCGACTGTCCGTAATAGAGCTTGTCTGTGGGCTTAGCTATCGTTCCCTGCAGCCCAAAACAGACCACTTGAGAGGGAGAGCTCGTTGTGGGTGGAATTTTTCCTGTTCTTAAATAATGGCGAATTATCTTCGAAACAATTCCTTTTTAATCGCCGTTAAGCTCAAGCCAAATGGAGAAAAGAATGCCCTGTGCATTGCCAAACCCCTCACAACGAAACTTTTGATGGCATACATCTTGCTCGCATTGCAGATGACCTAGCAAATTTTTGAATCTCAAGTACCCCCTTCAACAAGGACTCTCCCATGACAAGCTTCGAACAGAAAACCGCTTCCTCTGCAACTCGGTCAATTTTAGGGCTCTTTGCCGTCGCCCTGCCGCTTCTGGCCGGCTGCGAAGACCATAAAATGAAGGGTAATGGTGTGAGCAAAATCGAATCTCGCCCCGTACAGTCCAGCTTTACGAGCATTGAAGTCGACAAGTCCATTAACCTCGATTTCCAAATCAATGAAACATCATCAATTAAGGTCGAGACAGACGAAAACATCCAGCCACTCGTCTCAACGACCGTCCATGGCGACTCCCTCCGCGTGACTACCACTGAAAGCATTGCATCACGAACAGGAGTGAGAGTCATCGTCACGGCGCCAGAGCTTTCCGCACTCATTTTGTCGGGCTCTGCCGATGCCACAGTGCAAGGCTTGAAGAACCCAACTTTTTCCGTTCACACCAATGGATCTTCCAATGTAGTACTCTCAGGCGAAACAAACGAATTGAAGCTGAACACCTCGGGTTCGAGCGACGTGGAGGCCTTTGGCTTGCGTGCGAGCAAGGCGTACGTAAGCTCAAATGGCTCAAGCGATGTGAACTTAAACGTGACGGACTCCATCAGCGGAGAGGCGTCGGGCTCAAGTAATATTGTTTACATGGGCAATCCGCAGGTGAGCATTGAGCAAAAGGGCAGTGTCAAGATTTCCCAGAAATGAGTCTTGCGCAAATAAGTGTTTAAAAAATCCCGTTTTTATTCGGTGAATTTTTATTCAACTTGCGAGTTGAAGTGCAGAGCTCACTTCCTCGTGCGGTAAGGTGACAATCACCTTTGTACCAACACCAAACTTCGACTCGATTTTGGCATCTCCACCATGCACCCTTGCCTCCTTTCTGATGCCGGCCATTCCCATCCCACGTCCCGAGATGTCACTGACTGTCTCAGTCGTAGATAAATCACCTTCAAAAAGGAATTCGAGTTTTTCTTGGTTACTCAGGCTTGCAAATCGCTCTGGGCTGCATCGACCTTTTCTTTCAAGCGCATCTCCCAGTTTAGCAAAGTCGACCCCACGACCATCGTCTTCAAGTGAGAGAATGAGATTGTCGGCTCCGTCATACGCGACTTCGAAAGTAAGGTGACAGACCTCGCCTTTTTTCCCGCGCTCATGGGGCAACTCAAATCCATGGTCGAGGGAGTTTCGAACGGCGTTTATAAGGGATTCAAACACCAAGTGAAATGCTTGAAAGTCGACCTTGACCTCTCCGCCTTTCACTTGGATCTCCACATGCTTTCCAAGTCTATTGGCGAGCTTTTGAGCACATTCAACGAGCGATGCAAGCGCCTCCCTGGCAGCAATTTGCTTGGAATCTTGAGCAAATCTGAACACCTTCTTTTGCACTTCTTCCATATTTTTCGACTTTTGGACATCGGATACAAATTTGTACAACTCTAAAGTGCCCATTTGAATGGTAGTTATTGGTTTTTTTCCGTACTCTAGCCCTAAAATTTCTCTTTGGCTGTCCAGAAACTCGACAATGGAGTTTTCTACGACTTTGATTTGCTTAGGTTCTATTTCAAGCGAGTCTTCAATGCGATGAATTGTTTTGGCAATGGAATCAACCCCGAACATTGCAAAGTTACCTTTAATGGTGTGAAGCACCATTCGAACTTCATTTTTGTTACCTTCATGGTTTTTCAATTGACTTTCAATGCGGCGAATTGAGTTTGGCACTTCCGAAATAAAGAAATCGAAAGTGTTGCGGGATTTCAATATTTTCAAAGTGGATTGAATTCTGGAATTCTCAACTTCTGCTTTTCTCAATTCTGTAATATCACTCATTGTGAATAGAACTGATTTTATTTTCCCGCTTTCGTCTCGCACAATACTCCCAAGGAATGAAATCCATTTATCACCAATTTGAGTTTGCTGCGGAAGCTGATCAAAAACAAATTCTTCGGGCAGAACATCGTCGAAAACTTGCGAGAGGAGCAGTGAAAAGTTCTCCTGGGAACGTTTATCAGAAAACAACACCTCGGCAAAATCACGATTTTCAAGATCATCTTGGTCGAGCAGTTTTTCGCAAGAAACTGTGTATCCTTGAGCCACTTTTCCCAAACTGTTCACCATTAAAAATCCAGACTTGACGTTCAAGATGATTTCTTTCAAAGCATTATTTCGCTGTTCTATTTTTTCGAGCATCGAATTTAAAGCACTTGCAACACAACCAATTTCGTCGCCGCCCTGAGATTGAACTCTTTTTTTATCATTTACGAAATGCCGTGAACCGGACTGAGCGCTTTTGTTGTCCGAGTCATCCCCTTCAACAGAAGCAATATCTTGGTTTAAACTCACAAGCCTCTTCACCACAAATGTGTGAATTAAAGTGAGGAGGAGTCCCAGAGTAAAAACGGTGACCAGAAACATGGCTCCCAGCAAGAACTTTAAAGTATGCTTGCCTTCTTTCATCACATCCCTATCCAGTTTTGCGTGAAAAAAACCAAACTCTTTGTTGTTAATATCTTTAGTCATTGCTGCAATTTGGATGGCATTTTCATCCATGGGCAAAAAAGCTGTCTTTGAAATGCCAACAAGCTCAGTTGCTGATGTCTTGCCCTCTTTAAAAATGAATTCCATTCCAGAGTTTGTTTGAGACGAAAGAGAAAAACTCACATTCATTTCACCCCTTCCTGACTCCATGTGAAGCAGGAATTTTGGTGCTCTAATTTTAAGCAATTTGTAAAAAAATATATTAAACTGGGGGCGGGGAACTCATTGGGTTTACTGTCTGCGGAC
>JBIIEI010000037.1:0-44036 GCA_044237915.1 Silvanigrellaceae bacterium | reverse complement strand
TTCCGAAGGACGGTGGGATCAGTTCTGGCAAAAAATTGACGTTAGAGGTTTTTGGCTTGCTGCGTAGGAATTACATTTAAGCGGAAAACCTGTTACTTTACTTAACATCAAATGGTGGCCACACCCCTGTTTCCAAGAGATGCTTTGGATCACACCTCTGTCAAAATGATGGTGTGAACAATGGAATTCTTCATGCACTTTTAGAATGCGCAGCAGTTGTTCTACCGGATATTGAGCAACAGGAGTGGCTTGTTGAAAAGGGGGTTTTTAAGATTGCATGCTTCAGTTCTTCATACAAAACCCAAATATATGACTGTTCAAATTTTAGTTTCACTCAATGGGAAGTTACATTTTCTGATTTTTCACGTCTCGTAGCGCGCTTGACATTGAGTTTTTCAAACTTATTTAATTGTGATATTTTTTTCGACACAGTCGTTTCTTCATTTTCCAAAATGTATGGTGCTCCTAGCCTGAGATCATCAATGACTGTATTTGATAATTCATCTATTGTTGTTCAGCATTTTGTCCATTTTCATCAAGAACTGGATACAATTAGTCAAATTCAAAGCTTTGGCAGCCTGATTTGCCCTGCAGATCTTTCGAATCACGATCGTTTTCCCCGAGAGCTATGCCTCTTGAATGCTGTTATTGCAATGAGCAGACAAAAGTGGGAATTTTTGCACAAAAATTTTTCCTCTCTCGGTGATGAATCAAAATATACAGTCTCAACCGTAACTCAGGAATCATTTGAACTGCATATGTTTGCAGAATTGGCCTCCAGATCTGAAGGCGCTTGGTTTACACCTATAGAACGCCTAAGCTGGTCGAACATTTATCAGCACCGCCTCAAGTCTTTTCAAGAGGGCCGAATTTTGGGATTGCATCAAAGTGGAATACTCATCGGCACCGTCGAAATGTCGCAAGCATGCCCAAAAGGCGGAGTGTTGTTTAACTTTATCTCTGTGCTGCCTCAGTTTCGCAAGCAAGGATATGCACACCATCTTATAAAAGAAGTGCAAAAATATGTTTTTGAAAATAATTCCGCATCAAGCCTCCTTTCTTTTGTTTCAGTGCAGAATATTCCATCTATGCGTGCATTCATGTCAAATGGATGGTCTTGCGTAGCTTGGGTTTATGCAAAACTTTTATAGGGAGCAAAATTTAATGATAGAAGACAACTTTTTCTTTTCAAAACTCTTTTTTGAAGATGAGAGATTTGCCTTTTTTGAAGGTGGAGACTCGTGCACGGAAAATTCACATGCGTCGATATTGCTGCTAGAGAAAAAACCACATTGTGCAGGAAATTTAAATCCCCTCGCTGAGTCAATCATATCTGGATTTTATGCATTTAAAGATCTCAAAAAAACTAAGTGTCAATTTATTTTCATACCTTATGCTCAATATTCCCTAGGTATTGATCTTAGACTCCTTGATTTTAAAAGTGAGACACGGTTTTTCAATGATAAACAACTAAACAAGCTTGTTAAATTTAAAGTTCCAGAAAGGCTATTCGTTCCAACTTTTACCACATTTACAAGTCAGAAAATTGCTCAGACTCGAATTGAAGAAAGAATGATTTCTGGGGTAACCTACGTTCAACATATTGAACCCGACAAAAAGTCAAACTTACGCCAGGGCACTTATTTATCCTCAGGAGTAAATGTTCAACGCAGGCAAAGAAATGCTTCCGCAGATTTTTCCGTAACAATGCATTTTAGTGACTCGTGGGAAAAGTTACGAAGTGAGATATGTGCTGAAGTTGCGCAAGATTTTTTTGGAGTTCAACGACCAAAAACTCCATCTGCAGGTGGATTTTTTGAAAGACGGCTCTTATTACTCGAAAATAAATCCGGAACAAAATATGAAATAACAGAAATATTTGGAAATGAAATAAATTCTTCTGATACGGAGTTAACCCAAGAAATTGATTCTTCACTTTGGGATCATACTGTTTTGAATCAGGAGTCCCTAAGGAATTGTAAATTATATTTTTGCCCTGTCGTCAATTTTGGGTGTGCAGTTCGTAAATATGGCAGCAGAGGATATCGTTTTTTGATTTTGGAGTCCGGTGGAATTCTTCAAAGTATCGATGATCTCTTACAAGAGAGAGGATTGCAAACTCGATGGATTGGAGGCTTTGATGACGTGCTTTTATCGTCGGCTCTCAATCTTTCTGATGCAGAGGCTTCATTTGGTCTCATCGCATTTGGTTGTTCGCAATGACAAATTTTAAGTCGCGAAATAAAGCAGGAACATTGGTGTTTTTGTTTTTAACTTCAACAATTTTCATTCTTCTCACATTATTTGCATATACATCAGAAAATAAGACGCGTTCTCTTGAAAAAAAGCTTTTTGAGCGAGAATCAAAATCTGCACAATTTTTAGCAGAAGCAATTCGCTTAGACATGCTGCAAGGAAACTTTCGATATGCTTGGAAGCAGCTCAATACATTGTTTGAGGAGGGGCATATCAGTTGTTTTTCGCTTCTTTCACGAGGCGATACCCCACTTGTCGTAGACGCCGAAATGAATGAAAAATGTAAATTTCAAATTGATCACTCATCAGCGGATCTCGCCATGCTTGAAGAAAAAAATTGGCGTTCGTATTATCAACGAAGAACCGATGAAATATCTTTTAAATATAATTACAGCGATTTTTTTTCCGATGAGACTGGTTCCAAATTGGTGATAAAAATATCAAAAAGCGGCATCAAAGATACTATTTCTTCAAGCCGTAAAGATACACTAAGTATTTGCATCTTGGTCACTTTATTTGCAGTTATCACAGGATTAATAGCAAGATATGTCGTTGTTATTTCGCTAAAACAAATCGAACATAAAATCAAAAATGTCGCAAATAGCAGCAGTGACACTCCCAACAACATTCATTCTTCAAAATTAGAGCAATTTTTCGGCCTTAGCGAAGCAATGTCAGGCTTACATTTAAAGTTGAATTCACTTAAAAACGAGTTGGAATCAAAATCAGCTCTTGCCGCAATTGCAAGAACGACACAAGCACTTGCTCATGATGTACGCAAGCCTTTTTCCATGTTTCGAATGATCATCGATGCCGTTACCGAAGCAGAAGATCCCTCTGAAGTAAAACATTTTTTGCAAGAATCCCTACCTGAAGTCATGCAAGCAATGGCTTCTGTAGATGGCATGATAGCCGATGTTTTAGAAGTTGGAGGTCATTCAACCCCTGTGAGAGAGCCCACGGGCCCTGAAGCTTTGATTGAAACCACGCTGAATGAAATATTTCGAGTTTATCCAGACGCTCATGTCGATGTGATATATGATTTAAAGCATCGGCATAAAATTTTAGTTGATTCAATGAAAGTTGCGCGTGTATTTTCCAATATTGTGAGCAATGCCTTACAGGCCATGAATTACGTGGGAAGAATTTTCTTTAGCACATCCGAAATTATAGAGGATGGGAATACTTTCGTTCAGTTCACAATTGCAAATGAAAAAAGTTTTATCCCTCAGGAATCTATACCTAAACTCTTTGAAGCTTTTTTCACGTCTGGCAAAAAGGGAGGAACTGGATTGGGACTTGCGATTGCGCACAAAATTGTATCTGCACATGGCGGCAAAATTTGGTGCACATCTGTCAAAACGGATGAATATCCGCAAGGAAAAGTAGCGTTTTATTTTACTCTACCTGTGAGCAGCGAGCTTTGCATTCCACGACAAGAATCCCTTCCCCAATCAAGTGCAGATGTGGTTGCTGTTTTTGAAAAGCTTCGGCATTCAACTTTGCCAAATCAAAAAATGGATTCCCAAGAATGGGAACTTGAGTCTCGAATAATAAAAGGAAGTACAACAAATCAAAAAGTCGTGAAAATTTTGATTGTTGATGATGAAAACGTTTATCGTAATTCGCTTGCATCACTTGCAACAAAGTCAAACTCTCTCAAGGGAGCTTTAATGTTACGTCTAACAGCCAATTCTAAAGAAGCCATACAAGCGGTTGATGAAATGAGCCCAGACATCGTTATTCTGGACGTAGATTTAGGGCTAGAAGTGGAAGACGGATATGAAATCACTCGAGACCTTCGAGCGACTGGATATTCAGGGATCATTTGCATTCATTCGAATCGAACTTTGCCGCAAGATTTTAAACAGGCGCTTGAATCAGGTGCCGACATCGTTTTACCGAAACCCATGAGCCGAGCACATTTGCTGAAGCTTGTCGCTGAAGTGATTCTGAAAGCCTAAGATAAGCCACGAAAATATGAGACGTAATCTTTAATTTTAATTTTTTAAAAAAAGAAGAGAAGAAAAAAAAGTGGTGCCCAGAGTGAGAATCGAACTCACACACCCTTGCGGATACGAGATTTTGAGTCTCGCGCGTCTACCAATTCCACCATCCGGGCTTTGCTCTTAATGAAAAGAGCGGAGAAAGCAATTCCAAGACTCAGCGCCAAGAAGACCACATCGAAGTGAGGAACCTCGAAAATGTGGCGTTTGCATTGAGACATCAAGCTGGTACACTTCTTAGGAGTACGCTTTCCATCCGTGCATTTACGCCATGATCATGCAAGCTGTCAAGCATTTGAGAGTTCCTAGAACGGAAAAGTGTTAACTCGTAGGAGGTCTCGTTGGAATACACGGTAACTACACAAGACGACGGTGTCATTGCAGTGACTCTGTCAGGTATTATAAACGAAGATGCTGAACTTGGTCTGAATGCCATCGCGACAGAACTCGCAGATAAAAAAAGGGTTTCCTTTAATTTTGCCCAGGTGAAGTCCGTAAACTCCCTTGGAGTGCGCTCTTGGGTTCAGTTCCTCAGAACGGTCGACGATGGGCGCGAGATCACCTTTATCGAAGGCACTCCCGACGTCATTATGCAGATCAACATGATCCCAAGCTTTATGGGACGGGCCACCATTCGCAGTTTCTATGCAAACTACATCTGTGAAAGTTGCGACCTCACCTCTAAAGTCCTCATCGATGTAGCAAGCCTTGCTCCTAAAACGATTCCTAATCCCCAAAAGTGTTCGAATTGTGGTTCTTTAATGGAAACAGAGGAACTCGAAGAGGAATACTTTGCCTTCCTTTTGAGATAAATTTTACTCTGGGGTCGATTTTGACACTTTGATTCTCAAGATCTGCCCTTTCCGTCCGAGAATAAAACGTTGCCTTATTCGGATGGGAGCTGTCGCTCATGCCTAGTGATGAAACGAGTCAAACGGTTTTAGATTCGCGCTTGATTGAAAAATTTGAAGCCCATCGGGATTTCACGCGCGTGTTTCTCGATGCTTTCATCCTCATCAATGCTCAAAAACGTGTGTTGAAGTTCAACCAGATGTTCTGTACCTGTGTGGGTCTCAGGGCCATCGATATTCGCCGTGCAAATACCACGGAAGATATTTTGATGACTGAAATTCCGGGGTCGTTGCAAAGCGCAATTGAACTGATCTTGGAAGCGACAGGCCCCATCAGAATTGATGAAGTCAATGCGCGTAAAGTCAGTACCGACGAACAAATTCAGCTGATTGTGAGTAGCTATCCCTATTTTGATGGCGATGGCAAACTCCTGGGCGCCTGCATATTGATGCGAGATGTGACTGCGGAATCTAATCTCCAAGGAAAATACAAAGAGAAAACGATTCAATCCATCACCGATCCGCTCACAGGCCTCTTTACGCGCCGCTTTTTTGAAGACTGGCTCGATAAAGAGATTGAAAGTTGCCGCTTGCGCAATGCCGTGCCCGACTTGGGCGTGCTGATGTTTGACCTCGATAAGTTTAAAAATGTGAACGATACCTATGGGCATCAAGCAGGCGACTTTGTTCTTTCTGAAACCGCAAAAGTTCTTCGAGAAAACTCGCGTAAAACCGATATTCTCGGACGCTATGGTGGAGAAGAACTGCTTGTGTTGCTTCTGGGTTCAAGCGCACGGGGCTGTTGCATTGCGGCCGAAAAATTCAGACAAGCCATACAGAACCATGAGTTTTACTTCGATGGAAAACTCATCTCGGTGACCGCTTCGGTGGGAGTCAGCTTGTTTTTAAATGCGGTTGAAGGAAAAGCTGCCGTGGTTGAACGGGCTGATAAGTGCCTTTACGCTGCCAAAAGAAATGGACGAAACGTTGTCTATGCAAACTTTGGTAAAGGTGAAGTGAAGGCCAACGACTTTTTAGGGAACAGCGAAATTTTTGATCGAAAAGAAGAGGTCTAGCAAAATCTGCGCTGAGTGTTACTTCGAACCCAACCCGTCTGCATAAAGTTCGCCATATACATCAAAAGCTTTTTTCTGAAGTTTTTCTAAGAACACACCTTCCCAGCTTTGAGAATTTTTATCAGGCAGACCTTCCGAAATATTTTCGAATACCACATCAATGGTGCAAAAGGGCAAAGGTAACAAAAACCTGTCCCAAGATCGCAGCCGCAACCAAAGTTTAAAGTAACCCAAAGTGGGTTTGGGAATGCCGTACACAAAATAAACGCTGCCTGAGGCATGCTTTGCGCACGCCGAAACTCCCCGCTTGGGAACCAGGGCAGGGCCACGGGGACCATCAAAGGTAATTCCAACGGGGATCTTTAAGGCAAGTGCATCAAGCAACGAAGACAATCCCTTTGCCCCTCCTCGACTCGAAGAACCCCTTGCCATTTTAAATCCGCGCTTCTCTAAAAGCTTGGTGATGATCTGTCCATCTTGACTCAGACTTGCGAGCAGGGTTGCATTTTTTCCATCCCAAGCCATGACCGAAGTGAGTAACGAGTTGTGAGCACTTGCAAAAACAGGCGTTTTTCCGTCTGCAGTCTCTCGAGTGGGCTCTTCGTGCCCTACCACGCGCAAGCGCACCGTTTTTAAGAGAAGTACATAATATAGATAGATTATTCGAGCGATGAGATTCCGCTTCAAAGCTGTTCTCCCCTTCCTTTTTTGCATGCCGTTCCATTCATCTGGACTTAACAAATTTCAAAAACGACCGATATGGATTTCTAGTGAGGATTCCGCGTTCCAGCTCCCCGAAGGATCCAGGAAGAAGGTGTCGTGTGTATAAAAGAGCCCTGTATTTGACAATTGCAAGCTTATCCCTCTTGGTTTCAAGAAGGATTGCAGCACAGGAATCAAAGCCATCTTTAAACATGACATCGCGTAACGCTGTGGAGCTTCGTTCCCTACAAGAACAACGTAACACAGCAATGTCCGACAAGTTGGTCGGAAAAGCTTTGACCTTTATCGTTGATGGATTTGGCGATGACAGAAATCGCATTGAAAATCTGTTGATTGAAGCCACGCGTATTTCTCCACGCAGTTCAGAAGCTTATGCAACGATGGCAAGGTATATCCTTTGGCAAATCGGCAATGGAATGAGAGATCCTACCGAGATCTTTGTCGCCTCGCAGTTGGCATTGCAAGTCAAAGATTTAGAACCCCACAGACCCTTGGGCGATTATCTGGTGAGCGAAGTTCAGTTGGCCCTTGGTCAGTCGCAACAAGCCCAAAATACCTATGCTGCAACCAAACGCAATTTTCCAGAACATCAAGACACCTATGCATTTGAAGCACGTTTCTTGTGTGAAAGCGATCCACAAAAAGCCCTAGATTCTGCACAAAAAGCATTGGCTGGTGGTCACTCCATGGATGATTTATCGCCATCGATTGTGCAGGCACTGACGGTTTTGAATAAATCTAAAGTTGGTCTGGGAGATGCCATTTCGCGGTTTGCAAGTGTTTATCCCGACAGATGGATCCTGCATCGTGCCGCAAAAGCCTATATCGATGAAAATCAATTTGACAAAGCACAAAATGGCTTCAGATCTGCAATTCGGAGTGGAAATACTCTCGAAAGTCGATTGCAGCTGGGCATCCTAGAATACACGCGGATGAACAATGCCTCGGCTGGAATCAAGACACTTGAAGATCTCCGACGTGAGATCTCAGTTCATGAAGCTGTAAAGAGCGAAGCGTTTATGATCGTCACAGCTCACCTTGCGTTGGCACATCTTTCTGCAGGCAATGCTCAAATGGCAGCATTGGAAGCGGGCAAAGCAATGCGTGCAGGTGTTTCGCAAGTCGCAATCATCGTGGGTCTGTTTGAAGAATTTCAGAAACAAAAACTGGGACACACCCTTGAGCCCACTTTGAAAATCGTGGCACAAGAAAACCCATTTTTGGAATATGTGCATATCAATCTCGGAAATTTAGCGACGAGTCGGAAGGAATATGTCGTTGCCATTGAGCACTTCACCCATGCCATCGCGCTTTCTCCGGAACGAGACGACCTTTATTCGGCGCGTGCCCATGCAAAATACAGCGATTTGGCATACGGAGATGCATTAAAGGATTTTGAATTTGCCATTCGATATCGCCCCGACCAGGCATCACATCACTACAATAAAGCGTGTATGTTATCGCTGTTGGGAAGAAAACAAGAAGCCATCGTGAGTTTGCGAGAAGCTCTGCTGATGAATCGTGGGCTCAAAGATTTGGCTCGAACCGATGCTGACCTTGCCGAACTCAGGCATGACAACAGCCTCGAATCCCAATTGATTAGCCTTGGTGTTGTGGGCGAAGCGAGTGATGAATCCACTTTAAATACAGGTGTATCACCGAATACTTCACACTAAAATGAGTCCCCATTTCATTGTCCAAGTGGCAAAGTATTCTGCCCCACTCCTCGTTACTTTGGATAAATCGTATTGTCGAACGTGATGACTTCTCCAATTTTGATGGGCGCGGACGCCTCTTCTTTTCTCACCATTGCAATGGCTCCATCCTCAATCCCTTCACCCGTGGCAAAATGAATAATATGAAGCTTTGCGCCACGCGGACCTGTCAGGTGCATGCCAATTTCTAAACCATAGGCCCGCCCCCGATCAAGATAGATCCAACGCCCAAAACGTTTGACCACGCGAAAACTCTCTTCTGTCAGAAGATGTGTGTGAGGTTTCAAAAAAGGGATGAGCTGTTCACCGATGCTCACAGGATCGAAAACAAAACTCTTTTCGAATAAAAGATTTTCTTTGATCTTTTCTCCAAAAGGGACTGTTACAATTTCGGCCTTTCCGCTCACCAAAGGTAACGACCATTCCGTAGGAGCATTCGGCAATTGATTTTGCGCTGCACTGCGTTGAGGCTTAAAAGTGAGCCGCAGGCTTCGGTGGGGTTTCGCAGGTTGAACCACAGCATTTGCAGTTGGTTTCCTTTCTAAAATTCCCTCGTGGGCTACACAAAAGAGTCTTGAGGCGGGGGTACTGAGCGAAACACCTTGGCTTGCAAGCACTTCACCCACCATAAAACCAGACAAGATGTTTGCCCTGTCCGAGAATTTGCCTTCAAAATTCACGTCCAACTGAAACCGCGTCGTGGGGCGAAATTGCCGGGTGAGGATCTGAGAGAGAGGAACGGGTTTTCGCTCAAATCCGGGCGGCAATTTCCACGAATTTCCTTCCACAGGTTTCCACACAGCGCCTAGAAACTTGCAGTCGGATAGTCGAATGAGGGCAGCAAGCTGGAGAAAGGGCATGCCTTGGTCGCGCTGCTCTGGGAAAATCAATGCTGTAAAGAGGAGCGCATCAAAGGGTGCAGTCCATTCGTAGATTTTGGTTTTACGAAATGCTCCTGATGGAAGAGTTTTCTTTAAATTCGAAACAGAAAGCTCTTGTAAAAGCTCATTTTGAAAGGTAACGGCGCGCTCTGCGGAGGAAAGCTGAGATTCTAGATTCTCGGAGTAGTTTGACGCAGGTGGAACGAGCAGAAAAAAAGGCATCAGAACATAACCCCGAGTCCACCCCACACGGCGAAGAAGTTCATAATGTCTGTTCCACCTTTTGCATCGCCACCAATGACCGTAAAGTTTCGCACTTCAACGCTGACCAGAAAATTCTTTAAGAAAAAGAATCGATTTCCAATCCCGAGATTAATTGTGGGGCTCGTCTGGCTTTCGGCAACGGGGCGGCCATCGATTCCAAATTCGCCGACTTTATCTGTACCCTGCCCGCCATTTTCTCCGCCAATTTTGAGACCGGAAGCGGTTTCCTCCCGGATGGGATAATAATTACTCATCGTCAAACCCAGTCCAATGTTGGTAAAGAAGTCGAGATATCCAACAAAAGAAAGGAAATAAAGCGCCTTGCCATAAACAGGCGTCCACTGGTAATTGACATTAAACATCTGATTGACTTGCCTGATGGGCACATAGGCAGGCTTGCGACGGTAGGGTCCGTAATTCTTATTTTTCTTCACTTCTTCGTAGTCGACGTCGCTTAAACTTCCAGGCTTTACTTCATCGGCAGGGTTCACGGCAGGATCGTAGTCCCCCGGACTCATTTGCTGCGATTCTGCAGCGCACGGAGAAGAAGATTTATTTTCTTTTTTAGCATATCCCTGTGCACGATCGGTGTTGTAAAAAAAGTTTTCAACACAGTCTCGCTCATTTCTATCCTTGTTGATTCCGAAAAATCCTTCGACGTTGACCGAGTGCCATTCATTGAAGTGGTAGGTGACTCCCAGATTAATGAGGGTCGTGTCGATAAAGGACTGATTTAAAATTCCACCACCTTGGAGCGCATTGATCTGCAGTCGCCCCCCACGTGGATATTTTTTCGACTTGACCACTTCCGAACCTTCAACGGATTTTCGATATTCTGCTTGCGCTGCCTGCGAAGAACACAAGGCCCACATCAGGATGAGCGCACTCAAAAAGGAGAGCGCCACTTTAACAACGCCACTTCCTTCTTTAATGAGGCCCATGGATTTGGGAAATACGGTTGAGAAGAGAAACCGGGCGCCTGTTACGTTTGAGTTTCCGGCTTTTCCACGTCCCGTGATGGGCATTTGCGGCTCTAAAGTTGTCGTGGGTTCATTCCATAAAACAGTGGGAACATTGGAGTGGGAGCGTGCGTAACGCACTTCCTCTTCAAAAGCGGTATGAACCGTTAAAGCTCGCGTCGCATTCATGGCATCCAAAATAACGAGGGCCTCATCGGCACTGCTCACGGGAACGATTGCAATATCAGGTCCAAAAAGCGCGTTGCCTGCATAGACACTCTTTAAAACTTTTTGACTGGACATCAGATGCACGCCGGGTGAAACATAAAAGCCGTTGCCTGGATTGTCGATGGATTTTCCCCATCGTAACGTTTCATCTGCTTCGCGGGCTGCAATTCCTTGGAATCGTAAATACCTTTCGTGGGAATTTGCACTGCATAGGGGGCTCATAAAATGAGCATCATCCGAGATGCTTTTTCGAGCCGCGATGGGCATCGATTTCACTGCAGAAACAAATCGCGAAATAAAATCTCCAGAAACTTTTTCATGGACGAATGCAATTCCTGTGGATTCCAATCGTTGTCCACAATCGACGAAAGCACCGTACAGAATATCCCTAACTGCCTTTTCAACATTGGCGCTCTCAAGAATCAAAGATGCATTTTTTCCGCCACTGCACAAAACGAGCCGGGTGTTTTGCTGATGATTGGAAAGGTCTCGTCGAATTTGTTCAGAAGACTCTTCTCCCCCGACATACAGCACGGTGTCGAATTGATGAGTGAGAACAAGACGCCGACACACCTCGAGATCCCCATAAACGAGCTGCACAATTCCGGGCGGCAAATCAGCCTGGTGAAAACAGCTCGCAATGATAGAAGCCGAAAGAGGGCAGTGCAAAGAGGGCCGGACTAAAACAGCGTTTCCGGCTGCAAGAGCCGGTAGCGTGGCTGAAAGAATGGTGTACACGGGCAACGCAACATTGGCAGAGACCATCACAAGCCCTACGGGAGCATAACTCCACGTCCAACCATTGCCTTCCGATTTTTCGGCAAGGGCATCGGCGCAAAATTGAGGCAGCATGTTAAAGAGTTTTTCACAAAGCGCCCACTCCTCTTGCACGGCGAGGGGGGGTCTTGAAAGTTCAAGACTCATCTGACTGCGCAGTTCATCGGCGTTTGCACGCAGGGAGTCGACGATGCGATTGACCAAAGCCATGCGCTTCTCAAAATCGAACGCAGCAAATCGGGGTTGCGCCTGCTTCATGCCATCGACGATTTCACCTACAAGCTCTTTATTCCAGCCTGTCAGCGCCAAAATATCATTGGGGCGCGCGGGGTTGGCCGTTTGAAAAACCCGTTCTGGTTTGGTGATGGAAACAAACCGCCCACCAATATAAGGGGGCAGGAAATGACTCCCTTGCGGCATGAAAACACCTCAACAGTTAGCAAACGATCCTTAGCGACCGTTCGTAGAGGACGAATTCGTCCCTGTATCCATGTTACCCTTGGGAGCTGAGAATTCAAAAGCGTCGTAGGTTTTGACACCCTCAATTTTTGCTGGGTCCTGTCAATTTTTGATAGGCACAGACTGATTTCCAAACCTTTTGATCAAGTGAGCTGGAAAGAAGTTCGCCGAAGGCTCCCGACTCCAAACTCCAATGCATTTGTTGCTCCTCGACTGTGAGCACCTCATTTTCGTAACAAGGGCTTCCCTCTAAAACTTTGATGATGAGAATGTGGCTCGAAATTTGATGATGCGTAATGGTATGGGAAAACGCACTGGGCAAAAAATCGAAACTCTCTGCATTCAAGAAATTCCAATCTTTTTTCGCATCCCGTAAATCTTCTGAAATTTCCACAAGTGGAAATCCAACGGTCCCCTTTAAAAATCCTTGTGTACGTTTAGTCAAAAGAACTTTATTTGATGAGATGTCGCAAACAACGACTGCCATCAAATGTTTGGCAATAAATTTCTTGCGCGGTTTTGGAGAAGGATATTCATCCACTTTTCCCAAAGCATAGGCTTGGCATTGTTTTTGAATGGGACAAGCATCACAGCGTGGATTTTGCTTGCGACACAAGGTTGCGCCGAGTTCCATCATGGCCTGATTAAAATCACCTGGTGACTCTGCAGGCACAACAGAATTTACAAATTCTCTAATTTCACGCAAACCCGAGGTCGACCAAATATCCTTAAGCGCGAGAAGTCGGCTTGTCACACGCAGGACATTTCCATCAATGCAAGCAACCGGTTGATGGTAACAAATGCTTGCAATAACAGCTGCAGTGTAAGGACCACACCCTGGAACCTTAAGCCAACCTTCATATGTGGTCGGAAATTCGCCCGTTAATTCTTCGACGATGTAGCGTGCTCCCTTGAGCAAGTTGCGCGCCCTTGCATAATACCCAAGCCCTGCCCAAAGCTTTCTCAATTTCTCTTCAGAACATTGCGCCAGATCTTGTACGTGAGGCAACTCGGAAACAAATTCCTCGTAACGGGGCAGGACTACGCCGAGAGTTGTTTGCTGGCTCATCACTTCACAGATCCAGGTTCTGTAGGGATGTGGATTGACGCGCCACGGAAAAGGCCGTTGAAAAGACCCATACCAAGCGAGCAAATCATTTACCCACATCTTATCTATTGAATTATTCATCACCATTCCAAGAATTTTCAGTTAGAGAGGCGGGAGAAGAACCACAAAGGAGAAAAAATAAAAACGCCAAATTCGTAAAGGCATTAACCTCCGCGAATAGGCGCATTAGAAAACTTTGCAATTTTCACGAACGAAGGCCGTCTTAAACGGTGCCGCCTTCATTCATATCATTTGAACCAGAGTCGCGTGATGTACGCTTACGCTTTGAACTCGCAGAGCTTGCGGAACTTGCTTCAGCAACAACTTTACGGGGACGGCCGCGACGAACCAATTGACGAAGTTTTTCCAACTTGCTTGGACGACCGCGTTTCTTAGGTGCTGCTTCAACAATCTTCTTGGGTCTTCCACGTTTTTTAACAGCTGCCTTGGGTGGACGGCCGCGTTTTTTAGCAAGAGGAGAAGTCTTTGCTGCGGACTTGACGGTACGTTTCTTAACTACTTTTGCTGTTTTAGCACCTTTCGTAGTTTTCGAAGCAACAGTTTTTGTCTTCTTAGCTACAGGTTTCTTTGCAGCTGCGCGTACCGGGCGTTTAGCCGCAGTGCGTGCAGTGGTCTTTTTAGTCTTCTTCGCTGCAACAGCACGCGTTGGCTTGGCTGTCTTACGAACTGTCTTTGCAGGTTTCTTTGCTACAGCACGAGCTGTAGTCTTACGTGCTGGCTTTTTTGTCTTACTTGCTTTAGCCGCGCTCACACGCTTTACCGCCATAAAAAAACTCCCCTAAATAAAAAATACAAGGACACAGGACCTCAATTCCTTGAGCATAACCTGCATAAGAAACTCAATCGTTTTTTGAGAGCCTCTTAAATACCACAATTCATGCAAAAGAAAAGAGGCAGTAGCCCATAAAAAAGCTCACAACTGAATTCTGTTTATACCTTAATACGATTTACATGAAAATGCTAATTCTTTCTGACAGGAAAAAATCACCATCTTTATTTCTGACACCCATTCATTTCTAATGCCGTTGGCCACGCTTTCTCCGCTTGTCTTCCCGTTATTCCTATATAATACAGAGTATCGCTCCTTATTTTTCGCACCCCACATTTTCCGCAGGAGAGCAAAGTGACCTTGGAAATTCCCGACGAAGGTTTGAGAGTCCTGCAAAACCTCAAACGTAAAAAAAAGACCCTGGCACTCATTTATGACTTACCTGAAACATTGAATTCAGGCGTTGAAGCACTATTTCCGGATGACGCCACGGCCGAGTGGGAAAGTCTTGAAACAATCGAAAAGTTGGCTGGCACCTGGGATGCACTTGGCTTCTCCGTGCTGCGCATGCCTTTGGATCTGAATTTCCTTGCAGATTGGACGAAACAAAGAGGAGAAATCGACCTCGTGCACTCCGTCGTCGAAGGCTGGGGATCAATTGCCCGAGAAGGCTGGATTCCATCACTGTGTGAGCTTTCAGGAGTTCCCTATATCGGAAGCGGACCACTCGCACAAAATGTCTCGATGAAGAAAAGCCTGACAAAAGTTCTTTGCCAAAGCCTTCATGTGAGAACCGCCGCATTTTTTCTGATTCGCAGTCTAAGTGACTTACTCCTTGTGCCAAGCGCATTTCTTGAAGCAAAGCATTTTATAAAACCGGATGCAGAAGGCTCAGGTATGGGAATCGATGTCGATCACTCGATTTCTTGTTCAGAAAAAAGCACCTGCGAAACTGTTACGACATTGCTTGAAAAATATCCCGATGGCGTTCTCCTAGAAGAGTATCTTGAAGGAGCAGAGTTTACTTCCGCACTGCTGGGAACGCCCTTCGTATCCCTTCCCATTGCGCAAATCGAAGTCGATAGCGGAGTCTATGGACTCTCCAACAAATCTAAAGATGCCATGACCGAGAAAGTAACATTTCCTTCACTTCCCGTTGAAATTCAATTGGAAATTGAAAAGGGAGGCCTTCATTTGGCGCGTGCATTACACATGATGGACTTTGTACGCTTTGATTGGAAAATGGACTCGCAGGGAAGGATTTGTTTCCTTGAAGCAAATCCACTTGCAGGTCTCTCTTACTATTATAGTGTGCTTCCAAAAATGGCCGAAGCGGCAGGACTGAAGTACGAGGAACTTTTGCTGACTCTTGCAAATTCTGCTCTGGAAAGAAAAAACGCCCGACACTATTGGTACGGGCGATCACGGCTTTGCTCCGAGATAAGAAGCTGAATAAATTCAGACAGGAGCCCTGTACTGACCTGTGACAATAAGTCGGGTCAACTCAACCATTCGATTACTAAACCCTGATTCGTTGTCATACCAAGCGAGGATTTTTACCATATTTCCTCCAATGACAGTGGTGTATTCCGCATCCACAATGCTGCTGAGTGGATTTCCATTAAAATCCACACTCACGAGTGGGATTTCTGAATATCCTAAGATTCCCTTTAAGGGCCCTTCTGATGCCGCTTTGAGTGCAGCATTAACAGCCTCAGTCGACATAGATTTGTCGGTTTCAAACGTCACATCAACCAAAGATACATTCGGAGTGGGGACACGCACTGCAATTCCATTAAGTTTTCCTGCGAGTTCAGGAATCACTTCTGCAATCGCTTTTGCAGCACCTGTACTCGTTGGGATCATGCTGAGCGCAGCTGCACGCGCGCGACGCAAATCAGAATGGGGAAGGTCGAGGATTTTTTGATCGTTTGTGTAGGAGTGAATGGTTGTCATTAAACCTTTTCGAATCCCAAAATTCTCGTGAATCACTTTCGTAACAGGAGCTAAGCAATTGGTCGTGCAACTTCCATTGCTCACGATGTGATGCTTGCTTGCATCATACTCTTTGTCATTGACACCCAGGACGATGGTTTTGTCGATTCCTTTACCAGGAGCGCTCAAGATGACTTTCCTGGCCCCTGCACGCAAATGCGAAGAAATTTCGTCGCCCTTTGTAAAACGACCCGTGCACTCCAAAACAACGTCAATCTTGTTCTGTCCCCAGGGAATCTCGGCGGGATTGGAAATTGCCGTTACCTGAATTTCGCGCCCATCGATGACAAGCGCATTTTCTTTGGAGTCGACACGCTGAGACACGGTTCCGTGAACGGAGTCGTACTTATAGAGATGCGCCAAGGTTGAGGCACTTGTCAGGTCATTGATGAGAACGACTTCAATATCTTTGGTATCTTTGAGAGCGCGCAAAATACAGCGACCAATGCGGCCAAATCCATTGATTCCTACTCTTACCATGCTGATGACTCCTCTTTCTGTGTTTTCAAAAAAATGAAACCAGAAAAAACGCCGCCGTCATGGCACGAGAAGAGGAGTGAATTCAGGGCTCTCCGCGCGTGGGATGACGTGTGTTCTTTCTTGAATTGTGTCTATCTTTTCTTTCGTCAGAAGAAAAGTGCTTCTCCTCCCGTTCGTCTCTCTCGGGAGCAAACTCACCCTTTTCGCTTTTTTCTACGTGCGCAGTGGCCTTGTAAGAACGTTCCTTGGGCTCAGAAAAACGTTGCGCCTGGAAAGCACGGCGCGGTGGTAACGTGCTTTCTTTGGTTTCTTGAAAGCGCACAGGTTCTGCTTCGGATGCGTCGCAGTCTGTTTCTGCATCAGTATGATGATCATGCTCACACGCTGCAGTTTCTGAAGCTTCCTTTTTAGCCATTAAGGCATCTACGAATTCTGCCACGGTGAGGCAATTTTGAACGAGTTGGCCAACAAAGGTCTGGTTCGAAATTTTGAAAGTCTCTTTGCATTCCACAACGACATTCTGAAAAGAGCACTCATGAAAAGTACAATTTTCAAACTCAATCCCTTGGATATCGCAACTATCAAATTCACAGTCTCTCATGTCGATGCCCGTAAACGAGTTGCCTGATAATCGACTGGCATTGACGACTGTTTGAGCAAATTCAGACTTCGAGAGTTTGTTGAGCGTAAAATCTGATTCCGTAAAACTTACATCCGAAAAAGTCGTACGCGAGACCTTATTGTGCTCAAAGCGAGCTTCCTGCATTGTTACGTTACTAAAACGCGTGAGCGCAAGAAAACACGAGCACAGGTTTGAACGCGTGATTCCCACTTCGCTGAACTGAACAGCTGTGAATTTGTTTTTCTTAATTTCAGCAGCATCTGCAAAGCTCACACCAAACCACTGCGATCCTACAACCTGGTTGTCTTCGACAATGCTGTCATCGCTGGTATGAAAGGTCCGAAAAATTGAAAGTTTAGAATCGACGCCACGCGTGTGAGAAGAAAACCCCACGGTGTAGTGACCAATATTTTCTTGGATGCGCTCAAGCTGATTGGGCATGCTTTCCGCAATTTGCTGCACAACGCCGCTTGAAATCTTAATTAACTCATCAATATTTACCGATTTTTTCAGCTTCTCGAAGGCATGCTTAAAACTTTCCATGGAATCAGGCTGAACGCTTTCTTCGGCGCTTTCACTTTCAGGTGCCATTTTGCGAGAAGCATTGGGTTGCGCCTTCTTTAATACTGGGGACTCCGCTTCGCTGTTTCGGCTTTTTCGCTCATACAACTTTTCAATTTGTTTGCGCGCTTCGTCGCTCTGCATTTTTCCATTTGCCACTGCATCTAAAATCTCAGAAATTTTCTTCATAGAATTACCCACCCTTATCAACCCGCCGTACAATTCCGAATCCAACAACCGCAAAGACTGCATTCATAGTCCAAGCGGCCAGCAAAGGGGGAATGTGGCCTTGTTGCGCAAATCCTCTGATGGCCGCACTACCTACCCAATAAATAATTGCGGCAAAAATAATCAAAACAATGCCCATATATGTATCTGCCTGCCTTTCCTTGCGCAAGGCAAAAGGTAACGACAAAAAAACAAAGAGAAAACTCGCCCAAGGCATCGATAATTTTTGATAAAGATCGATTTCGCGACGCAAAACATCTCCCCCGGCCCGTTCGGATTCGCGGATCACCTGGCGTAAATCTTTATAACTGACCTCTTCAGCAGGAACTTCCTCCCTTAAAAGTCGGGGCGGTTCTGAGATGACCGAGGTTTCATAAAAAGGAAGGACTTCGGTTTTTAGGGGGCCAGATGTGGTGTCGAGATGGGTGACAAGGACGTTTTCCATGACCCACACCCCTTTCGTCTTATCGAGGTAAGCGCGTTCGCCATGAATGATTTGAGTGATACGTGAGACTCCTGAAAAAACGAAGTATTCGGGTTTTTTCAATGTTTTGTTGACGTGATCGAGGGACTGGAATTTCAAAATTCCATCGGTTCCCTTCACCCAATTGCTCTCAAGAAAAATTTTGTCTAGCAAGGATTTTTCGATTTTAACCTTTGCCACGTAGCGCAAATGAAATGCAGAACGGGGAACTACAAATTCAGACAGCACAAACGAGCCCACTGCAGTGAAGAATCCGAGCACAAGTAAAGGACGACAAACACGAACGACCGACATTCCGGAGGCCCGCATTGCAGAAATCTCACCCGATCGGGAAAAAGACCACAGTGTAATTGCAGATGAAAAAAGCACAGAAAATGGCAAAATATCCACAATAAGTTTGGGCAATTGAGAAAGAAAGTACTCAAACATGACCCAACGCGTCACCTGATATTTTGGAAAATATCGAGCATTTTCTTCAAGAAAGGTTACCATGTAATAGATAAAGAGAAACACCCCTTGAATGGCCAAATTGGTTTTTACAAACTCCTTGGCCATATATCGCCAGAGAATCATTTTTCAATATTCCCTTTGGAAAAGAAGAACTTCTTACGAAAGGCCCTGATGGAATAACGGATGTATTCAACAAATCCTGTGGAAGGAGGATGCTGAGTTCTCCAGTGCAACAAAAGCGCCGTACAGAAGACGAGAAACAAAGGCGGAGCAATGAGAGTGACCTCGGGAGGAATCACATACTGTTGCGCAAGCTGCTGGCAGAGCATCACGAGCATGTAAAAGCTAAAGATAATCACTGCAATTCCAAGGTAGGCAATGCCTGCCTTTTTTCGAGGATCCTGAACTCCCAGACACAGACCTAATGTAGGTAACAGGGCACAAGAAAGCGGCAACACGATTTGTTCATAAAAGAACGTGTGATCTCGAGCGAGCTTTCGATTTGTTCCCCAGTCTGGGCTCGCGCGTTTCTTTTTAAGCTCACGCATAAACTCACGCGGATAGGACGACCGGATGTCGTCGGAATCAAATCGCTCCACTGTAAATTGCTTTTCGAAGAGGCTGATGAGCGAAACTTTAAGCTCTTTAAATTCGAGGATGTCCCATTCCAGCGCAGACGGAAATTGGGGAGCAAGGGCATCCCCTTCTCGTTTGGCAGAGGGATCCATGCTTGAGATGAGGCTCTCAATTTTAAGACCGGGCGCTAAAACAAATCGCTCTGGGCTGGTTTGCGCCAAATCAAAGAGTTTAAATGCGCTCGTCCGAGGTTGATAAAAGCGCCCTTTTTCAAAGGTCAGAATAAAATCTGAAAATCCCCGGCGCTGTTCTTTTAAGAGGCTGCCTTTTTCCGCCACGAGAACCGACGATGCACCTCCATCCTTTTGCCCCACCGAAAGAAAAACTCCCCCAAAGGACTTCCTCGAACGATCGAGACTATTTAAATAGAGGGCCATGTCGGCATCGCCCACAGAAAAAAGTTCCGAGATAAAAGTTTTCTCGGTTAAGCGGCTTTCTAACAAACTTTCAATGGCTCGCCTTGTGTTCATCCATTTAAAAAGTCGATACTGCTGCCGCGCGTAGGGTTCTAGAAATAAACTACTGCCCATGGCAAGCCCACTCATGAACAGACCCAAAGCCAAGGGAGAGATCGCCATGCGCGCAATACTCACACCACTCGCCATCCACGCTTCAAGCTCTCGGTCTTGCGCCATCCTTACCGTAACAATGACGGAAGCCAAAAGTAACGACGTAGGCAATGTGATTTTAAAGATGCTCGGCAATGAATAGACAAGGATCGTCATGAGCGTAATAAAAAATCCATCTTGACTTAAAAAAAGCAGCTCTGCGAACCCAAAAAGACGAAACAAAAACATTACTGAGCTTACCGCAGCCACAATAACCACGGTTAGAGCGAAAATTTCATAAATAATGAGACGATCGAGCTTTTTTAAAAGTGCCATGCCAAAACGATTTACCCCTCTGACTCTTGGTCGGACATAAACATGCCAAGGATGTTGTATCCACAGTCTACATGAAGGACTTCGCCCGTTACAGCGGAAGAGAGATCTGAAATCAAATAGAGCGCCGATTTTCCGACTTCTTCCGCTGTCATGTTTCGTCTGAGAGGAGCAAATTTTTGTGCAGTTTCAAGCATGGATTTAAAGCCAGGTATTGCGCTTGATGCAAGGGTTCGCACAGGTCCTGCGCTGATACAATTCACACGAATTCCTTTGGCCCCCAGATCCTCTGCAAGGTACTTGGATGACATTTCTAACGCAGCCTTTGCCACGCCCATGACATTATAATGAGGGACCACTTTTTCTGCGCCATAGTAAGACATGGCGACGATACTTCCACCTTGACGCATCAGCGGTTCGGCAGCCTTCGCAACTGCAACCAGAGAGTACGCCGAGATATCGAGAGCCAGTGCAAAATTCGCTCGCGAAGTATTTAGAAACTTCCCTTTGAGATCTTCTTTATCGGCGTACCCAATGGAGTGAATGACAAAGTCAATGGAATCAAATTTTTTAGAAACTTCTGCAAAGAAAGATTGGATTTCTTCATCCCTTGCAACATCACACGGAAAGGCCAATGAATTTGGGATGCCTGTCAGCAATTCTTTGAGCCGTTTTTCTTGCGCCGCACCTAAATAATTGAATGCGAGTTCGGCTCCCTGTGCAGCCAACTCTTTGGCACATGCCCATGCAATTGATCGATTATTGGCAACGCCAAGGACGACACCACGTTTGCCCGCTAACATCTGTTGAGTCATTTCATTTCCCTTTCGCATCGGTGAGGCCATGATTCAAAGTCAATACACCAAGGACCCATTCAAGGTATAGTTGAATGGGTGAAAAAAGTGCGGTAGGTACCTTGGATCACTGTGACCACAGATCTTGGAGATTTCATGAAGGTTGAAAGCACCGAATCCCGTAACTATAAAAAAATTGAAATTGACAACGCAATCTGCAAGAGACGATTCCACATCGCATACGAAGAGGGCTACCCCGAAATACTTCCCAAGGTACAAGTTCTTTGCCCTCATTGTGGGGTTCCTGTATTTGAAGCCACGAATCATCCTCCTGCCATCCTGACGCGCGAAGAAAATCTGGTAAAAAGCCCTGATGGCACGCGGCCAATGATCTATGACTGCAAATTTCTTAAATAGCCCTTACCTCATTGCAGGCATGGCATTTATCAGTGCCTGCCTTCTTTTTCCGCTCACGTCACTTCTCACTCTTCTGCTTGTGAAAAGGGTCGGTGCCTTTGCTTGGAAAAATATTTTAAAATCTCCACGCACTCTCCGGGCACGATTTTTCATCACACCCTTGTTCATAAAAGGCCATTTTGTAAAACTGCCTTTATGTGCGAGTGTGCTTTATCTTAACAAGACCCACATTTTGTCTTTTCGATTTCTCGTTGTGCTTCAATTGCTGATTCTCACTCTCCGCATCTTGCGATTTCGAGATTGGCACAGCAAATCTAAACTGGTGCAACTCTGGAAAAGGCAAATGGCCTTGACCGACTCCATCGAAATTCCCAAGCATTTTTCGCAAGAACTCAAAAAATTCTTTATAAACTCATCGCAGTTCCACGAAGTCGAATTTTCTCGCGTCAATCCGACGTGTTACTTTGTTTTTCTGCTCCTTGCCATGAGCAAACCCCATGCGAATGACTGGTTTTGGAACGTTTTGGCATTTAGTTTGTCGTTTCTCTTCCTCTTTAAGAGCTTGAATTGTCGAGTGGCACTTTCTATCGATGCTTTTCGAGCACCGGTGCGCGAAAACTTCCGAATTCATTGGTCAATCGTAGGTTTCACCTTAGCCAGTTTCCTTGGACTGTATGCCTTTGCCCTTCAAAATGATTTCGTCTTGCTTCCTGTTGAGGTGTTACCTTTAAAGCTCTCACTGTTTTGCATCTCTGCAGGAAGCTTTTTCTTGATATCTGCTGAGTATTTTTATTTTCGTCAGGAAGTCTTCCCCAGTCAGTCCTATTTAAAAGGCGATGCCATTGTGCACCCCATTCCTCTTCAAGCTCATATGTATGCCCGAGAGATTGGTTTTACTGGAGAAAAATTACCCACCAGCAGCCTTTTAAGGCTGGCAAGCTTGCGCAGTTCCCTTGACAGAGGAGGATCAACATTGGCAATGAATACAGCCTTTCACCTTGATTTTCTGGCTTCTGTCTTTGTCTTTCTTGCAACCTAGCTATTCTTATTAAGAATAATATCCAAATATATCAATAAGTTATTTAATGCACTCGCCCTAGAGTTTTGCTCTTGTCGAACATTCTTTTTTTCGCTAACACGATACTTCGAACCGATTTGCCAATGTCAAATCCTTATCCATCGCTGAAATGAGGGTTTAAAAGGCATGTCGCTATTCACAAAGAGAAATTTAATGCCTTTCGATTTCACTTTCCTTGGCACGATCGTTGCATACGATTCAGTAAGGTTGAAGTTCAAAAACCTGAGTCAGGGCTGTTGTTGTCGGCTTATCAGCAGGAGTGGTCCGATGGAAAACGTAGTTAGCATTTTTACTCGCAATCGCACGCAAACGAATACCGTTCTTCAGCCCGTTGCTTCGGCACCACAGGCTGTCAGCGCAGACTCCAACGCTGAGCAATCTGGCGAGAAATTCGACTTTAAAACGGCTGTTGAAAAAAACGCTACCGTTCAATCACGACTCAAGAAGGAAAGGGAACAGGCCAACAAAGGCGTTTTGAAGAATTATCGAATCAAGTAATTTGGCTCTTATTGTTCTGCTCAAGTTGATGTTGATGAAGTTGTTGTTGTTGTGGAATCGGAAGCTGTTATTCTGAGGTGCTTTATGACTGAAACGAACCGTCTTTTAGATGTTAATAATTCTTCGACCTCTTCTGTTGCCAACGAAGGTGGGGCACGCGTCCTCGACCTCCAAGCCTTTCGTGCGAAAAAGTTCTATGCAGGCGAACGCAAAAGCGGTGTCAGCTCAACTTTTCGTGCGCTCCCAACCTCGCAACCCGCGACCTTCAAACCTGGAATTGAACAGGACTCCGACCTTGCTGAACGCATTGAGCGTATTAAATCGAGCATCAACCGCATCAACCAACTGATGACCGAATTGCGCACCATGTCTGACAGCGACAAAAAGAACAAATAACGAATTGCCTGTTTTAAATATCCCGCCAGGGGCCATGACTTCGATGCGCATCAGATTTGGCCTCTTCACGATCTGATGCGTTTTAAATATTTCTCCCTTTGAACTTGTCCAAGGGACATTTTTTTGTAAAAAGATGCCTTGTCATGAAAAAGCAACGGATTGCTTTTATAACACCAGGGCGTTTCTTTCCAATCTAGACTCCCGAGAGAAGCCCCCTCTACCCTAGAGGATTCCCATGAGCTCTGTTCCTTTTTACGCCCGGCGCTTTGTTTCCGGCACCGAAATGTCGGAAGCACTTGAAGTGACAGCTCGTCTCAACAGTGACAAAATTTCCGCCACCGTCGATCTCCTGGGCGAAAACATCACGGAAAAATCACAGGCCACTGCGTTTACAGAAGAATACGTCTTGATGCTGCAAAAGCTTCAAGAAAAAAAACTTGATGCCCATGTGTCCGTCAAGCTGACCATGCTGGGGCTCGATATCGATGAAGAGTTTTGTTACCAAAATTTGTCGAAGATTTTAAAATGCGCAGACGAAACAAACAACCGCGTTGCTTTCGACATGGAAGGCACGGCCTACACGGAACGCACCCTCAGCATGTATGAGCGTGCCGCAAAAGAATTTCGCTCTGCTGAAATTGTTCTTCAAGCTTATTTACACCGCACCACCACCGACATCGAGCGGGTGCTCAAGGCGAATGGTCGCTTGCGCCTTTGCAAAGGCGCCTACAAAGAAAGCGAAAAAGACGCCCTGCAAAAAATGCCCGACATCGTTGCCAACTTCAAAAAACTCGTAACAACGCTCTTGGAACGCGGCCAAAGGGTGTGCATTGCAAGCCATGACGATGAAATTATCGATTTTTGCATCGCATTGATCGCCGAGAAAAAAATCCCCCGCGAACGTTACGAATTTCAGATGCTCTATGGCATGCGTGAAAAAACATGGAATAAAATCTGTGCCCAGGGCCATCAAATGACCATCTATGTCCCCTACGGAAAACATTGGCAAGCTTATTTTTCTCGCCGCCTCGCTGAGCGCAAAGAAAACATCTTCTTTGTCGTGAAGAACTTTTTCAAAGACTAAAGTGCTTTTTCAAGAAATCGCCAGTCGCTTCGTTGCGCTTCGGATTCGGCTTCCTGCAGAGTTTGCCATGAGTGTCAAAGACGGGAAATCATCGCGCTCTCCTGAGAGTGTTACCTTTGACCTCGGGACACCTGGAGACCGGTATGGAACTGACAAGCATTATTGGCCCCATCTTGGGAATCGTCGCAATCTTTGGAACAGCGATGTTAAAAACCCTTCCTCTCAGTTCACTGTGGGGAGGCTCCGCCCTCTGTATCGTGGGACTGGGTACCATTGCCGCAGTCCTGGTTGCCTATCCTATGAAGGATGTCATCTTTGCCGTGAAGTCGCTGGGGCTCTTTCTGAAGGGCCCACACAGCGACACCGAAGGCTTGGTACGCGATGTTGAACGACTCGCACAACTTGCCCGCAAGGATGGATTTCTGGCTCTCGAAAAAGAAATTGACAAGCTCGACGACGACTTCTTAAGGAAGGGCGTGCGCATGCTCGTCGATAACGTCGATCCCATCATCATTCAAGAATCCCTCGACTCCGAAATTGGTCTTCTCTATGAGGAAGAAGAAATTGCCGCAAAATTTTGGGAAGACGTCGGCGCATTTTCTCCAACCGTGGGCATCATTGGCGCGGTTCTTGGGCTTATGTTCGTGATGCAAAATCTTTCTAATCCCGACAAAATCGGACCCGGTATTGCGACGGCCTTTATTGCAACAATTTATGGAGTTGCTGTGGCAAACCTCTTTGCCATTCCGGTCGGCAAAAAGATAAAACGCATGTGTCACCACAAGAAAATACACCGCGAAATCGCGACGACAGGAGTCTTGGGCATTGCACAAAGTCATTCCCCCAAAGTTCTCATCGAACGTTTACAGGGTATGGCCGCTGGGCACTGACTCTTTAGAAAATTCTGTTTTTGAACGGGAAGATCATGGCAAAGAAGCAAAAATGCCCAGAATTTGAAAATCACGAACGCTGGCTTGTTGCATTTGCCGACATGATGACCCTGCTGTTTGCGCTCTTTGTGGTTCTTTACAGTATCGCCAACGTGGAAGTCGAAAAGCTCAAAAAAGTCTCCTCCTCTATTCAAAAAGCGTTTGGTGTTCCCTTTGAAGAATCCAAAGAAGAAGGCGGCCTCCCGCGCGGAAATTCCAGAACCGAAGGCATTCATTCTAAAACGCGCGGAAATACCAATCGCGATTCTTTCTTAGTGCGCCACCGCCGCGAAATGGCAGCGATCATTGCTGCTGATATCAAAGCCCTGGAAAAGGACATTACTGAAAAACTCAATGCCTCAAAAGCGACGGTTGACGGCGGAAAAAGCAAAGATGACGAGCGCGTTGTCTTTTTTAACAGAGATGCCGATGGCATTCGCGTTACGTTACTTGCGCGAAAATTTTTCAAACCCAATGAAGTAGACATCGACAAAGATGCCCGTAAAGTCTTGGACGGAGTTGCCGTTGCAGTAAAATCAATGGGTCGCCTCGTGCGGGTCGAGGGCCACACCGACAATCGCCCTTTTCTCAAAAATGGCATGACGAATTGGGAACTCAGCGCCATTCGTGCTTCATCGGTCACGCGTTACTTTATCGACCGTCACGGATATACCAAAGATTCCATCTATGCTTCAGGGTTCGCTGATTCCAAACCCATCGCTCCCAACGACAGCGTTGAAAATCGCGCCATGAATCGCCGTGTGGACTTAAAAATTCTCTACGATACTCCGGGCGAATATCTTCCACCTCTGGAAAAGACAGCACCGGAGTCTCCAACGGATTCCAGCACTCCCCCCTCTGAATCGGGCGCAGAAAACTAAAAGCGTTTTTCTGCCCGTTCCTTTAAGCGATAGGCATGGGTGTTACTGCAATATTTTTGACTTCTTCTACCACATTTTCGGTGAGCAGCGTCGACAAATACCTTTCAAGGGAACTGGGCATGATCGCAACGATGAGCTTGCCTTTATTTTCGGGTCTTGCTGCAACTTGAAGTGCCGCTTTGGCTGCTGCTCCACTGGAAATCCCGACGGGAATTCCTTCTTGCAAGATGAGCTGCCGGCTCGTCACAAGAGCCTCTTCGGAGCTGATTTTAATAACTTCGCTATAAATTTTAGTATTTAAAATCTCAGGAACAAAGCCTGCGCCGATGCCTTGAATTTTGTGAGGGCCGGGCTTTCCACCGCTCAAGACGGGACTTTCGACGGGCTCCACTGCAATCATCTGCACGGATGGTTTTTTTGCCTTGAGAGCCTCACCCACGCCCGTAATTGTTCCACCCGTTCCGACGCCGCAGATGACGATATCGACTTTTCCTTGGGTGTCGTTCCAAATCTCTTCGGCAGTGGTGTGAAAATGAATGAGTGGATTTGCAGGATTTTCAAACTGCTGGGGCATGTAGGAGTTCGAATCTTCAGCGACAAGTTTTTTTGCAACCGCTAAGGCACCCGTCATTCCGTTCGCCGCCGGAGACAATACAAGTTGTGCACCAAACATTCTTAGAACGATGCGCCGTTCCATGCTCATGGTTTCAGGCATCACAACTGTGAGTGGATAACCTTTGGCTGCAGCCACAAAGGCCAAACCAATTCCTGTATTTCCACTGGTGGGCTCGATGATCCGCATTCCGGGTTTTAAGTGACCTTGTTTTTCAGCGGCTTCAATCATCGCAAGCGCCATGCGATCTTTGACCGAAGACATGGGGTTAAAGAACTCTAATTTCACTGCAACATCTGCAACACAACCTTCAGTAAGTTTGTGCAATTTTACGAGTGGGGTGTGACCAATGGTCTGAGTGATATTATCGTACATTTTGCCGTGCATGCTCTTCCTCTCACAAGTTAGGATTTCATCGTCTGAGTTCTTGGTTTTTTGTGTACCACTTCTGCAGGAATTCCGCCCACTGATTCTCCGGCCGCTACGGATTTAAGCACCACAGAACCCGCACCCACTTTGGAGTCGGGTCCAATGCTAATATCACCCAGCACCGCAGCACCCGCGCCTATCACGCACCTTTCCAGAATTGTGGGATGACGTTTCTGTACAGTATTGTGAACGCCGCCTAAAGTAACACCGTGATAGATGAGGCAATCATCTTTCACAACAGAAGTTTCGCCAATGACCGTCCCCAAGCCATGATCGATGACCACTCTTTTTCCGAGTTTGGCACCGGGATGAATTTCGATTCCCGTACTCCACCTGCTGATTTCAGAGATCGCACGGGCCGCAAAGTAACATTCCCCTTTCCAGAGGGCGTGACTCACCCGATGCGAAAGCAGAGCTTTAAATCCTGGGTAGAGCAGTGCAACTTCCCAACGAGAACGTGCAGCGGGATCTTTGTCCAGAAAAGCTGAAGGCAACTCTTGGAGATCTGAAAGGACATCTTCAGCAGCCTGGATCAGAGCTTTCATTGTTCGCATCAATTTCATTGGAAGTCCTTACTGGAGACCTCAATTTGGGGTCGAATGGCTTTACACCTTACATTACGCTTAAAATCAAGGCTAGATTGTACGTGCATGGATTTTTTTATATGCTCCCAGCGAATGCATAAAGAATCGAAAGTTAGAGGAAACAATAAGAATGACTGAGACCTGTGAGAGAGCATCAAAGTACGTTTATCGAAGCAAATGTGGACTTACAGTTGCAGCACTTATGGCCTTACTTCCCATGGCCTGCATGAGTTCCTCAAGAGAAGAAGCTTTGAATGCGCAACTGCGCACGCTCGAAACCAAGGTTGCCGAAATGGACAAACAGATGCTCGCCCGCGAGCAAAAAGTGGATTCCGTGAAGTCAACAACCGAAGAATCCCAACGGCGCGTCCAAAGTACCAAAAACGAAGTGGAAGACCTCCGCCGGGAACTCAACCTCACCCAGGGAGCCATCGACGAACTGCGCGTCAAAATGACCCGCATGCAGGACTCTTCTGGAAAACGCGTGGAAGACGATTCCACCATGAAGGTCTCGGAACTCGAAGTGCAGCTCTCGGGGTTCGACCGCAGGCTTTCGAAGGTCGAGCTGGCCTCAAATATTTTGGTTGAAAAAACAGACAAAGACGCAGGGGTTAAAGGTAAAGTCAAAGCAAAATACAAGTCTCCCGATGATTTGAAAAAGGCTTTAAGCGCGGCCTATGTGCAAAAGGATTTTAAAAAGGTTGTCAATATTTCGAGCAGCGTGTTATCGGGAGAAAACCCCGTGGAAGAGCGGGAACTGGCCTTGCAGTTTCGAGGAGAAGCCTATTTTGCTTTGCAAGATTTCGAACGTGCCGCATTCGACTTCACGGAATTTTTGGACAAATTTCCAAAGAGTGAAAAACGAGCTCGCGCACTTCTCTTGGCCGGAGATAGCTACGTCTATCTCAAGCAAAATAAGAATGCCAAAAGTTACTATACTGAATGTGTTAAAAACTTTCCCGATCGCGAAGAGTGCAAGGCCTCCCGCGAACGCCTCGACCGCCTCGGCGGCTGAAGCCCAGAAAGTAACGTGATTGACCTTTTTTTAAATTGGATTTCCTGAACGTGCTAACGCTTGCTATCGAAACTTCTTGTGATGAAACCGCCGTCTCGCTGCTGCGCACTGAAGCTTTTAATGAAGAGCTTCTTCCTCATAAAATCGCTGTTTTGTCCCACGTCGTTGAATCACAAACCGAAATACACAGCCCCTTTGGGGGGGTCGTTCCTGAGGTCGCAGCCCGCGATCACCTCGCAAAAATTGCAGGAATTACTCAGCAAGCATTGTTAAATGCTCAATTAAAAACAACTGATCTCGACGTCATCGCTGTTACGATGGGGCCGGGCCTCATCGGCGCACTCATGGTGGGCGTGCTGTTTGCACGTGGGTTGGCAACGTCATTGGGCATTCCACTTAAAGCCATCAATCATGTCGATGCCCATCTCGCACCTGCTTTACTCACACAGTATTTTTCACCCAAAACGCACCTTGGCCAAGAGTTGGAAATTCCAAAAATTGCATATCCTGCACTTGCTCTCACGGTGAGCGGAGGGCATTGCCATCTGGTGCGCATCAACTCGCCTACCGAACGCATCGTGCTTGGTAAAACTGCCGACGACGCCTGCGGCGAAGCTTTTGATAAGGTTGCAAAGCTTTTGGGCCTTCCCTACCCCGGTGGCCCCTTCTTAGAAGTGCTGGCAAAAAATGCGCAAGGCGGCATGTTTCCTTTTCCAGCAACCCTTTCAGATCGCCAAAATCGCATGGGATTTAGCTTTAGCGGCCTTAAAACCGCCGTTTTAGAAGCCATTCGCAAACTCCAGGGCAACCCCCTTGGAAAAATCTCGGGAGCCTCGCTTCCCGACAATGTGAAAGCTGAACTGGCGTGGTCTTTTCAAGAGGCCGCCCTCGGACAACTTCTCGATCGCACCAAAAATGCTTTGGCTGATCATAAAGATGAATTTCAGTGCGTCTTAGTTGCGGGAGGCGTGGCTGCAAATCGACGCTTTCGCGATCTTTTCCAAACACTCAGCGTTCCCGTGCACTTTGCCCCACTGGCCCTGTGTTCCGACAACGCAACGATGATTGCCTTGCAATCCCTCATTTCCTGGGAAGATGGTTTCGTAAAGCAACCCTTTCCTCGTTACCTTTAGGAGACTATTAAAGATGAAAAAATATGCACGCCCCGAGCCTCGGGCTGTTCAGGCATTTGAAATGTCTGCCCGCAAGGCTCTGGGACAACACTTTCTTAAAGATAAATCCGTTGTCGATGGCATGGTGGGTCAGGCAAATATGTGGGGCGGCGTCGAAAAAAGGTGTGTCGAAATTGGCCCTGGCCAAGGCGTACTCACCCTCGCATTACTCGAAAATGGCTGGGATGTTGCTGCCATTGAAAAAGACGATCGCTCGGTTGAAGGATTAAAAAAATCCCTCGTTCCACAGTTTCAAGAAAAAATTCAGGTCGTTCAAAGCGATGTGTTGAAATTTAATCCTGTTACGATCCCTGAGGTCACACCGAAGCGCTTGTGCATTGGTAATTTGCCCTACTATATCACCAGTGACATCATGTTGTGGTTCTGCGCAAACAGCACACATTATTGCGCCGGAATCTTTATGATTCAAGACGAAGTTGCCGACAGAATTACCGCAGAACCAGGCACCAAAGCCTACGGAAGACTCACCGTTCGACTGCAACTGTTTTTTAACGTGTCAAAACTCTTTACGGTGTTACCAAGTTCCTTTATTCCGCCCCCTAAAATTAACTCTGCCGTCATTGAACTGGTGCCCACCGGATTTGCCTTTGGCAGCCCCGAAGAAGATCGATTTTTTAGCCAGTTTACCGCCGCTCTTTTTAGCGCCCGTCGCAAGATGTTACGTAAAACGGTTGCACCCTTTTTCTCAGCACGCGAAGCCGCCGAGCGTGAAAAAACGGAACAAGGATTTTGGGCACTGGCAAGCACCTTTGGAGTCACCGAACAAACACGCCCCGATGTCGTGAGCCCTGCGGCACTTCTTGCGCTGCATAAATATTTATGGAAAGAAAAACTTTAAATCTAAATATTCCACCATAGCGCTTTTTTTGAGACGCCCTAAAGTAATTTCACCTTTCACGAGCATCCGATTTCACTCTTGAATGCGATGAGGCGTTGCTTAATTTCGTCTCTTATCATCACAAAGGCTGCAAGCTTTTCAGCATCTGTACCTTCGACAGCGGCAGGATCTTTGAAGGGCCATTTAAGTTTTTTCGCATGAGGATGGATCATCACTGGACAGACTTCCTCAGCGCATAAGGCGATGACATAATCGATTCCAGATTGAAATGAAGGTGAAAGCTGTTCATAAGACTTCGAATGATGAGTGGATATGTCCACGTCTGCTTCTTTCATCGCTTCAACTGCCCATGGATTCACAATTCCGCTTGGCACTGATCCTGCACTTTCCACTTCGACCGATTCTGGGAAGATAGATTTCGCAAGACCTTCAGCCATTTGACTACGTGCTGAGTTGGCAACACAGAGAAAAAGAATTTTCATACCGCTTTGACCCCCTTGGCAATACTTTCAGATTCGCGGATTCGCAAGGCGACCTTGACTAAGACAAGAAGAATAGGAACTTCAACAAGCGGGCCAATGACCGCTGCAAAAGCTTGCCCAGAATTGAGCCCGAAAGCCGCAATCGCAACTGCAATTGCCAGTTCAAAATTATTGGATGCCGCCGTCAATGAAAGCGTTGCACTACGAGGGTAATCCGCTCCGAATCTCTTACTCATCTTAAAGGACACAAAGAACATGATGAAAAAGTATATGATTAATGGAATCGCAATACGTGCCACGTCCGTTGGAAGAGAGACAATAAGGTCGCCTTTAAGTGAGAACATCGCGATGATTGTAAAGAGAAGCGCAATGAGAGTGATGGGGCTTATCCGGGGAATGAAGGTTTGATGGTACCATTCTTTTCCCTTTATCTTCATGAGGAAATACCGAGTTAGCGCGCCGGCTGCAAATGGAACTCCGAGATAAATCCCGACAGCCTTAGCGACTTCAGTCATTGAAAAGTTGATAGCCGTACTTTGAAGCCCCAGGACACCTGGCAGCCACGAAACAAAGAACCAAGCGTAGAGCGGGAAAAACAAAATCTGGAAAACCGAATTGAACGCGACCAAACCCGCACAATACTCGCTGTTTCCTTTAGCAAGGTCATTCCATACGATGACCATTGCAATACAGCGAGCAAGGCCTATGACGATAAGGCCGACCATATATTCTGGTTTATCAGGCAGTAAAAGCACTGCGAGAGCAAACATGACCACAGGGCCGATCACCCAATTTTGCACTAGCGAGAGCGCGAGAACTTTCTTGTCTTTGAAAACGGCTCCCAGTTCTTCATAGCGCACTTTAGCAAGTGGGGGATACATCATCAAAATCAATCCCACTGCAATGGGGAAAGAAATTGAACCCGAGTTAAAGGAATTGAGCGTTTCGGGAACTGCTGGAATGAATCGTCCGATGACAATGCCAAGGAACATCGCGGCAAAGATCCAAAAGGTCAGATATCGGTCGAGAAAAGAGAGTCGTTTCATGCTCATACCATCCAAAAAATGTTCCTACATTCCGTTAGCAACACTGACCTGGAGCACAGCAAGCGGGTACTGCTTGAACGACTTTCTCTGTGCCATGCATGGCATCTGCTTCAGCACTGCGTACCCAGAACTCCCATTCGTGGCCATCGGGATCGCGAGCCCAAAACTTGTTCGCAACAGCGTAACAACACGTTACGTTTTCTTCGATGCGGACAGAAAGATTGGCTGAAGTTACTGCTTGCTGCCAAGATTTGAGCTTTGCCTCATCAAAAAGTTCAATTCCATAATGACGATTTGAAGGAGCCTCCGAGAGTCTGCTGGGAGTGTGCACGAGCGCTAAGTGTAGCCCTGGTGATTCCATGCGGAAATTTGCATAGTCTTGTTGAATCTTGGTTGGTTCTTGCCGAAAAAGCGCTTTGTAGAATGCGATGGACTTTGCCAAGTCAGAAACTTCAAGGCTGATATGAACACGGGTCTCCATACTCTTCTCCCTTATTAATTATCGACGATAAACGAAATAAAAATCAAAAAAAATCTTATAAACTTTTAACCAGATTCTTGAGCAGTTTGAGTGCGACTGGATTCACGCAATAGCATCTCCTTTGACCTTCAATAGTGCCCTGAATAAGTCCAGCCCCTTTTAAAAGGCGGAGATGTTCGGAAACTGTAGATTGCGCCAGCTCAAACTCGCCCGCAAGATCACCTGCAATGCAAGAATCCTTTTCGATGAGGATTTGGAGGATTCTGACTCGTGCTGGATGACCAAGTGCTTTGCACATGGCCGCCAATGCTTCAGCCCCTTCGCCTTTCAGCACGGAAGGGAGGTCTGGTATGCGGCAGTCCATCGAATCATTCTCCACAGCATTAGTTATTCGTCGATTAACGATATAAGACGTGACAATGCTTTTGTCAAGATAAGAATTGTCAATGCATCCTGAAAGCTCAACACAGAGGCAGCCGTGAAAATGTATAAGGATTTTTTTCAAAATGCTTCAAACTAAGCCCAGCGTTGACATTTTCACCCACATGGAATTCAATAACGGAGCAGTTAGTTCAAAGTGCACCAAGAGGTTTTTTAGTTTGAAGCTCACCCCACCCTAAGTTCCTGTCTGCTGAATAAAGTGAATATTTGCAATGCATCAGGGCTCTATGCGGCACTGAATGCACATGTTTTTATGATGAATTCACTTTCCAGCCAAGTCTTGCGAAAAACAACTTTTTTAAAAATTCCTGATTTAAACAAGAGAAATTATGCTTTTTGGATCTACAGTCAAAGACTGGACTGGAAATATTCGCGGTGATTTGCTCGCCGGAGTTGTTGTTGCACTTGCGCTTATTCCAGAAGCCATCGCCTTTTCAATTATTGCCGGAGTGGACCCAAAGGTAGGCCTGTACGCATCCTTTAGCATCGCTTTCGTTGCAGCCTTTACAGGCGGAAGACCCGGAATGATTTCGGCGGCAACTGGAGCAATGGCCCTCCTGATGGTTAGTCTTGTTAAGGACCATGGCTTACAATATCTTCTGGCAGCAACAGTTCTGACCGGAGTGCTGCAGCTCCTCGCGGGCTATCTCAAGCTAGGCTCCATCATGAGTTTCGTGTCCCAGTCTGTTGTCACAGGATTTGTGAACGCACTTGCCATTCTTATTTTTATGGCACAGCTTCCTGAGCTTACAAACGTAACATGGCATGTTTATACCATGACACTTGCCGGATTGGGAATTATCTATCTCTTTCCATATATCCCAAAAATAGGAAAAGTTATTCCATCACCGCTTGTCTGCATCGTCGGCTTGACTGCTGTTTCGATATTTCTCGGACTTAATATACGAACCGTTGGTGATATGGGAAAGCTTCCCGACTCCCTTCCTATCTTTCTGCTGCCTGATATTCCCGTGAATTTTGAAACCCTGAAAATTATTTTTCCTTATTCTGCTGCACTCGCCGTGGTTGGACTCCTAGAGTGGCTGGATTTCTAGAATTCCCATGGCAGCACTCGTGGCAGTGATGATCATGGTATCAATTGGAACCTTCAGCTGGAGCAGTCTCAAAAAAGCAAAAACCTATCCTCTTTCAACAAATATTGTGATGGTTGCCACGGTGGTCATCGTGGTGTGGACGCATAATCTGGCATATGGAGTTCTTGTCGGAGTGTTGCTTGCTGCTCTGTTCTTTGCAAACAAGATCAGCCGGCTCATGAGTATTGAGTCATCCCTTATTGAGGGTTCCAGCCACAGAATGTACTGGGTGTACGGACAGGTGTTTTTCAAATCCTCCAGTCGATTTCTAGACATGTTTGATTTTAAGGAAGTACTCGAAAAGGTAACAATCGATCTGACGCATGCGCACTTTTGGGACATTTCGGCGGTGGGGGCACTTGACAAGGTTGTGATTAAATTCCGACGAGAGGGCGCAGTTGTTGACCTTATTGGATTGAATGAAGCCAGCAAAACGATCATCGATAAATTTGGTGTGCATGAGAATCCGGCAGAAGTTGAAAAACTCATGGGAGGTCACTGATGGAAAACCGAGGAAGCATTGTAGCCTGTATCGCGGGAGTTCCACTGGGAGAATCGGTGTGTGATTATGCCAGCTGGTGGTCAAAATCAGTCAGAAAATCGTTAAAACTGCTGCACACCATTGAACATGAAACAGCAAATCCTTCTACAGATCTGTCGGGAAGCTTAGGACTGGGCGACAAAGACGAGCTGCTTTCTGAATATGTTGCACTGGAACATGAACAGAGCCGGCTCTCTCAAAAAAAAGCACGCGTTCTTCTTGAGACTGCAAAAATACGCGCAAAAGCAAACGGTGTTGAAGACCCACAACTCGTTCTCAGGCATGGAAAACTCCAGGATAATCTCCTCGACCTTGTGAAATAGACGGAAGCCGTGGTCATTGGACGGTATGGCCCGAAACATCAGAAGAATCCGAAAAATTCTGTGGGCCACAGGGTTGAAGCTGTTGTGCGATCCATAGAAAGGCCCGTACTGGTTGTCAGCGAGCCATTCGTAAAACCTGAAAGCGTTTTGCTGGCCTGGGACGGGAGCAGTGCCTCTAAAAAAGCACTGGAATATGTGGCTTCAGCTTCTGTATTTCATGGTCTGCAAATCCATGTGGTACACGTGGGCAGTGAAAAAGAAAGCTCTAATAACCTATTGGAACAAGCCGTTTCAAAACTGCAAATATCTCATCCCAATGCAAAGGCTGCAGGACTTTCATGAGAAACAGCCCCCGCCATCCTTGCATATCTGTCACAGCATGACATCTGTCTTACAGTGATGGGTGCGTTCGGACATCACTGGCTGTGCGACATGATTGTTGGCAGTTTCACTTCAAAAATGCTGACTTTGAGTCAAAAACCGCTGCTTCTGGTCCGCTGAATGGATATTAGAGCGGCAAGTTTGTTATACACGTTTGGCTTCGTGATCATCTTTTCGCTCACTGTCATGCAGTTGGAACAGAATGGAGGCGATCTAATGGAAATTAAAAAAACAAAGAAGGGCTGGGAATACGATGGAATCGTATTCACTGATGAGCAATCCGCATTGCTCACGAAAGAAACCACAGAAAATGGACAAGCGACCAAATCAGCAACTCCAATCGCCAAAGATTTCAAGCTCGTTTATGATGCAGAGCGTGGAAGATCTTTCGGAAAATTCATTGAAAAAGTCCTAAAATCTCAGAATAAAAGCATTGTACAGCTTGCATCTGAGCTGAATGTGAGCAGACAAACCCTTTTTGCATGGATGAATAGCGATAGCGTGCCAACACGAAAAAACTTAGAGACGATCATCGCGGTCACTCAGTGCCGAATGGATGACATCAAGCTTGCACTGCAAGACAACTTCGAAAGACAGAAAGTCGAGCTGTTTGAGGGCCTACAGGAAGTCAAACGCGCTTGAATATTGCACGTTTCGTCAGCTTTAGGGCGGAGCTTGAAGCTCTGCCTTTTTCTTTTGGATCCAGTCGGCATACGGCTGGCCCTCGGGTTGAAATGCTTTAACCAAACCCCGACCGGACCTATTTAAGGTAACGATGATGCTGCTGTTGGGCGGAATCACCTGAAGCCAACGGCTGTGGTCTTCTGGGATGAAAAATCGTTCGATCCCTGCGGTAAAACGAGACCCAGTGCAAGTGCCCTGCAGGAAGACCTCGCACGTTTGGGGTTTTTGCGAGCATGCCCCAGCCCAATTGGATTGAGGTTTGGGGTTAGAGTCGAAACAGAGGCACCGATGATCGTTGCGATCGATGCGTTCATCGGTGGGGCGACAGGGATCGTGCTGAGCCAAAGCGAGCCGCCAAATAACGTAATGTCCCGAGATATGATCGCGCGGGTCGAAGCCTTCGACCGGGAGTTCTACATCTACACCGCTCTGGCCATGCAGCTGAAGTTGCACGATCCAGAGGCCGAGGACAGCCAACGGCAGCAGAAAAGCCAGCAGCGTCTTAGGTGAATATCTCTTCATTGGAGTTTTTCCTTGAGCCAGGATTGCAAACGGTCATGGTGCCGATGCCAGAGGTGCAGCAGAGCAAGGACCACAGCACCAAAGATGATCATTCCCGCTCCGGTCATGAGAATCGAACTGAACAGCGTGAAAAAAAGCGCGATGATGCGAATCGCCATCAACAGTGTCAGGGCATCGAAGAGTTTAGGTCGATTGAAATGCAAGGTCAGCAGCCCCAAGGCTGACATCTCTATCAAGAATGCCAGAGCTTCCAAAAGGTTTGGCAGTCTTTCCAACAAATTGTGCTGTGCCCCTGCAACGATCCACCAGCGAGCGAAAAAACCGGCAGCAACCACACCTGCCGCAACCAACTGGGAACCCCGAAGCCTGAAGCGCAGCACGTAAAGCCATAGGGCAGCAACTAGAGCGGCCACCAACCATTCATGACCAATATGCGGCCGCGCCTGCCTCGCAGTGAGGCACCAGGGTCCTGCAATCATGAGAAAGGCCGTACCAAGGAATAAGGTCGAGGACCGTTGCGGCTCTGGGAGAGCACGGCGTCCATTCCAACTCGCAGCGATGGAAAGTAACGCGACAGTCAGCATGAATGCTTCCAATCGGGGCACGATGTTACTGGATCCTTCGAATATAAAGTTGAGCCAAGCTGCGGTAAATGCTCCATACCAAAGCGCTACCGTAAGCCCGCTGCGGGAGCGCAGCATGACCCCAAGACTCAGCGCCGACCACAAGGCCAGCCCGCGCCAGCCACTGCTCGGCACATGATAAATTTGGGCGATGAGACCAATACCAGCCAGGATCGCGAGGCAATAAAAAAAATGCAGGCCTTCTCGGACGGGTCCGGGCTTTTGATCCCAGCGCAAGACAGCCCAAACCTGGGCCAGCATCATGCTGAAATAAGTCACAAGCTTTAGCCAGCCTGGAATCATTTCCCAATTGGCTGCAATCACGTTGATCACACCCAGCCCCATCGAGAGCACTGCCAGAATCGTGAGTGACAGACGGAGCCGCGAACCAGGTGCCCGGTCTGCCTCAAACTGCCGAATGCCTTGCGCCTGTTCCGCGTTTATCAATTCCTGATTGACCCAGTCGCTCAAATGCTTGTCCAGATCCTTGAGAGTCATGGAATTCGTCCTTGAGTTCTTCAAAATGCAACTTGAGCCCTACACTATAGACTCAAAAACTTTGGAATGGAAAAGGAATCTCATTGAGAGGGTTGATTTTGTTACGGCGATTGAGCAATGAAGTTTTATTTAAATTTTAGATATGCGCTTGCTTATTCGCTTAAATGATATAAAATTGACTTCAGAATGAGTTTGACTTAAATCATTTTGACTTACACTTTGTTTTGTTTGAGAGGTAACAGGTATGAGCCGAAAACCTTCCCCCATCCTCATCACAATTGCGCGTACCGACCCAAGCCAACAATTGCAAACCCTCATCGATCTCCTCGATGAAAAGTCGGAATTGCCCTTTGAGTTACCTTTTACAGTCCATTGGCCCAAGGGTGCACGCAGAGTCAGCGCCAGAGCCCTCTTGCTCATGTTTGCGGGCTATCAACATCTCTTGGAAAAATACCCGAAACTAAATTCACAGCCCGCTGCAGTTTCGCTTGAACCCAGTACGGGGCAGGTGACGTAAGTTTGACAAGCTCTTGTTAACTTAACGCTTCCAAAATTGCCTTCAAAAAATGCGCGCGAGTCATCGGTTTTGGGAGGACACTGTTTGCTCCCACCTCCATCGCTTTTTTGAAATCATCTGCAAAAAACCTGTTGGAATGGATGCAAATCCGATTTAAATAACCCACTTTCCGCAGTTCCATTGCAGTTTCAAGACCACTTATTGAACCTGGACCGAGATCTATGTCGAGAATGGCAAGTATGGGATTCATGCCTTGGGCAAAATCAATTGCATCACTAGAATGCTGAACGGCATGAATGGAAATTAATTTCTTCAAGTTTTCACTTTTTGAAATGAGGCTCAACAAGGCGTTTCGATACACAGCTTCATCATCCAGAACAAGTATTGTTACTGGCTTCCTCAACAGTTGAAGGATTTCTGTTTCGAGTTGAATTTCTTCTGCATCCGTTTTCAATCCTTGATTCGAATTTTGAATTCGAAATTTTTCAAGTGTAAGTAAAATTTCTTGACTATCTTTTGGAAGCAGATCTGATTGTGTGCCAATCGGGACATCATCTTTTGGCAAAGTAAAAAAGAATTCAACATACCCTTTCAAAAATTTATCATTTTTGCCCGACACACACCAAATTTCGCCTCCATGGGCTTGCACAACCTTTCGCGCAATGGCTAATCCAAGCCCAGTTCCACTCTTTTTTCCTTCGGTAAAAAAAGCATCAAAAAGCTTTGGCAGTGACTCTGGCGGAATAAACGAACCCTCGTTCCCAATACAAAATTCGATAAGATTATTTTGATTTAATTCTCGTGTTTTAAACCACATCAAGCCCTGAAAATTCATTGCTTGTGCTGCATTTCCGATAATATTCGAAAGCACACGATTGATTTTCAAGATATCAACACTGAGTTTATGAGTGTGGCTAAATTCATATTGAAAATGAACTTTTGATAGTGGATAAACTCGAAAAATCTCGGTTAATGCAGATTCGATGAGACTTTCGGGGCAGGCAGGCTCTCGGATGGGTTTAGAATGTGAACCCACTTCCAAGACGTCTTGAATCATGCCATTCACACTTGCCATCGCCTGCTGGACGTCAGGAAGCGATTCTACCAGCAACTCTTTGACCTCATTTGGATCATCCATGCATTCAATCATATCAATGATCATCTTGAACATGGAAAAGGGTTTACGCACATCGTGCGCAAGCGCCTGAGTGGTTCGGGCAATAGCCTCGGAGACGCGCAGTCGACTCATTTCTGCAAGAAATACCTTGGTCTGCCCCACAAATTCCAAATGGCGTTGCCAGATTTCCATAATTTCTCGAAATTGGAAAGTCACCTCTGATTTACTCGACAACTGACTTGGGACATCTCGAGAAACATGCTCTGCAAGTGAACGAATGGGCGCAGAGAGCTCTGTCGCCATCTTCGAAAGTCCACTTTTTAAGGCAATCGCACAGATCCCAAATCCAACTGCAAAAACTGTGGCAAGAAAAACCAACGATTTCAGCGGAATTTCTTTTGCGCTTTCTATGACAATTTCTTGCCCTGCAGAATCCTGACGAATACGCCTTACTTGTATGGAATGAAGACTTCTGTTGATAAAATGCAGCCCTGGCTCTGCAATCCTCTCATCAAGTTGCACCGGAAAAGTTCCAGAATTACTGACAACCGTTTTGCCCACAGACACCCTAAAACCCGATAACACTCGTGAGCGAAGCAAGGAGCTACTCAGTTTAGTAATTTGAAAAGTATCTCCAATTTGCACCGCTGTGAGCAAGTTCTCTTGAATGGCTTCAATAATGCTGAGCTGCTCACCCACCGTAGATCGCTCAACAAAGACAGCTGTCATCATGCTCATAATAAGTACAATAGGAATCAACGCATAAAGAAGAACTCGACGAGCAAGTCGATTGGCATATGACTGAATATCAGATGTTGCAGGAATCAATTTTGCTGCCCTTCTCTCTTTCTCAAGGTCTACCCAACCGATCTCAACATGAAAAACAGAAGACCCTGAAAATGTCCATTGCAAATTCTTTACCTCTGGTGTCAATACACTACCTACACTCAAGAGGCTAAGAGAAAATGCTTTTTGAAAAATATGTGCACTGAGTTGCAAAAATGTGTGCAAGTCTGAAAGCGAAACAAACCATGGAAAAGACGCAGCTGCTTGATGGGAATAAAACTTTTAAAGAGGAAGAATTCATGAAAGCAGCTTGCATAAAAAATATTAGTAATGTCCAACCCTTAAAGACAGGAAAACTCCCCAAACCGGTTCCGGATTCCAAAGAAATATTAATACGAGTCAAGCATGCAGGAGTTAATCCCATTGATTGGCTCAATTTGGAAGGAGTGTTGCAGGATATGCTGCCACACGAATTCCCTTTAATTCCTGGCTGGGATACGGCTGGAATTGTTGAAGATCTTGGATCCGAGGCAAGTCAGTTCAAAGTCGGCAACAAAGTTTTCTCCTACTATTTAAAAGCCGTTGTCAAGGACGGAAGCTTTGCAGAGTACCTTGTAGTAGACGAAAGCCAAGTTGCACTGATGCCCTCAAATTTCAATTTCAGCGAAGCTGCAGCGACGCCGCTCGCGGTGCTCACTGCATTTCAGGCGCTCCACGAATCACTTTCAATAGCTACAGGGCAATCCATTGTTATCACAGGGGCAGCAGGAGGGGTTGGATCTTTTGCAGTTCAATTCGCGAAGCTTGCCGGTACCAAAGTAATTGCCATTGCATCTGAACGTCACCATGAATACCTCAAAGACCTGGGAGCGGATTTTGTTGTAGACTACAGTCTCAGGATGTATCCAGCGAAATTAAAAAGAATTTCCCCCAAGGCGCAGATCTCGGCTTCAATTGTTTTAGCTCTCGGACCAATCCCGCTCTCATGGAAAGCTTGGTTGACTCTATTAAAGTAGGGGGACGGATCACTTCTATCGCCGGATCTGCAGATGAAAGTGCACTTAAAAATAAAAATATTACATTTGATTCCATCTTTATTCGAGCTGATGGAAAGCAACTTGCTGAAATTTCCAAGTGCATAGAACAGAAGAAAGTCAAAGTTCATGTCGAAAAAGTATTTCCACTCGATAAATTAGCAGAAGCCTTTCATCTCAGCGAGAAATCTAAAGTTCGTGGTAAACTGACTGTTGAAATTGGTTGATTTAATTTCAACACACTGTTTGCCATTGGAGGCAACACCCCAGTTTCAAAAAGTTGGCAAATTCCGGTACTTTATTTAATTGCCGATTGGATGTTTTGTACTCAGGCAAGTTACTATTTTTTCAACAATAAAAAACGAGTGAAAGGCCTCCTTCTTGAACTTACTAAAATTTTGCGACTTTAGTGCTACATTTCAGCGATTTTATAAGCGACATGAGAGTATATTCAACTCCCATTTTACCAAGTTCTATAGGTAGGACATTGAAATTATTTCATACTAGACTTTGATCAAATTAATTTAAAAATACAAAAATATATCTTGACTTTCAAGAGAGATAAGTAGTACATCACGAATTAAGTTTTTCTTTCACACGAGACTGACCAAGGGATTTAATCAATGAAAAAAAATCATGTACTTTTTCCTGTCATTGTAATTTTTTCTGTTACAGGTAATGCGAGCGCATCAGACATTCATTCAATGCAAATGGATGTCTACAATCAGGGATTAATCCCGCTCAATTCACTTCAAACGGAGACAGAACAGCAACAAAAATGCGAGTCCAGTCAGGAATTAAGTACTCTAAATTTTCCGCATACCACTGCTACTAAAAGCGATGAAGATCTACTTGAATCATTAAAAAATAACTTAACTCTTGACATATCTACTGAAATGAATCTCTGCTCTATGTCTTCCACTAGGATTTTATGATTCAGAAAATCCTTGCACACCTTCCACTGATTTTAGTCAGCGTCTCTATCGCGTAATTAAAATTCGAAACGATGTTGAACCTCATGCTGCCGATAACTACCGTTGCTTTGGTATTAATCAAACAAGCAAAAACAATCACGTTTTGAATTATTATACGACAAACGCTTTCTAGGAGAAACCCTTGACGCTTTATTATTTCAGACTGATTTTGGTGCTATTTATAATTTTTCCTGTTACCTCTTTTTCTAAAAACTCAACTACTACGTCGTTAAAAATTCAGCTCTCTGGAGATGGCAAAAAACCTTTTCTAGTAGAAAGCTCTGCTTCTTCTCTACTTCCATTTTGGAATGCCGTATTTAGCCAGCTGCTGTTCATAACTCCAACTTATGACCTTGAACCCGGTATCATCTCAAAGTGGAATTGGGACTTTGATAACGAAGTCTATTTGCTGACGCTCAAAGAAAATTTGATATTTCACAACGGTAGATACGCAAATGCAGAAGATCTCGAATTTTCACTCTTGAGAGGATTTTTCACAAAAAAAAGACTCTATACAACAGCATTTCTTAGCAATATTGAAGGTGTTGATCAAATTACGGCAGGACAGCCTTACAAAACCGGCCTCGTGAAAGGCGTGCGAGTTCTTGCTAAAAATAAACTGAGTATCAAGTTGAAAGCGCCAAATCCATCTTTTCTATATACTTTGGCGCGCAGCACCCAGTCTCTTGTGCCTCGAGAAGAGTTACATGACGATTTAGTCACTTGGAAACAATTTCCAGTGGGAACTGGTGACTACAAAGTCATATTCTCAGACCCAAGATCTTCGAAAGTTCACCTGAAAAAAACAGATGTTTTGAAGGCATACCTCCCAGACGAAATAGAGTGGGCGACTGAAGATGTATTCGGTGGACGCGCTGATATTTATTCGTCAGCCGTGAACATTCTTCCTATAAAAGATATGAAGAAAGTAAGCTTTAAAATTCCAAAATTTGTTGGCATGTATTTTTTCAATTATGCCCATCCTCTGGGAAAAAACAAACTCTTTCGACAGTCTATTGCCCAATCGGTTCAAAGAGCAAACCTCGACAAAGAAAACTCTGACATCACGCCGCTTGCACAGCTTCTTCCTCAGCACTATTGGGGTCGAGCAAAGCCTATTGAAAAGTTCGATCCTAAAAAAGCAAAAGTTGCTATTGCTGCATTATTTCCTGATCCAAAGGATCGAAAAGTCATGACACCACCAGCAGAGCTGGTGGTTTGAATTCGTGAACCGCTCAAAGCGGTTTATTGGGAGTCGCAATTCTTGCGACGTGATTTGTTACCTCTGCTTACGCAGAGAGCTGCTGTTACTC
>JBIIEI010000190.1:0-3454 GCA_044237915.1 Silvanigrellaceae bacterium | reverse complement strand
TGAGAAGTCAGACTTTAAGTCATTCAGTAAAACCTCTGAGAAAGCCATAAGCTTGTTTCCTCCCTTCTGAAGGAAACACTACAGCGGCAAGGCTTTTCAGTTTACGCATGGAGTCAGGAAGGGGTGGAACATTCGCGAGGCAGGAGTCAAAAATGTCATTTTTATTAATGACTCCATCGCGAATTTGGCACCGAAGTATGAGAATCATTTTGATCTCGTCCTCAGTTTGCGCGTAGCTCATTTCAATACAAATATCTTAAAATACTGGCACCAATTGGCGAGGTTTTTAACTCGGCGAGGCACAGTTCTTGCTTCAGAATTTACGCTTCCAAACGTATTGAACCCTGAAGAATTGATGTTTTGTAAAGAATATTCTTGCCGCTGTACACCGCTTTTAATTCCTCCACTCACAAAGAATGAGTATGAAGATCTACTTCGTCAGGCAGGCCTTCAAATGACGGCATTTGGAGTTTTAATGTGTCCACCACCCACTTCAGTCATTCCTTGCAAAGAGGACTTTGTTCGACTTGAACGTACCTTGAGGAAAAAATATTCAGTTTATGGCCTTCCCCCCTATACAACCGAATGGTTTATGCTTGCCAGAAGCTAGCTATCTTTGACATTTGAAGTCAATCGAGAAATAGTTGATGCACTCACACGAAGTCTTGCTGCAATTTCAGCTTGAGTTGGAAACCCTCCTAGTATTTCACGGGCGCGTTCTAAAATGAGAGCGCGTAAAAACTCTTCAGATTGTTGCAAATCGACGCCTTCAGAGATGTTCTTCAACATCTGCGAGAGCATCAAATCATACTTTTGCTTATCGCTATTGTGCATTTTGTACCATTCAATGTCACTTTGCTCAATAACAACACGCTGTTCAGAAGATAATTTTTGCTTAAGTGAGTCTCCAAAAGTTTTCAAAGAATGCCAATTTTCAGGAAATAATTTACTTCTTTGTGAATACAATTCGGAGACGATTTGTTCATCACATTTGAGATTATTATTGTTAAATACGACTCCCAATGCAGATGAAAATATAGATAAATCATAGTCTACGATTGACTGCAAATAAACGTTTCTGGAAATATGTTGTCGAAGTTTTTCTATGATTTTGTCGGTGTTTTCTGCAGCATCTGAGCGACATGTAAAGATTACTTTTCTGGGAAGATCGGTGCTTATCGAGAAAAGTTTACATAAGTCACTCAGGGCTCCTGGGGAGATATAATCGACGTTTTCGATGATGATTGGTACTTTTGTTGCCTGAGAAAAAATGTTTCGAGGCCCACTAAAAAGTTCACGGAGCTTTGAAGATTCTGTCATTCGAACGTCAAGAAAATCGGGATCCCAGGCGCGGGAATAACTGAGAAGCGAATGTTTTTTCGCAAGTGCAAGGGCAGCACTCGATTTTCCAGAGCCCCGCCGACCATGCAGTGCAATGACGAAATTTTGTCGAATGAGAGAAAGGGGAAGCGATGAAATTTGCGGAACTTCAATGATTTCTTTCGAAAATCGGACAGAAGCATGGGATCGTCGAATGAGCGTATTCATAATGCTCTCGTGAATACGTTCAACAAGGCACTCTCCATTCACTTTTTTCGTCGCAAAATCTACGACCCCTCTTTCCAAGCAGCGAGCAGGCACGGGGGTATTGTAATCATGGGCTGAAACAACAATCACCGGTATCTCAAACTTTCCTCTCACAGTAGGAATTGTTTCAAGGATGTCTGTATTTGCAATTTGAAAATCAGTCACGCAAATGTCAAAGCTATCTGTTGCTAATATTGCGCGTGCAGCTTCGACGGTGGCGACATGCAGAATTTCGAATCCTTTAGTCCGCAAGCCGGCCGAAATTTTTTCAGCAAAGTGTAGGTTGTCTTCAATGAAAAGAATTTTTGTGCCTTCAGCCCCATTCATTTTCGATCTCCTCTGAATTCACGTATGACAGCCTCGACTTCAGATTCTAAAACTTCAGATACTTGCCCTGGTAATAGCCATTCCCATGCTTCATCTGGAATGGGTTTGGAAAAAAATATCTTTCGAAAAGGTAGTTCTTTATTGCGAAGCTCAAGCTCTTTGATATTTGAAGTTACAAAATCAACATTTATTGGGCCAGACACTTGACCAAAGACAGCCAATTTTTCAGAAGAAACTTTGGGCTGAGATTCATGAAGCATATCTTGAAAAGGCACCAAAATATCATGAATGAGCACAGACTCACGCGCATTTAATTCCAAAGTGTAGGTAGCCCTAAGTCTTTCTAATGCAAGATAAATAATTCCAAGACCCTTTGAACGATTTCTCTTTTCCGAAGGCAAATAAATGCCCCTTTTTAGGAAGAGGGATCTCTTCAAATTCATAAGCTCTAGAAGGTTTAATTTCTGATGTGCAACGAATTGAAAATGAGATTTTGAAAAAATAATTTCAATTGACGTTTTTTTGATGTTTGAATGATTTCGAAAATTTGTACTCAGGTTCTGAAATGCCATTAGTAACGCTTGTCTGTTAATCCGCGCAAGTTCAGGTGCCTTCCCTTTAAGCATCAGGGATGGATGCAGAATAAAAAACTGTTTCATAAATCCTAAGATATCAGGAATAGCTTCTGATTCTGTAAAAATAACAGCCCTCGAAGCAACACCTTTGAGCCCATTGCTGCGCAGGTCTTCTATGATGCGCGCCTGAATTTGAATGAAACGACTCCAAGCCTCCTTATTAGGAACCATTGAAAGATAGGGTCGCACTTCATCTTCAAGGCTGTGTGCAATCTGCCTTGCTCCAAGCTCAATATCTGATGCATCAATTGTGCGCAGTGTTTTCCAAGCATCAAAAATTTCCTGAAAATCGATATTACGGAATTGAGGATGAAAGTCATCAGCTCTAGAAATTGCGGTGGAAAGCTTTTGTAAATCAGTCTCAACCCCAAATTTTTGCATCAGATAGACAAGAATCACAACAAAAAAGAGCGCAAAGAAAACTGCAGTTGTCGAAATGGTAATCATACTCATAAAGGCATCAGTTTTGTAGCAAGAGTCTAGCACAAACTTGAATGTATAGGGAGTGGGATCCAGCTTTGAGTAAGATTTTGTGAAGGAACGTTCGACCAAACAGATCCGTAAATGCTCAGGATGCTCTACCCTCCATTTCAAGGGTTCGATGGTATTTCCGCCTTCTATCGAAAGCGAAACGAGCCGGTGCTCAAAGTGTGGAAGAAAGTAACTGCACAATCTGAGACGTGGGACAGTTCATTTTTAGTTTGAGATTCTTCGATAGGTAAAAATCAATCGGAGGAATTTTATGGCGAGCCCATCATCAGTCGAAGATACCCTTGTAGGGGTCCCGGGCTCTAACTTGCGAAAAATTACTCTAAGCGATACATATGTTATTAAAATATGTATCAAATGGGGTTTTTGATGGATGCTACCGAAAGCAGCGAGAGGAAGCGCAATCGATCCAGGAA
>JBIIEI010000189.1:0-3470 GCA_044237915.1 Silvanigrellaceae bacterium | reverse complement strand
TAAGGGCTACAAGGGTATCTTCGACTGATGATGGGCTCGCCATAAAATTCCTCCGATTGATTTTTACCTATCGAAGAATCTCAAACTAAAAATGAACTGTCCCACGTCTCAGATTGTGCAGTTACCGTACGTTGTTCAGGCGTGCGTAATATTCTGTCCTGTTCGCCTTGAAAAAGTAGCTGAGGTAGAGGAGCGGCTTATCGAGTACATTCCACGAGCAAAGAAGAAACGTGATGAGCAGGCGGCCAAGTCGTCCGTTGCCATCCAGGAACGGGTGAATCGTCTCGAATTGAGCGTGGGCGAGCGCAGCGCGGATTAACTCCGGCAGCGTTTCCTCTGTGTGGATGAAGCGCTCTAGTTTAGCCATGCAATTCTCCACCTCGCTCGGAGGGGGCGGAACAAAGTCTGCACTCTCAGGCCGAGCATCCTTCATCCCAATCCAGTTCTGCTCTTTTCGGAATTCGCCAGGCCGTTTGTTTGCCCCTCGAACTCCCTGCATGAGGATGGAATGTATCTCGCGAATGAGGCGCGAGGAGACAGGCAGGCTTTGAAGGCTTTGGAGGCCTTCGTTCATGGCGCGGACGTAGTTTGATACTTCCTCGACATCAGCGCTTGTGGAAATTGCAGTCCCGTCTTCTGACTCGAAGACATCTTATAATGAACAGCGTGTCCCTTCGATTTGGGAGCTGAGGAGGGCCTCCAGACGAACAGGTCCGGGTTGGGCACAAGGGTCGCGATGCCCGAGAGGCGTCCTATGGCTCGGTCTGCACGCGAGAGTAAGGCTGTCTGAGAGGAGGGACTGGGGGAAGCGGGCTTGGCAAGAAGGCATGGTATCCTCCAACTCGCAGCTCCCAAGTGCCAGAGCGAGTACTTCTCATCAAACTTATTAACGTCCTGCGATGAAAACATGAACAGCGCTTCTCGCTATTAACGCTTTTTCGTAAAAATGTTAATAATGGAAGGTCTTATTCACGTTTTGGCTAAGTGAGGGGAGCAGGACAGGCCATTCCTCAAGATTCCTGGAATTTTTTAGGATAGACGTCCAACAGGTTTTTGATTTTGTGTAAACGCACCGTCTAACCTTTGAGACGATTTGCAATTCCCATGTCTCATCTTGATCACAATCAAGCAATTGCGTTTATGAAACTTAAAAACTCCTTTTTAATTAAATATTTATGATCTTTTCAAAATGACTTTTGATAAGAGCCATTATCAGGTCTGGTGATTGCCCGTCTTATCGTGAGCGAGAATTCCTTAGCTCAGGAGCTACATAAGAGGCATTTCCTCGGCGGAATCCATGCCTCGTCATCCTTGCGAAACGTTGATGCTCTTTCCAAAAGTAGCAGCGATCCGTGCAAGTGTTGTAAGCGAGGGGCTCGACTTACCTTTGAGGATTGCAGATAAATGACTCGGGCTAACCTTAGTTTTACGGGCAAACTCATTGAAACCTATCTTTTGTTCCTCCATCAACGATGTGATGAAGACTGTTGCTAGTTCCTGAGCCCGAAGAATGGCTTTGGCTTCGTTTTCAGCCTCAACATCAATTTGCAGAATCTCATCCGGAGAAAAATGATCTTTCAGGAAATCACGAAAGTTTCGTTTCATTTCATTGCCTCACGTGCACTTTTAATATCTCTTTGCTGGGAGTCTTTATTGCCCCCAGCTACCACAATAATGATCTTTTGAGTTTCTTTTGAAAAATAGAAGTAGACGCGAATTCCAAAGCTCATCTCCCTCAATTCAAAAAGACCTGCACCTAGGCTTCGAACGTTTGGCATAGCCAATTTGTCGCCAAGTCTTTCGAGCAGAGCGATTTTCTTTGCTATTGCAAACTTTTGCTCTTTTGGAAGCTTCCCAAGCCATTTTTCAACCGGAGTAACATCAATGTTCCACATTCGAACCTCACTTCTTTATTTAGAAGTGATACTGTATTTAGTATCGGCTGGCAATCCTAGAACTGAACTTGAAAATTTTTCCTTATGATTTTCAATGGCTGCAGAAAATATTCTAGGCATCAGCAAGTAGAATTGAGTTTTTGGGCTGCACATGCCATAGCCATTACTGCAATTTGCAGTAATGGCCGGTAGGGGACGAATTTGAACCACTTTGAAGCAATCCGAGAACTTCTCGATGTTCTCATCCTAAGCGATGAAGTTCATGTGCTCGCCATTGAAAGCGCCCCTGGGCTTGGCAAGAGCAGCACCATTGAAGCTGCTTTGCAGGTCATGGGAGCAAAATATCGGTCTGTCGGCAGTTACTCTACGCCACTGCATCTCTACAATACTCTGGCAATGGCCACATTGGGCGAAGTGCTGATCCTCGATGACTGCGCCGGTTTGTTTACCAACGACATCTCCATGGCAATTTTGAAGGGAGCCACTTGGGCCAGTGCTGGCCATGGGGGAGAACGGCGGGTGCGGTGGGGAAGCACAACTGCCTTAAAATCTGTTGAAGAATTCGCATTTCTTGGAAAAATCATTTTGATTGCAAATCATATTCCGCGAGGCGAAGAGACCCGCGCTTTTTTGCAAAGAGCGATGCATTTGAAGGTGGATTTGAGTGATAAAGAACTTGCGGCACTTCTGACCGAAGCAGCTAATTCAGAGAAACATTTTGACGACGTTGCCTTGGCAGCAAGAGTGTCAAGCTACTTGGTTAAGAATCTGAGTCGATACAATTCATCAGAGATCAACATTCGTACTCTCCGCAAGGGCTATGAAATAGCCAAGCTCAAACCCGAAACATGGCAGTCTCTGTTGGAGAAAATTCTTCCAAAAACCTCACCAGAGGATATCGTCAGGCAACTTCAAAATTCTTCGATGTCTGTTGTGGAACAGGCTAAAGAATTTACTCGGGTAACAAAAATGTCCGAACGAAGTTTTTACTATCATCGTAAGGCCGCAGCATCAGCAAACACCGCACCCAAGGCAGAGCAATCAGATCAATAATTTTATGGAATCCTGCACCGTGATACCTGAGCATTGGTCAACGTTAAGTTAAAGTTTATTTTAATGCATCTCAGTTACCGAGATTTTATGCCGTTGTGCTGGCTGCGGACTCTGCTTTGCCTTCACCACGCTTTTGCTACCAGACAAGTCGGGTCCGCCCTTTTTATCCTCGAAAGAGGTTTTGCATCCCTGTTGATAACGTGAGCAGCCCCAAAATGCTCCTTTACTCCCTTTAATTTGTCTGAGAGTTCCACTTTTGCAGGTTGGGCATTTATGAGTCGGCAGCTGCAAAACAGATGATTTAGCCTCATTCACATATTTTGTAACGAACTCCGTTTGCTTATTCATAAATTGTTCAGGAGTAATTTTGCCTTCAGAAATTGCTTCAAGAGCTTGGTGAGCTCCCGAGAAATCATTTGTACTTCAAAGGTACTGCCGAGAGATGATGCCCTCAGCTTTTGAGGAGGCGTATTGATGAAAAAAGAGATTTTAGAATTCTCCAAGAGTTTACAGGATTGGAAG
>JBIIEI010000187.1:0-3480 GCA_044237915.1 Silvanigrellaceae bacterium | reverse complement strand
CTTGCCATGGAACTTTGATAAAACCCTCCAAAACCTGATGGCTTCACAAACCCCCGTACTACCCATCTTATAACGCTGGGAATAGCGCGTCCAAATGATTTTTCGGGAGCTCACACTGCGGCTAGGTGGCTTCAAGGGTGTCGTGTGTATCCACTCCAACCGTTCACTCCCAAAAGACTATAAGGCTGCCATAGAGGCGGGAGCTGATGCCGTACTTCCAAAGCCTATGAGCCGACCTCACTTTCTAAAGCTTGCTTTACAGGCTGCGGAACGACTTCTGGAGCATGGTCCTATACTCAATGTAGAACCTCCATCCTTGCCAGAGTTTGCCGTTGTCGATGATTCAACCCTGGTTCTCATGGCCTGGAAACGCAAGTCTAAGGGCCAGGCCGTGGTGCACACCTTTGAAAGCCCAGAGGCGTTTCGAGCAGCACGGGCCGAGGACACAGCGTTTCTGGCTCGACTTTCGCTCGTTGTCACAGATTTTTACTTTGCTCAAGGCGTTACTGAAACGGGTCTTTCCTTTGGGCAAGAACTCAAAACATACTTCCAAAATCCTGTGCTTCTCAGCTCAGATGGCGAATTTAGTACATCAGACTTGGCGGGATGCGTTGATTGTGTCATTTCAAAAGTCCCTGTGAGCTGGAGTGAGCTTGCCATTCATAGCGCCGAAAGAAGAAAATAGCCTAGACCTGAAATGGTCCCGAAAAGTAGTGACTTACTCCTTAGGAGGGACGTCACTCTTTGCCAAAAAAATCGATCGCGCTTCACTTCTGCTTTCCTGCTGGTCAGTTTCTGACCAACTTTGTTCAGTTTTTTAAATATGAGCTCGTTCTATAATATTTCATAACCGTTGTTCTTTTCAGAAATTTGATTCTAATTTGTCCATCTTCATTCGACTTAACTCACTTTTAGATGGAAGGAGTTGGTCCGTTTTTGGACAGCACTTTCACAGGCTGAGATGCGAAAAACAAAAACTGGCCTAAGATCAGCGATTTTAGATCTTGGGAACCTCTCTTGCATTTGGCACAGAGCTTGCTTTGATGAATTTCATGCATGGCGAGTTGTAATTGTTCAGCCAAAAATACCCAGTAAAAGAGCGCCCTTAAAATGCTCAATTTTTATTTTATATTGAGGAGAGACCTATGTTGTCAAAAGTTAAAATCTGTTCCATTGCCCTGATTGCCGCAATCCCTGCTCTTGCCAAAGCAAACGACTCTAGCGCAAAAACAGCAACCAGCGCGTCCCAGAGCGGAACATCTGGAATTGTTCTACAGCACTGTATTCCCGTTGATGGTCAATTAAATGAAATCAGAGATTACTTCGCAAAAAAGGAGTGTAAAGACGAAGCTGCAAGTGGAGCAAATGGTGAAAAGGACCGGACGAACAGTGGCGGCGGTGGCGACGAGAAACCGGCAATCCCTAATACTGGAGGAGGCCAACCTGGAGCAACCAGCGGCATAGCCTAGAATTAATTCCACCAAGGAAACGCAGAACTTTTTAATGAGGTACGTAGATGAGTCCTAAGTTTAAAAAGAAAGTTGGGCATGAGCCCCATTTTGCAGACAGTTCAAAAGGTCGTTTGAGATCCCCCGCCACTCATCTCTAAAGTAACAATTGTTTCATCTCAAATTCTGCGGGTGGCATATAACCGAGAGAAAAATGCAATCGTTTTTTGTTATACACTTCTTCTATAAAAAATGGAAGGCGCTCAAGCACTTCTCCATATGTTTCGTAATTCCATAGATGTACTTCTTCGTATTTCAGTGATTTCCAAAAGGCTTCCGCAAATGCATTGTCGTAGGGATTGCCCTTTCGGCTCATGCTAATTTGAAACCCATTTTGAGTGAGTTGATCGACGTACTGATGGCTTGCATACTGAACTCCTCGATCTGAATGATGAATACACCCCGAGGCAGGATTCCTTTCATCAATCGCCATTTGCAGTGACGCCAAGCAAAGTACAGTATCAATGTTTTTGGAAATGGCCCATCCTACAGCTCTGCGAGAATACACGTCCAAAATCACCGATAGAGAACCTCTCTGCTCACTCGGCTCCCATTATTCGGCAAGTTTAATTTCGGATGATATCCCTTCTGCCAATGCAAAAATAATGACTTATTTTTCTCACAAAGCTGAGCAAGGCGTTTCCAAGCTCTTCACTTGTGCCGCAATAAATCCTTGTACTTTCGCATGAGCCAATTCATGAGGGCAATATTGAATCTGTTCCACACCAGTCGCATTCCGTACTGATTAAATTTTCCGTAGTAATTCATCCAACCTCGCAAGGTGGAGTTGAACATCCGCGAAATATCAAAAAGTGACTTTTCGCTCTTGAGCTGAATATGCCAACTACGTATCTCACGAAATATTTCTCTCTTTGCAGCCATACTTACGGCTGGCAGATAATTCGCAAAGCAGCGACCTATCTTATCCATCGCTTTGCGTGGCCGAAATGAGTATCCAAGAAAATCAAACTGAATTTTCTTATACTTCCCCCGACGATGTGTATCTTTACAATATACAACGTGCATCTTTTCAGGATGTACCTTCAGTCCAACTTCTTTGAAGCGTTGTGTGAGGGCTCGTTTAAGCATTTCTGCTTGCAAAAAAAGCATGTTCTTTGCCAAGAAAACCGATCGCGCTTCACTTCTGCTTTCCGTGTGGTCAGTTTCTGACCAACTTTGTTCAGTTTTTTTTATAGACTGTCCCTTCCCATAATAAGTCACAATCGTTGAATATTTCAGAAATTTGATTCTAATTTGCCCATCTTCATTCGACTTAACTCACTTTTATATGGAAGGAGTTGGTCCGTTTTTGGACAGCACTTTCACAGGCTGAGATGCGAAAAACAAAAACTGGCCTAAGATCAGCGATTTTAGATCTTGGGAACCTCTTTTGCATTTGGCACGGAGCTTGCTTTGATGAATTTCGTGCATTGCGAGTTGTAATTGTTCAGCCAAAAATGCCCGGTAAAAGAGCGCCATTAAAATGCTCAATTTTTATTTTATAGTGAGGAGAGACCTATGTTGTCAAAAGTTAAAATCTGTTCCCTTGCCCTGATTGCTGCAATCCCTGCTCTTGCCAAAGCAAACTGTTTTGCTTCTCTTGGAAATGGAGGAACGTACTTTTTTTCACCCTCCCTTCTTCATGCCATCATCTGTTGAGTCATAACATTTTGTGATTCTTGAATAGTGCGCTTCTTTCGCCTATCTTCACGAGCTTCTTCCAAGCGTTTGTCTCGCAGTTTTTGGATTTCATTTGCACGCCCATCCATCATGTCTGTTGGCGTCACATAACCAATTGCACTGTGAAGCCGTTCATTATTGTAATGCGCAATCCATCCAGAAACTATTTCCCGCGCTTCTTGAACAGTTCCAGGGCTCTTAGGCCGCACGCATTTTTCCTTGAGACTTCGATGCCATCTTTCGATTTTTCCATTACTTTGAGGATAATAAGGCGATGTCATCACATGCGTCA
>JBIIEI010000036.1:0-45213 GCA_044237915.1 Silvanigrellaceae bacterium | reverse complement strand
GGTAAACAGCGAATCTGCGTCCTTCACTATAAATCTTGTGATTACAAAGAGATATGATACGAGTAAATGAAAAAGTGTCAATTGCGTTCAGGGACTCCTTTCACCGCTCCTTTCCAATATTCTTCTTGATGACTTTGACAAAGAACTCGAAAAACGTGGCCACACATTCTGTCGCTATGCGGATGACTGCAACATTTATGTTGCGTCAGCCCGCGCTGGCGTGCGTGTGATGCAAAGCGTGACAAGTTTTCTGGAAACACGACTCAAGTTGAAAATCAATGCCGTAAAGAGCACAGTGGCACGTCCTTGGAAAAGAAAATTCCTTGGTTATTCAATGACTTTCCATAAAAAACCTCGTTTGAAAGTTGCGCCAGAGTCTGTAAAGCGTTTCCGCAAACAGATGGGCACATACTTTCGGAAGGGGAGGGGCAAATCACTGAAACAAACTTTGGAATTTCTAGAACCTCTTCTTCGTGGATGGGCCAACTACTTCAGCTTTGCTGAAGTCAAATCTCACTTCGAAGAACTGGATATGTGGTTGCGCCGCAAGCTTCGTCGAAATCTTTGGAAACAGTGGAAAACCCCACGTACGCGTTTTGCCAAACTGCGACAACAGGGTCTGAGCGAGGCTCATGCGAGGCAGTCGGCAGGGAACGGGCGTGGGCCATGGTGGAATGCAGATGCTGCTCATATGCATCTTGCAGTCCCCAACAAATTCCTGAAATCCCAGGGGCTCGTGTTATTGCTTGAGATAGTACAAACTTTGCAGAAGAAACGAACCGCCGAATACGGAACCGTATGTTCGGTGGTGTGAGAGGCCCCCCGCGCAAGCGGGGTCCTACTCGATTCTTTTTTTCATTGGCCTGCTTTGTGGCGTTGTGAGTTTCCTCGCGTATGGGAATGAGTCATATTGAGGTGTACTTCATGTTTTATTGCATGACTAATTCAATGATTAATTGCTAGAGACTTGTGGTCGTGAATTTTGCAATGCGGGCATGGGAAATTTAGAATGCGGTGATAGAGATCGCAATTTTTTAACAGAGCGTTGTTTTTTAACGCGCTTGTATTCAAATATAAAAAGAATGGTGCACCCGCCAAGAATCGAACTTGGGCTTAGAGCTTCGGAGGCCCTCGTGATATCCACTTCACTACGGGTGCAAGGAAACAGATCTGGAAAAATTCAAAAATTTCTGCTGAAATTTTTTTTGCCATGCATTGAACCTTGGCCTTCACGCTCTGGATATCTATCGCGTTAATATAAAAGCTTAAAAAATGCAACATTTCACCAATGGCATCTGTTGAATGCCTGGCATTTGAAGCTGAGTCGCAGTTTTCAATACTTCTGAGAAATTTTTGCCTGGAGTGCCAAAGAAGCAAATTTGTCACCTTGACCCTTGGTGTATCCGCTCTTTAGCATGACACAGGTTTATTGATTGAAAAGGGGCAGCGGAAGTGGAAAGCTCGATTGGCCTCGTGGAATCCTATCATAAGGGGATTTCGCACCTTCAATTTCAGTCGAATTCTACTCAAGAAGTCGCTCATTTGGTAAAGAAATTCGTCTCGATCTGGTTCTCGATTCACGATAAATTTTTGAAAAAATGGGCAAGTAAATCTGCGGAAATAGATTTTTACACGGGTGACTGGAGTTCACTGAGAGATGCTTTTCTAAGGAAAAGGGCTTCGATTATTTCTGGATTTGTTCAGGCCCTCCAAAGATGTACCTCCATTCATGAAGAATTAAAGAGGTTGAAAATATTTTTGAAAGAGCATGACTCCCTTTTTACCAAGATCTTGGAAAAAGCGCTCGAAGATCTCAAGAAAGAGTTTAGTCAGGCTGTGGTTACAAAAAAAGTTTTGGCCGCCTATGCGCAGTCCGTACATTTTGGAGAAGTAAAGTAACATGAAAATTGGATTGACTAAATTATTAGGTCGAAAGAAGAGTAGTGTTCTGGGTTTACAAGGAAAGTGTGCGTCTGAAAAAATGCGTCAGTCTTCCTCTTTTCAAGTGCGGCCTGTGCAAGCGAGTTCGCTAGTCTCCTTTTTTAAGACAAATACTTTTCGTTCAGATGCTGTTTTTAGAGATGAAGACTTATCAATCGTGAGTAAAGTTGAATCGGGAAGCAGCGAACGAAATTTAGAAAATGAAAAAGTAATCGTGTTTGTGAGTCCCATTTTGGTACACTCGAGTGAGCTTGAGATTTGGAATCTTTGTGCAAAGCGCCTTGGTGTGCGGGCCGTGATTGTGACCTGTAAATCTGAGCAGATGAATTTTGAGCATTTTGAAACGATTTGTCGGGCAATTCATGTGCCCGTGCATTTGGAATGTCGATTTCTGGATGGAATTTCCGAGAATCGAACCTTTCTTGCAGGGCTTGATGCTGAGCTTCAAGATGCGTCATTGGTTGTTTCAGTCGGTGAAAGTTCGCTCGCGAGCTACCAGGCTGTAAAGGTCAGGCGCACCCAGCAGAATAGACTTGCTGTTTGGCAGAATGCTCCGCGTCCTCCCCATCATTTGATGGGCTCTAGAGCTTATAATGGCGTTCCGCTTCCTCAGATCGCGCGTGAGCGGACCGTGCGCAAAGAAGTTTTAAAGAACTGCGACGTCGTGTTGAGCTTTGATAAAGACAGTTCTACGTGGGCGTACCTGGAAGAAGTAAGTGCACAGCGGCTCAGAAGGCTTTCTCGTGGGGTTAATTTGGGGCGCTTTTCTCAGGAGTTTAATGCGTCCCGGCGCATTAAAATGAGGAATAATTTGGGGCTTCCCGAGGCGGATTTTATCTTTCTGCAAGCGGGTCCTTTGGAGTTAGAGTCGGGCGCACTCGACTCAGTCCTTGCTTTTAAGAACCTTTTGCAGAGTTGTCCTTCACTCATTGGGCAAGTCAAGTTAGTTTTTTGCGGCATTGGGAGTTTTTGCGCTGAAGTCAGGCAGTCTGTTGTTGATTTGAAACTCGATGACGACGTTTATTTCTTGAACCCAAATGATGCGAACACTCTTCAGGTGTTGGGTAATCAACTTTCTAATTTATTAGCACTTTGTGATGCGGTTATTCACAATCCCATTTCACCTGTGAACGGCTGTCCGTCTCGTCATTTGGATTGTACCTATGACATTTTGTGTGCCCTTGCCTCGGGTATTACTGTGGTTTCCAACGGAAATGGTTGGGTTGGAGAGTGGATTGGTAGGTTTTATAAGATTTTTAGCACGGGAAGTATTCATAGTCAGTCTAAATTGATGCGAGAAAGCATCGAAAAACAAGAGAAACTGACCTCTATTAAGAAGTCTATTCGCACAGCAGTTGAAAATGAACTTTGCATGGAAAAATCCGTCGTTGAGCTGTCGGCTGTTTTTAAAGGGCTTCTACTCAACAAAGCTTCTGAGGTACAACAGGAAGCTGGAAAGATTTTCTCTCAAATTGAGCGGGCGATTAAAGCAAAACAATATCTCGACGCTATTCACTTTATAAATCAGGCATTTCAGCACCCCGAATTGAGCGATGTCCAGCGGGCAAGTCTCTTCAGGCACATTGCGGATTGTTTTACAAAATTGGGTGACTATGATCATGGCATGCAGAATTATATTCGCGCCCAAGAGTTAGATCCCTATTGTTCTAAGATTTTTATTGGCCTTGGAACGGTGTGTTTGCAAACAAATAATTATAACGTTGCAGTGCCGCATTTTCAAAAAGCTGTTTCGTTAGCGCCCGGCGATGATATGGCGAACTTGGGATTGGGGCTCGCATTCGAAGGTTTGGGAGAGTTGCGTGAGGCTCTGAATTGGACAGTGCGCGCTTGCAATTTGAATATTGAGAATACAGTCGCGATTTATAATTTGGTTAAACTTTCTCATGATCTCGAGGAGTATTTGGAAGCAGAAGTAATCTTGACACGGTACGTTGGTTTGCATCCCCATGACGTCAATATGATATTTACATTGGGTGGGATTGCATTCAAGACAGGTCGGATAGAGTTAGCTGCCAAGTTGATGGAAAATATTCTTGTGCTCGATCCTATGAACAGCCGTGCACATGGGCTTCTTTCTCAAATGCAGCGCCGTTCGGGTTCACACAAAATGGCTTCGTAATGAACGTAACAACGGGGAATTGAGCAAATGGCAGATGTGCGTATTAATGGGCGAAGGTTTCCTGCCCTACAGGCCATCGACAATATGGGCATTGTTTTGAGCCGACTCGAATCATTGGGACAAAAGAACAATACTGTCTTGACTGCGATGTCGGTAAATGGGCGTCCCTTGGACTTGGATGCCAATGGGATCTTGCGACTGAAGCTTGATCGAGATGATACCCTCGAGGCAAGGATGGAGTCTCCAGAGCAGCTTTCTTTTGAGAGTTTACAAGTTGCTCAGGAAATGGCGGAACTTCTGCTTTTTGATATTAAAGTTGCAACACTTCATTTGTGGGACAACTCTCATTTGCAAGAGAAATCTCTTGAGACTTTGCTGAATGATTGCAAACTTTTTCTCACCTTGGGCGCTAGGCCCATCGATCTCTTAGGAAAAAAACTCGAAGATTTGCCGCTTGCTGCGGAAGCGTGCTTAAGACATCTCGATTTCATCGCAGGGCATCTTCAAGATACTGTTTTACTGGCTGTGCATGGAAAACTTCGCGACGCGTGTCATGTTCTCGTGGCGCGGTTGATGCCCGCGCTTGAAAAGTGGCTTGGACACACTGCCGGATTCGCAGAAACCCTCGCTATTGATCGCGTTGAACTCCCCATTTTTCTTGTTGAGGCTCAAAATTCTGAGAAATCCCCTTCCAGTCTTACAAGGTAACAGCAGTTCCACTTTTATTTTTTAAAATTGAGTCACGGGGGCTGATTTTTAGCCCTTTATCAGGCTTCTTCCCTGATTCGACAGATTATTGTTAATTCTTCTTTCAGGACTCAGGGAAACTCTCCGATGTCGCTCTTATGCACCTGAAGAGGAGATGAGAGTGAGAAAGGAAGGATTACCATATTTACTGAGCGCCCTCGTGGGAGCCACGGTTCCTTTCCTTGCTCAGGGGAGTGAACTACAAGAAGTGAAGCGAGAGTACCGTTCGGGACGTTACCTGGGCAGTGGTGACAGCGGTGTTTCGACTCCCGTCGGCATCGACGCCATTTTTTATAATCCAGCCGGAATCGCGGATGTTAAAGGCCTTTTGAATGAAGTTTCATTGGCGAGTCCGCAGGTCATGGTGGGACGGAATGCACGTTCACTTTACTACAGTTTAATGGGCAGTAAAGAGAAATTGTCCCTCGATTCATTGCTCGCTTATTCTGGAAAGCCACTCTATGCAGGTATTCAGAACGTCACGGGCGTGGCCTTCAGGCGAGCGGCATTTGGACTCCTGCAGAAGGCAGAAGCCACTGCCTACCTGGGCAGCAGCTTAACGACGGGATTGCCTGTGGCAGAAGCCCAAGCAACAGGGAGGGCGGGTGCATATTTTTCTGTCGGGCGCGGATTCTTTTCGGAATCCATGTTTTTAGGGGTGACCGCAAAGTACCTTCAAAAAGCAGAAGCCGAAATTTCCATGTCTGTTCTTGAAGCTGAGAATTTAAAGAGCGACAACTTGAAGAATCTTCTCGATTCTGCTCAGACACGCGGGACTGGATTTGGGGTGGATTTAGGTCTCTTGTTCCGCAATAATAAAGCCCAATTGAAACCTGCACTTGGTATTGTAGCTAAGAATATTGGAAACACTGCCTTTACGATGAAACCCGGAACCATTTCTTCGCCGACTCCTGATTACATGTCGCTCGATGTTGGGATGTCTGTGCGGCCCGGGACAAAAAAGAGTGAGTCGAAGCTTTCGATCGACGTTCACGATGTGACCAATAAAAACAAAAATTCAATTTATAAGCGTGTGCACCTCGGTGCAGAGCTTTCGTTTCAGGGAGTGATGGGGGGAACTGTGGGTATGAACCAAGGTTACCCGACTTATGGTGGTTTTGTGTGTTTCAAATTTCTACGGGCAGAAGCAGGATCCTATTCTGAAGAGCTGGGCAAGTTTGCAGGTGACAAACGAGACCAACGCTATTTTGGAAGACTCATGCTGGGGTGGACACAATGAACGGAAAATCTGCAAAAATTTTTATGCGACAATATGCGATATTTTCTTGTTTCTTTATTTCAGTTGCTGTGAGTTTACCCACTTTCGTGGGTTGCGGAAATGGAAATGCGTTTTCGAAACTCGAGAAAAGATCTGATAAGGACAAGGGAAAGTCAGCACTCGCAAATGGAGACTATGGCGAGGCCATTGTTTCCTTAGAGGATTACCTTAAAGATAACCCTGATGATCATGAAGCCAGACAGTCCCTTGCCAATGCATACATGAAAAAAGCTAAAATGGACCCGCTTGAACTTGCGAGCAAAATTGCGAGCGCCCAAGAGTCGAATGGAAAAAATGATTGGCAAGCCATTGTTTCGTCGATGCCCGAAGGAAGTTCTGAAAATATTGAGTTGTTTGAGAAAGCCGCAGAGGTCATCGAAGCGATACCCGCTGATCAAAGGACGAAAGAACAAAATTACCAATTGGCCATCGCAAAGGCCTCGGTCGCTGTTACGATAGTCAAAAAGGTTACGGATGACACCTCGGGGAGTCCTTCAGCCGAAAAAATTGACCAACTGACAGAAGATGAGGCAGAAAAGGTAGTCGATAATCTCGATGGGACAGCGACTGCGCTCTCTACCGCGGGTGTGGGAAATGGATCATCAGGAGCGGGGAAGCTGGCTTCAGTTTCTGAACAGATTAAGAGCCAAGAAGGTGCAAGCAGTTCAGAAAAATTGAAAGCATATTTGAAGTCCAAGAAATAGTTTGAAGGAGTTTTCATGAAAATTGCCTGCATTCAATTGAATCCGCAGGAAGATGTTGTTCAAAATTTAGCAGAAGCAATTAAATACATTAAAGAAGCAGCGGGCGCAGGTGCTGAGACAATGGTCCTCCCCGAGATGTTTACTTATATGGGAAATGAAAAAAAGCGTTTCTCAACATCAACGCGGAAGAATGAAGGTGTCTTTGCTCAATTTGCTTCACTGGCCTCAGAACTGCATGTTCAAATTGTGATGGGCTCGCACGCTGAACAACTCGAAGATCCAGGCAGGGTTTTTAACACTTCGCTCTCATTTGATAAAAAAGGAAAACTTTGTAACGCATATCGCAAAGTCCATCTCTTTAATTTATGGGATGCGCAAGGAAAACCCCTTTATTTAGAGTCAGATGTTTTTTTAAAAGGTGAGAAGGCAGATCTCAAGAGTTATGTTCTTGAGGGCGGCGAAGAGCATTGGCGATGCTTTTCTGCAATTTGTTACGATTTGAGATTTCCCGAGGTGTTCCGCACTCAAGATGCTATAGAAACTCCCTATGATATTGTATTTTTACCTGCGGCATTTACTTTTCAAACGGGTAAAGATCACTGGGAAATACTATTGCGTGCGCGCGCCATCGAAAATCAGTGTTACTTTGTTGCCTGCAATCAAACCGGTGAGTTTTTGAATGGGGCAAAGCGCAACTATGGACACAGTATGGTGGTTGACCCTTGGGGAAATATTGTTGCTTCTTTGAAAGAAGAAACAGGCATTTTGTATGCCGATCTTGATAAGAAAAAGATTCTAGAAGTGAGAAGGAAATTACCCGCCTTGCAGGATCGCTGCATTTTTCCCTAGAGTAAGGGGATTATTCGCAAGCTGTTCCGCCAAGGGGCCCCGTTAGTTTCGCAATGAGTTTGCCTTCTGAAAGGGGCTTGCAGCGCAAAATACTCGTGATGATTTGCCCCAAGTTTTTCTCAATTTGACCACGCATTCCCAATTCAAGTTCAAGATTCGCAATGGGTGGCGTCCCTGGGGTTTCGGGGATATCTATTTTTCCGGATAATCCGATATCAAGATCCTCTGCGCTAAACTTGGAATCTTTTCCAAAAGAAATTGCTGCACTTTCATAGCGAAGGTCGAGGTTTGCAGTTTTAAAGTTTTGCCGAGGTATTTTTAGAGTTTCATCGGCAATATGTAAATATCCATTTTGAAGATTGAGTTTTACAGTTCCAATGGCGCGCGCAAAGCTTGAGGTGTCTGCATTCTCGAGGTTCAACTTCCCAAACAGAGAGCCACCTGCAGTGGTTTTTGCAAGCAAAGGACCAATGAGGATTGCGGCGGTGTCTTTGGACTGCTTAACGATCGCAATTCCATGCTGTAAAAACGGTTCGAGCGAAAAGTCGGTAAACTGTATTTCTGCGGACGAAGGGACTCCCGTACCCCGCACCAGCGAAAGGATGGGTACCGTAACAGAGGCTTCAAAGTTACCTTTTGCTTGAGTGATTTCGGCATTGACTTTTACTTTGCCAATCAACAAAGGAAGCAATTGAAGACGCGCAGTGATTTCAGGAAATTTTGCGGAAACCTTGCTCTCATTGCGATTTGTAAAGTTCACATTTTGAAGTTGCACTCCCGTAAACCAATACGGCTTGAGTGAACCAATACTGAGGCGGATAGGCATACCACTTCTGCCCATGTTGTCTGCAACTTGTACCACAAGGACTTCTTTTAAGACGCCATATGGAAACGTAAAATACAAAAAGAAAAGAAATGAAAAGATACCAAGTAAAATATAGGAGATGACTCGTAGAAATTTTTTAGATTTCTTTTCCCGCTGTGGAATTTCTTCATTCCAAAGGGTGTTTTCAAAATTTCCAAGATGAATTTGACTAGGCGGAGGTGGTGGGATCACCTCAACTGCAGAAGTCTCAAGGTCTTCGTTGGCAAGGGGTGGCGTTCTAGTCTCCATGATATTCTCCGATCAGCGTTTTGTCACCGTGCCTTCGACTTCCAGTGTGGACTCAAAGAATAGTTTGTTCTGATAGCCTGGTTTTATCGTTAATGAGACGACCCTGAGAAGATGGGGCGTCGCCTCAATGGCAATGACCAAATCCATGATTCTTTTGAGGCTGACATTGGATATATTAAATTTAACTTTGGCATTTTGATATTTGCCAGCCAAAGGATTACTAGCGGCAAAATCGGATGTTGGAAGTTGGGCCGGAAATCCACTCGTCTGTAAACCCAATTCTTTCGCCTTCGTTTCGAGGACGCTGATGAGAATGAGGTTTTGATTGGCGGCTTCAAGTTTTCGCTCGAGGTCGGCAAATTTTTGCTTGTTATTCGTATAAGAATAGCGTGCATCTTTCAGTGTATTCACAGCTTCAAAAGCGCTATCAAGCCGCGCCTGTAGGCTGGTTAACGCAGCGAGGTAAATTCCAATGATGCTGATAAGAAGAAAAATACTTCCAGCAACTCCACCCACAACAACTGCGGTGCGCCCCTCTGGAGACAGCTTAAAATAGCTGTCCATAATGAACTCAAGGCGTTCGTTCTGTCGTCCTAGAATTGCGTTCCGTAAAGGTGTCAGCCAGCCATTTATTCCGTTACTTCGTGTCAGCTCCTTCGTTTCCATAAACTCAGGTTCCTTCCTTAAGCTGAGCTGAGACCGTGAACTTCACAATTTTATTGTCTGAGCCCGGCTTGTATTCCTGTGACTTTCTTTCAACTGAAGCGAAAGAGGGAACGTTTTTAAGCAGTGTTTGAATCTTTTCGGAACTCGCATAACTGTCTGTTTCGCCTTCGAGAACAACAGTGTTACCTTGTACCGAGAAGTTCGTAACATCAATAGAAATGTCTTTGGGTATTGCCTGCGAAACCTCATTAAGCACGCGCAAGGGCGCTGCGCTTTGCTTTTTAGCAAAAGTCTCGAGGATTTGTTCGCGCAACTTGACATCTTCTTGAATAATTTTCATGGCCTGACCGCTGTACGCCTTGAGGTCCCAGCTGCTGCTCGCTGCCATATTCTTGAGAGCTTTTGGTTCTGTGCCAAGCAGTTGAATCACTTGTTCTCGATAGCGTTTTTTGAATTCATCTGTTTGTCGCCCATAGAGCCACCACCGGAATCCATAACTTGCAACGAGGCAAACGAGTAAACTTGCAACCAGCAAACTGACGTTTGCCGCCTGTCGAATGATCGCATCATAGCTGCCGACAAAGGCCAATTCTCCTCTGCGCAGGTTGATTTGGGATTGGTGCTTGCCGGGCACGCCCCGAAGGCCAATGGCAAGGGCCTGAGCAATGATGGGAGACTGGGCAAGGCGCTCGTCTTCGATCTTTAAGCGTGTGTTGTCGAATTTCATGCGCCGCACAGGGACTTCGAGCGACTCTTCAAGATACTCGGGAAGATTGAGGAGCGCGGAACTGCCACCCGTTAAAAGGATGCATTCAGGGAACATCTTTTCGTGGGCTTTGAATGAGAAAAGGGTGCGCACCAATTCCTTCACAAGCTCAGAAACGGCAATCGCAAGCTTGCGTGCCACCAAGAATTCACGTTCGCTGCCAGGTTTTGGTTGAGTTGTTGTTTTGTGTTCAATGCGGCTAATCGCATGCTTAACACGCTGTGCTTCATTATATGTAATGCCCAATGACTTGGCGAGATAATCGGTAAAGTAACGACCGCCCATACGGATGGTTCGTGCAGCAACAAACTTCCCGTCATTGAAGAGCACCATGGAAGTTTTCATATGACCAATATCCAAGATAAGCTTGCACCCCTTGGCGGTGGGTGGGCCCTTTTTCCCTTTTGCTGGGTGATCGTTGGGCAGCGTTTCGTCTTCCTCTTCGGTCAGGAGGAAGGGATAAAGATTCATAAAGGCAAGATAATCAACGTCGATGATTTTAGGCTCAATACCCAGATCTTTGAGTCCATTTAAATAGGCTTCAACGTGATCTTTGCGCGACAACACCGCTAAAACGGAAGTGTTTCCATCTTTGATGTCAAGAATCTGCTGGTCGATGACCGCCTCTTCCAATGGAAAAGGAGCCTGATCTTCGAGCTGCCCTTCGACAATCATGGGCACGTTTCGTTTTTTCGCGTTTTGAAGATTCAAGACCCGCAACGAAACAAGCAAACCCATCATCGCTGTGTACGTGCGATCGGGATCGACTTCATTTTCGGTGAAGAGCTGTCTCACCGCAGTGAGACCCACTGTGGACGGATCGAGATTTTCGATTTCGGGAATGACCTTCTCGTAGAAGGAATTTACCTTATAAGTTTTGAAGGTATTAATAATCTCGATGGCTTTAATAGAATAGCTACCGATGTCAAGGCCGAGAATTTTCTGCATGAAATCAGACGCTCCGTATGGACGTTCTGCCAGGATATCTACATTGGGAATACTCTTGACAAGCACTGGCCCCAAGTGGATGGGGTGAGCTTACTTTAATTGTAACAAAGCTTCCCCCACTTTCAGGCATATACACTGTCAAAGCCTCGGTGTGCTAGTTTTGAGCAGCACCCCTTTACAAAAGATCTCTCTTCACAGCATTCTGGTGAGATGAGTTTCTATTTCCCTCGTTGCGTTGGAGTTTTGACATTTTGCAGCTCTTCGAGACGCAGAAAGAATCAGAAGAGATTATCATTCGTCGCATGATGCGGCGACTCGACAGGTATTTTATTGATGTCGAGAAACGCAGAAAAGCCCTCGCAGAAAAGAAAAAAGAGCAGAACGCTCAGGCAGCAGTCGTTGCGAGAAATGTACGCAGCAATACGACGAAGGCCGAGTTTCAAACCTCTTTTGAAGCCATCGACACAAAAACTTCGTCCGTAAAAGAAAATCTTGAAGGTGATTCTAGCGATCGTGAAGCTTCACTTCCAAAGATTTACGTTGAGAAAACTGCCGTAAATCTTGAAGATCGGCTCAAGAATCTGGACAAGATGGATGAGCCTGCTCTTTCTGGAACGCTCGCTTCAGCTTTGGGCTTGGAATCAGAGGAGCTTAATAAGAGTCTCCCTGCACCCCCGCGCATGGCACAGACAATGCAAATTCCTTGGGAAAATAATGTTTCTTTAGTTGAAAATCAAAGTGAAAACTCTGCGCAAAGCGTGGCAAACGCCTCTCCTGCAGTGGAAAATGCGACTCAAATGGGGAGCGAAGCTTCGTTGCGGATCACCTCACCGGCTTTACGTAACACGCTTGCAGCAGCTCTCAATTCCAATGAAGTTCCTTCCCCCCTTCCACTTCCGGGAAATCTTATTTCGCAGGGACAAAAATCAGGGGCCTTGAATGCATTGGCAATGCAAGTTCCTGGAGATAAGGCAAACGCAAACCTCAATTCGATCCCAGAGCTCGGTTCGACAAGCGGCAAAGTGCAGGTTCAAATCCACTCACAAAGGATGGATAAGCCACCCCCAACGGCTCCGCCTGTCCACTCGAGCGAAACAAAACACTCCAGTAAAGGCGGAACTCTTGAAAAGAAAGAGCCGCCTAAAAAGGACAAAGCACCCGAACCGAAACGAGGTTCCCCTGATGTTCGAGCATCTGGAAAAGCGCGGAATGAGGCTTCTCCTTCGGAAGCGGATGCAAATCCCATGGCGAAAGGGGCAACTTCTCAATACAAAAGCGAATCTTTACAGTTTCCGAAAGACCATCCCGACTCTTCCATTGATCATCTTCTTTTGCGCGAAACTCAAAAGTCGAGCGCTCCCAAGAAGGTTCCCCTCGTCCGGCCCTCTTTAATTGTGGTTCTGGTGTGTGCAGTTCTAGCGACGATCTTCTTTTATTTCTATAGCGATATCAGTGCCTTTGTCGAGTAAATGGTCGACTTGCCTTTCCTTCCCTCATCCGGTTCACGGATTTTTGTCCTTCAGTTCTCCCATACGGTTCCGAACAAGAAATGTAACGGTGCCCAATTATGTATGGGAGCGAGTATGCGTGAGAAAGCGTTTCGGGCCATCAAGCGTTCGCGAGAGATGCGTTCGGTCGCGGGATCTGAACAGACCCGTAGAGTCATATCTGAAGCATCATTTGAAGTTATGGCGCGACAAATTCGACGCTATCGGGGAAAACACATTGGAAAATTGACCTTGCTTTCGGAAGTCAACAAGATGATTTTCGTGCAAGACTTTATCCGAGCAGGGCGCATGCTTAAAGCATTGGCTCGCAGGTATCCTGCTGACTATGAAGTGCATTTTCGAAGGATTGAAGTGGCTTGTCGGACAACTGACCTTGAAGAAGTCTTTCATGAGTATACTTCACGCGCCCTGACCAATCCCCAAATTATTGCACTCCAATTTGCATCCACTTTGGCTGAAATTAGGCTGATGGAACAAAGGTCTGCTGAGAAAAAGGAGGGTGGGCACCTTGTCAATCCTTCCTTGCGTGGAGAAAGCCTTAAGAATGACGTGATGGGCCTCTCTTCCTCAATGGACAGCCTCTTTCTCAGCGGAACCGTTCGGAGTTCGGCCTCGGAAGCCAATGCGCTGTTGGCTCAAAGCATCCTCGACACCGAGCCTCGCTTTGGAGCCAGAGCAGGATCCAGGCTTTTGAGTGCTCCTCATTTGGGAGAGCATGGAGAGAATAGTAAGCAAGCATTATCTAAAAGCGGATTGTTTCGGGTGGCACGAGAGCCCAGTTTTGCCGATGATATTGCAATCCCGGATGTCCCCGTTGTTTCAGAAGTGTATGCAGATTTTGAACCGTTCGCAGAAGACTTTCAGATGGAAAGCTCTCATCATACAGACACCCTTCCCTGCGTAAGGCAAGCTCTTGAATATTCGCGCCTCTATCAGGGAAATTATGCAGCATGGTTTGTTGCGGGTTGCGCTTTGGAATTTGAAGGAAAATTAGAGCAAGCCATTGAAGCTTGGTCTCGTTCAGTTCAACTCAATCCAAATTCGTGCGCCATCCTTGCAACGATGGCTGAGCTTCAACAAATGGGTGCAATTCCTGAAGAAGGAATTGATTATTCTACGAAGTTTGAGTCCCTCGATCGTTTTTTAGTGCATGGTACATTTGACACCCACATGGAAATCTATCGTCAGTATATGGGCGAAAAGAGATTTACTTATGCAATTTCTGCGCTGAGAACTCTTGCAGATTGGGTGCAAAGGCAAAGAGGATTTGTTCCCCCAGAAATTGAAGTTTTGTGCCTTTTAGGTGCCATGAAAGCATATGCAGAGCAAGGAAATAATCCAGCAAGTGATTCATGCCGAAAAGAGGCAGAAAATCTGGTCATTGGTTGTAAAAAGAGTGACCCTGAAGCATCGCAGCTCTCGTTTTTAGGGCAGATTTGTGAAGAATTTGGGCTCAAAGCTCTAGCCCGCATGTGTTACCTTTCGGTGCTTGTTTCTGTGGACGCAAAAGATGCAGTTCTCGTGCAAACGGCTGCACATCTTGTTTCGACTTCGCCCTCCATGGCTGTAAAGGAATCATTAAAGGTTGCCTATCGCAATACGAAGGGCAATGCCGAGATTCGGTTTTGTCAATTGCTGTGCGTGCTTTCATTGGAAAAAATTCCGGTCAAGTTTTACATGGACCGCAAGAATAGAGCGCGTCAATATCTCGCTCAAGGTGAGGTTGGAGAAGCATTTCCGCTCCTCAATGAAGCCGCAAATGAGACCTCTGAAGATGCTGAAGTGCACTACTATTTGGCTGAAATTTTGCAAAAAATGGGTGCCTTGGAGCAAGCTGCAAAGCATTACGAAGCCATGTACGCCTTAGACTTTTTTAATTCAGATTCCGTTGTTCATTACCTGTATTTTCTGCTCAAAAATCAAGACTACTTGTTGGTCAGAAAGGTTTGTCGAGAAGCTATGGACAGATCAATTCAGTTTTCTTCAGGACAAAAGGCCGAAGTTCATTGGGCATGCGCAACAGCGCTTTTCGCAGAGAAGCGTTCGGCGGAAGCGCAGAATGAAATTCTAAGAGCGCTTTCTTTTGACCCGTGGAGCAGCACGTATATCAGTCTTGCTTTAAGGCTTTATGAGCCAGAACAGTATGGAACAAATCTTCCTTCTGAAAAAATTCTTCAAGAAATAGAGCCGCTCGCAATTGAGCAAAAGGAAGTTCCTGAAGAATTGTTGAGCAGGTGGATAGAACGTGGACGGCATGCGTTGCTTCACGGCTATTGCGAGTATTCATACCTCATGGCAAAATTTCTCTTTATGATTTCTCCTCGAAGCGAGATTGCTACAGATTTTTTCTGTCGCGCCTCTGCTGCATTTGGTTCACGTGCCGCCGCTCAACAAGTCCTTTTGCTTTCAGCAAAAACAGGATCTTCAGAAATGCACCTGTCGCAATTGGCAACTTTGATTGCTCGGGTATATTCACATTCAGGGGAATGGGAACTTGTTGAAGAATGGATCGACATCGCTGTTAAAAGTGGTGTTGACGACAAGGGGACGCGCTCGAAGCTCTTTGAACTTGAAGCCCTTAAATTGACAATTACAGGTGCAAATCTTCGAAAGGCGCAAAATCTCCTTGAAGCTGCAATTGATTCCATAGAAAGCGGCCAAAATATTCCCTCTGAAACCGGTGTGCTCCATGGGTATATCTTGTTGGTGCAAGGCAACATCAAGGTCGGTATGGAAAAAATGCAACACCACATTGGACAGGGACCTTCGATTCAGAGTTTATACTTTTTGGTAAAGGGTTTAGAACGCGCAGGCAGGCTCGATGGTAAGGAAAAAGAAAGTCTTGCGCGCTTTTTTACGATGCTGCCAACGAATTCGTTGGAACAGAAGCTCATCGAAGAGATTTATTGTACGATTGGGTTCCGACGCGGAGGAGCAGGCGTTTCGTTGAGTTGCTAAATCTTTGGCACATCAAAGTTCCCGGCTTCTCCTCGCAAGCTCATAGATAAAGCATGGCAAGGTAAGGGAAGGTGGACTGAGATGGAATCTCAAAATGACACGACTGACAAGGGAATCGAAAACGAATCTGCGCCCGGTGCTCCCGAGGCGAAAACTCCACTGAAGAAATCTCACCAAACCCCACCTCCTGGAAAATCTTCAGGAGGATTTTCTATGAAGTCCTTCGGATTGCGCAGGGCTGAAAAAAAGAGGCGAGATACCCAACGCCGCATACGAAGCCGCGTCATGCTTTCAGGGGAATGGTGGAATGGAATTTCCCATGTCTTGATAGACATGGATGGAACCCTCATCGGTCAGCCTGGGGCGCTGTTTCACAACGCCTTCATCTTGTTTGCGCTCTTTCGTTTGAGTAAGCTCGCAAGTTTGGGCGAGTTGATGCGCGCCGTAAAAAAAACCAAAGAGATCTTACTTTCGAATCACGCTTTTGCCTCAAACCAAGATGCCTTTTTTGAAACTCTTGCGACTGAACTCAAAGTGGCAAGAAACCGAGTAGAGAGATTTTCGCAGAAATTTTTCGACTCCGACTATCCTTTTATTTGCCTCTTTCTTCACTCAGATCCCGATGCAAGACGCTTTGTCGACCTTCTACATGCCACGGGAAGACATGTGACATTGGCAACCAATGCCGTCTTTGGAAGAAGAGAGATCGAACTCAGGCTGCAAGCCTCCGACCTTTATCTCCATGATTTTGACCTGGTGACAAGCTGGGACATCATGAAGACAACCAAGCCACACTCCGATTTTTTTACATCGACTTTACGGATGATCGGTGCAAATGCGGAATCGACAGTCATGATAGGAAATGATCCCTACTATGATCTTCCTGCACATAAGCTTGGGATTCATACCTTACTTGTAGGGCCTAAGTTGAGAATAAAAGACATTGCGGATTCATTGGAAGCGAGTCTTGAAAAAAGCAAGCCCTAATTCTGGTATGTCTAAAATGTCTTTTTGAATCTGAAAGTCTGTTCAGAATTTCGAGTTTGAATGATAATTGCGAATTTGTGTCAGTTTTTGTTAAGACAATATGTTAATCCAGTGTTTATTGAATTGCCCTTCAGTGCGGCTCGTTTTCTAATAACTCTTAATTTGTTAGGTATGTCTTCAAAACATATAAGAAACAAAATAATTAATGTAACACATTAATTCTGTTCTTGACTTGTCAAATCTCTTCACTTACACGCAGAGAGCGCAAAAGCGTATTCTACATTTCTCGATTTAATTGCATATATAAGGACGTATAAATGAAAAATCTAAAATTGATTTTTGCTTCATCGTTGTTCGTTGTCGCGGCTTGTAGCTCCGAAAAAAGCAACTCGGTTCCGGAAGCTGCAAGTTCTACCCTTAAATTTGGGACATTTAAGTCAGGGGAAGTTCAGATTTCGTGCACCCAAGGTCTTTCTGATCAATTCAATGCCGTTCTTACCTTTGCAACAACTTTAGGTGAATGGTGCCGGAAGCAGAATATTGAGTTGGCAGCCGCTGGACAAGCTGCTTGCAGCACAAATTATTGTGCACAGTCGATCATCAAAAAAGAACTTGCAGGAAAAGAATTAAGTATAAGTGGAACTTTTGACAGAAAAGTGACATCGAGCAGAGACAGTGAAGTGACATCGAGCAGAGACGGTGAAGTGACATCGAGCAGTGACAGTGAAGTGACATCAGAAAGCTCTTCTGAATCTTCCTCAGGCGGCAGTTCGAGTTCTTCATCTTCGTCAACCGAAACTAAAGTTGGCCTTGTGATAACACTGAAAATTCCATTGGGCAGACCTGGCGTTCAAACTCGAGAAATGACGTGTGTAAACCCTATCAATGATGCAAATGTCCTTGCCTTTTCCACCAAATACCTCGCAAGTGAAGGCCTCGTGAAGGCATTCAACAAAGCGTGTGGAAAATAAGAGAGACCCAAACCATGTCTTCTTTCCAGGTAAAAACTTCTGCGTGGACCGTTTTGAGTGCCCTTGTCGGATTGGCATCCTGCGGCAAGGAAAATCATTCCGAAGCAGATGCTCAGGCTGTGATAAAGAAAGATTACTTTCCTGTGCAGCTGGTGACCCAGCATGGAGCCGCTGCTTTGCGCGATACCTATAAAGTATCGAGCTGTCGGATGGGAAGAGCTGCTTTGCGAGCTGAATTAGAACGAAACTTTATCGAGAGCGTTGGTGAGTTTTGTGAAAAGCAGAACAGAGAATCCAAGGCGAGTGGGCAATCTGCATGCTCTGGTAAAACCTGCATGGCATCTTCTCATTGGAAGGCGCGTTCAGAATCTGTGCAAGTGCAGGTGAAAGCTGAACACACCCTGGAAACAGGGGATTTCCAAGTGTCTATCAATGTGAAGTGGAGCTTTGGGCAGGGGACAGGGACAACGGGAATCTCTCGTGAGTGCGTGGATCCGAGTTATGTTCCTATCGTGGGAGACTTCCGGTCGAACCTCATTACCAATCCTCAGTTGAACGTGGACGAAGGAAATCCTTCCTGCCAGACAAGGCAATAGACTCAATAACAAACAAAATCCGACATAGTTGGTTGACTGGTCGGATTTTGGCTTGTAACTTCTCTAAGTATCTGACAATAAATAAGGTTACAGAATGGCTTGCCAAGGTCATATTTAAGGAAGGAACTTTGTATGAAGTTTTCCAATTCCCTTTTGCTTGGTTTCATTGCAGCCTCTGTTTCTTTAGTTGGATTTGCTCAGAATCCCGGGCACGGAACAGCTCAACGCGATTATTATATGTTTGGGGGTGATAGCCGAAATGTTTATCTCGGATGCATCACTTGTCCAGCCCATGATTCAGAATCTGTTTCCAATCCCTATGGAACCTATGGAAGCCCCTACGCGTACGAAAGCATTTTTAATGACAATGGCCCTTATGGCTCGCAGAACCATTCGACCAGCGCCTGTAGTGCCCATGCTTCCAATCCTCCCGTCATTTACGATGAAGACAAGATTTTCATAGGGTATTTAACGCGAAATCCTTACAAGTCTGAAAAGGCACAAGGCTTTAATGGGTTACTTGAGAGGGCTTGTGGCCCAGTTCATTAACTCTTTTTCATTCAAATTCCACCGACGCCCAAATTTGCGAGAGCCAACCGGCGAGGCGTTTCCAATCTTTCGAAATGGGAAACGTCAGCCGGCAGGTATAATTTGAATACTTGTGAGTTTGCTGCATACGGATTTTAGCGGCTTCGCAACTTTCAGAACTCGAAAAACTCTGAGTTTCACTGCCAAGACAAAGACGGTCGGTGCATTTAAGCTGATAATACTTAATAGAATATAGGTATACTCCAGCAGCTACAAAACAAATGAGCCAAAAAATTGATTTGCTCACCGAGCGACCTTTTCTCATGGCATGCGCGCGCCAAATTTTGTCTGAACAAAAGGCTCAGCAAGCAGCAATGCAAGGGCAGCGAGCGAGTGATTGATTCTGCCAACGCGAACCATTTCTAAGGCTTCTTTGAAGTCGATGAGGTGAATTTTGATCTGTTCAAAAGGGTCGGTGTGGGTGGAGGGTTTGGTGAGCGGTTGAACATCAAAGGCCACAAAAAATGTCACGCGGTTGGACTGAATGGCTGGATTGGCTGCAAAGCCCGGAAGCGATAAAATGCGTTGGCTCGTGAGGCCTGTTTCTTCTTCAAGCTCTCGAATTGCTGCCATGGTGGCATCTTTTTCGCCCGGATCGATAGCGCCCCCCGGAGTTTCCAATGAAAAGGTGTCGGTACCGAACCTGTGCTGCTCTACCAACACCACCTGGCCCGTTGCCGTAATGGGTACGATGTTGACCCAATGTGAGCAACCTAGCGTGTAAATGTTGGTTTCATGCATGCTGTCTGGGGTTTTTGCTTGTTGCTCAAAGACTTTAAAAATCCTGCAGCCAAAGACTTCTTTGCGTTCGGACAGGAGAAATTTTTCAAGATTCTGGGTCATGGATTCCCCCAATAGAAGAGTTGCTCTCATGGGGTGTGAGCTTTTCAGAAGATGTGCTGTTTTGCAAATGATATGAGAAAGATGATATGTAGTCGGCGGAAACACATCCCCCTCGAAAGGAGAAGAACCATGGCTCTTATTTCATTGAGGCAGCTTCTCGACCACGCTGCAGAAAATAACTATGGCGTTGCCGCATTTAATATTAACAATCTTGAGCAAATTCAAGCTATTATGGAGGCCGCGCGCGAAACCGATAGCCCTGTCATCTTGCAAGCAAGTCGAGGTGCCCGAAATTACACAAACGACGTTTTTTTAAAGCATCTGATTATGGCTGCTGTCGAACTGTACCCCGAAATTCCCGTGGTCATGCATCAAGACCATGGAAATAACTTGCAGACATGCGTGTCGGCAATCCGAAATGGTTTCACAAGCGTCATGATGGATGGCTCGTTGATGGCAGACGCCAAAACACCTGCTGACTATGATTATAATGTGAATGTTACGAAAGACGTGGTGAAGGTCGCTCATGCCATTGGAGTTTCAGTGGAAGGAGAGCTTGGTTGCTTAGGCTCCCTGGAAACAGGAATGGGAGATAAAGAAGATGGACACGGATTTGAAGGAAAACTGTCCCATAAAGATCTCTTGACAGATCCAGAGCAAGCCGCAGATTTTGTGCAAAAAACGAACGTTGATGCCCTCGCGATTGCAATCGGAACAAGCCATGGCGCCTATAAGTTTACGCGCAAACCCGATGGAAAAATCTTGGACATGGACAGGATTCGTGAAATTCACAAACGCCTTCCCAACACACACCTCGTGATGCATGGCTCAAGTTCTGTTCCGCAAGAGCTTCAAGATCTTTTCAGAAAATATGGCGGAGAGATGAAGCAAACCTGGGGAGTTCCCGTCGCGGAAATCCAGGAAGGCATCCGCAATGGTGTGCGTAAGATTAATGTGGATACCGATAATCGCATTGCAATGACTGCTGCTGTGCGCAAATTCTTTGCCGAAAATCCTGCAGAGTTTGACCTCAGAAAGTTTTTGATTCCTGCTCGCGACGCAATGAAACAGGTTTGCCGCGACAGAATGGTCCAGTTTGGTCAGGCAGGTCATGCTTCTAAAATCAGGGCTTTGACCTTGGAAGCCGTGGTCAAGAAGTACTACTATTGAGTAAGCTTTAAGTTCACTTATTGAGCAAGGAGCTGCCATGAAGACAAATATTGGGATCGAAGATAACGCTCGAAGTCAAATTGCTGAAATGCTCTCGCATTTTTTAGCGGATACCTATGTTTTGAGCATCAAAAGTCACTCCTATCATTGGAATGTTTCGGGCCCCCAGTTCTTTGCTCTCCATGGCGCTTTTGGCACGCAATACGAAGAACTTCACGCTGCAACAGACGTCATTGCAGAACGCATCCGTGCACTTGGAATGCCTGCTCCCAGTGGATTTTTTCAGTTGGGAAAAATGACTTCGCTTGCACATTCTGAGGGGGCACCTAATGCGCATGGTATGGTGCAAGAGCTTTTAGCTGATCATGAAGCGATCATCCGCAAAGCAAGGCAAGCCGTGGCCCTTACCGAGCGTGGAGGCGATTGCGTAACTGAAGATCTTATTGTCGTGCGCTTGGCAACTCACGAAAAAATGGCGTGGCAACTCCGCAGTTTTCTTGAAGGCTAAGGGGAGCATCCTTTAATCTAGGGAGCTATTTCGACCGTGAGCGCAGAGGTAAAACTTGCGGGCACGTGTCTTAATTTTTGAAAACTCTCGTGTGTGACAAAGACTTTCTTTCCAGTCAGCTTCATTTGCACTTCTTTTTTCTGCAACTCAACATCGTGAATGCATTCGAGAGGTCTTTTCAGCAAAAGGTCTGGATAGGCCGCATTTGTAAGCTGAATCGACCACACTTTTTCTGAGAGTTTCATGCTCCAGCAATCGGTGACGAGGATGTCGGCCTCTGCCTTCGCTGCGTTTTGAATGAGTTTATTTTGATTTTGAGTCATGCGCAGAAATTGGGTGTTGTAAATAACCCGATCGGTGCCACGCCACTGGAGATCGAGGTTGTAAAATGTCTCACCATGAAATGTCTCGGTTCCCTTGCGCAGAGAAAGGGGATCTAGAGAAGTAAATTGAGCAACTGTGATGAGCATAAAGATGAGCGAAGCGACAGAATTTCCAAGGCGTTTGTATTTGCAGTGAGCAAGAAAGAGACCCAAAGGAATCATGAGCAAAGGTAGGACCGGAATGACGTAGCGCGGCTCTGTCCAGGTCGGAAATGGAAAAACCAAGAAGGCGTACACGAGGGGCGTTGAAAAGAAGATGAGGAGAAAAGTTTTTTTACGCGGCGAATCCCAAAGCGCATGTTGCTTGGCAAATAGATAGAAAATGAATGCACAGAGGCTGTAGACCCAGGAGAAATGCAACAAAAAAAGATTTTCGAGATTTTGCAATAAATAAATATTGAACATTTCAAAGCGAAAAATATTATTGAAAACAATGAAAAATGGAGATAAATCTTCGTTTTTAAGAACTTGGCTTTTCCACTCCGTAGCGCCTAAATGCACGAGAGCGAGCTTCCATGCAACGAGAGTTGTCAATGCCGGGAGGGAAACGAGAAAAGATTCACCTAGTGCTTTCATGAGTGATAAAGCGCTTGAATGCTTACCTTGATACTTAAAATATCTCTGAATTCCCCAGAGAAAAAGCAAAATTCCAACAGGGATGATGGCTGTTTCTTTCATAAGAAGTAACAGAACTAAGCTTAGAGAAAAAAGGAAATATCTCTCTTTTATATAGCAAAGGCAACTGAGTATGAACCCCACCAGGATCATGACTTCGCTCATGGGAGACAAGCTGTTCACAATAACCATCGGATGGCAAAAGAGTAAAGAACTTGCAAAGAAAGCTGATTTTTTGCCATAGATACCGTCTATAAGCTTAAAAAATAAAATGGAACCCAACAGATAAAGTAGAAATGCAGCAACGTTACTTGCAAGGGGCGAAGGGCCAAACAGGAAAAAAAAGAGGCCCGTGTAAAGATACAAGAGTGGTGGGTGAGTGTTACCTCCGCGCATGCGAATAACTTCTTCAAGTCCCCCTTGCCTGAAATGAATGGTTTCTCGAAAGTTTATCATGCCATCGAGGCTCCCTGAGTCTCCCCAATAGGTGCCCGCAACCAGAAGAAAAAAGAGGGAGGGGATGAGTGCAAGAAAAACTTTTGAAATAATCTGTGCTCTGCTTCCTAAAGGGCGAAGAAAAGGAAACATAGGAGCACTCTTCCTCAGTAAAGTTTAAAGAGCGTTTTTTGAAATCCCTCGGGGATCTCAAATACTTTTTGTGCAAGAGGAGCATGCTCAACACGCGCAAGTTCTTGTTTTTTGACTTTGCCTCCGGGTGGGAAAACCATTTTAACGGGGAGTCCTTTGACATCAGCGGTGTTGTCGCTCTTGTTGGCAACGAACCAAACCCCTTCGGCCCCTTTAAAAAACCGCATGAGAGGTGTAAAGAAGTCGCCGAGCTTTCCAACGGTGAGCATTTCGGGTGCGCTAAATCCTAAGGATTGCGGAGTTGCAATCCAGACATCGTGAACCTTTTTTCCATCTCGCATGCCTTCAAAATATTCACACTGAAACTTTCCACATGCCGATTTTGCAGCAATGAGTCGGTACGTTGTTTTCTCTTCGATGCCAAAGCTCGGGACAAGTTTTTCAAGGTTCTTTTTTTGTTGCACGGGAAGATGCTGAAGCTGAGTCGCAAGGGTGAGCCTCAGATTTTCCATCTGCTGCAACACGGTTTCTAATTCCTGAGCTGTAAACTGAACATAGGTTTTGTCGGCATTATTTAAAAGCCAAAAAACTTCTTTATCGGCACGAAAAATAAAGGACTGATTTTTATTTTCAAGCAGTCCATCGAAGCGGATTTTATCCGCACTGATAGAGATTTTTTGTTCTTGGGAACCTTTGTTGGTTTCAACAATATTTGTCACAACCGTTGATGCCTGTGCCCACATAAATGTGCACTGCAATGCAGCAATAAAGACAATTCCACTTTTTAGGGCAGCCCTCGTATTCACGAAGTGGTCTCCTGATCTGAGTAAAAGATGGGGACAATGACTTTTTGCAGATCCTTCCACAGTGCAGGCGGTGCACACAGGATGCTGCGGTCGCGTGGCAATTCTAAAGGCAATCCTGCAAGATTTGAAACCAAAGCTCCTGCTTCTTCGGCAATTAGCGCACCAGCGGCAAGGTCCCAAGCGCTGAGGTTGTCTTCGTAAAAGCCTTGAAAGATTCCACGGGCGGTTTGGGCGAGGTCGAGTGCCGCTGCCCCATTGATCCGAAGGCCCAAAATATGATTCTGCAGTTCGTAAATGCTTTCGACGATTTTTTTGAGGCGTTCTTCCTTGTTGCTGCTAAACCCCGTGACGACACTGGCTAAGCGAAGCTCACCGGTTTGCGAAACCTGCAAGCGTTCGCCGTTGCAGAAGCTTCCCTTTCCTTTGTCTGCGGTGTAGGTGTCACCGGTTGGAGGATGATGGATAGCACCCGCCAAGACTTCGATCCGTGTTCCGATTTGCAGCCCAAATCCGATGGACACGCAGTAGTAAGGGTTTCCCTTCGAGAAGTTTGTGGTGCCATCGATGGGGTCGATAATCCAAATGGGCCGCTGTGCTCCCGCTTTGTGGGGAGTGGCATCATGGAGCCCCGATTCTTCTGCAAGAATGGCATGGTCGGGGTAATTCTTTTGAATAAAATCTTTGATCAGGGCCTCAGAAGCGTAGTCGGCCTCCGTAACAAGGCCTTGGTTGTCTGCTTTTTCGGTGGTCTTGAGGTTCTTGCGGAAATACTGCAGGGTCAGCTGGCCTGCTTTTTGTGCAATGTGAGCCAGGACTTCGGAAGTAGGCAACGAAGGGGCTATCATACGGCGTGCTCCGAAAAAAGGTTTCCTTTTGAGCAAAGTGCTCCTGTGATAGTCTTATCACGTGACCGCACTGCTTTGGTAAATAAAGGATAGTGTTATGGAATCAATGTACTGGCTCCTTATTCTCTGCGCGGTGGGAATAAGTGGGATCCTCGGAGGAGTGCTTGCATTCCTTTTTGCAAAAAAATCTGCGCAAAATTCACTTTTGACTTTAGATGGCCGAGACAACATTTTAAAAAATGCAGAGCGTCAACGCGCCATCATTCTGGATGAAGCACTCCGCACGGCCCGTGAACGGTTTGATTCAGAGGCTTCGCGTCTGGAAGAAGAAAGAGAAGTGTTGGTTCGAATTCAATCGACTTTTGAAGAAGAACTCAATGAGCGACAAGTAGAACTCACCAAAAAAGAGTCAGACTTAGGCGCCTCGGATGTTGCTTTAAAAGCTAAAGATGAAGCGACGAAGAATTCCATTAAAGAAACGTCGAGCATTAGCCTCCAGCGTCGCGACTTGCAAAAAATGCTGGAGTCACACCTCGAAACAAAAGCAGGCGTTCTTCGATCGGATTTGGAACAGATGCTACATGGTGAAATCGTAGACACCGAGCGGCTCGCAACTTCGCGGTGGCTGTTGGATCATGGCGAAGAACTGCGCAACGATGCGCAAAAATTTGCCAAAGAAACCCTCTCGGTCGTTTTGGCAAGATACAGTCCTACTTTTGTGTGGCCCAAGTCGGTTTTTGCCGTGCAAACGCCTTCAAAAGAAATCAGTGAAAGACACTTTGGCGAAGAGTCTGAACTTATCCGCCTCTTGATAGAAAATACCGACACAACCATCGACATCATGACAGACGGCGAATCTGCTCCCCTGCTTAAAATTGTGGGGGGTGCAGGAACCGACAAAGAAGTCATTCGACTGGTTTTGGAAGAAGTGGTTGGAAAAAATCTTTACCATCCCGATCGCGCTCGGCCTCTTATTCAAAAGTACCGCAAACAAGTCGACCGCATTATTCTAAAAATGGGCGAAGAAGCCTGCAGAATTTTAGAATTGCGCAATATTCACCCTGAAATCTTAAAGCTGATTGGGTCGTTAAATTATCGAACCAGTCATCGTCAGAATCAGTATTTTCACTCCCTTGAGGTTGCAAGGCTTGCGGGAATGCTCGCAAATGAAATCGGTGTCGATCATCAGCTCGCTAAAAGATCGGGACTTCTGCATGATATTGGCAAGGCTCTCGACTATAAAATAGAAGGAAGCCACGCTGTGATCAGTGGTGATTGCGCGGTGCGTTTTGGGGAAGAAGAAGTCGTTGTCGATACAGTTCTTGCTCACCATGATGATAAAATTGTTGAGACCGCTCACGCTTACATCTTGAAAGCTGCAGATGCGATGTCGGGCGCACGGCCTGGGGCGCGCGTCGATATGGAAGAAGGCTATCAAAAGCGGATTGAAGGCATTGCTGAAGTCGTGAAGAGTTTTGAAAGCGCCGGTGTCATGGGCTCGGCAATTATGAGCGCAGGCCGAGAAGTGCATGTGTTTGTCGACAACAGGCGCATCAAAGAGCGCGATACACAACCTTTGGCTTCAAAAATTGCTCGCAAACTTGAATCGGATGTGCAGTTTCCAGGTCAAATTAAAGTGACAATCGTGCGGCGCATTGAAGTTTCTGAAGTTGCATAACAGCGCAGTGATGAGCAATTATTCGGCAGGAAGATACAGATAGGGTAAGCACCAATCGGGAAGCGGTTGCGAGCGATTTGTTTCAAGATTGACGCACGCTAGTTTCATGATGCCATCCGAAAAAAGCCGCTCTTTGTTTTCAGAAAGAATCTTAAATTCAACGTCAAAAAATGCACCATCAATTTTAATTGCCTGGGAAGTTACAAAAATTCTTTGCACTCCCGGGATGGGTTTTCGATAATTGATTTCGACGCGTGCCACAAAGAAGCCCATCTTTTTTTCGAGAAAAAATTGATCAGAAAGATTGAGGACTCTTTTTTGATACAGGGTTCGTGCGGTATTCACATAGTCGATATAAAAATTGGAATTGACGTGACCGTAGCCATCGATGTCTCCAAAGCGAACATCAATAAAGCTCTCGTATGCAATGGGTTGCCCTGGGGTAAACATGATTTTTCCTATCATCGAAATAATAGTCGAGTTCCGAGTTGAGTAAAAAGGCCGAGGATTTTATGGAAAGGGCTTTTATCTTGAAGTGCTTTAATTTCGTAGATATCAAACTCTGAAGCACTGCGATCTAAGAATTCTTCGCTTGTGAGAACTTCGTCAACAAGTGCTAAATCGAGAGCCTGAGTTCCCATCCAATAATCACCTGTCGAAACTGCACCAATGTCGAGCTGTGGGCGATTTTGCCTTACGAAATCTTTAAAAAGAGTGTGCGTCATGTTGAGCTGATCTTGAAACTTTTCTCGCTTTTTTTCTGTGACTTCACCAAACATGGTCATGGTTCTTTTGTGCTCGCCCGCTGTCATTTCATAGTAGTCCACATCGTTTTTCTTGAGGATGCGGTGCAGATTGGGAAGCCCCGCCACTACCCCAATGGAACCTAAAACTGCAAAGGGCGCTGAAATGATGCGGTTAGCCACGCATGCCATGAGGTAACCCCCACTGGCTGCCACTTTATCGACCGAGATCGTGAGAGGAACTCCGGCTTTTCGACACCTCGCAAGCTCCGCAGCGGCAAGTCCATAGCCCGTAACGAGGCCGCCAGGACTTTCGAGGCGTAACAAAACTTCATCGTTTTTCTTTTGAACTTTTAAGATGAGTGTGATGACTTCGCGCATGACAGCGACATCCGACGCAGCAATGTCTCCCTGAAAATCAAAGACAAATAGGCGCTTTCGAGGCGCTTTGTCTTGTTTGTCTTCCTGCTTTTTGACCTTCTGATATTGCTTGAGATCTTCTTTTGACAGCAGGTGCCTTTGCAAGACGTCGATACGCTCGCTTTCGCGTTTGCTCACATTGGTAATTTTAAATTCAAATTCGGGCGACGATTTTCGCCCTGCATTCTTCTTCAAAACAACGAGGATGGAAACGATGCACAAGAGTGCAAAGGGGACAAGAAGAATGAGAGTCACAACACTGAGGATGATCTGGGTCCATTGGGCAAAGCTGTCCACGGCAATGTTTCCTATTTTTGTGAGCGGTACATTGGAGAGTTTTAGAATTAGTCAGATTTGCGCGGCTGCGCAAGCGCCGAGACTGTGTGTCAAAACGCCCGCTTTAAATATCTCGCCAGGGGCCATGGCTTCGTTGCGCATCGGATTCAGCTTCCTCATGGGCCAATGCGTCCATTACGCCCTGCTCTCACCTCGCGCGCCTCGCCCTCACGAAATATTTAAGATCATGAAGTTCGAATTTTTTTATTGGAAATATTGAGGAAAAATAAGAAGAATTCATAAGTGAATGGATTGAATTATAAATTTTTTGTTTACTTATTTTAGTGATTAACTTTTATATCACAGATCTTCTTTTGAATCTTTTGTGTTAAAAAAATTATCAAGCCGCTCTCAAGAAATGAGACGAAAACGAATGAATCGACGATTTACTGGGAGTATCCCAAAAGAAGTTGAATTTGGAAGGCGCCTGAAGTCTCACAGTTGTGTTTGAGGACTGTGATATGTCATGCGCTGCGCACCCATAGGCTGGCCCTCGATGGTGGGAATTTCGCCGGTTTCCAAAAGTTGCTTTAAGCGTCTGAGGTCTTCTCGGATCTGCTGGCTGGGTTCTTCTCCGAAGAGTTTTGCGACAGCTGCTCCCAGTGCGCCTAAGGGGGGCTTGTATTCGAGTATCACACGTACAATGGTGCCTCTGTCTTCGGAGAGTGGCTCGAATGTTACCGAACCTGCATTGGGAATGTCTGCGTCTTCGACAGAGCGCCACGAGATAAATTTGTTACTTTGCTCGTTGGTAATCACGGCATCCCATTCGACTTTAGCTCCCAAGGGAGCCTTGGCAACCCAATGAGAGCGTGTGTTATCGTAAGGCGTTACGGACTTTAAATGACCCATAAATTTAGAAAGATTTTCGAAATTGCGCCAGAACTGATAAATTTCAACAGGGCTTCTGCTGATGGTCACGGATTCTTCGACTTTGATAGACATGGGAACACCTCTTTAAAATAAAAGGACTAAAAGGGTTTCATTACAACTTTCGTACAGTTCTCAAGCTTATTTTTAAATATTTCATATGCTCTCGGTGCATCTGAAAGTGGCAAAACATGTGAAATAACAAACGAAGGGTCGATAGTTTCATTTTCTACAAGACGCAAAAGTTTTTCGAGGTAGCGATGAACATGGGTTTGACCCATCTTGAACGTGAGGCCTTTTGCAAAGGCAACTCCCATGGGGAGCTTGTCAATCACACCTGAATAAACTCCTGGAATCGAAATGACTCCACCTTTGCAGAGTCTCAACAGACAGCCTTCATCAGTGAATCCTCCAAACGAAAGTTTGTATGAAGAAAGCCAGCGTGTAGTGACATAACTCGTCTGTTACTTTCGGTCGAATCATCACCTGTCGAAGGGCAGATTTTTCGTATCAAATGGATGCGTGAATTTGAGAAATTTTTTGACGCAGTGCAATGAAGCAGGCATGCAATGGCTAAACTCTGGTAGTCTTTTAAACGGATTATTTATGGAAAACAGTGGCCTTCGTATAAAGTAACAAAGGCTAATTCTTGGAGAAAGTTATGAAAAATATACTGGCAGTTGTTGGTGCGTGCGTTGTTTTGGTATCTTGCGGAAAAGATGAAGAGAGAGTAACGAGTAAATCTGATGGTACAGGCGTCGATGCCTCTAATGTGGCGTCGGATGCAGAACTTGCAAATGGCACAATTTCTGCCAACGTCGACAGTTCCATCTCGGCTATGGCTGAAAATGGTTCGGCAAGCCCTTCTACAACGCTCACCAGTGCTCCAGAATTGGCAGCAGGAGAAAAAAGCTTTACGTTCACACGAACGTGTGCTGTTGATGGTGACTCCGCTGTTGTGACAGTAAAAGTCTCGGGCGAACATGCAAAAACACAAGAAAATAAAGTGATTAAAAAGACTTCTTCGCTTTCGGGTGAAAGTACACAAACCAGAAAATGGACCATGACCGGAACGCCCATCCCATGCTCGACAGATGGAAAGCATGCCAAGATTGCTTGGAAGGAAAATCTTGCAGGCCTTAAATTAAACGTGGATTTTAGTCGTTCTCGTACAAAATCCATGGAATTTACCAACATCAAGAAAAATGTGACGAAGACTATCGCCCAAACATCTTCCTTCAAGGGCACTCATGAAGTCACTTGGGTGCAAGCGGATAAGGCCGATGACACCACAAGCACTTACCGCAAAAAGAGCATTACAACCAATGTTGAACGCACGCTTAAGTTGAAAAATAAGGCAGGCGAAGAAAAATCTTTCATCCAAACGGTGACGACAAAAACGGGCGCTCCAATGGTGGTTTCTGTCGTGCGCAGCGCAACCGATTTAAGCCTCACTTCAAAGACAATTGAATCGGGCACCGTGACTGCAAAAAACAAAGATGAGTCTTGGGTAGAAACTTCCTACACGGCAGTGAAAGTTTCGTTTGCGGACGGAAAATGTACCTTTGATAGCGGAACGATGAATACAAAGTTCTTCGAAAAAGGCGCGACCACTGCAGCGAAGTCTGTGACAGTCGCATTTGAAGACGGCGCTGGAACAGCCACGGATGATGCAACAAAAGAGACGCGCGAATTTGAAGCGCCGATTTGCGACCCTGAAGATATCGACTGATAAGGCCACTTTTAGAAATTTTGCCTTTTAAAGCAGGTTTGCGTTGAAGCCCCCAGCAACTGCCTTACTTCTTTTTCTTCTTTTTCTTTGGACTCGAAAGACTTTTTGACACGCCTTTTTCCGCCTTGGGCAAAGGCGAAGAAACTTTTGCAGTTCCAACGCGTGCCTGCGAAAAATCAAGCTTATACTTCAGAGATTTTGTTTCTTTAACCTCGGCGACTTGTGTTGCCCAGGTTGGCTTGTACTTTTTGGAAGGCATGCTAGCCTCGTAAATGAGGTTTGCTTTCCCCGGTTTTATCGCTGCAATAGACCAATTAAAGTCGGGCCGCCCGCTGATATTACCTTTGCTGCGGATGTACTGGATCAAGATCTCTCGATTTTCTTCGGTGGTATCCAGCACCACATTCGTACCGTTGAGGTGTGGAAATTTGCCGCCGCCAAATGCTCTGTAGTTGTTGGTTGCAACAAGAAATCTTTGCTCAGGCGTGAGGGTACGGCCCGCAAGGGCAAGATTGATAATTCGACTTCCCTCAGGTTTTGTGATGTCAATTTGGTATGTAATACCATCGATAATGTCGAAATTATAAGAAGGAAACTTCTCATTGACAATTGGAATGTCGCCCGATTTGTTGGGGTCGACTTGGTTAAAGTTTCCCGCAGATTTTTCCAGCCAATCTTTGAGTTGTGCCGTCGTCATAATGACAACTTTTAAAGTATTTGGATAGAGATAAAGATCTGAAGCATGCTTCATGGCAATTTGCCCTGCGGGCACCTCGGTGTATTCTCCTCCAAATCCGGCCTTAAAGGGGGCCGAGGCGGAAAGGACCGGAAATTTATCAAGCTCTGTTCCCTTAATTCTCTGCTTAACGTACCAGATTTGAGCCTGGTTCACGATCTCGACTGCGCCGGAGTCTTCAATCCGCGAGAAGTAGGTCTGGAAGGCAGAATCTGCTTTTCCAAGAGGAGCCCTCACAAATCTGAGGGTTTCTTCGTGTTCAAGCTTTGTGGCTTCGACGATTTCTTGAGCCGCTTCAACGCCCATGACAGACTTGATTTCGCTTGTGCTGTCCATCACTTTCCAGCCGTTGGGTCCTTTGGCCACTTTAAGCTTTACGATTCCGAGGTGGCTCCCCCAGAAGCCCGGCATGACCGCAGGTTTTCCATGCAGAGTGCCCTTTTTACTGTCGATGCCCAAAGTTTCTTGGCCTTCAAAACGTTTGCCAGGAAATTCAAGATGAGAATGTCCTGTGAGTACGACGTCGATGCCCTCTGTTTTAGCGATGTGCAAGCTTGGATTTTCCTCAAAGACCCGGTAGGGAAGCGGATTTATTCCCCCGTGAGATACAACAACAACGATGTCTGCGCCTGCCTTTTTCATTTCGGGCACATAGCGGCGTACGATTTCGAGAGGGTCTTTCGAAACCACTTTTCCATCGAGGTGAGCTTTGTCCCAGTTTACAATCTGAGCGGGAGCGGTACCCAAAAAGCCGACGCGGATCTTTTGATCGCCAATGACTTTTTCGACAATGACGTAAGGATTGAAATAGGGTTTGTCGTTTTCAAGATTTCGATCGCGATCGTCAATATAAAGATTTGAATTAATATACGGAAATTTTGCATTTCTATAGGTCGTACTTAGATGATCGAGGCCATAATTAAAATCATGATTTCCAAGGTTCGCTACATCATATTTCATGATGTTCATGGCTTTAATAATAGGATGAACGGCGTCAGTTTTGGTGTTTTTATTTTTGACCAGTGCATCGCAAAGAAGGCTTCCCTGGATGAGATCCCCATTGTCGATAAGCATGGCTTCGGGATAATTTTTTCTGACTTCTTTGACGAGTGAGTACACTTTTGCAAGACCATACCCATCGACAGCGCTGTCTTTATAGTAATCATATGCGATGGCATTGCAGTGAATGTCTGACGTTTCCATCAAAACAACTTCCATTGCCATGGTGTCAATAATGCTGACTTCAGCGTCGGAACTTGCGCATCCCGCAAGAAAAAAGGGCGGGAGAAAACTCACAAGGGTGACCAGGTGTTTTGGCATACAGTTGAGCATCGGGGCCTCCATTCGCATAGAATGTCGGAAACCTTAGCATTATTCACTTGGATTGTCGCTCTCTGTGGGTTTTACGCGTCCGTCCATTTTTGATCGGGATACAAATCCGTTTTGGCGGGAACGAAAGAACCATCCGCAATTTTCACACCAGGCCCCGCCCTCACCCCCGCACTGACAAAGGCTCCTTTGCCCACAACGATGCGCTTGACAAAGAGCAGATATGTTCCACGCTTTGTGCGCTTCACAACGTGGCATGAGCACGCAAAATGATGACCAAACAATGCGCCGTCACCGACATCCATCAAATCGCGGTCGACAAACTCTGCGCGGGGGGTCCAATAGACGCCTTTTCCGATTTGACTCCCCCAAGCTCGAAGCCAAAGGCTAAAGAGCCCCGGAACGAGGGTCAGCAAAGCTTCAAGCCAGGGTTGTGCAATAAAGAGGCTCTGAATTTGATGCCCTCCCCACCAGGGCACGTATTTTTTGTCACTCAGGCTACAAACGCCCAGTTTAGTGGGAAAGATCCGCTTGTGCAGGCGAAAGGATGCCAAGGGAAAGAGGTAAATTGCCGTCGGTACCAACAACACGGTGACAATTGAGGGTTGCACGATCAATGCCAGCAACGATGCTGAGATGAGGATCATATGTAAGAGTGGGAAAAAACTCATTAAACGGCCCATGAGGGTCATGGCAAGGTCCTTTTCGGTCGTAATGCGCGCATTTGCTCAAACCCAGAATTCAAATTTCTGAGAACGTTCAGGAAGCGCGCGCGGATCTTTGCCTTCTGCAATGGCATCGCGAATGGATTCGATAAACACGTGCACAATGTCACAAGGTGAATTTTGAAAATTGGTCCCGAATTTCTCAATGGCTTTCATTTGATTGCCGAGAATTTCAATGTCTTGATCGATGACTTTCTGGCCTAAACTCCGTACAAATGGACCCGCAAAGGGAGTCCAAAAACCGTAGTGATAAGTAAGATCCGTATAGACCAGTGTTTCTTTATCGGAAACGGGCACACTATGAGAAGTGATGTAAAAGTGCTTTTTAGGGCCGAAATGGTATTCGACACAGGTCACATTCGGCATATGGTAGCTGTCGATATGTACAATTTCTTGGTTTTTTGGATTTAAAAAACAACTGAATAAACCAAGATTTGCGCGCTCGTTGGTAATATTGACGACAACTGATCCATCCTTTCGAACAGCCTCAGCGCCAAATTTTTCGCGTTTTTCATTTCTAAAAATTGTGGGATGCACAAAAACCGTGTGAGGAATATCCACAAAATTTTCGACACAATTTGTAACGTTGTTTTGCATGGCATTCACACGTCTTTGCGTGCGCCAGCCCTTTTTCCCATAGTAGGGGCTTCGAAAGGGTTCTGGAAAAAGTGGGGTGTCTGAAAGACAAACAAAGACATAATCGTCAAATTCTGCAGTTAAGAATGTTTTTGCTTTGCGGCATTTGCCTTTGGGTGCGCCGGGCCCCTCGGAATATATTTCGACAATTTCGCCACTGCCGTCGTAGAGCCAACCATGATATGAGCAACGCAATTTACCGTTCTCCATGCGTCCCTTCGAAAGAGGGGCATTGCGGTGAATGCAGCGATCGAGCATTGCGACTGCCTTACCTGCTTCATCGCGATAAAGTACAATAAGCTCGTCGAGGATTTTACGAGCGATTGGCTTTTTAGCATTGAGATCTTCTTTTCGGCAGACAACATACCAGAAATCTTTAAAGTTCATTAGTCAGCCCATTTCTAGAGTTCGAATCGAAAGATCACCCGTGATCCGGATTTGGCACGCAAGTCTTGCAGAGGAATTGTCGGGACAAAAAAGGGCAAGGACCTCTTTTTCATCTGAGCTTGGTGGCTCTAAACTTCCTCGTCCAACGGATTTGACTTCGCAAAGGCAAGTTCCACAAATCCCTGTGCGACAGCCAAAAAGAAGAGGCGAATTCTCGATATCAAGGTGCTCACTCAAAACTTCCCCCCTTTTTAACGGAACAGGAGGTAAATTCGATTCTTCATCAAAACGCACCGTGTAGAACTCATCCTCAATTTTCACTGTCATACAGAAAATCTTCTCAAACCTTCGCGGTTGACGCTCAGCTGGTATTCTAGCGAATTTTTAGCCATCAAGGACATTGCTTTGTTCTTCGAATTCACAAATGCCATTTTTTCGACATATGTTTTATAGGATTCTTGCGCCTTTTTGTGCGACTGAAAGGCTTCGTGCATTCCCTCGTTCTCTTGAGTGAAGCACTTTTCCAGCATCTGCCGTGCGTCGGCGTCATTCATTCCAAATGCTTTCGATCGAAGAACTTTGTAAATTGCTTTGTAAAGAGCGGGATCGTACCAAAAAATTCCATTGATTGCCGAAGAAAAATAAAAGTGATCTTTTTGGCATCCTTCAATGAGTCGGTTGGTGACAAAGGCTTCGAAGGCTGTGGGTTTATTGAGCGAATGCACGACGTCTTGAGAAATGATGACCGAACTATTAAAATGAAAGCTTTCATCGAGGAAATGATAAAAACTGATTTTAGAAGGGATCGGTGCGTTTTCTTTGTCTTTATGTCGCATGTAATATTGAGCCAGTTGGTGCTGGATCATTTTGCCTTTGAGAGTGCGCAATCCACGCACGGTAAAATACTGGCAACCCAAAAAGGCATTTCCGGTCGAGAGCAAGGAATAGGCTTGAACCTGTAACCTTCTGTAAAACTCTTTCACGCGATTTGTATTTTGAAAGATCATGGTTTCGACGTAATAGGGTCGCATGGGGTAGGTAAAAACCCGCTCTCCAAACACGCTGTATTCCATTTCTTCAGATATTTTTTTGAAGGCATTGATGTGCGCGCGCTCTTGGCCCGATTCGAGGTCGAGGTTGTCGCAAACGATGCGGAAATCTTCAAAAGAGTAAAAGCCTGCTGCCGCTGCTTGATTGAGATAAATGGTGGCGATTTCAGCTGAAATGATTTGCGAATAATACGCCACCCAATAGAGCTGGTTTAAAAGAACCTTTTGCGATTCCGTTGATTGATCCCAGAGTGGGGTTCCATAAAGAAGTGAGAACTTTTCGGGATTCCAAAACTCGTCTTTGCAGGCATCGTAACTGAATTGTTTTGCCGCTTCGTCGAGTTTTTCAGTGTTGTCTTGTTCTTTGTTTTTTCGATGATTAAATTCTAATTTTTGGTACGTCTTGGCATCATCAAGGAGGCTTAATGATTGGCGCTGGGTCAGATGTGGGTGCATTGCCGTTTCCTTTTCAAACTCTTATCAAGGGCCTTAACGGGGGGGTGGTATCGACTTTAAAAACATCTTCCGAAATGCAAATGCAAAGATACTGTTTGCAAAACGTCCGGGGAGGAGCTTTAAAAGCAAAGTAACGGATCGGGCGTCCTGACCGATGGGGTTGCGTAGCTTCATGCGAGGATTGCGCGTTAAAGCGATGACTTTTTCAACCACCAACATAGGATCTGGCGCAGATTTTCGTGAAGTTAATTTTTTCACGAGTGCGTTGTAATTGTGAGTTTGGACTTGGTATGGAGAAGCATGCTGGGGAGGCTTTGCCCAAAGCGTATTTGTTGCAAAAGATGTTCTAAATCCACCGGGTTCAACGAGGGCAACCTGAACACCATGGGGCATCAGCTCGTAATAAAGCGATTCCATCAGTCCTTCGACTGCATACTTGCTTGAGCAATAAATGCCCGAAAGTGGCATTCCTGTGAGTCCATAGACCGAGGAAATGCTGATGATGCGGCCTTTAGCCTTGCGAAGAAAGGGCAAAAGAGTGCGCGTAAGCAAAGCAGTTCCAAATAAATTAACTTCAAATTGATGTCGAATTTGCTCTTCAGTGGCGTCTTCGAGTGCTCCAAAAATGCCATAGCCGGCATTATTCACAAGGCAGTCGAGCTTCCCGTCTAAATTTTTTGCGATGTATTGTTCTGCAGTGGTCCGGCCTTGAATCGATGTCACATCGAGATCGAGAAGCGTGAGTTGGGCACCATATCGACCCATTTGTTCATGAAAAAGCGAACGCCTTTCATCGGCATTGCGCAAAGTTGCCAAGACATCCCAACCTTCTTCGAGGAACCTTGAAACCATGCCCATTCCAAATCCAGAAGAACATCCCGTGATAAGAACAGTCTTTTTCATACTTTTTTCCTCACATCGGAGGATTCAAGCAATTGCCTTTTGAGCCGATTTTGAAGCTGTTTAAACGGGCTTGCCAGGGCCATTTCACCCAATTTGCGTTTGGGCAGCATTTGAAAAAATGGTTTCGAAACCTGTTTAAAGGCTACTTTTGCAGAATAGGCAAAGGGGAGGAGAAAAGACATCTTTGCAATGCAAGCCAGTTCCTCACCTTGCATCCAGCTTGGATTTTTTTCGAGGAAAAAGGCAATTCGAGGGTTCGTAACAGCCAAGTCTTGCGAAATATCTGCAACTCCCGCCTTGAGATGCACGCCCGTTTCGTCAAAACGAATAACGCCGCATTGGCTATTGTAATATTTTGGAAAAAGTCGAGTTGCGAACTGATTCAAAATCCAGTTTTTTTCCGGCGGTGTTTCTTTTTCAAAGCGAGGATAATGCTCTTTAAAATTATTCGCCATCAAGAGATAGGTTTTGTAACCTTTCGAAATCAGAAACCAATAACAGGGAGTCAAGGGATTGCACAGTTTCTTTAAAAAGAGGTAACGCAAAAAGGCGATTCCAAGTGTGCCTTGTCCCCAATACTCCTTCTCGACAACGGTGTCGCCGCTGTAAAGTCCTAGAATGCGTTTGCCGTTTTCTTCCAATTCCAAATCTAAAATTGTTGAAAATCCGCAAATTCTATCCGTTGATGATTCTAGCAGAAGAATGACGCTATTTTTATTATTGAGATCTTTTTGGAATACCGAGAAAGAAGTGTTCTCATAGTATTTCTCATAAACAGAATAAAGGCTGACGACTTGTTGTTCGGCTAAATTTTTTACCTGAACGGTTTTTGCGCGTAGTTTTTTTGATTTCATTTGGATTCACCCCGAAGTTTTTGGCGTGCAAATCCCCAACTCGCCAAAGTTTGTTTTTCGACATGCTGAATAAATCGCATAATAGAAGAATCAAGAGCCAAGGGGTGCTTCAATCCAAACTGAATTGTTCGAAAGATCTTGGTATCGCCTTTGGCAAAGTATTTGCCGACAATCAAAGTCAGAAATAGCGCAACCCATGTGATACTTTTGCCAAACAAGCCTGAACGTTTTTTTGTAATGAGAAGGGTTTGTCCTTCTGTTTTGCCATCAGCGGTGGGCCGTAACGCAAACATGATGTGAAAATGAAAAAAATCGGGTCCGAGTGTTACTGTTCCGTTGCTGCCATACCAGTAGGAGAGGCTGTAGGTGAGCGCATTACTATAAAATTTACCAATAAAACGCAGCAAGAAATTCGATGTAGGAACCTTCGTTGAGTTGCTAAAAAGCAGGCATTGCTCATTAAATTCAGTTGGTTCCATACTCAATTTTACGGGGAGGTCATGCACCGATGCAAAGTGTTGCGCATCGATGGCATTGATCATGACAACATGGGGATGGCAATTTTTAGTAAAGGCCCCGCCATGCCAAGATGCCACTTCGCTATTTTCGAGTTCGGGAACAAAGGGAACGGGATGTTGCGGTGTTTTGCCGGTATAGATCCAGATAAATCCGTAGCGTTCTTCAACGGGCCATGTCTGAACGGGAGCTTTTACGGGTTTGGGCAGACACGGAATTTCGGTACACGTCCCTGTTTCGTCAAATTTCCAATAATGGAACAAGCAGCGTAAGCTGTCTCCTTCCACTCGACCTTCTGCAAGGTGGGCACCCATGTGGGGGCAAAAGGCATCCATGGCGATGACTTTTCCGCTTTCGCCACGAAATATGGCAAGCTCGACTCCCAGGAAATGAAGGGGTTTTGCTTGACCCTTTGCAAGGTCTGAAGATTTAAGCGCCCAATACCATCCCTCAACGAGACGTTCGGACTGATTGAACACATTGCAATTTACGTAGTTATTCATAGATCTTTGCTGCCAAATGAGGGGAGAGGAAGTATTCCTTCATTGGCGGCAGACCTAACATCCGGTGCATTCATGGTCAATAAAACTTTTTTGCATAAAGAACTTTTCCAGTTTTTTGTTTTAGTTTAAATTCATTTTTCACGAGTTTGCATATTTCTAATTATTTTGATGTTAATTTAACATCGTGTAGTTTTTATTTGCATTTTAAGTTTGCGAGAATACTGCTTCCCGTGAAATCGACTTCCGAAACAGTGGCCGAATGAGCCTCGGTGTTTTTGTGTTGCTTCAAGATGACTTCAAGCCCTGTGTCGGCACTGGACTGGTCACGGCAACGCAAGAGCCAAGCTTCCGGAGTGGTGTCGTCGGTTGGATAAGAGAGCGTGGAGCAAGTCAAAACAGCGCGTTGCTCAGAACCTTGAAAATGCAATTCTGAAACTGTGGCCCGCGTCGAGCGCCCTTCGGATTCAAAGGAGACGGAAAATCCGGTGTCTGCGCTTTGAAGGTCTTGGCACCGCAGGAGGGGGATTTCTGCAGCAAAGGCCTGGCAGGAGCAAAGAAGGGAAATGGTAACAAGTGTTAATTTTTTCATGGTATAAGCGTCCTTGAGGATGAACTCTGACGCCCAAAGTGTTGCTCTTAATCAGAAGGGCCAGCAACCCTTTTCCAGGCAGATATCAGAGATTCAGATGCTGCCTGCATACTGGAAGGGGCTCTTCTTTTTTCGAGGGCGCGCCATTAAATAAATTCCTGCAAGAACAAAAGGAATGCTCAAAAACTGCCCCATATCGAGCGGGAGCCTGCTTTCGAAGTCGACCTGGTGTTCCTTTAAAAATTCTACAAAAAAACGAAAGCCAAAGATGAGGATGAGAAAGAGGCCCAGTGTGGCACCTTCTTTTTCTTTTAATGCTGATTTTTTATAGGTGAGATGCAAGAGTGCAAAGGAAAAAAAGTAGAAGATAGACTCATAAACCATGGAAGGATGCCTTGGAACTTCGTCGACTCTTTGAAAGATGAAGGCCCAAGGCAAATCTGTGGGACGCCCAATAATTTCTGAGTTCATGAGGTTTCCAAGACGGATAAAACCACCCGCAAGGGCAACGGGAATGACCACCCGATCGATGAGCCACAGGTACCCAATGTGGTTTCTTCTGCAGTAAAACCACAAGGAAAGAAGGATTCCAATGGCAGCGCCATGACTCGCAAGCCCTCCTTCCCAAACAGCAAAGATCTTTAAAGGCTCTCGCAGATAGACTTCGGGCTCGTAAAAGAAACAGTGGCCAAGGCGCGCGCCGATGATGGTCCCAGCCACACAATGAACAAGTAACGATTCTAGCTTTTCGGGTGCCAGGCCCCCCTCTTCATAGCGTTTTTTGAGGTAGAGGTAACCCAGAGAAAAGCTCGCAAGAAATCCAAGGCTGTACCAACGTAACGAAAAAGATCCGAGCGAAAAAATGATAGGGTCGACATTCCATGTAATCACAAGTCACCTTGAAGAGGGAGGTTTCTGACAAGACTTCACACCTCTCAGTCTATATCAATCGACAGCCTCCTGGGAACGTCCTCTTCGAGGCAGATTTCAGAGTTTTACACCCGGCCTGCGTATTGGAAGGGGCTCTGCTTTTTTCGAGGACGTAACATCAAATAGATTCCGGCAAGCACAAAAGGAATGCTGAGCAACTGTCCCATATCGAGAGGAAGGCTGCTTTCGAAATCGACCTGGTGTTCCTTTAAAAATTCGACGAAGAAACGAAAGCCAAAGATGAGAATGAGAAAGAGGCCCAGTATGGCGCCTTCCTTTTCTTTTAATTCTGATTTTTTATAGGTGAGATGCAAAATTGCAAAGGTAAAGAAATAGAAGATAGACTCATAAACCATCGAAGGATGCCTTGGAACTTCGTCGACTCTTTGAAAGATGAAGGCCCAGGGCACGTCTGTGGGGCGTCCAATAATTTCTGAGTTCATGAGGTTGCCAAGACGGATAAAACCACCCGCAAGGGCGACGGGAATGACCACCCGATCGATGAGCCACAGGTACGCCATTTGATTTCTTCTGCAGTAAAACCACAGGGAAAGGAGAATTCCGATGGCTGCTCCATGGCTTGCAAGTCCGCCTTCCCAAACGGCAAAGACCTTCAAAGGCTCCTGCAAAATAATTTCGGGAGTATAAAAGAGCACATGCCCCAGGCGGGCACCAATAATGGTTCCTGCCACACAGTGAACGAGCAAAGAATCGAGTTTTTCGGGGGCGAGTCCGCGCTCGTCATAGCGTTTTTTGAGGTAGAGATAACCCAAAGAAAAACTAGCGAGAAAACCAAGGCTGTACCAACGCAGAGAAAAAGATCCAAGCGAAAAAATAATGGGGTCGACGTTCCAAGTTATCACAAGTCACCTTGAAGTGGGAGGTTTATGAGATCGTGCCCAAGCTCAATCTATATCAATGGACAAGCCCCTGGGAACACCATGTAGAAGTTCATTGCGAACTTCTTCGTGCAATTGCGTATAGTAAGGCTGCTCCCAGAAGTGCAGAAAAACCGAAACAGACATTTCTTGAAATTCTTGTTCTTTTTTGAGGCGTTTATCTTTCTGAAATAAGTGCAGGGGCAGAACGGCCCTTCCCAGACCTTCGGCAACAGAATCTGCAATCGCATAGATATCGCTCACATAAGCTCTTTTATATGCAGGAATCTTCTGCTTTTGGAGGCGTAAAAATCTTTCAGTTAACAGATCATTTTCGTGAGTATCCAGAAAGGTATTCATCCTTGTTTGATGGGATGCACTCGCAAAAAGACAGTATTTTTCTTCTCCCAAACAATGAGAAATCATGCCCGGTTTTTCAATGGCACTGTCGAGTAACAAGAAGTCGAATTGTCCTTGCTTAAACTGTTCGAGTATTTCCCAGGTTTCTCCTGTTACGAATCGGCATTGAATATCGGCATGTTTGCGCAAAAGGGGTGCCAATGCAGGAAGGACGGCGCTCCGGAGAACCGTTGAATAGGCTGCAATGCGCATCACGCCGCCCAATTGGAGTCCCTTCGGTTTACCCAATGTTTCGAGCAGTTCTGTTTCCAGTGCTGCCCGGAGTTGGCAATAGCGTAACAACCGTGTTCCTTCTTCGCTCAGTGAGAGGCCGTTGTGATGGCGTACGAACAGGGTCACCTGAACGTCTTCTTCGAGATTTTTAATGCGTTGCGAGAGCGCAGACTGCGTCACAAAGAGTGATTTTGCGGCCTGTGAAAAACTCAATGTTTGGGCAACTGCAAGAAAGGCATCGAGTTGAAGTGAAGAAAGGCTCATTGAACCGTGCCTCCTGAGAAAAAAACTGAATGCGCTATTAGAAAGTTTAATTTTACCTCAGACAAGCCTCCCTTTACAAAGAAAGGAACAAAACACAGGCTTGGGGAGATAAAGCTTTGACAAAAAAAGGTATCATTTTTCTGGAACTTATATTTTCCGTCATCAGCTTGTGGGCATGTGGAGCAAAAAAAGTGCTGCCAAACTCGGCATCCTTTGGAATTCAAAATCACCGTGGTTGTGAAGTTCTTGCCTCCAATGGCGTTTCGGTTAAGGGCACAAAATCAGACCCCTTGGCCAAGCTCTTAAATCAAACAGACCGTTGTCCTACCAATGTTCAAGACTTTCGAAAGCTCTTAATGGCATCAGGCGCAAAGATATCCACAAGCTTTATTGGAAACCGTGGATTTCACAACCCTGAGTCGGGAAGTTTTAGCTTTTTTGAATGGGCTTCGGGAGAGATTCCTTCCTTGGGTCTGACCTTAAGCGAAGGTGAGTTTTTTTTCGGGCACTTCACATCTAAAACCGCTGCCGGGAAATTGGTGCTTGAGCAGATTCCTACTCAGGGCGCATTAATGATTGAGCTGATTGTGTGGGACAAAGGTGAAGGTGTCTTTAATTTTTATGAAATGATAGGAAATGGAAGCCAGGGAAGATGGTTTTATCGCGGAAATTCCATTGATATTATTGAAGATGTAAAGCTATTATCGAGGCAACGAAGTCCAGAAGAAAAGGCCTTTGGCCCCAAGCTCCGATGTTCGGGATGTCATCTTGCTGGCGGGCCCATCATCAAAGAAAGAGCAGCACCACACAACGATTGGTGGACGGCCTTAAGGCCACTTCCCCTCGGTTCAGCGAGCCCAGACGCCGAGGTCACAGGTCTATTGAATCAATTAAAAGAGGCTTCACTTTTTTCGATGCAAGTCGACAGCGGAATGAAAAAATTGCTGCAGAGCGACAAATTTCAGAAGGTGAAATCGAAAACATCACTTCAAGAGCAGTTGCGTCCTTTGTTTTGCGATGAAGAAATAAACATTGCAACCGATTCAGTTCCTTTAGATGGCCCTTCAAACCAAGTGACAATTCCATCTGGCTTTTTTGTAAATGAGTGGTTGACCCAGGGAAATATTGCCATTTCAAAAAATGATTATCTGAAGTCTTTGCAGGATGCGGGGAGTGTTTTTCCCGAAATTTCACGCCCCGATGCTGATCACGCTTGGTCGACTCCTGTAAAAGGAATTTCAGATATGCAAAATGTGGAACTGCTCATCCAGAAGGGAGTTATCGATCGAGAATTTGCATTTGATGTCCTTGCTGTCAACATAGCAAAACCCATGCTCTCCAAAGAGCGCTGCGAACTTCTTAAAATGGTTCCATTGCAGTTTAAAAAGGGCTGGGACGAAGAATTCAAAAGGGCGCTCGCGGGCTCTGCAACCCCAGCGGGAAAAGAACTGTTCGAGAACCTCACAGCGCAGCATAAAACGTCGGATTATCATGTTAAAAAAGCACAAGTGTTCTTAAATAAATGTGCACAAAATCTGCAGATTAAAGGCAAATTGCAAGAAACATTAAATGTGCTTTTTGAGCGGCGCGCAGCAGTTTTTGAAGCAGAAATTTCATCCAATCCGCGTGGACAAATTTTGGAGCCTGGTTTTCGAGTCGTATTCCCATTGCCCTCCAAAAATGCAATCCGTCGAAACAGCTTTTTAAATGAAAACTGCGAAGTGGAATATTTTTAGGGAAGGAGTGAGACCAAAAAGGCCCTTTGCGTTTCGTAACTGCGGATCAGTTTTGCAAAAAGATTATTGTTTCGATGTTGCATGCCTTCTCTGATTTCATAGTCTTGGAGGGCATCAGGAAGTGCTCCATAGACTTCACTGAAAGATTTTCTGTGAGAGAATTGATAAATGAACTGTTTATTCATTTGTTGAATCACCTTGGGGAGTGCTTCTCCAGCTTCAACTTTAGATTTCACAAAAGAAATAATTTCTTCGCTTTCGCGAATTCTACTTTTAAGATCTTTGAGAAGGCAATCCAATATTATAATTTGATTTTTAACAACGCCGTCATGCTCAACCAAAAAATTTATTCTATCGCGGACTTGAGGCTTAACAGGTGATTCTGTTGGGAGCAAATATTGAATGAGATAAGGCTTGTAAGTCTTAATAAAGTATTGGACAAAAATGACGTCTTCAACGCAAAGGGATTCATCGCAAGCAACAAGTTCTTCCAAGAGTTGAAGCGTACCTTCGAGGCTAAATTTAAAAGATTCTCGACTTCCATTTCGCGTTCCTACTAATAGGCCGTTCAATTTGAAATGTTGCACCATTCTTTTGATTTGAGTCAGCTGCACGCCAAAGTCGGGAGAAATTTTTTCTAATTCGCGCCAGTTTGCAAACAATTCGAAATAAAATTGGATGTCACGCAGGCGAAAACCTGTTTCGGTATTCAAAATATTTGAAGTCAAAAATGCGCTCAAGAAAAGCACTTTGTGATTCTGGGCAAATGAGTTTTTTCTCATTGAAGAATTTCTTTCAAAATGGAGTCGAATGCACGCACTCTCTCCTCAATTCATAGCGCCCGTACGGGCATTCGTCAAAACCTTCATGCCGGGTTGACTCTTTGACGGAGAGATAGCGAACCACCTTGTGAAAAGACTACCTTTCAATGAGATGACATTTGTAAACTTTTTACATCGGGGAGGTTTTCGTTGAGAACATTTTGTGTTTCAAGGATAATTGGTGCGGCTTTTGTGTTTTTGAATGTCGGACTTGCTGGGAGCGCAAATGCAAGCGACCTCTCGGTAAAATTTGGTCATGCCATTGAAAAAGAAACAGCACTTGGAAAGTCTGCCGACCGCATTATCGAGCGCCTCAGCAAAATATCTGGTGTCAAGGGCGAAGCCATGCACCGCGTTGTTGAATGGCCAGGAGTCAGTACCCGTGGCGAAATTGCGATCATTCAAGCTTTGAAGAAGAATGAACTGCAGATGGCGTTTCTCAGCGATGGCCCTTGCTCCAACATCGCTCCCAAATGCAGCCTCTTTACGATGCCTTTTATCGTAAACAACCCTGAGCAAGCATATAAACTTTCAGACTCAGATGCTGTGCTCAAAGACATTGGCTCCGATTTTGAAAAGCAGGGTTTACATTTGTTGGCAGTGTTTGAAAACGGCTGGCGACAATTTTATAGCTCTAAGGAATTGATCAAAAGTCCAGATCAAATCAAGGGGCAAAAACTCCGTGTTATGCAGTCTCCTGCTTACATGGCATTTGCCACGGCATTGGGTGGCAGTGCGACACCAACAGCTTGGCCTGACGTCTATAAGCAGACAAAGGCAGGCATCGTTCACTCGTTTGAAGTTCCTGTCCCACCTTTTTTCACAGCAAAGCTTTACGAAGTGTAACCATTCAGAGGGAGGGGGTTGACAAGTCGTAAGATCGATTGTGGCCGGTTGCAGAAAACGGTTCAACTTATTGACACTTCGTAAATTGTCTGTGACCTTACGCGACTATGAAGAATTTGAAAT
>JBIIEI010000186.1:0-3493 GCA_044237915.1 Silvanigrellaceae bacterium | reverse complement strand
CTTCCAATCCTGTAAACTCTTGGAGAATTCTAAAATCTCTTTTTTCATCAATACGCCTCCTCAAAAGCTGAGGGCATCATCTCTCGGCAGTACCTTTGAAGTACAAATGATTTCTCGGGAGCTCACACAAAGTCAAACACCTAGATGCCCAACCTGATGATGTGGTGCAATTGCAAGATCCCTAGCTCGTTCTTCGCACATCAGTTTGCTAAAGCTCATTTTGCGCGACATTGTTGGTATTATTTTTTACTTTCCACATAGTAATATTCATCATGTGAAGCAAAGACATTAGCGTTATAATATCGATTCTACTCAATCAGGAGTCATGGATGAAATGTCATTATCCGGCCAAGTGAACTCGTCATAATTGAAAATTATAAGGACAAGGTTTTATCAAAAACAACGAATTTTGTAACAGACACATTTATTAAATTATCTCGTGAAATTAAAGAAGGCAATAGAGTGCGCGTTGAGCATCAAATTACGCTCATCTTGCCAATTGCAGATGAGGAATTCGGCCAACCGCTCGTGAAGCACATACGGTATTCATGTCAATGTGTCTCAGGGTTTGACAACTGTGGTGCTCTGGAGCGTTACTTCTGTCTGGGCAAGAGCGCGACCTTTCAAGCTCGCACCCGTGTTGAGGGCAATGAGTTTTTTGCCCAGAATGTTGCCATGCATTACTGCACTAGTTCCGATAGTGACATCTTGCGCGACCTGCCAGAAGATGTTCTTGGCAAGAGCTCCACCTTCAAGAATAACGTGAATACCGTTGGCCTGTGTGAGGTTTCCAGCAATCTGGAAGATCCAAACATCGTTGGCTGCCCCCGAAAGCTTAAGTTGTGTGGTGATGAGGACAGTCGTACTAAACTTATGCAGTCCTGGAGCAATGGTCAGACCACCTAACTCTCCTGCTCCGAGCTCGACTGTGTCTGGACTCGTACGGCCCGCAGCGTCTGCGTAAGCAATTTCCATGTCGCCAATGTTGGTGGTCAGATTAACCGGATCCACAGTGTTACATGTCGGAAAAGATCCCGCAGGGTCTACTGTTACGAATTGGCCAGTGACCTGAACGCAATCGAGCCCTACAATGGATGCACCCGTAATTGGGCTCGTTCCGACATTGCCCGTAATTGCAGAAGCCGACACGTTAGTGACGCCAGCCTTAGAAAGGATAGCAAAGCTTCCGGCAGTGCCTAACATCACTCCTGCCGGCCCAACTCCTGTTGGCGCCCCAGGAACAGGGTCAACAGATCCAGGAGGCAATACTACAGGTGTAGGAGCTTCTGGTGAGGATGGCGATGTGGCCGGAGAGCTCCCAGGAGCACCAGTAACAGGCTTTGTCTCTACAGGTGTCTCTACGGGAGCTGGATCTTCAACACTTGAAGAACTCATAATTCCGCAGGCAGAAAGGGCGACAGCAAGGAATACGGAAAGAATCTTGGTGCGATTGATATGCAAAATATACTCCTTAAAATGACTTCTAATGCAACTTGTCAGGAAAAATAGCCTATTTCCTATTTTTATAATGCTGTAAACTTATTTACTAGGCTGGTGTTTTATTTTTGACCAGCGCAATAATCCGCACAGATCACTATATCATTTTTTGGTACGTTAATCAGTCAAGAACTAGATTTGTTTTGAAATCCTCTAGTTTCAATGACACCACTAGGTGCATTAAAGTGCCGTCCATATGGCCTCTTTTGTTGCGCCAGCGCAACTTCACAGCTATCGGCGTAAAAGCATTATTCTGAAAGGTTTTCACGCATCCGAATTGTACAGTATGTTATCTTATTATTGCTTCATCGAAACGAATTATTTTTTTTAGACTCTTCGACTATACACAAGGAAATCACATGACATCAGGATTTTCCGCATTTAAATGTGCCAGCCTTGCTTTTCTTTTTGTTTCGAATTTTGCGGGAGCACAAACCGAAGTCAAAATTGGAAGTATTACTCCTAAAGACTCTGCCATTGGTCAAAGTATGACGAGAATTTCTGAACAGTTAAAGGGTGCAGGATTTCGTTCAAGTGTGGGATATGGCTAAAGTAATAATAAATTCGGATAACGCGTCTCATTTTGGCTTTTAAATTCCGGCCAACCTGAGATAAATTTTTACAGATCAACCAGATATAATTTCTTGAGTTGCTTTGCAGGAGACGGGCTCATTCTTAACATTTGATTTCGGAGCCAGACCGACAATGGGTTGCTCCAATGGCCTATTTTTCCAATTCGATACGATGTGTTTGTGACCATCTTAGTGCGCTCTATTCGCTTGTTCTGGTAACTTTCAAAGGCAGCCGAACCAAAGCCCTGCTTACATATTTCCTTGACTAATACGACGGAGCTTTCCAAGGCCATACAAGCTCCTTGACCCATGTTGGGCGTTGTTGGATGAATGGCATCTCCACAGAGTACAATTCTTTGTGTATGCCAGCGTTTCACTGGAAGGCGGTCTTCAATTTGTCGCTCAATAATGCGGTCGGCGGGGGTTGCCGCAATGAGTTCCGGAATTCCATCCACGTATGAAGAAAAACTGTTTTGCCAAGGCTGGCCATGATGCAAATCTGCCGATTTTAAGACTGCAAACCAATAAATGTCATCATCGTTCAGAGCACAATAACCAAACCGGGAGCCTCGCCCCCAGTACTCAAAAAATTCCTCGGGAGCATTTAAAAAAGATCGAATGGTGCGCCTCGATGCAATTCCGCGCCAACAAAAAGTGCCTGAACTACGCAGAGTCTCTCTTCCCAAAACTGCAGCGCGAACTGCTGAATGAAGCCCATCGGCACCAATGACATAATCAAATTCTCTGACTTTCCCGCAGGTGAAATCTAAAGTAACACAATCTGAAGACACTTTTACTGTAGCGACTGTCATTGATGTTTGCACTTTAGATTCAAGGCCATGGCTAAGAATTCGATGCAAGCGGCTCCGCTGAATACCCACAGAACTCAGATCGCAATCTGCAACGATCTTTTTTAAATCGAGTTTGCTGAGCGATTTGCCATCAAACGTTTTAAGCCCCGCACAGGTTATAACAGCGCCGGCAGCTTGCACCGGTTCTAATAGGCCAAGCTGCCGAAGGACTTGCAGCCCATTGGGAGCAATGACAATTCCTGCCCCGCCATCAATGTTCTTTTCATTTCGATCAAAAAGAGTGACCTCGTGTCCTTGTTCCTGCAAGAGACGTCCAATTGTTAAACCACAGATTCCAGCACCTACGACGCCAATATTGAGAGACATCTTGAAGTCCTTCAGCAATAGGTATTTACGTTTTCACGAGTCGATAGGCCAAATTTTTGCACCGAAACTCCAGCCAACTCCTGCGTAAATAAATACTACTTTATCATTCGACTGTAACCTATACTTCACACGGCCTGAAATTCTGAAAATTTCCTATTCATAAAAAATTATGTTACAGAATCCGAAAACCCGAGGATTCAAAAGTGACAATTTCCTTATATTTCGCAGATGGTGTGCTTGATGAAG
>JBIIEI010000035.1:0-45669 GCA_044237915.1 Silvanigrellaceae bacterium | reverse complement strand
GGAATCTCTTCCGGCAATATCTTCCTACCTATAAAATTTGGACAGCGAACTCTGGTTCACGTTCTAAGCAGCGCTTCGAACCGGCGCGTTTGTTTGTATTTTGTCGGATTTCCAAGAGCGATGACATCCGCAGACGATACTAAAATCGACTTTGAGCCAAGCGACAATTCTTCATAGTTCCGAACATTCTCGCCCAGTTTGAGATTGCCCATCGTCCTAGACAGAAGACATGTAAGGTTACGCGACTGGTTCAAGATTTTATTGTGGAGAATAGTTGTTAAAGTTAAATTGATGCTTGTGCTTTCAGCGACGCCTTTGAGAACGTTCAAACTCTTTCTCACTTGAACGGCATCAAAATCAATTCTTAAATCACTGACAACCATTTTACATTGAAGTGGATATTTTTCGGGATCTTCCGCCTGCCCTTGACCGTCCAGAAATTTAAAAGGAACGGAAATTTGAACTTCTTCACCGATTTTAGCGAAATTCCAACTCCTTATTGGAAAGGAATAATCTCTCACATGCGTACTTGCAAGGCCAACCTTATTGCCGTTGATATGAATCTGCATGTCTGGATTGGTCAATCCACCCTTCCAGCATGTTGCGCTCCCGTCCCAATCCAACGAAAACTTAACGTGTGGCTGCAATCCAGAATTCTGAGGTTTATCCTCAAAATGACCCGCGCTAAAAATGCCATTCAAGATCAGGTCTTGACTTGGCGACCTATTTCCTTGAAGGGAAAGAATCTTTGTAACAATCTGCTCGTTTTCACGAATTTTGCAAAACTGCCTGAAATTTTCTGTGGTCCGTTTGCACTGGATCCAATCTTCACTTGGGATGGATGTTTGATTCAAAAATCGAGAAGGAGATTGCACCTTAGTTTGCTGACCACATGCCTGCAAAATTAAAAAAAAAGTAAGACAGCACCGAAAAGAATTTAAATTTTTCATTAATTAAAGCCCCGAACTTTCGATAGCATCATTCACGATGGCATCTATCCATCTCAACATAGTATCTTTGTTGTACGATTGCATGGCAGCACTATTTGGATCACATACCGATTTTTTCCAATGATTTACAGAGGAATTATCGATCAAACATCGCCATGCATAACCAGTTCCCGCATTAATTTCACAGTTCACTACACCTTCTGTGTAGGTCTCAATGAGATCTGTTCCGCAAGAAGCGTGATATGGACATGAAAAATTCGCTTTGATTACGGAGCTTTCAAAGACCAAGTACTCTAACTGTTTTTTACCAGGATTCTCATAATTGTCGCGACAACCTCGCCAAAATCCAACTTCGAAGGCTTCTTTGAGTTTATCGACATTGAGTGCTGGATTGGCTCCATCTGCATAGGAAACGCCCGAAACAAAAAGGCCTGCTAGCAAAATCAACTCTTTAAAATTCATATATCGCATCCCTATTTTAGTATGAGTTTTCCAAAAACTATCCAAATAAAATATTAAATTAAACATAATCTCGCCGTAAATTAGCAAGATCTTCAATCTAATTTCAAATGAATTTCGACAATCAGTACAACTGAATTCACTAGGTGTTGTTGTTTCTCCATTTATCAAAACCATTCTTGATGTCAACTAAAATGAACGGAGTGGCATAAAATTAAACCATCAATTCTGAATAGATGTCTCTTGACACGCGAGTATGGAATGAAAAGGAAATGAGGTGTTGAAAATATTATATCAATTCAGTCTGTTAAGCATAGCTGCCCATTTTAGACCGCCATTCAATCAAAATGACAAAGTCCTCAACAGAGGCACTTTTAGATTTTAAGTGACACAAATCTGAGGAACTATTTTTCAAAGTGAGACCATGTTCGTCTTTCGGAAACAGCTTTCAAACTCAACAATACAAATCGATGCATTTAGAAGTAAAATTGAATGACGCTTGCTTCGGAAGCCCAGTTGTCGTTCTTCGTTTTTACAATGAGAATGGAACCCAAACTTCCCCTATCCTGAATCCGAGAAAATATTACATTTGTCTCATAAAGAATGGAGAAAAAATCCCTCTATGTTTGGCAAAATGTATAAGCTCAATTCATCCACACAAAATCTTTTGCAATTTCCCTTTCCCCCCTTTTCGACCCGAACTTGAATTGACCTCAAGCAGGGCTCCTTTATTGTAGCTGCAGTTGACCTTGTCCCTCTTTCACTTTTTTCGAGGTGAAAAATGCAGAGCGATGTCCATATTCCACAAGGAAATCTTCCTCCACAACATCAAAGTCATCAACCCGGGTCAGAATGGAAAATGTTTCCAAGACCTGAATATGAACGTCCCGATGAGATGAGCGCAAAAAGATTAGTGGGGAAAACCGCCCTCATTACAGGGGGCGATAGTGGCATCGGACGCGCTGTGGCAATTGCCTTTGCAAAAGAAGGTGCAGATGTTGCGATTTTGTATTTGAATGAACATAAAGATGCGCAAGAAACCTTGAAAAGAGTCGAACAAATTGGACGCAAGGGCATCACGCTTGCAGGTGATATTGGATCTGAGGAATTTTGCCACTCAGCGGTTGCAAAAATCATTGAGCAGTTTGGAAAACTCGATATTTTGGTCAATAATGCTGCCGAACAGCATCCTCAAGAGTCCATCGAGAATATTGATTCAAAGCAACTTGAAAAAACCTTTCGCACCAACATTTTCTCTTTCTTTTATATGGTTAAAGCGGCCCTTCCACATTTAAAAAGAGGAAGTGCCATTATAAATACAACCTCTGTCACCGCTTACCGTGGAAGTGCACACCTCCTCGACTATGCAACGACTAAGGGTGCCATCGTGGCGTTCACGCGTTCGCTTGCATCTTCTCTAGTTGAGCAAGGCATTCGAGTGAATGGCGTGGCTCCTGGGCCGATTTGGACGCCTCTCATTCCTTCTTCTTTTGATGAACAAAAAGTTTCTGAATTTGGTCAACAGGTCCCTCTTAAACGTCCCGGACAACCCTCAGAAGTGGCTCCCAGTTTTGTGTTTTTAGCTTCTGAAGATGCTTCTTATATGACTGGACAAGTCTTGCACCCCAACGGAGGCGAAGCAGTCGATTCCTAAAATTTACTGAATTTCCTTTGTCGCACACTCAATTTTTCTTTCCTGGAGGCTCTCATGGATATTTACGCACAGCTCAAAAAAGACCACCGTAAGGTTCAAGCCCTTTTTGAAGAAATCATGGAATATCGCGACAGCACAGCAAAAAATGTAAAGACAGAAGTCTTTGCGCTCTTTGAACAACTTAAGCTTGAACTCGATGCACATTCCAAGGCTGAAGAAAAAGTGTTGTATGCGCGCATTATCAACGAAGATGCAACACGAGAAATCACTTTGGAAGCGGAGCAAGAACATCGTTTGGTCACTCAGCTCCTTGAAGAGCTCAATGCCAGTAAAAATACAGATGAGCATTGGTTTGCCAAGTTCGCTGTGTTGAAAGAACAAGTTGAGCATCATGTAAAAGAAGAAGAAAAAGATATGTTCAGGAAGGCTCGTAAGGTTTTAGATAAGGAAGAAGAAGAAAAACTAGGTCATTTGATGCTTGCTCAAAAAGAGCGCATGATTACTAGCCTGCAGTAAGAAAACATTCTCACAAAAGACCGCTCTCAGTTTTTAATTAAACTTTAGAGCGGTCTTTTTTTTGTTAAAAATGCTTTTGGAAGAATTGCGGCATGCGACTTTTAAGGGAGGAAAAGAACGACGGGGGCTCTTCGAGGGGGTCCAGAAAATCACCCGATTCGCAGACTATTTTTCCTTGCCGGAGTGGAAGTGGCAAACTGACCACAAACGTCGAACCTTCACCTTTTAAACTGTGCAATTCGACGCGTCCACCGTGCGACTGCACCAAGGCCCGAACCAAACTCAATCCCAAACCAAGGCCGCGCTGAGATCGGCTTTTGTCGATACGATACAAACGCTCCCAAACTTTGCTCACTTCATCTGCCGCAATGCCCACGCCTTGATCTTGAATTTCGAGCCGACAATATCTGCCCTGAATAGAAGATCGTAAGGAAACAATTTTCCCGACCGGTGTGTACTTAATCGCATTGTCGAGCAAATTGGAGAGAACTTGATGGATACGAATACGATCGAGTTCAACAAAGATCGACTTTGAGATGTCCATTTCAAAGCACACTCCTTTTTCTTCGGCAGAAATGGAGTAAAGATCCACCACATCTTCAAGAAGATCTTTGATATTCACGCCTTCGATTTTGAGGCGTAAAGCGCCTGCTTCTGCTTCAGAAATATCCATTAAGGTATTGAGCAGCTTCAAGACTTTATCAGTTTCTTCGACGCACTGAATCAGGGCTTCCCGCTGAGCTTCGAGATCATCTTCTTGCAGTAAAGATATTTCGGCCAGTCCTCGCATACGCGTGAGTGGAGTGCGCAAATCATGGGCTACATTGTCGAGAGATTCGCGCAGGGCGTACCCTAAACGATCAATTCTTTGAACTTTCTCATTGCAAAAATCTGCAACTTTATTGATTTCAATGCACGAACTCTTGACGGGTAAGGCAAGAGAAGTCGACTTTTCAGTGGTGGCCTCCAACGCAGAAAGCAGCCTTCGAAAGGGTCGAAGGAGCATTAGTGAAAGAACCGTGCCCAAAAAAAGGATACCAAACGGCAGTCCCACAAAAACAGTGAGCATTTTTTCGTGAAAAAGTGCGTAAATGTGCTCTTGTTGTGACATTTGCAAAAGAGGTGCGCGGAAGCTTTCTTCAACCGCAGACGTAACACCTTTGTACGCAAGCATCAGAACAATTGTAGAAAGCAATGCAGAGGAAAGCATGATTCCGACTGCGAGCCGAAAACTAAGGCTCCTTGGCAAAAGCCACTTCAGCCTTGAGAACATAACCGACCCCTCTGACCGTGTGGATAAGCTTTGATTCACCAGCCTCTTCGATCTTGTTACGCAAACGGCAGACGAGAACATCCACCACATTTGTCTCAGGATCATGGCGGTACTCGAAGACATGTTCAAGAATCATCGTGCGTGAAACAGCGCGGCTTGAATTGCGCATTAAAAATTCCAACAGCGCAAATTCCCGGGCCTGAAGCTCAATTCTTCGTTCGCCGCGTTTGACTTCTCGATTGAGTAAATTCAATTCCAAGTCTTCAACGGCGAGGCGTGTGCTTTCGGGAGCTCTTGAAGATCTTCGAATGAGGGCCTGCACTCGCGCCAGCAGCTCAGAAAATGCGAAAGGCTTGCCCAAATAGTCGTCGCCCCCCACTTCTAATCCACGGAGGCGGTCGTCCAGGGAGCGCTTCGCGCTGAGAATGAGAACGGGAATATTGATATTTTGAGAACGTAAGGACTCGATAAATGTCAGTCCGTCCATACGAGGCAGCATGATGTCAACCACCGCAGCATCGTAGGGCTCTGTGGCAGCCAGGTGGAAGCCGTCTTCGCCGTTATCGCTTTCGTCGACGGCAAATCCAGCCTCTCGGAGGCCCTTTGCCACAAAGGCTGATATTTTCTTGTCGTCTTCCACAAGCAAAAGACGCACGATTCACTCCTTTCTTTGTTTCGTTATGACGAAATAGGAAATTCGGATGCGGTTCCAACAGAATTCGTAATCAACTCAGTGCTCAGGAAATCAAGAAACTGTCCTGAATGCAAGAAGAATGAATGGAAGGACTTGGCGAAGGTCGCTTTGGTGGGATTTCGGCAGGATTGAGAGAATGCGGTGAGAAAAAAGGGCAGAAATAAAGGTGAGGCATATGCGGGAACCTTCTCCAAATTCATTCCTTCAAATCAAAAATCTGATCAGTTAAAACCAAATTCAATTTCTGAAGCGTTTGTTTCTTTGTTTAAATTCACTGGAGCTCAAAAACGCGTCTCCAGTCGGGGCTACAGCCGCTTGTGCCCATTCGTTCTTTGAATTTGGGGCGTACGCGGGTATCTGCTCCGGGCAAATTGCTATCATCGTAAATGTGATCAGGGTCATGCGTGATGGTCTCTTCAAATTCCTTCAAGAGCTCGTTGTGATCTTTTTCATAGAAATAGAGCTTTGTAATCATTGGATGCCTCCACAACTTGCATCTTGAGGGCTCATTACCATCTTCTCTTGAAACTAACATACGGTTTATTACAGGGCTCTTACACGAACATTACAGGTCAGTCATGATTGAACGGACTGTCAGGATCCCAAACAACGCCAATTCTCTCGTCGAGGCGGCATTTCTCACCTTAATGAATGTCCCTCTGAAGCCGACTACGTCCTTGAGGTTTGTTGATTCCAGAATGGAAACTTTCTCGGATCAACATTTACACACGCGTGGGCGGATATATGCGCTTTTGGCAAGGCACAAACCAAAATTTCTTAAGTATGCAGTTAGGATTTCTCCTGCTGATTGCAAGCTCTTCTGATGCCCTCGCCCAAGGTAGTGTCCCCTCGAATTGGAAGGGAACCAGGCCTGCTGCTATGGGCGGAGCCCTCACTTCCGTCGGGAACGACGAAAACGCTCCCTATACCAATCCTGCAGGGCTCGGACGCAGCCGCAACCCACGCTCCCGCAAGAACCTGCATTTGATTTCCTTTCCAGGACTCGTCGTCGGTGGAAATGCTCAGGTTGTCTCGGCGGTGAAAGACGGCATGCTCAAACCCGGCGATCGTTTTGCACGGTTTGTCGATTCGGCACGCAATAAGCCTGATTTAGAAAGCTTTGCTGAAGCACAGCTCTACCCCGTTGTGACCTTTGGCGGCAAGAGCAGCCCCACTTACCTCATTGGATTTCCCGCCCGGACCGAAAATAGTTTTCTTTTTTCAAGTACTTCTGAAGACCCCACAGGAATGACAGCCCAGGTGCGCTCTCTGACCGATATGGGAATGGCACTTGGAATTGCAAGCACCTCAAAAGCAGCGACGTTTGCCTATGGGATTTCGGTGCGGCCTATCTACAGATATTCATATGAAAATTCTCAACTACAAACCGAATCCCTGAGCCAAAAATCCTTTGCAGAAGAAGTTAAAACCAATGCCAATAAGGTCTTTGGCGTCGGAGTTGACGCGGGATTTATTTACACGGCCGCCGACTTTTGGCTACCCTCCATTGGTGTCGCAGTGCGCAACATTCCCACGGGCTGCAAAGAGAACTACATTCACCCCATTTCTGGAAAAACGCTGACCGTCTGCGGGGCCCTTTTTTCGGGAAGTGTCAAAAATCAAGATGACAATGCCTTGCTCGATCCCATGGAACTGCGTGTGGGATATTCCATCACACCAAGAATTAAGACCTTTGGACCCACAACCAACCTGCGCATTGCAGCCGATGCCTTTCCGATTCCCATTACAACCGGCGGAAAATCTTATGGCCTCTCAGATATGGGAATCAGCAAACTCGTTCACGTCGGCGCAGAACTGTTTTTTGGCAACGCCATGATCAGCCACCCTTTTGGAATTCGTGCGGGTCTTGCCGATGATTTGCCCACCTTTGGAGGTTCTTTCGAAATTTTAGGCTTGATGCTTGAGTATGCCACCTATGCCATCTACCGCACCGGAACAACCAAAGTAGACAGACGCCACTTGATTGGAATCTCGACTCGTTGGTAGTATCCCCCTCACGTTGAGAAGTCATTACACTTCTTTTTTTGAGGCAAACCGTGCTTTTTATTTCAAATATCACTGCAAATATTTTTCATAGACCACTCATCCGCTGTTTCCTTGTTTCCGTCGCTCTAACCTCTTGCGTCACTGCAAAGGAACGCGAGCGCGGTCAAAAGGATGTCGAAAAACCTGTTCCTCCCGCTGCCGGAAAACAGGGGCAAGACATCAAACCCAGTGCCACGTCTCCTGATTATTCACCTTTTATTGAAGAGGCTCGCCGCATTGAAAGCGCTTTTCAAAAGATGAATTGTACGAGCGTTCTTGAATCCTCAGCAAAATATTCTGCACTTCGAAATGTCTCTAAAGTCGAAGATCCCCTTTCACTTCGCCTTGCGGTCTCTTACTGCATGGCAGATCTTGATCCCAATAATGCAGTCAAACTCAGAAATGCGATTGCCGATATCGAACGAGCAAAAAAAGATCTCGTTCCTGTTTGGGATTCAACTTTTCTAGACGACCTTGCCTCACGCCTCTACGCTGCAGCGGGCGAAAAAGACAAATCGCTTCGTTATAAACGCTCAGCACGCGATAAACTTCGACTTAAAGACGTCCAACTTCAGAGACTGGATATTGAAATTCTTCAGCTCAGTAACGGCATTACGTTTCTGTCTGAAAAGGAACGCGCGCGCGTGCGCGAAATTTCTTTACTTTCTCAAAAAGATGAACGCCTTTTTACAGCACTGCGTGAAATCGATGACCTCATTGTGGGAGTGAATCAGCGCGAAGCGCGAGCAGCTTTGCTTGAACAGCGCGGGCTTATCGTCACTCGAATCGAACAGCTTTTTGCACTTGAAGCCGCTCAAATCGAACAAAAAAAGGCCACAGGCCGAGAAGCCGAAGCAAGGGAACAAGCGGGTGACGCCAAACGCCGCTTCCCAACGCGCAACTACGAGCTGCGCATCGATGCCCTTGTGGGAGGAACACCTGCAGGGACTCCCGATCGTGCACCAGGAAGCGTTGGCGCACCTACACAAACCGCCCCCCTTCCACCGGATGCCATCAGCAATCCTCCGCCGCCCCATTTGACTTCGACTGCACCCGTTCCTCTAGATGCACAAGGCGTTGAAAAGGCTTTAACAGATGCACGGGCCGCTTTAGATGCGGGGAATGCCGAACTCGCCGTCACACAAATGGATGCCATTCCAGCTGAACTGCAAACAGAAAAATCGCGCAGCATGCGCAGGCAAGCACGCAACGTTCATGTGCGGCAATTGCGCGAAAAAGTCAGAGAACTCTACGGAAAAGCCACGTCTCAATCAAACAAACAGGCAAAAGGAGAGGCCCTCCAGCAGTGTAAACAGATCCTCGAAACCATCCTTTCGCGTTACCCCGATGCTGAAGGGCGCGCGGGAGTCGAACGAAATTTGCGCAGCATCGAGCGAGAAATCAAGGAAATTGGCGGAGGAAAATAGTGATGACAAATTCTACACAGATGGTACCCAACTTCGACTCTTTTCCTGAGCTTACCGATTGCAAAGAACGGATTTCGACGTGGTTAAGTTCACAACAGATCAGTGCTGAAGATAAAAAATCTGTCCTTGATCTGCTGGCAAATAAAGAAACACAAGAGCTCAGAGACCGCTTTTACAAAGAACTTGAGTTTGGAACCGGAGGCCTCCGAGGCATTATAGGTGCCGGTACAAATCGCATGAATATCTATGTTGTGCGCAGAGCCACTCAAGGACTTGCGAATTATATCAAGAGTCGAGGCGAAAAGGCGATGAGCCAAGGCGTTGCCATTGCCTATGATAGCCGTCATTTTTCACTTGCCTTCGCACGTTCTGCAGGAGAAGTGCTGGCTGCAAATGGTATTCGCGTGTTTCTTTTTCCAACCTTACAAACCACACCTGCTCTTTCCTTTGCCATTCGTAAGCTGGGTTGTATTTCGGGAATTTGTGTCACAGCAAGTCATAATCCACCGCAATACAATGGATTTAAAGTCTATTGGGACGACGGCGCGCAGATCATTCCCCCCCACGACAAAGGCATTCTTGCCGAGGTCTTTAAAATAACGAGCTGGAGCGAAGCCCTGCTTTCTGATTTTGATGAAAAAATGAAGCAAGGCATGATCCAGTACATTGGCGATGAAGTTCTTGACGACTATTATCTTGCCGTTAAAACGCTTCAACTGTTTCCCAATGCACAAAAAGATCTCAACATTGTATACACCCCTCTGCATGGCACTGGCTCTGTTCCCATGCGCCGGGCCTTAGAAAGTTGGGGCTACAAAAATATTTTTATCGTCCCTGAGCAGGAACACCCCGACGGAAATTTTCCAACCGTCCGCAAACCAAATCCCGAAGAACCTGCCGCTTTAAAGCTTGCAATCGAACTTGCAGAAAAAACCAACGCTGATCTCGTTTTAGCAACAGACCCCGATTCCGATCGCTTGGCCCTTGTGGTTCGCGACGAAAAAATGGCCGCTGGCCCCCTCAAAAATCAGGCGCACGGAAAGTACGTGCTGTTGAATGGCAATCAAACGGGCGCCCTTCTTATTGAACACCTGTTACGGGGTTTAAAAGAAAAAAACCTTTTGAAGCCTGCACATAAAATTGTTAAAACCATTGTGACATCTGAACTTCACACAAGAATATGTCAAAAATACGGGGTCGAAATTTTCGATACCTTAACAGGTTTTAAATGGATTGCGGGACTCGTGCGCAGCTGGGAAGAGCAAAATAAAACCGACCACGAATACCTATTCGGGACCGAAGAAAGCTTTGGATTTATGCCTGGCCCTTACGTGCGTGACAAAGATGGCATCGGTGCTGCCTGCATGGCGGTCGAAATGTTGAGCGTGTTACGTTCCCAGGGCAAAACAGCGTGTCAAAAGCTTTTTGAGGTTTTTGAAGAACACGGCTCCTGGCATGAGGATCTCATCAATGTCGATTTAGAAGGTGAGCAAGGCGCCCAACGCATTGCCCGCATGATGAACGAGATGCGCAAGAATCCACAGCAGACGTTTTCGGGAGTGCGCGTTGCAAAAATGTACGACTTTAAAGAGAAAAAAGTACTGCAACAAAAAGAAAACGGTGCTTTTGAAACTTCAAAAGAATCAATTAATCTTCCAAAATCCGACGTCCTTCAATTCGAACTCACCGACGGCAGCAAGATTTCCATGCGTCCAAGCGGCACAGAACCTAAATTGAAATTCTATCTTTCCGTTTGCACGCAAAAGAAAGACGTTTTAACCGACTACTCCACCACTCTTCAGCGCATCGCAGGGCTACAAGCAGAAATTAAAGGCTTTGTAGATTCTGTGCCGTGAATGAGGAGGCAAAAAAAGAAGGAGCCAGAGTCAATGCCAGGGCCGTACAAATCAAAACAGGGAGATCAATCACAAGGCAAACGTATTCTGGTGGTCCAGGGCAACCCTGACAAAAGCTCATTCTGCCAGAGTTTGGCAGAGTCTTATGCCAGTGCCGCCCGCAAGGAAGGACACCAGGTTCAGCTTGTTACTTTGAGTGATTTGAAATTTGATCCCATTCTTCACCATGGATACCGGGTGATTCAGGAACTGGAACCGGACCTCAAATCTGTCCAGGAAAATTTTACTTGGGCACAGCATATCGTACTCGTTTATCCCACCTGGTGGGGAGCGGTTCCTGCGCTTTTGAAAGGACTTCTGGACCGCATGCTGTTACCCGGATTCGCCTTCAAATACCGTAAAAATAGCCGGCTGTGGGACAAACTTCTTTCAGGAAAAACAGCGAGACTCATTGTGACATCCGATGCGCCTGCCCTCTGGAATAGCTGGGTTACAGGGGACCCTTCCGTCCGTATGATGAAAAAAACGGTTCTTGAATTCTGTGGCATCAGTCCAGTCGCTGTCACACGCATTGGCTCCGTCAAATTTCTGGACGAAAAGAAACGGTTGAAATGCTTGTCAAATGTGGCTCAAATGGGATCACGGGCACGATAATGTAAACCGTGTCGTTTGTTTGTATTGTGTCGGAATTCCAAGAGCGATGACAGCCTCGTCACTGAATTTCGTGTTCACTATTTGTCCTGGCCAATTTAATTACCTCTAAATGAACAGAAAGTTCTTCCCAACTTAACGGAGTTTTGGGAAGAACTTTGTCGATGATGCCGCCAATACTTTCAATTGAAAAATCACCATTGGAACACAGTAAGACTGGATTTCGAAACTGTGTTTTGAGTTTCTCCGCGAAAGCGATTCCGTTCTCCATCACGCCTTCTGCGAAGTAGAAATCTGTTACAACAAAGGCCAACCTGCTCAAAAAATCTTCATTTGACGCTACATAATTCCAAAATTCAGCCGGGCTTGAAAAGACATGCACCAAGGCATGCTTTGCCATTTTTCTTTGCCAAGCGCGGAGAATCACATTGGAATCATCTAGAAGTGCAAATTCAGGTAGCGTCTCAGGCGGTACAGCGGATAACGAACCATTCAATTGGGCACGTTCTGCTGATTGCAAGAGAAGCTTCAGAAAATGTGTGCGGCTCATCGGTTTGGGCAAAACAGCATCAGCTCCAGCATCTACGGCAATTTTGTAGTCCTCAGTGGAAGTGCGATTGGAATGAATGCAAATCACTCCCCAGTGCCCTTGGGAACGCAGCATTCTTAAAACCTCATAGCCATTATTGAGATCTACCCCAAGGTCCACATCTAGAATAATAAGCGCTGCCCCCACTCGACCTGCTTCCAATGCTTCCTTCGAATTTTGGGCAAACGAAAGGACAATGGGCTTCTTGAGATCGTTGGATTGATTCAAAAGCGCGGCGAGGGAGTTGCGATAGACAGCTTCGTCGTCGACGACAAGCACCTTCAGTGGTTCGCCCACAGATTTTAAGAGTTTAATGACTTCAGCTTCAAGCGAGACTTCAAGAGGATGGGTTTCTAAGCGCGCGAATGCTTGGGAGTCTTTACGCAAACGCTCAAAGGATGCCTTAATTTCGGTGCTTGACGCGGGCAAGAGCTGAGTACGAGGGTCAATCAATTCGTGCGACCTGGGTAAGGTAAAGTAAAATTCAACTCCACGCTGAGGATCCGATTCACACCAGATCTGGCCATTGAGAGCAGAGATTATTTTTTTTGCTATTGCCAATCAGAGCCCTGTTCCACCTTGCTTTCCCGATGTAAAAAAGGCATCAAAAAGCCTGGGTAAATTCTCGGCCGGAATTGTGCTTCCCCCATTCCCTAAACAAAAGCGAGTAAAGGGAATCCCATCAACTTCGATTTCAATGGTCTGAAACCAGAGCTCGCCCTTCTGATTTATGGCCTGCACTGCATTACCGACAATGTTGGAAAATACCCGGCCAATCTTAAGTGTATCAACTTTTACTTTGTGTTTATGGTTGAAGTCATATGTAATGCTGACATTCGATTCGGGATATACTCGGAAAATCTCATTTAGCGTCACTTCGATCAAAGTTTCTGGATTGGTCGACTCTACAAATGGAGGAGATTGCGACCCAATTTCTAAAACATCAGCGATCATACCATTCACTGAAGCCATCGCTTGTTGAACTTCGGGAAGCGATTCTTTCAAAAGCTGTTTAGCTTCAACAGGATTTTCCTCTCCTTGTACCGTATCGATAATCATCTTGAACATTGAAAACGGCCTGCGCACATCATGAGCAAGCGCCTGCGTTGTTCGAGCGATTGCCGCATTTCGCACACCCGCCTCCCTGACAACTGTGACTTCTAATGCACTTTTTCGACTTGGTTTTTAAAGGAAACGAGAGACTTTGCGAGTGCCTGAAAGGCATCTTCGAGTTGAATTTCTTCTTGAAATCTCGAAGAAAAAGTAACAAACGTATGCGACGAATACTCTTTGTCTGAAGCAACTTTAATAGAGTAACTGACGATATTGCTAATTCTTTGAGTGAGCCCGTCAAAGTCTTTTTCAAACTGTGTAACCGACCACTTTCTACCAAACAGGCCAAGCAAAAAGAGCCCGACCCATCCAAAAGTGACAGCAGCCGCAAGTGGCATAAAAAATGCCGCACGGTTGACCTCAATGTTCACTCTTCCCCAAATTTCTCCTTCTGAATCTTTAACATCAATGGCGCGAAATGTGGTCATAAAAGAGGAGACTGAACTACATCCAGATTCAAGAATTTTCTCGTTTCTTCTATTAAAAATAGAAATACAGTTGAATAATCCTGTACTGCTTGCCAGCTTGAGCTGGGGAATCGCGCCAATATAATCAGACTCTACTAAGGAAGTAAGCACCGATCGAGGCAGTGCTTCACTCCAAGCATCAATTTGCTTACTTAAGTTATCATCCCACATGCGATAGAGAAGCAAGGACTGAGGAACACCAATCAGGATAATTACTATCCAGAGTGCAATGGAAACTCGGTCCGCCATCGCCTGTGCAAGATTTTTAACTTTCACTCAACTGCTTTCTTGTTACTTTTGCTCAGAAAATAATCTCTGCCCAAATTGGTCAAAAAAATCGCCTTGAGCATTACCTTCACTTTTTTACTGTTCAGTTTCGTTGCGCCTCAATAAGACTTCTCCCTTTCTCTCGCATGATCACATTTGTGATGTTAAAATCACTACGTTCAAGAATCTTGCGATACTGACTCAAACTGCGCTCATAGCCATTTGCCATGCATAACATGAGGACATTGGAAAATGATGCTGGCCCTGTCATTTCGTCTTCGTTTAAAAGGGCCTCCGAAATATACAAATATCCGCCAGGCGATAACATTTCTCGCGCCAACAAAAGGATCGAATCACACTTTTGTTCATCCCAATCATGTAAAATCCACCCTAAATGTACAGCATCAAATTTACTTTTTTCAGAAAACAACCATTTATCATGATCAAAATCAAAGGGGCAAATACCTATATCTAAGCTTTTTAAAATAAGCATCTCATCTCTAAAAATCTCTACTGCATGAGGAGACTCAAGCAGCGACAAACTCACATCTGGAGGCAATATTTTACGTGCACGCTTTAAAAATGAACCAGATCCTCCAGCTATATCCATAAGTGAAGCCGGGTTCTTAATGTAAATTAATTTCAGTGATTCAAGGTCTGTTTCTTCATTTGCTAAAGCAAACATTTTACCAAAAAGCCTCGGAAAATAAGAGTCATTTGCATACAGCTCAAAAACTTCCGAAACTCTGTTTTCGAGCATGAAAGACCACTGTGACTGATTTTCAAGTAGTGATGAAAGTAAAGTTTCTCTCCTCATGAAATGAGAAGTAACATTTTTCCAGTATTCTACTGCTAGTTTGCTATCCGAATCGACGGGAGGATTCTTCTCAATAAACTCATCAGGCGACTGGCACTCAAAGTTTTGCCCTTTGGTAATGATGTTTAGTTGAATAAGCTGGTTTGACTCAGAAAGCAGACCTAAATCAATCCACAAACCGACAAATCTTTTTAAGGAACTCAAAGGGATGTTGAGTAAGTTTGATAAACTCTCAACTGAAACAAAATTTTTCAACAAATCACTACATGATTTCTTTGACTCACCGACCGGCAGAAATGCTACATTTTTGACTTCATGCTCGCACCATGTGCGCACTACTGCACTGAATTTTATTCTCCAACCTTCAATACTCATTTACACTCACCTGAATTTAATTTATGTATTTGTAGGTAAGTATTTGGGTTAAACAAGCCTTGCTCCTCATGACCAGTTATACAATTCCTATAAAGATTTGCATCTGAAAGATAGTAAAGCGGAATGACGCCCGAATTCTCCTGAATATCCTTCACAATATTGCGATAAAATGAGAACCTTTCACCGAGTTTCGGCAATTTCCGCGCTTTTTCAAGTTCACCTGCGACATTCAAACTTTTATAGAAGTAAATTGAAAACGAACTTTTCGGCGAAAGTCGTCCGAGAATCTGCCCAACATCTCGTTGTACAAATGCCGTCAACTCAATAACTGCTGGCGTTTTTTTATCTTGGTAAATACTAAAGAGTTTGGGATAATCTGTTAAATGCTCAAACTGTACCTTGAGACCAACCGCAGCAAAGGCCTCTTGCACTTTTTCTATGACGCAAGGCTGCTTCCGACCTGCATGTTGATAAATCACGATGCTTTTCATTCCATGTTTTTTTGCTTCAGTACCTATTGGAATTATCGACTTTTCAGAAGAAAGTTTTTGAGGTGCAGAATCAGCTATAGATCCCCCTAAACCGATTGGAACAAAGCCATAGGCCCTCCGGGCTTCATTAGGAAAACACTCATGTACTTTAGAAAGATTATACAAATGATCCTTTAAAGTTTGAATAAGTTGAGGATTGGAAGCAAAGGGCTCGAGTGCACTATTAATAGACAAAACTTCAGTAACAAATGGAGAATGATCGATTCGTTTGTAATGAACAGGTTTAATATCTTTCAAAAATGTGCTCAAATTCATCAGTATGGCATCTGGGGTATTTACCGTGAGGTATTTCTTCAGTTCAAATATATCAACATATACTAGCCTTAAACCCGCATTTTTTTGCGCATATGTTTTAAATGATTTTACATTAACCGCAAGGTTTGCATATTGAGGGCTGAAATCAACAAGGCGATAGGGACCGCTTCCCACAAATGCAAAAGGCTTACCTTTGACATCATGCTTAAAAATAAGCGCTTGGGGGTGAGCAAGCGACTGCAAAAACAAGCGTGGATTGTCATTTACTCGGAAAGTGACTTCTTTTTGCCCTGACATATTAACTTCTGGCTTGCCAACATCGCAACCCGTGAGACTTGAAAATACATTTTTTGCAAGATTGCTATTCAAGCAAAGTTGCTTAAAACTCTCAACAACAACTTGCGCAGTTATTTCCGTTCCGTCGGAAAATACTCTGTCAGCCCTCAGCGAGACTCTTAATTCTTGACTTGAAACATCCCATGATTTTGCAATGATGGGCTCCAATTCTCCAGAAGAATTAGTACGAAAGAGTGGTTCATAAATCAACGAAGCAAAGTTGACATCGGGCAGAGACTTTAGTTCCCAAGGTACATAAGTATCAAGTTTATTTGGAATGGTAGCTGTAATATGTCTTAAATTTTCAACTGCAAAAGCATTCAAAGTGAATTTATTGAGAAGCACTGAAAAAAAGAAGATGAGGCACACTTTCAAACGCAGGAATTTCAAATTCCCTTGACGTAAGCATCTTTCTACAAATTTTGCCACGCAGTAGCCTTTCTTTTATTGCCCAGAGAGTTACAAATTTTAAAAGCTGTCCAAAAAGAAATTGAAGCTGCCGGTGACACGCAGAAAACTCAAAGGCATATTTTACTCAAAACTTGGATTAAAGAGTATTTCCAGATCCACTGGGAACTCTAACAGATTCGAATTTCTGCTTCATTTTTCGCCTCTGTCTCTTATTATGAGGGTATATGTCACGAAGGGTTAATAATCATCAAATGTACATCCAGTCAACATAAAATTATGAACTTTTATTGACATGTTTTGTCATATCAAAGACCGTAGTTAAGTCGCCAATATGAATTGCTTAATATTGCAAACGGCTCCAAAAGCCAGAATAAGAAGCATGAAATCCCACCCTCTGGCAATGGACAAAAGCGTGAGGCCTTCTTAAAAAGCCTCACTTCTCCAGAAGAGCAAGGTCGTTTTTTCTTTATCTTTTCGGTGGGCATGAACTCTGGCTAAATTAAGCTTCCTCAGGACGAGGTCTTCGCTGATATTGCGTGCATCATCGCGATCGAAAATGCTGTGAACTTCTTGCTCGTTGAGTTTAACAAGCGAGAAGGGGAGGGTCCCGAGTCGAAGGGATTTTTTCCCAAAATAAAAGACAGGAAGTTCAGATTTACCGGGATTGACTTGCTCTCTGGAGTGAAAAAAACCACCGATCAAAGGAGTGAGTCGATTTTCATCGACAAACAGGTCGTGTTCTTTTTCGCGTTCGCGCCTGTAGTCTCGCTCCTTGCGGGAGTCACGTTTTGTTTCCTTTTCAGGCTCGGAGTTTTCGACCTTGCGCTTTTCTTGAAACCAATGAATTTTGACCAAGTTAGCACTTGTCGCACAGGGGTAGAACTTCAATATTCCGCGTTCTATGGAATGCTCAACAATGGGATGAGAAGACTGCAAGCCAAAGATGCGATCTCGGGTGTTCCATTCAAAGGGAAGGCAGCCATTTTTTCCGGGATTGAGAAAAAGATTGTAGCGTTTGACGTCTGGCAATGCGGTCATGGTCGAATTCAATTCTCGACCTGGAACTGCTTTTTCCGCCGTTTCAATGGGAGGTAACACGGGAGGCTCAGCCGCAACTTTATTCGGATGATATTCGTCGATGGGTGGGGTGTCCGAAGGGATTCCCACAACGGAAAGTAACGTGCTCAAGACAGTTGAGAGGGGAGCTGTGGCTTTTTGGCTTTCTCGTTGAGGTAACAAGCCGGGCACCTTTAAAAAGACAGACCCACTGCGTGTTTGATTGGCAGAAACCTCTTGCCCTGGAATCATGACGGCAACGACGGTGCGGTGCTCCAAAAGACGAGCATTTAAGGTTTCCAACATTTGCCCCACACTGCGATCGAGCAAAACAAGACGCGTGTAAGATTCCCTCATTTTTTCAGAAAGCGCACCGAAACTGCGGTGTTTTAAAACGCTTACAAAATCTTTAAACGTAGGCCTTGAGGTGCCATCCATGGCATCTAAAATCACATGCACCATAGAGCGCGACTGAAATCCGCCGCGAGACACATTTTGCGACTTCGACCAGTTCTGAAAAGCATCGATGACGCGTGGATGGTACATAAATCGATTGTCGAGAAAGTAGAGCTGATTCGCGCGCCAATCGGGTGTGTGTCCCATATTTTGCGCTAAAAACTCAGAATATCGACTGAGCTTTTGCAGCTCCACATCCGAAAAGGGCGGTGGAATTTGGTGCGCTTGTGAAGCAAAAATAGCTTCAAGCCCTGTGGGCTCTTTCATTTCATCTTCGATATCTTTGTTACGTTTTGCGAAGTTCCAATCATTGGGAGTGAGCCATCGGCCTTCCAAAGGTGGAGATTCCGAGCCATAGGAAATCCCTTCGTTTAAGCCGTAGGCTTCAGAGGGTCCCATGGAAACCACGTGGTAGCCGTAGTTACGAAAACTCTGATATAAGGTTTCCCCGTTTGCCTTTTCCAACATGCGTTTGAGCAAGAAGGGATTTTCAGACTCCTCAGAAAGAACTCCATTTCCAAGCACGGTCTTATGAAAAAGCAGGCGACTTCCGAGGGGCAGATTGGGAGTGAGTGAAACCTGCAAGGAATTCTTCATAAGCTGGAACAGGTGGGGCGCACTTTTCTCGAAAAATTCATGATCGGCCAGAACTTCCTGAGGAATCGATTCCAATTGCAGTAACAGAACATTGTAGCCCAGCGCTACCGATGCTTTGTCTTGCACACTGACCTGGGGATTTTCGACTTCAGAAGCGGGATCAAAAATGGGAAGCTCAGGTTCAGCAACGGGAGTAGGCACAACGCCAGCGGCATGCTCGGGATGCGCTTCTTTTTCGCTTGGAGAAACAGCTTTGGGAACGGGCTCATCTTCGGATTTTTCTAGAATTTGCTCGGCAGCGGGATCGACAGGCACCTCTGGAACAACGGGAGCAGCAGACCCACCTTTAAACGCCCACAGTTTACTTTTTGCAGAGACCTGAATAGGCAGTCTGCCTGTAGGTTCCCGCTGATAAACTTTGGGTTGCAAAATATAAAAATGACTCGAAAGGCTGGCGATACGCATAGCATTGGCTGTTGTGTCGTTGACTGGAATCGAAATAACTTGCTGTTTATGAACATCGAGCTCACTAAACACCTTTGAAACCGTATACTGGCCAAAGTAAACACGCATGGTTCCGGGCGTTAAAGGTAACACTGAAAAAAGAAGATGCCTTCGATTTCGAACGACGGGGAACTGAAAGCGAAGCTCTTCGCCACCTTTAAGTAACATTCCTTCTTCAAGAACACTCCCATGTGCATAAGGTACAACGACATAGGAAATGTTTCTCGTACCGTTTCCACTTTGAATCACGCGCTCGGTATCGAGGACAGGAAATGAAAAAAGCGGGGTAAATGCACCATTCATTCCATCCAACGCAGGGACATGTTGAACGGTGGAGTCGGAGAAAATGTCAAAAATAGGTGTGTGAAGAGTTTTCATACGTCGCAATTGAATATTTGCGCGCCTCGCCATTTCGTTTTTGGGAAATCGCTTGGCACTTTTTTTCGATGCTTTTTCTTCCTCAGTGGGCGACATCGGCCAGGGAATTGAAAAAAGAGTGCCTTTGGCCATATCGAATCGGGCCGATTTAAATGTCCAAGGAAAATTTCGAACAATGCGATAGCCCATAAACACGCCACCGCCGAGCACACCCACCGCGACCATGAAGGTCATAAAACCAAAAACCGAGGAACGTTTTTTTGCCATGGTTATTTCATCTCCCCGCGTGCAAATCCCTCGAGAATTTCTTCGAGCTTGGGTCTGAATTTATCGACAAAAAGCACTGTATCATCAGGAGATTTTACAGGTATCCATTGCATATTTTTCTGCCCGGATCCGGGCAACTCGTTTTTAAATTCGAAGAGATCAAATGTCTCTGAAGGCATCAGTTCTAAATTAGTGGCACTCGAGAGAGGCAAATTAATTTTTGTCCTTTTACGTGCAACGCGTGGATTCGTTACGTTACGTTTGGAAAGAATTGACTCTGGAGAGTTTAAGTTTTGAATGACGCTGTAGCGAATTCCAGCGGGAAACGGCCACGATTTCGCCTTTAAAAAACTGGCTTCAACATCGGGTGGAGATCTCCAAAGGGCAAGCCACCACCTCGAAATGCGCTCTGTTGGAGCATTGCCTTTGCTGGAGTCAGGTGAGTGAGTTGCAGCAGCGACGTCGCCACAAAAAGCACCCGGTCGGATATAATTTTCAGCGACAAATCCAAATTCAAAAGGAAATTCAAATCCGCGTGGCCCCGCTTGAACATGGGACCAAAACAGATTTTCCCATTCAAGGTTACCTTGTTCTTCGTCTTGAATTCCACCCCAAAGCGCAATGGGTAAGCAATGGCTCGTCCGTAAAATCTTTCGTTCGTCGCTACCCGCAATTCCACTTGCAGCAGCAAGGTCGCTCAACAGAAAAATGCCGCCACTTTCCTTTGCTGCATTTAAGAGAGAGTCGTCTGTTTCCGACTGTTCACCGAGGCTGACAAAGGCTCTTGAATGTCTGCGCGTATTTTCTTGGTCTGGATAGGGAACTAAAATAAGTGAGTGTCTTTTTCTTTTTCGCACTTCTGATTGAAGCTGCAATAGATATGTTTCGAGTTGTTGAGCAATCAAGGCTCGTTCTTCAGCGGAAATCGAATCCTTCCACCTGAGTGGTGAAAAAGGACTGCGCACTCCAGAAATCATTTTTTCGAGTCCCGACAACTGAATAAATGCAACCTTTTCATCTTTGCGCACCGCAAGATTTTCGGCAAACTGCTGCAAGGCAAACAGATCGTCGGCAATAAGACTTGTCCATTTCCAGTTTTCGTTCACCAGGGAGAGAATTTCCCATCGCGCCAAGAGGTAAAGGTGGGGCTGACTCAGGACGAGCCTTTTCTGAATCACAACATTAGAAGACAGCAGCTCAGTGACCTTTTGTTTTTGTTTGGGATCAAACGAAGCCTCCAGAGCAACGGCTTCAGGCGCAAATTGCGTCAGGGCCGAGGTGGCCACATTCCACGGCGCTCCCACCGAAACGAGTGGCTTTGCGAATTCAGGTTGAATCTCGGAATGGCCGGTAAAAAACTGATAAAACGCCCCTTGCGCGCTCAAGCTTTCTACAAAAATGGGAAGTGCCCCACCCATATCCCTTTCGAGCTTTCGAAAAGTCCCATTTTCGGAAAGAAGCGAAGCGGGCAGCGCAACGACGATTGTTAATTTAGGTGTACTTCCGCCCAACGCTCTTTCCCAAAGGGCACTGGGAATTCCTTTTGGATTGTAGAAAACAGCTTCATAAATGGCTTGGGACCACCGGGAAAGTACATTTTCATTTTGTGTCAATCCCCGCGCAAAAGGAGGCGCAGATGCCAAGGAAAGCAACAAAAAAGACCCATGACAAAAGATGAAGAGCAGCCAAGGAAGATGTTTGAGCAAGTAGAGGCGAAGCATGGGGCGGCCTCGTGCTCGCTTGTGCAAAATCATTACGCGGTCGCGTAAAGAAGAGAGTGCCATGAGCGAAGGAAGCGCCAGAACAGCTCCACACAGCGCACTGAAGCCGAGCAACAGGAGTGCTGCAGGTACCAGCACTTTAAAAACACCCAGTCCGCTTCCCACGGGAATGAAGTTGGTTTCTGTGATCGAAAAATCAAGAAAAAAGGCAAAGCCTAATAGGCCCAAAGCCATCCACAAAAACACAGAAATCAGTAAAAAGAACCAGCCTTTGCGCCGGCTCTCGGCGGCATCGGAGCCGAAGGGAGAACCTTGTGATTGGAATCGACCCATGAAGAGTCCTTTTGCTCATTATTAAAGTTCGGTGTAAAAAATCGTTTAAACTAGAAAAGGAGTTATTTCCAATGAAAGAACGACCACAACATCCTACAAAACCGGCAAACGAGGTCATCCTCTCCGGTCAAGATTTAAGGTTGCCTCATCTTCTCGCTATTGTAAAACACCGCGCCAAGGTCGTCCTCAGCCCCGAAGCCATGAAAAAAGTTGCAAAAGCTCGCCAGTGCATCGAAGAACGATTGCTGTCTAACGAAACTTTCTACGGAATCAACACGGGCTTTGGCTTTCTTGCGGAAGTTCGCATTCCAAACGAAAAGGTGGGCGAGCTTCAATTTAATCTCATTCGCTCACATGCCTGTGGTGTAGGCGAACCTCTTGCCGAAGACGTGGTTCGAGCCGTCCTTGCCCTGCGCATTCAAACTATGTTGCGCGGCAATTCTGGGGTGCGGATGGAGACGGTGCAACTCATGGCCGAGTTTCTCAACCGAAACATCATCCCCGTCATTCCATCAAAAGGCTCCGTTGGCGCCAGTGGCGACCTCGCACCCTTGGCACACCTTGCTTTGAGCCTCATCGGAGAAGGTCACGTCTTTTACAAGGGAAGTAAAATGGTCAGTGCGGAAGCTTTTCAAATGGAAGGCTTGACCCCCTTAATTCCCGCTGCAAAAGAAGGTCTGTGCCTGATTAACGGAACACAGGTAATGACCGCCATTGGGCTCTTGGAATGCGCGCGCACCATGGAACTTTTGAAGGTTGCCGATATCGTAACAGCCATGACTCTCGATGCCACCAGGGGAACTGCAACAGCCTACCGAGAAGAAATCCATGCGGTACGCCCCTATGTTGGACAAAAAGAATCTGCACAAAATCTGCGAACCCTTCTTGCAGACGATGCCATTCGACTTAGCCATCACAATTGTACCAAGGTTCAAGATGCGTACTCGCTGCGGTGCGTGCCGCAAGTGCATGGTGCCGCGCGTAATGCCTTTAAGCATGTGTTAGAAACACTTGAACTCGAAGCCAACTCGAGCACCGACAACCCCTTGGTGTTTGCAGAAACCAATGAGATTTTGAGTGGTGGAAATTTTCACGGTGAACCCGTTGCGATGGTTCTTGATTATCTTGCGATCGCAGTATCAGAAATTGCGAGCATTTCGGAGCGTCGCATCGACAAACTCGTCAACCCCCACATGAGCGGATTGCCCGCTTTTCTTGCCGAAGACTCCGGACTAAATTCTGGATACATGATCCCACATGTGGTGGCAGCAGCCCTTGTCAGCGAGAATAAAATATTTGCGCACCCTGCCTGTGTCGATAACATTCCAACCAATGCAGAAAAAGAAGACCACGTCAGCATGGGTCAGTCGGCAGCATTAAAGTTACGTACCATCGTTCAAAATACGGGTCATGTTTTGGCCATTGAAATGCTTGCAGCCGCTGAAGGATTGGAATTTCATAAACCCTTGGAAGGAGGCGTCGGCGTGCGCGCTGCATATCGATGGGTTCGCAATCAGTTTCCTCCGATGAAAAAAGACCGCAGCCTTTCCATGGAAATTGAATCCATCGCTGCTTCGATTTTGTCTGGTGAAGTGACCCTGGAAGTCGAAAAAGAATTGGAAGGCGGTTGCCTTTTATGAGCACAGAGACGCCATTACAGCAAGCACGCGGAAAAAAATGGATCGTTCACCTTGGCCAGGAATTTGCAGATGTTTGGTTCGAACGGTGCAAGGCAAATGGGATCTCGCAAAAAAAATTGATCGGTGAAGATTTTTTCCTCGTCGACTTCTCGGATGAAGTGGGGGCTGCAGACCTCACTTCACATATTTTTGCACGTTACCTGATGCCTGTTACTTATATGTGGCCCGTTAAAGTGGATTCTGATTCTTATATTGAGAGAGCAGCCACGGGAATCATGGAACGCTTTAAAAATTCGGGTTTTGCAAATGTGCAAGTCTTCGCCCTTGAGCCTGGAGCCTCACAACTGGCATCCAATTTAAGAGGCCGACTTTTACAACTCGCAGATGCGACCTTAGTGACGAACAGCAAAGGTCATTTTGCAAAATGGCGCCAGGAACCAAAGCAGCAACCCCCCGAGCTTTCGACGCTTGTGGTGGCACTTGGACGGAGCTGCACCTATGCCGGAGTGATTCGCCCACGGGAAAGCGGAAACTTCTATGCAGGTGGAAGGCGCTATGTTTCCTTATCGAGTGACGAGAGTGTGAGCCGTGCCGCTGCCAAGTACGTTCAGGCCGAAGAACACTGCTTGTTACATGGCATCTCCCTTGAGAAATCCAAGTCGTGGCTTGAACTCGGTGCCTGCCCCGGGGGAATGACAACTGAACTTGCCAATCGGGGATTTCATGTCCACGCCATCGACCGCTCACCTCTCGATCCTAGAGTGCAGCAGGATAAAAATGTGACCTTTACTTTGGGAGATACCAAAGACTTTCAACCCACTAAAACATTTGACGCACTTCTCTGCGATATGAATGGGCCACCTCGTTTTTCATGGGAACAAGTCGCAAGACTGAGCAATTCCTTGAAAGAGGGGGGAATCATAATCCATACGCTTAAAATCCCTGAAATATCACAGTTTGATTCGCTCGAACTCAAGCTTAAAGAGGCTTTTTCCGAACAGAACATCAATGTGTTCTCGTTGTTTCACCTTTTCCACAACCGTCAGGAAATCACCATTTTTGGTGTGAAAAAGAGGCGGTAACAAAGTCCATGCGATGTTGCATTCAAAAAGCCAACCCAGTTGGCACTGCCACTTTAGTTGCCAGCAGATTACCGCCCACTGCGTTGGCGTTTCGGTTTATTCAAATTGTGAGTCACCAGAATAATAGAACTAAAAAATCAGTTGAATTTGGCATGCACATTGCATGGATAAAAACATGAGAAGTCTACATTTCCTGGGGGAGAAAAGATCATGAAGAGAACTATATTGTGCATCGAAGATAACATCTACAAAATGGCTTGCATGAAAAACTGTGCGGAAGCGCAATTTCATTTAGCTGTGAACGTCGTGCAGACGAAAGATGAAATCGACCTGTTGAACAAGGTTATCGAAGCAAATGCTGACGAAATTATGTATCTTTCGAGCGAAGGCATTGAAGGCTTTTTAAAGCATCTGAAAGATCTTAAGGCAACGCGGCTAACCATTGATCTCAAAATTTTGATGTGCCAGCAGTTTGAAGCTCAAATTTCCAAGCAGGTCAAAGAAACCATCACTCAACTGGCGCAGATGCCCAAATCTTCTCGCCTCAAAATTCGCCGTGCCCACGTGGCCTCGAAACCCATGACCGTAAAAGCACTTCCCGGCAATACTCTCGCTGCTTAATCTCACATTTAACTTTAAGCCTGTGAAACTCCTGCTTGTTGAAATGTTGCCATTTCGCTGAGGAGCTTAAATCCATCTTGCAACATTCCTGCTGCGAGGGCTGCGCCACTTCCTTCTCCTAAACGCAGGGAGAGGCTTAGAAGTGGAGTTAAACCCATTGCGGCAAGGGCGTGTTGATGTGCAGGTTCGGCGCTTTGGTGGCAGCTGATAAGCCACTCAGAGAACTCTTTTTGGGCCAATGCAAAAGGAAGAAGTGCCGCAGTTACGATAACTCCATCGAGCAGAATATGAACGCCCTTTGAAACAGCTTCGCAGGCCGCACCTGCCATGGCGGCTAGTTCAAATCCTCCCAAATTTGCCAAAGTCGATTCTGGAGAAAAACCAGAGCCAGAATTTCGGTACCGTTCAATGGCTTTTTCTACCACACGCTCTTTTGTTACTTTTTGCTCGTTTGAAATTCCGGTGCCTGCGCCCACCACGACGGAAGGCGGCATGTCGAGGAGATATGAAATAAGTGCTGCCGCAGATGTCGTGTTTCCTATACCCATTTCACCTAAGATGACGGCATCGGGCTGATCTTTTGCGTAGACCTGATTAAAAATTTCCTTACCAACTGCAAAGGCAGCTGTAAACATGTCGCTGCTCAATGCGGGTTCCAAAGACAAGTCTTTTGCTCCGTGTGGGTATTCACCCGCAGCAGACCGCACTAAATTTCTATCAAAAAACGTAACATGTTTCTTTGTTTGGAGACCTTCCGAGGGGTACGCCGTCGCGACTCCCACATCGCAGACGTAAAGTGGAGATGACCTTGCCGCACAGAGCACCGACATTGCCGCTCCACCCGTGAGGAAATTTATCAGCATTTGTGCTGTTACGGCCTGCGGAAATGCACTCACCGGGTGATTTTGAACAACCCCGTGATCTCCCGCAAAAATGAGGGCGGAGATGCGCAAGGGAGCAACATCTGATTCACTTTTACGTTGTGCCAAAAGCTGCAATACGGGGCGTAGAACCAGGGCTAAGGCATCGGGCGGCATCGTAAGTTGCTGGTATCGCTCGAACCACTGTGATTCTAAAAAATGACGGGGCGCAGAAATTTTAACTTGTGAACTTACATTCGGCATATCAACCCTTTTTTGAGCGCAAGAGGAGCCGTTCAACCGGGCGATTTGCAAGAATATGTTCTCTAAAAATCTCTTCTGCGTCTGCGGCCGTGACGCCTTTGTACCAAACACCCTCGGGGTAAACGACAACCACGGGACCAAAAGCGCACATGTCGAGACATCCCGCCTTATTCACACGGACTTTGTCTTTAAGCCCTGACTCTCGGCAAAGCTTTTTAAGAGTCGAAACAAAGGCTTCAGCCCCTCTTGCCTTGCAGCAACCGCGCGGATCGGTTGGATCTCTGTCGTTCTCACACACAAACACATGCTTTTCAAAAATGCTCATCGTTGTTTTTTCCCACAGTATTTTTATGACTTTGGACAGAAGATGATAACATTTCAAGGCATTCTCACGCAATGCGTTAGCAAAAAAAACTCTTGCATCGTGCGACAAATTGTCGTACCTTACCGCATCATAAAAATTTTGATGCGTTGAGAAAAATGTTAATGTGAGATTGGACTTTAAAGTCCAAGAAATTTCCCGGCTCCAAATGAACTGAGTGAGGCTGAATTTTTAATGGAATTGTGGGCATCATTCAAAAAACTCAATCTTTCTGCTTCAGGGCTTTTTATGGCCCTGTTCGGTTTGGTGCCGCACGCCTTCGCACAGTCCATTCAAGGTGGAACAGATTACTCTGCCACCACCGTAGTCTCCCTCGACGCAAAAGCATTTCTTTCTCAGAAACCCGTTCATAATCCCGCATCAGCGCTTTTTCCATCGGCAACTTTGCTCGATATGGCCTTTCGCAGGGAAGATCATGATGGCTTGATGGCAAGCTGGGGTCCTACTGATTGCCGAACGTCTGTTTCTGCCGTTCAAATTCAACTCCATGATTCTGCAACGAGGCAGCCTGGCTGCATTGCACGGGTCGAAACCGAAAAGCGCGTTTCTTTTGCGTTTGGCTCCACACGTTTTGAAGACTCTCGAAACTATGCTTCGCGATGGAATCGCATGAATTCCTCGGAGCTGGGCAAAGGCGCTATTTCGAGACTCGCTTCTCGCGCAGCAACAAAGTTTTTTGCTACGAATCCTGTTCTTAAAGCGCTGGTAGAAGGAAAAGTTGCACTCAATTTTTCTGTGAGCCAATTTACAAGTTCATCCACTCCCGTTTTGTCACCCAAACCTGAGTATGTCCTTAAACTCACTCCGCGCACCAAAGAGAATCAAGCGCTACCTAGACTTGCTATGAACAGTAATGATCTGAATCATCTGGGAGTTCGGCAAACTGCCAGTTACCAGATGGAATCCTATGCGCCCCCGTTGAAAGAAATTGTCGAATTGTGGCCCGTATCCGAACCACAGATTGAAGTTCACTCCCCGACTTTTAAAGATCTTGCCGCCGGAGAACGCACACGCCTCTTTTTAGGACTAGAAAAGGTTCCCTTTTCTGACTTTCGGATGCTCGTTGAGCGTGAAGGCGAAGGCTTAGCCTCTAAGATTCGTCTCAAAATTGAAGAGCATGCGAACCTTATTTCGACTGATCTTTCTCCCCTTCTTTCGGGAAAAGGCTCTTACCGCGACCTTCCCTTAAATTTGAAAGTGCCCTATCGCTTTCATTCACTCAACGCCACCTATGAAAAAATCCAACTTCAACCCGTTTATTTTTATGCCTTTGAGCAAAACGCTGAAAATAAGGCGAAGTTAAGCTACAATTCCAATACAAAAACCTACGCTGCTGAATTTGTAATGGCCTTGCGCTAAATTCCTCCGCTCCGCAGATTCCATTTGGAGGTCGGTGTTGGACAATCCACCCGCGCCGAGATATTGGAGATCTCTAATAAGGGACCGATCAAATTTCATTCCCTCCAAACGAACCCTTGTCGAGGTTTTATAAAGATGCTTGAAACTCCCAGTGCACAAGAAAGCACCCGACAGATCTCCACTACAGAATCCGCAGCTGCACACATTCCCACGGAACCCGATATTCAAATGCAAGAGCGCGTGAATGCCTTATTCGCGAAGCCCCTTTTGAAGCTCATTCAGGAAGCCGGAAAGGTTCATCTCGAAAACTGGCCCGAAGGTGACATTCAAAGATGTAGCCTGTTGTCGATAAAGACTGGACACTGTCCTGAAGACTGCTCGTATTGCCCTCAAAGCGCACGTTATTCTACGGACATTGAAAAGCACCCACTTTTGGATGTTGAAGAGATCGTGAGCAAGGCAAGGGCTGCAAAAGAAGGCGGTTCGTCGCGCTTCTGCATGGGTGCCGCTTGGAGGAAACCACCCAAAGGGAAGCAATTCGAAAACGTTCTTACGGCCATCCGCGAAGTTAAAGATCTTGGCCTTGAAGTGTGCGCGACCCTTGGACTTCTCAATGAAGAACAGGCTGCAGCACTCCGTTTAGCAGGACTTGATGTCTACAATCACAACGTCGACACTTCTAAAGATTACTATTCTAAAGTCATTACCACGCGAAGCTTCGACGACCGCGTCGATACCTTGCGCAACGTGCGTGCGGCGGGCATGCAGGTCTGTTGTGGTGGGATTTTGGGAATGGGTGAATCACAAGACGATCGCGCAAAGCTCATTGCATTTCTTGCTTCGATGGAGCCCCAACCCGAGAGCGTTCCCATCAATATGCTGGTCAAAGTCGAAGGCACGCCCCTTGAAAATGTTCCCGATATCGATTCTTTCGACCTTGTGCGCACCATTGCCGTCGCGCGGATGGTGATGCCCAAAACCAGACTTCGCCTCTCTGCCGGACGCATGCAACTCGGAAAAGAGGCCCAAGCACTGTGTTTCGTTGCCGGAGCCAACTCTATTTTTTCGGGAGAAAAGCTTCTCACAACGCCACTTCCCGGCCAGTCTTTTGATGATGCGCTGGTGGATGTCATGACGGAATCAGCTAACGGAACAACCCATGAGTGCCGCAACTGAACGCCTCAATGAGCTGTGGAAAACCCAGGCTCGTTCGCTTGCAGCAAAACATCTCGCAAGAAAACCTTATATTCCACCTTGCGATGTCCTCGATTTTTCTTCGAGCGATTATCTCGGCGTCAGAACCGATGCTCGCCTCGCAGAAGGGGCTTCTGAATGGGCACATCGCTACGGCTCAGGGGCGGGAGCATCACGACTTGTGGTGCAGTTTTGCGATAAACTTGATTCACTGGAGTCACGGTTTGCTGAACTTACAGGTTGGGAATCTGCCGTCCTCTTTGCCTCAGGTTTTATGGCAAATATTGGACTTTTTGAAGCACTTTCCCAAGTAGAACGCGGTCAAACTGAGTTTTTTCTCGACCACAGAGCCCATTCGAGCCTTTATACCGCAACGCGACTTTCAGGAATTCCGACACAGCTGTATCGCCACGGTGATTTTACGCATCTGGCACATAAATTATCGACTTCAAGTGCTATTCATAAAATGATCATTGTGGAGTCTTTGCACTCCATGGATGGAACCTTTGAAAATGCAGAAGCTCTGGTTCAAATCTGCGAAGCTTATGGAGCAGTGCTGATTGTCGATGAAGCACACTCTGCGGCGATTTGTGGCCCCCAAGGAGCTGGATGGCTCGCCTGTTACCCCGAACTCAGGAAACACGCCATAGCCGTGATGTTTGGCTGCGGCAAAGCCTTGGGAGTGATGGGTGGATTTGTGTGCTGTAGCAAAGAACTCCAAGCCATGCTGTTTCAATCTGCGCGTTCCCTTATTTTTACCACGGGCGTTGCACCTGCCGTTGCTGGGAGCCTGTGGGCCTCGGTTGAGGTCTTATTTTCCGAAGAAGGAAATCAACGGCGGCAACAACTTTACACACATATTCATCGGGTGCGGGAAGACATTTCGAAATGGGAGGGGCTTGGGCAAAAATTCTCACTTTGCGGATCCCCAGAGTCCCCTATTCTGGGGATCGTGGTGCAGAGCGAAGAAAAGGCCCTCCAATTATCGGAGGTACTCTTGAAAAGGAAACTCTTGGTGCGCCCCATCAGACCTCCCACGGTTCCTAAAGGAACAAGCCGTTTGCGGATTATTTTGCACAGTACCCACACCAAGGAACAGCTTTTTTCACTTTCTCAAGAATTAAAAGTGGCACTTCATGATCTTTAATTTTCCTGCATTTTATGTTTTTGGCGCAAACACCGGAATTGGAAAAACCTTTTTTTCCTCTTTACTCGCCTCCACAGCACAAGCTTTGGGAAATAAAGTCGTCTATTTAAAACCTCTGCAAACAGGATTTCCAGAAGATTCTGACTCTGCAACGGTTGCAAATTCATGTGCCCAAGGCATTGAAGCCAAATGCCTCTTTGCTTGGAAAAAACCAGTTTCTCCCCATCTGGCAGAAGCGCAAGAAAAAACGGGAATTAAATCCGTTGATATTATAAATCGACTCCGATCTGAATGTGAACGGATCGAAAAAGAACACGCCAATAATCTCACTCAGATGCCCTTTGTTCTTATCGAAGGCGCGGGCGGAGTGGCCTCACCTTCGTGCGACGACACTTTGCAGTGCGATCTTTTTCGCCGCTTCAGGTTACCTTGTATCCTCGTCGGTGACTCGAAATTGGGCGGCATTTCCACAACCCTTGCAGCATATGAACTTCTGAATGCGCGGGGTTTTGATATCCCCCTCCTTTTGTTTGCACAGAATTATTTAGAGAATCACCTTGTCGTTCAAAAGCATGTAAAACAACAGACAAAGGTCATCACAATTCCAATCGATCTTTTGGCAACGGAAAAATTGAATTTTGAGAAGGTAAAAGCCGACGCCCACGTGGAAATTGGACATGCTTTTCAGTGCCTCACACAATTTCATCAAATGCAGCACGAGCTTTCATGCGCAATGAAAGAACGCTCATCGCACATTTTTTGGTGGCCCTTTACTCAACATGCTGCTCAATCTGAAACCCAAATCATTACTTCTGCCTATGAAGATTTGTATGAAGTTTATGATTGCCAGAAGCAGCGCTCACAGGAACTCTTTGATGGCAGTGCAAGCTGGTGGACTCAAGGTGCGGGGCACGGAGTTCCCGCGCTTTCACGTGCACTCGCCTATGCCAATGGCCGATATGGTCATGTTCTTTTTCCAGACAATTCCCATGAAAGCGCTTTTTGCCTGACCGAAGAACTGCTTTCTTCCCTTGGCGCACCCTGGGCATCACGGGTATTTTACTCAGATAATGGCTCGACCGCTGTGGAAGTTGCCTTAAAAATGGCAATGCGCGTCACAGCAACAAAACGCGGCGTTCAAAAAGAAGCACTCAAGGTCTTGGGCCTTGCGGATTCCTATCATGGCGACACTCTGGGCGCTATGGATGCCGCTTCTCCCAATACCTTTAATGCGCGAGATTTATGGTACCAGGGAAGGGGGGCATGGCTTACCCCCCCAGAAGTGATTTACAAAAATGAAACCCATTCCATTGCACTTCCTCCTGACCTGAAACAGCTTTACCATCAGCAAAATAACGCAACAAGTTGCCCATCATTTACATGCGAGGCCGACCTTTATTCCACTTCCAGACAGTCGTCGGATCTTTGTCATTTCTACACAAGTTACTTACAAAAGAAGTTGAATGAATATCTAGCAGCTGGAGTGGTGTTTGGGGCCCTTTTGCTCGAACCCATCGTGCACGGCTCGGGCGGCATGAAACACATCGACCCTTTGTTTCAGTGGTGCCTCGCCGCAGAAGCGCGCAGGTTGCAAATTCCTGTCATTTTGGATGAAGTGTTTTCGGGATTCTGGCGCTTCGGCCCGGCAACAGCAGGAAAGCTTTTGTCCATTCAACCAGACATTGCCTGCTATGCCAAAGCACTCACAGGAGGCACTGTCCCCTTAGCTGTGACTCTTGCAACAGAGGCCGTCTTTGAGGCCTTTCTGGGAACGAGCAAATCCGAAGCACTTCTGCATGGCCATTCTTACACGGCCTACCCCATTGCCTGTGAAGCCGCCCGCACTGCTTTAAATATCTACAAAACATCTCCCCGTTACCTTGTGCAAAAAGATCTGATGGAGAGTCCTTGGCCCGCTGAGCAAATACGCAATATTTCTCATTTAGAAAACGTTTCGAGAGTTGTTGCCATGGGAAGTGTGTTTGCAGTTGAGCTGCAGAGCGATCAAACAGGCTATGCTTCAAAGAGCGCAAACGGCTTTTTAAAGAGCCTTCGACAGCGCGGCATTATGGCACGGCCTTTAGGAAATGTTGTTTACTTGATGGGATCTGCGCGCATGACATTCGATGAGGGCGCACATCTCGGAAAAATAATTGAAGAAGAACTTAAAAAGGCTTGGCAAAATCTTTAGAGAAGGACGAAGCTTTCAGATTCTAAAAAAAACACTCCAGACGGGGTACAGAGGCATAAGGAGAAGCCCACTCTTTTAAAGTGGGTGCCGCAAAGTCCGTTTTCTTCAGGCTTCCCTCTATCGCGCTAATGTCGGAGGGCATGCGCACCGAAAACGTTTTGGCTCCCTAGATTACACATTGTAGGTTCTACCATATCAACTCAAACGTATCCCGTCTGGAGCTACATGATTATGTACACCGATTTCGTTCCGGGTCAAGCGGTTCTCTCAGCATGCGCATTAGACTCGTTCCAACGACAGGAATTGCCTTGCGTGTTTCTTTATTCTCAAGTTCTAAAAACGACCGAAATCCTAAAGAATTGACACTCCTCGCAAAGAGAAGACAGAGTACCTATTTTCTAAACAATATGCAGATCCTTTACACACCAATGTGTCATTGCGTCTAAAAGATAGTCAGAGTCTTGGCGAGTGATGTCTATAAAAAGACATGATCGTCTAAAGAATCATCGCAGTGATCCGAATCCAGACATGTGCGTTTGTGTTTTGTTACGTTCCCCAGGGCGACGTGCGACGTTACATGGAGATTCATTCATGGACCTAAATGATCCTGTCAATTATGAAGATTTTGAGAAGCTACACATCGTGCGTAAACTGCGGCAGCTTGTTGGCAATTGGTGGAAAGTACAGTTAAATTTCACCGATGGCAGAGGCTATCTTCGAGGCGTCACACAAGGTCGATTTTTCAATCCTGCAAACTCCGTCTGTGGGTTTATTACACACAATGACGAAGGCTTTAAAGACTGTGTCCAGATTGCAAGGCAAACGACTTTTGACAATTCAAAATCCACAGGCCCCCGCATTGGCAGTTGCCACGCAGGTTTTAGCACTTTAGCGTTACCTCTCCGCATTGACGGAAAGTATTTGGGGTGCATCTTTGCAGATGGATTTCTCATGGAAAATACAGCAACCGTTCAAAAAGAACGGATGCGAAAATATCTCGTCGAAAAATTTCCGGACAAAGCAGCGGAAATGGAAGCGCACATCAGTTCACTTCCAGTTTTGACGGAAAAAGATGTCACCTATTTGACTGAACTTTTGGAAATCGTGATTGAAGAAGTTTTAACGCTTCGAAAAACACTTTCAGAATCGGATGAAAAGCTCGAAGCCCTCTCAAACGAACTTCGTGAAAAATGGGACTTTGGCAAAATGGTGGGCAAATCTCGCCCGATGATCTTGCTGTTTCGTCTGTTAATTAAGGTCTCTGATTCCGAAGCAACCATTCTTATCACAGGCGAAAATGGAACCGGAAAAGAAGGCATCGCACGATCGATTCACTATAATTCCAAAAGAAAAAAACAGAATTTTGTTGTCATCAACTGCGGTGCGCTCAATGACAACCTCCTTGAATCAGAATTGTTTGGACACGTCAAAGGCGCCTTTACGGGAAGCATCAAAGACAAAAAAGGCCTCTTTGAAATTGCCGACAAGGGAACCATTTTTCTCGATGAAATTGGCGACACCACACCTGCCATGCAAGTCAAACTCTTGCGCGTCTTGCAGGAAGGAACATTTATTTCTGTGGGCGGCACCGATCAAAAGAAAGTCGATGTGCGGGTTCTGACGGCCACAAACCGCAACCTTGAAGCCATGGTGAAGGACGGATCCTTTCGAGAAGACCTTTACTACCGCTTAAATGTCATTAACATTAAAGTCCCCCCGCTGAGAGAACGCAAGGATGACATTCCGCTCTTGGTTTCGAGGTTTTTAGAAGAAAATGCAACCAACACTCAGTCGCCCAAGAAAAGACTCCATTCCGAATGCTTAAAAATATTGGAACGGTTTGACTGGCCCGGAAATGTGCGTGAACTCGAAAACGAAGTAGAAAGACTTTGCGTTTTGGCCGGAAATGACGAAGAAATCCATGCGGATCTTTTATCAGAGCGACTTCAAGTCAAGCGTGAAGAAAAATACCCTGGCTTGCGGGTGGAAGGTAAACTTAAAGACGCCGTCGAAGAACTTGAACGCCGCATGATCCATGGCTGTCTCGCAAGGCTGAGCTGGAACAAAAGTCAGGTTGCCAAAATCCTTGGAATCAGCCGCGCAGGTCTGATTATGAAATGCGAAAAATATGGCCTCGATCGCGACGAGCGCTTTAAAGCATCAGGAGAGTAACAACACCCACTCGCACATTATTGTCCGTGCTGTTCCCTCAGCGCTGCAATGATTTTGGAATCACGCACCACATATCCCGAAAACGTTCCGTTTCGTGTGCTCTTCACAAAGTCAAAGGGATTTTCGCGCGCTGTTCCCATAAAAACATCGATGTGATTTCCTCTCACTCCGGAACCGATATCTGCAGCAAAAAAGTAGCCATCATGGGTCACACTTTCGCCATCGGGAAGCATCACAGAAATACCCCGAGCTTCAGGAATATAGACCACCGAGCCAATGGAAATGAGTGAAGGATCGACCGCTATGGTGCGAAAAGGTGACAACGTAAAACCTTCGACCCCATCACCGTACTGTCCTGAAGCCTTCTGAAAGACACGGCGATTCACTTCAGGTTCATCGAGCTGATCGCTGCAATCATGTTGTGAATGGGAGGTCCCGCCTGCTCCAACGTTGAGTGTTTCAACGCCCCCAAGCACATTTTCAAGTACGACTGAGCCCTGTACGGCGATGTTGCACCAAATTTTTCGGGTTGCAACGTAGGCTATTGGCTTTTGACTTGAACCAAGCAAAGGAAAATTAGAAGATGAAACGGCCTTGTAACTGGGCAAATAGTACCAAGTTGCCCACAAGGTGACAGGCCTTGAAAGCGAAGAACCCGATGGTTCTGGATGCCAACCAAATCGATTTCCTGCAAAAGAAGTGACGTCGTGGCTAGCATATTCATCGAAGGGAACATCTTGCGCACTTCCCGTTTGCATTGAGGACAAAGATACAAAAACCAGCGCAGAGCAAACAGTAAACAGGGAACGAACTCTCATCGACTTCTCCTGATATTTTATTTTACATGCGGTGAGTATTTCTGATCTATTACAATTTTTCAAGAAATTATGATGTCATGTTTCTTGTCATGCTTCGATTTCTAGCAAAAGCTAAAATACTATTCCCGACACCATAGCTCTCTTGTGCGTATGTCTTTGCAAGACACCATGTCAACTATGAATTCATTGAAATACCGCTGTTCATTATACAGGAACAGAAACAACTTTCGAAAAATCTATGAAGCTGCCTTCGCGATCTGACTCTCTTCAAATGCATGCGTTGAGATTTGATGCAATGCCAGCTCAATGGAAATAACCGGAGAATAGAGCAATTCACTTCGTGTGCGCGCAATATTATAGGTGCGCGTCACGGCCGCAAAGTACCATTCTGCAAGTGTCAACGGTGGACGATGGGGCAGCCTTAAAAAATTCCAAACAGCCTCCCCCATGGTGGCCAGGGCCTTTGCATTTCTTGAGGAAACCGAGATGCGAGGAACGTCAACCCAAAGCGCATTGATAATTCCACCGACATGTTCGCGCAAGGTCTGCGCTCTTCCATCAGTCACAAAATAAATTCCACGATTCTGGCCGTAAATGAGCGACTGATTTAAAGCCTCGACCAGATTGTCGACATGCACCGTTTCCATTAAACATCGCCCTTCATTAACCCACACCATCTTTTTTGTTTGTGGAGCTTCAAGACGAAATGCTCTGATTGAGTTTTCTGCTCCCCACAGATGCGCCGGCCGCAAAGTTAAAATTTCCATGGGAACTTTCAAGCCAAGAATTTCTTTTTCTGCAAGCATATGCGCTCTTCCAAAGGCGGAATTGATCCGCCTCGGATAAGGGTGCCTTTCCGTTACCTTTTGTAGCTCTTCGATGTCCTGAATGACCTTTTCGGTGCTGAGATACACAAACCTTCGCACACCCGCTTTGGCACAAACACGTGCAAAATCAGCGGTGTCGAGCGTAATGCGAGAATGAAGCTCGTTCCATGTCCCATCAAACCGAGGCCATTGTATCCCGTGCAAAACGACATCTTGATCTTTGAGAATTTGAGAATCCGCAGCGACATCATAGAGTGGGCGTCTTAAAACCTGCCTGATGCCTGCAATGCCATCCCACGAAGATCTGGGCTCTAAAAGCAGTGTGACGTCGTGTTTTTCTTGGATGAGCTTTCGTAACAAGCGTTCACACAAAGGAGAATGATCTCCGGTCACGAAGACTTTCATATCGAAAATGCCCTCCACTCAATATTTATTTTTTTTTGCGTTCTGGGAGAATTTTCTCGGAGTTTTGTACAAAAGTCACGTGATCTCGCGCTTCTTTGGCTCTCATTAAGTAAAGGAAACAAAACTTTAGTCTTGCTCTTGTGCACAAGTCAGCGTATGAGTTGAATACTTAAGAATAGGCTTTCACAACTGAATCCCGAAGGAGCTAACCCCGTGACTAAAAGATTTCCAAAAAAAATACTCTTGACAGCCAGCCTCTCTTTACTTTCTTTAAAGGCTGCCGCAGTAACCAATGTTGAAGCCCCCATTGCATTAGGAATGGCAGTTGCACAAACATCAAACGTAGCACTGCTTGGACAAGAACAGATTCAAGGCGCGAAAATTGCAGAAGAGTATTTTAATTCCAAAGGCGGTATCAACGGCGTTCCAGTCAAACTTTTGGTAGAAGATACCGGCGGCGACGAAATGGGAGCCATCAACACCTTTAATCGCCTCATCGGCAAATCTGTTCTTGGTATTGTCGGACCCACACTCTCGCAACAAGCCTTCAGTGCAGATCCTCTCGCAGAACGTTCTAAAGTTCCCGTCCTCGCGCCTTCCAATACCGCAAAGGGCATTCCCCAAATCGGTCAATACATTGCGCGTGTTTCGGCTCCCATTGCAATTGTGGCTCCGAAAGCCATTAAAGCGGCCCTGGATATCGATCCTAAAATCAAAAAAGTAGCCGTATTTTATGCTCAAAATGATGCCTTTTCTGTTTCTGAAACCGGAACATTTCAAGAGACGATAAAGAAACAGAATCTTGAGGTCATCACCACTCAGAAGTTTCAAACGACCGATACCGATTTTACAACCCAGGTCACAAGCGCTCTTGCGCTTAAACCTGAACTCATTGTCATTTCGGGCCTTGCTGCAGATAGCGGTAACCTCATCAAGCAGCTCAAACAGATGGGCTTTAAAGGCGTGATTGTGGGAGGAAACGGCCTCAACACCAACAATATCTTCCCCATCTGCCAAAAATATTGCGATGGCATCGTTATTGCGCAAGCCTATAGCCCAGAAGTTAAAAGCGAAATTAACACTGCCTTTATCGATCTTTATAATAAAAAGCACGGAAAAATTCCCCTGCAAATTGCGGCTCAAGCATTTACCGCAGTACAAGTATTTGTAGAAGCTCTCAAAGAAGTCGATAAAAAATCGAAAATCACAGGAGCCTCCCTTCCTCAAGTGCGCATCGATTTAAATAAACAGATCTTGGCTGGTAAATATTTCACACCACTGGGAGAAATCGCTTTCGACAAAGATGGCGAAATTGTGCAAAAAGACTTTTACGTTGCTCGCGTTACGATGAATGCAGACGGAAAAAATGGAACTTTCACTTTTTTGAAGTAAATTTAAAGATTCGAAACAGCCAAAAGAGTGAAGGCACCAGCACAAAAAGTCCCAGCCCCAGAATGAGAAACGTAATGCGCAGAACTTGCGCAGGCGCTGCAGCAGCTTCCAACCGAACGTCAGGTGCAATCAAATACGGAAACTGAGCAAATGCCCATCCGGAAATGATAAGGCACACCTGCGCTGCTGCCAAAATGCGTGCCATGCGAAAATGCCTTTTCCAAAGTGAAAAAAATACGCCCAGGGCCGTTGCAGCTGTTGTGATCTGCAGCAAAATGCTCCACCACGATCCCAATAAGCGCCCTCGAAACTCGTGCAAACTTTCGCCCCGTGCACTCCATCCTGTTGCCAGCGCAAAGACACCCACTGCAATTGCCGCATACAAAGCTCGTTTGCGAAAGTCATTCTGCAGAAGGACATCGTCGGTTTCGTGAATCAAAAAAACTGCTGCTAGAAATGAGAACAGCGCTAAAGTAAACAGACCTACCATTCCAGAAAACAAATTAAACCAAGGTGCAAAAAATCCTGTGACTGGAATATCATTCTCGACGCGAATTTCTCCTGCGCTGAGTGCTCCCACAATAATACCCAAGAAAAGGGGGGTAATGACACTTGAAATGGCAAACACCCTTCCCCACTTCAGGTGAGTAATGCCCTGTGTTGTGTCGTACTGACGAATGGTAAATGCAGAACCGCGCAACACAATGCCCAAGAGCATTAAACTGAGTGGCACATGCAACGCCGTCGTGATGACCGAAAAAGCCACTGGAAAGCATCCAAAAAGCAGAACCACAGCGAGAATAAGCCAGACGTGATTTGCTTCCCAGACCGGAGCTAATGCCTTTTCTATCAATTTGCGTTGCTGTGCCGCGCGGGGCCCCGAAGCAAAAAGATCCCAAACCCCACCTCCAAAATCTGCTCCTCCAAGCACGGCATAAATAAGGAGCGCACCCAGTAAAACACAGCCCATCAGCTCGGCCAGACTCATGGGTGGTCTCCTTTGGTCTCTAAAATAACATCCGAAGTTGCACGAAACTGACGCACGAGCAAGGTAACAACAGCGACAGAAAGAAACAGATACACGATGGAGAACGTAACAAATGGCACAATGATTCCCGGCATCGGAGTGACAGCATCTGCAGTGCGCAAAACGTTGTAAATAACCCACGGTTGACGCCCCATTTCCGTCACCGTCCAACCCGCTTCAATCGCGATAAAACCCAAAGGCCCCGAAACAAGGAGGGTGCGTAAAAAGTATTTTTGGTCGAACTGAAACCCCTTTTTATAACCCAACCAAGCTCCCCACACTGCAACTCCCGCCAGAAAGGTTCCAATTCCAACCATCAAGTCAAAGGCCCAGTGAACGATGGGATGAGGCCAGTCTTTTTTCGGAATCTCTTTAAGCCCCTTCACTTCAGCATCAAAGTCATTAAAGGCCAGAAATGAAAGTGCTTTGGGAATTTCTAGTGCATATTCGAGCTTTTCTGTTTCGTAATTTGGAATACCACCCAGAGCGAGTGGGGCTTGTTTCGTTGTTTCGAAAAGCCCTTCTGCAGCAGCAAGTTTCATGGGCTGCAACACAGCAATGCGTTGAGCAGCAAAATGACCTACCAGGGGCTGCACAAGTGTAAATGGAATGGCCATGAAGAGTGCAATGGAGAGGGCTTTTTGATGAAAGGCGACGTTTCGTTTCTTTAACAAGGCATGAGCATGCACCGCCGCAACAGCAAAGCCTGTTGCCATATATGCAGACACCAACATATGAATAACTTCATGGGGAGCCGCCGGTGTAAAAAAGGCTTCGAGGGGATCGATGTCTACAAATTTTCCATCGACAAGCCGAAAGCCCTCGGGGGTGTTCATCCACGCATTGACGAGTGTCACAAAGGCTCCCGACAAAGCACCGCTCAACGCAACAACAATTCCTGCTGCAAGATGAAGCCCTTTTGAGATTTTTCCCCAGCCATAGAGGTAGATTCCCAAAAAAATCGCTTCGGTAAAAAATGCAAATCCTTCCAAGGAAAATGGCATCCCAACCAACGGCCCTGCATGCCTCATAAACGTAGGAAACAAAAGGCCAAGCTCAAACGACAACACTGTTCCCGAAACAGCACCCACCGCAAACATGACCGCAGTTCCCTTCGACCAGCGCTTGGTGAGTTCGAGATACTGGGGGTCTTTGGTTTTGAGCCACAGAACTTCAGAAATGACCATGAGCAAGGGCATGGCCATCCCAATAACCGCAAAAATAATATGAAACCCCAACGACATCGCCATCTGAGCTCGAGCGAACAACAGGTCGTTCACAGCATGCATCCCCTTTTTGTAAGAAAGATCGGTCTCAGCAAGGTAACGCTGGACGTACACAAGCACCATCGACTGACGCAAGCCTTTCTCGGCTCTAGGCATGCCTTTGGGCTGATGGACCTGTGGTCAGAACATGATGATCATCAATAGAAGTACAAACTATGCTTTGTATTCAATTCAAACGTTCTTCACCTTAGCTCCGCAGTGTTTTTAACTCTCTTCCTTTTTCTCCATGGAGGTTTACATGCGCTCCCTCGCATTTCTGGTTGTTACGCTCCTCTCTCATTCATTCCTTCCTGCGGCACACGCCAATGAAATTATCAAAGCCAATCAATTCACTTGTAAAGGCGAAAATTTTGAATCCATTTTAATCTTGCCCACTCAAGAAAACGAAGAAATATCACTCAAAACCGTCATTGAAGGAGAAGCAAGAACATTTGCTGCGCAAGAAATCACAGTTGTCGATTCAGCTATTGGGTTACTTTATTATGTTGAAACAACGAACATTCCAAGTTTTGCAATATTCACCCTTAATCTCGCCATCCCTGCTGTACACTTGATCAAAAATGACGAGAAAACTCTGTTTGAAACCATTGCTATCTATGCCACTAAATACAATTCCGTCGAGGGTCCTCAAAAAAGAGTGGGCCCCCTCCGTGAATCTCGTGCTGTGAATATCGACTGCGAAGCCAGTTTGACAAGCCGAGAATCGAAAACTCTTTTTACCTTACTTGACAAGTTGTTTAGATAATTCTCTTGACACATCACTTCAAGTCTCACTTGCGGCGATGCTGTCCCTAGTTTACCCTTTTAATTCTTTAGCTTGGCAATCTTTTTTCTTCGAGCGTATAAAAATGCCATCTCCCCATAAATTGCGCGAATCCCTCAGCCTCCTCTGGTTATTTTTCAACCCGATTAAAACCCGCCCACAGGCCATTTACAACGTCCTTGCAACTCACAATAACCTTGGAAACAAATCTCTGTATTTAAACCTCGGGTATTGGAAAAATGCGAAAACCTACGATGACGCCTGCGAAGCCCTCGCAGCACATGTCGGCGAAAAGGCAAATTTTAAACCCACCGACAAAGTTCTCGATGTGGGCTTCGGATTTGGAGATCAAGACCTCTTATGGCTTCGTAAATTTAACCCTGCACACATCACGGGCATCAACATCACCTCCATGCAAGTTGAAGCTGCTCGCAAGCGCATGGCTCAGGAACCCGAAGCCTCCCGGCTGCAATTTGAAGAGGCCTCTGCCACCGCAATCCCCCATGCAGAGGGCACATTTGACAAGGTGATTAGCCTCGAAGCCGCTTTTCACTTTGTCACCCGCGAAGACTTTCTATGGGAAGCTTTCCGCGTCTTAAAACCCGGCGGAAAACTCATCTTGGCCGATTGCCTCCCCAGCCTCACTCCCCCCAAAAGAAAATTTATCTCGCGCTGGTTTGTTTCCTATGTCGGACGCTCGTTTTGGCAATTCCCTAAAGAAAACTATTACCCCGTTGATGAACTCGTTTCAAAACTCATCGGCACCGGTTTTCATGTCAATGACGTCGAAGACATCAGTGAACACGTTTTCAGCCCCTTCGCCCGTTACGTTAAAGATCGCGTCAATGAGCCCGAAATCGTCGCCAAGGTCAATCCCCTCATCCGCAAAATGTGGGCCGCAAACGTCGCCATGGCCGAGAATCCCTCCCGACGGGATCTCGATTACGTCGTACTCGTCGCCACAAAGCCCGCACTTCCAGCAAAAAAATCTTAGAATTTGAGCACTCTTACGGGTTTTTTTGCCGAGGACTTGGCAGCCCGAAAGTCGTGTGTTAAGTAGCTCACTCACCTTCTGGAGAGATGGCAGAGTGGTTGAATGTACCTGATTCGAAATCAGGCGTGCTCGCAAGGGTACCGGGGGTTCGAATCCCCCTCTCTCCGCCAGGTAAAAAAAGACACCCGCTTAACCAGCGGGTTTTTTTGTGGTCAATTTTCTTTGCTACAAATTGCTACAACTCGTTGCTCAAGTTGGCTCAAATGAGTCAGCTAAAAGCAGTAGGGAATCCTGCCGGGTCTGGATGCCGTCCTGCCGGGATTGGGGAGTGTCCCAGGTTGCACGAAAGGTCTGTTGAAGTGCTCCCTTGTTTCGCTTGGCATAGATCTTCACAGTCTCGATATCCAAGTTCCCCAGAAGCTGCTGGGCGACGTGCAAGTCACCATTGGACAAATTGAGTACCCAGCTGGCACCACCGTGCCTCATGATGTGAGTGCCGCGATAAGGAAGGCCCGCTTTCTCGAATGCAGTGTCGTATGCATACTGCACTTGCCGCATTGAAAAAAACTTGCCCTCTTCATTTCGAAATACCAAGCCCTTCAATCCATGCACCGACAGATTCTTCAGAGCCTGATAAGAAAAGGAACAAAGCGGAAGCGTCTTGGTTCCATCTTGTCCAGTCGCGTTCTTAAATCCTGCCTCGATTCTGTCAACCTTGTCTTTTCTTCGAAAGAACAAGGCGTGCCTGCATATCGTGAGACTCGAATTTTGAGGATCGGCTTGATCAAGCTTGACATCTTCCCAGTGCAGGGCAACAGCTTCGCTGATTCGCAATGCACAGGTAAATTGAACAGTGGCAAGCGCTGCAAGCGTTTCTCCAAATTTAGGCTGTCTCGACAATTCATTGCGAAAGACAGCAAAATCTTCAAAAGTGAGATCAAGGCGGCGTGCCGAGGTCTGTTTTTTAAAGTGCGACTGTTCTCGATGCTCGCGCGTAATTGGGTACGAAAACCCTGCCGCGTCTGCGAAATTTGAGGTCGTATAGAGTCTGAGCAAAATGCCAAGCATTTGGAGTTCGTGATCAAAATTTTTTCGCAATTTCGACTGATGGTTTTTACCAACCGATTTCTGCAACTCGAAAAGCCAATCTCGCACTACAAATTCGTTAACCGCTTTCACAGGCAATCGAAACAAGTAGGGCCTAATGTGCCTCTCTATCAAACGCAGATAATGAACCTGCGATGTTTCAGCGAGCCTTCCCATTCGTGCCAACTTCCAGAACTCGAAAACCTGGCTAAGAGTCGTGCCTGAACAAACTTCATCTGCCGGGGTTGTGGGTTCCCCATGCGAAAAAGTTGCGCCTACTTTAGCAGAGGATTCTGGCAATGATCTTTGCTTTTCAAAACGCTGAAACGCATGACATTCATCGAGCGAATCGAAGTGTCTTGCTTCATATCGAAAAGGGCCTACACTGCCGCTCACCTTGCGACGAGCACGATACCAGTGCCCGGATGTTGGATACTCATAGCACTCTTTTTTTTCATTCCAGTGCATGATGCGCTCAATGAGTTTTTGTTTAGGAAGCCTTACGTAGATGCGATTTCCTTTAAATTTCTTCGAATCAAATTTCGTCATGGGAATTTCCTCTTGCGAGCCCACTCCGTAATTTCATCCAGCCGAAACCGCACAGAACGTCCGAACTTGTAATATGGAATCTGCCTTTGCGCCATCAGCTTTGAAAGCATGCTGCGTGAGAGAGAGAACCGCTCACAAACTTCGGACGGAATTATGAACTTTTCAATAATCACGGCTTTCGTATCATGGGTTTCATTGGTTTGGTAGAGTTTTGAGAGTCTCATTGGTTTCCTCACCATGGTTTTGTTGATGGTTGTTTGAGTCACCTTCAGCGAATCCAGGCAGTACTTCTTGCTTTGAAGGTGTTGCCAACCCTTTCCGCTGCTTTGAGGCTTTCTTTGCACCTTTGTTTTTGTGTGGAACGCTTGCTTGAGGACTCTCTTGTATCTCTATTTTTGGACCTGCTTTTTCTTTTGGCACGAGTGTTCTCTGCTGCAGACAAGCTAAATCCGCTTCCTTGATGGAACGATATCTGTTGAATGGATTGGCATGAATTTGAATGTCAGGGATCTTGCTGATCCACCTTTCGAGAGTAACAACATCGCATCCCAGCATTTCGGCGGCAACGCGAAGAGGAATGTAAGGCTCCCCGTTTCTGCTAAATGTCTTGTTTCTTTTCATTGCTTGATGCTCCATGGACGTGAATCCTTGCATGTACTCAGCCATCCGAAACGAAAACATTTCAGTAAGCTTAGGTTTCTGCGGTGTGACTTGAATGCAGGCATCTAAAAATGGCATTGAAAGCCCACGTTGGCTTAAGGATCTCTTTGCAATTTTGAATGGCTGATGGTGAAGAGTTTCTGTAACAGTTGCGAGTGCGCAACAAATTGCCGGCGGATCTTTCTTGCTCTTCGATGCGGGCTTAATCACTTTTACAGAATTCAAAACGACATCTTTGAATGGGTGTTGCTTAAATTCAGGATCAGCAAGGGCTTTAAGCCGGTTGAGATCTGCAATGCCTGACACGATCTGTTTGAGCCTTTTTCCTCGCATTTGATGTTCGATACGTGTCATGGCAGGGCATCTGTGTGCATCTTTCTTCTGGCGTACGCTGCCTTTCCTCTTTGCAGGGTCGTACCCGCAGATTTTAGAGTCACCAGTTCCGATCACAAATCCGGTTTGCATTTCACGATCTGATTGGAACTCAAGAACCCTTCTTTTTCTCTTAACGTCTATGCCTTGCCGGCAGGCAGCAAAAGGGATTTCCACTTCAAACGCAAAGTCAATCCGCGAAATCCTTGCCTGGTTCAGCTGCTCTGGAGTCAAAAACTTGAGAAGAAAGTCTACAAATTCTGTGAACCGCGAAAACTGGTTAGGATTCACAATAGCCGAGGACACGCACTGCTCATGGTTCATTCCAATGCCCACATCAATACCGTTGCATTTTATGCGAGTGTACGAGCTGAACTCTCTGTTAAATTTTGGGTACAGAAACACATTTTCGTTTCCGAAACATCGTTTTAAACTGTTTTGGTTCAGTTGAAAATGGAAATCTGCAACTTAAACGAACATAATGTCTCCTGCTAAATTTTCTTGTTTACAATCTGAATCTTGAGAAGACGATAAAATTTCACTTTTCAAGCTACTCCCT